>CATMOE010000050.1:0-25000 GCA_950072105.1 uncultured Dehalococcoidia bacterium
TGTTAATGGGAATGATGATACTAATCACCTCAATCATCATGGCCCACAATTGTTACGGATGCTGGAACCACTACATCCAATGGAGTTGAACCTGGTCGCGGCAGGCAGTCAGTGGTTGGGCTACCTCTTAACCAGCGACACGGTGAACACATGGCTCGCTCCTTTCAGGTCTGTTGAGGTCGCTCCGGTCGAACCGGCATCGCCCTGGCCTTAGCCAGCATGATCCTCGTTCTGCGTAGGCAGTCCAAACACTTTTGGGATGTCCTGTCTTGAACAAACTTTTATTCGACCCATGCGATAGGGCCGGCGCAATGCCGGACCTATCGAGTTTTCGAGCTACCGCCACTTCCGCAGCCCGGTTTGACACCACAAATAGCCCCGGCTACAATTCTTATCAAGATCGCCGCGATTCAAATCTTCCGGGACCCGAGTTGCCGCCCCCTTGGTGACTCACCCTTGACCCTACCATCAAGAAACCAACCACAGCGGCAATTCATTTGGACAGGTCTCTTTATATGGAGCGTGCCGTAGAGTCCAGCGCCGAGACGCCTCTCAGCAGAGACACTTGCGACAATTGTCTCCGGATATTAAACCCAAGATGGTCCTTTGGATTCAAGATTAAGTTGAACCCCGCAGCAGCAAGCGGTAAAGACTTTCCAGCCGAACTGACCAAGTGCTTGCGCTGCACGTTGCGCCATAGGCCCATGCTCAAAAAGTCGCTCGCAGCCTGTGTTGTGGTTGGAACGCTGCTGACCGCGCTCAACCAGGGAGATATATTGCTAGCTGGAGAATGGAATAGCAGTCTGTGGTGGAAAATCCCGCTGACTTACACCGTGCCGTTCATGGTCGCCACATACGGGGCTATATCCAACAACCGCAAATAGGCCCGCCGGTCCCGCCACCCAGCCCAACTACACTCGCACCGTAATCATCAGCGCACTGCGTATCGGGATCCAATAGACAGTCTGCTAACCAAACTTGCGGATGACGGCCACTACTTTACCGCGAATCTCCACGTTGCCGGCATCACAGTAGATAGGGTTCATTTGACTGTTGGCTGGTTGGAGACGCACTTGATCTCCTTCCTGATAAAATCTCTTCAGTGTGGCTTCTTCTTCTGATTTGAGCCATGCAACAACCATATCTCCATCGACCGCGTCGTTGGCTGGTTTAATGATTACTACGTCGCCGTCGTCTATCAAGGCGTCAATCATCGACGTTCCCTGAACAGCCAGGGCATACAACGAGCCGTGGCGCCTGGGAAGGTCGGGAGAAACTTCGATCGTATCGAACTCCGCACTGGATGCAGAATCCTCGGTGGAAAAAGCTGGGATCGGTTGACCGGCGGCAATGGCGCCCACGATATGTACCCTGGGTGCATTGGAAACCGGCTGGCCATCGCTATCGAGCAGCTCTATGCCGCGGGCCACATCCGGCCGCCGGTTAAGGTAGCCGTCCCTTTCCAATATCCTCAGATTATAGTCAACAACCGACGTGGAGCTTATTCCGCAGGCTTTCTGGATGTCCCGCACGGTCGGCGGGATGCTATTCTCCACGTTAAAGTCATGGATGAACTCCAGAATCTGTTGCCGTCTCGCGGGCATCCGCTTTTTCGATACCATATCCCTCCAAGAACAAATAAGCTATTTTCAAGCTAGCAAAGGTCATAGTGGGTGTCAACGACCGTCTGTCACTCTTGGTGTGGTAGAGCGGAGGATTGCTTCGGACACAGCCGGTGTCGAAATCAAAACGGTTAGCAAAGTTTGGCTGTTGAACAGGCTGGTACGAGGCAGAAGGGACCTAAAGAAACATCATTGAAGGTGGGGAAGGCGCTGGACCCCAGACGCCTTAGGCAGAACTGGCAGTTTTTAGATTGTTGAGACGTGCGGACAGGCGGGACTTGCCACGGGATGCCGTGTTTTTTGGCACTACGCCTTTTCGAACGGCCTGGTCCAATAGGCTGATAGCGTGGGCAACTGAGGTCTCAGCTTGGGTCACCTCACTTCCAGCCATGGACCGCAGGGCCGAGGCCACTCCATTCCTGGTGGCGCTACGCACCCCGCGGTTTCGTTGCGAGCGCTTTACCTGCTGACGAGCAGCCTTTTTGGCGGTCAAATCCTTCCTCCTGGCTTTTCCCCGGCCTTTGGATCCGCGGTACGGTTACCCCAGTAGCCAAAGGCATCTTAAACGGCTGACTCATTATAAACCACTTGGGATGAATTTCCAACGACAGGACACGCGGGACCGGAATAATACCCGTCGTTTTACTAAGGAGTCCCCAATCTTTGGTTCCCGCGGAAGCCGGTTTCCCGATACAGCTTTAATTAACCCTGCTCCATGGCTTCGGCTAGCCGACGGGATG
Organism: uncultured Dehalococcoidia bacterium; assembly: GCA_950072105.1. GTDB lineage: Bacteria > Chloroflexota > Dehalococcoidia > Lucifugimonadales > UBA3495 > UBA11650. Next base: position 2,363 of record CATMOE010000050.1, read on the forward strand.
GCGAAGCACAGATAAGTCTGCGGGGTAGATCAATAACCGATTCTAAGACGGTAGAATTTCGTGTCCAGTGGCACGAATCGGAATCACCAAATACAGGCAATATTTGGGGACGGGAAATTGCGTAGAACTACAGAGGTCTACACGTCGAGGTTTTGCACGCTGCGAGCATGGGCCGCAATGAAATTCTTTCGCGGCTCCACAACTTCACCCATGAGAGTAGAGAAGACATTGTTTACTTCGACAGTATCCTCAATGTCCACTTGCAGCATCTGGCGAGTCTCCGGATTCATGGTGGTTTCCCACAACTGGTCCGGATTCATCTCGCCAAGCCCTTTGTATCGTTGTAGATGGATATTCCGGGCGCCGTTGAGCTTCCCCAGGACAGCGTCTTTCTCCTCATCGTCGAAACAATACTGCACCTTTTTGCCCGTTTGAATCCGGTACAGGGGTGGTTGCGCGATGTACAAGAAGCCGGCGTCTATGATTGGTTGCATCCGGCGATAGAAGAATGTCAGTATCAAGGTCCTGATGTGAGAGCCGTCAACATCGGCATCGGTCATAATGATGATTTTGTTGTACCGGATCTTTTCTATGTCAAATTCTTCGCCTTCGCCGGCGCCCACAGCGGCGACCAAAGCCCGTATCTCCTCGTGGCTCAAGATACGGTCAGGTTGTTGCAGCACCCTTTCCACATTTAGAATCTTGCCTTTCAGCGGCAGAATAGCTTGGTAATGGCGGTCCCGGCCCATCTTGGCCGAACCTCCAGCCGATTCCCCCTCTACGATATATATCTCTGATTTGGCGGGGTCTCTTTCAGCGCAGTCGGCCAATTTACCGGGAAGTGAGGAACCATCCATGGCATTCTTGCGTTGAACCAGTTCCCGGGCCCGCTTGGCGGCCTCGCGCGCCCGCTGAGACGTGAGACATTTCTCGATGATCCTTTTGCTTTCGGGCAGGTGCTCTTCCAGGTAGCGTCCCAAGCCTTCACTGACCACCGAATCCACGATACCGCGTACTTCGGTGTTGCCCAGCTTGGTCTTGGTCTGGCCTTCAAATTGGGGGTCGGTAAGCTTGACGCTGATTACCGCTGACAGTCCCTCCCTAACGTCTTCACCAGTCAGATTGGCCGCATCGTCTTTGATGAAAGACTGGCGGCGGGCGTAGTCGTTGATAACCCGGGTCAGGGCTGAGCGAAACCCGGTCATATGGGTCCCGCCTTCCTGGGTATTGATACAGTTGGCGAATGAAAACACGGTCTCGGTAAAGCTGTCGTTATATTGAACTGCCACTTCGACCATGGTATCGTCAATCGTCTTCTCGTAGTAAAAGGGCAATTGCTGCATCACGCGACGGTTGCGGTTGAAATTCCGCACCAGATTGGCGATACCGCCGTCGAAGAAGTAGGACCGCTCTATGTCGCCGTCACGCTGCAGAGCATGCCACGAACTGACAAACTGAATCTCCAGGCCTTTATTTAGGAAAGCTATCTCTTTGAAGTGGCTGACCAAGGTCTCGAAATCGTATTCTATTTCCGGGAAGATCTTAGGATCCGGACGGAAGGCGATCGTAGTGCCGTGCTCCTGGGTTTTATCCCCTTTCTCCACTTCCCCCAGCGGCAGACCCGCAGCATACTCCTGCGAATAGGACCAGCCGTCCCGGCGTACTTCCGCCCTTAAATGCTCGGACAGACCATTGACCACCGAACCGCCCACACCGTGCAGGCCACCGGTGACCTTATATGCCCCTCCACCGAACTTACCCCCGGCGTGCAGGGTAGTCATCACGGTTTCCAAAGCGGTTTTTCCGGTAGCGGGATGAATATCTATGGGGATCCCACGCCCGTTGTCAGTGACCGTGATCAATCCTTCGGCGTCCAGAGTAATCACTACCCGGTCGCAGTGTCCGGCCATAGCCTCGTCAACCGCATTGTCGAGGACTTCATAGACCAAATGATGGAGACCGCGCTGGTCGGTGCTGCCGATGTACATTCCCGGGCGGACCCTAACGGCTTCCAGCCCTTCAAGCACTTGGATATCTTTCGCAGTGTAGTCGGAATTGGACTGTTGCTGCATGTGCATAATCCCTAAAAGATGTGAATAATGAAAGGAGGGCGACGAAGTGACACTTTAGAGAAACCCCACGCCACCCACCTACAACATCTAGTATGTATTATAACAGATTCACGGGTAGGTGAGCGGTATTTTTGTACCAAAGCCCTCTCGTTATGTCCACCGTCACCCACCGGGGGAAAACCGCCCTAAGAAAGGCCGATTAAACGGCCATTTAAGGTTAGACTTGGGTCAAAGTAGCGGCAAAATCCTGGTCTCTCTCAACTTATTTCAATCGTTGCGGGCGTATATTCCCGGGGACCCGGCTTCATGGATCATTTGAGGGCGAACCACGTTGGACCAGTCGGGTGTAACCGTCGCAACCCACGCCTTCCACTCGGAACTCTCCGGCACCTCTGCCGATTGCATTTCATGTACGGTAATATATTTCGGCTCGCCCATCACGGCCTCGAACCGGCGCGCGCGGATGTAGCCGGGAATACTTGAACAAAGGGGCAATCGTTCGGTGTTGTAGGCATGGTTAAACTGAGACTCCAGGGCAGGGGGCACTGACATACGGCCCACCAATAGCAAAGGCGACATAGCGGCTTGGGCGGTCTCTTCAGACACCGGGTCCGGATATATCAACCGGTACAGGTTGCGGATGTAGGTGTCGCCCACCACACTGGGAGACATCCGCTTTGACCATTCCGTGGGGTTGATCAGGTAATGCTGCCATGCATCGGATTCCCAGGCCTCCGGCTCGTTCAGTTCATAGCAAGCCAGATGCTTGGGACCACCTTCCAGAGCCGTGTAACGCGCGGCGCTCAATACCCCTGGTATGGAAAGCCTCTCGGGTATGTGCTCTTCGTCGTACCACCGGTTGAACTCCTCTTCCACGTCTTCGGGTACGTCCGTAAACACCATCAATAAGCCGCGTCCCTTGGTTGCCGCCATATTTTCACCCCAGCATTTTTGCTGTCCCCTGCACAGATCAGAACCAGATCGTTTCCTCAATTTCCTGGGTAGTAATAACGGCCGGTGCCCAGGCTGTCTAGCGCGTACCACACAGCTTCAAACAGAGGCTGGGGCAGATCGTCCATTGGGAACCATCCAGACTCGGTGAACGCCTCAGGCTCGGCCAGCACCGGTTCTTGCCCCCCAATATCGCCTAGAAATTCTATATCCAAGTAGTGCTTGCCGTAGGCGATGATGTTAGTCACGCACAGGAAGCGCAGGTCTCCCACGGTCACCCCCAACTCCTCCATCGCCTCGCGCCGTGCGCACCCTTCCAAGGTTTCGCCCATCTCCAGATGCCCCCCAGCCGAAGCCCAGGAATCTTCGCCGTGGGAGCCGTGGCGTTTGGCCAAAAAGACCCGGTCACCCCGCAAAAACACCACGCCCACACCTACCTGGGGCATTGACTGTTCAGCCGCCATCCCGCCGAGTATACCACCCCCTGCGAGCCTGGGTAACCAGGCAAGGTCAGTCCACAATGCCTGCGAGTTCTTTAGACGAGCAAGGCCTCTCTGGGCATCGTCTGGGTGCCTTATAATGGTTGGCTAGTATCGTCCTCCCAAGGGCGTCTTTATATAAGACTTAATCGGAGATATCAACTATGCCAGACCTGCAAAAGACCACCCTCAATCCGCCCAATGCCCCCAAACCCTTGGGCGCCTACTCCCATGCGGTAAAGGTTTCTCCCGGCAGCCTCGTCTACATCGCCGGTCAGGTGGGTGTGAACGCCAACGGTAATCTGGCGGGACCGGACGTAGAGGCCCAAACCCGCCAGGTGTTTCAGAACCTCGGTCACGTCCTAGCCGGCGCCGGGGCAACCTTCGCCAACGTAGTTGCGTTCACGACCTATCTGGTGGGGAGAAGCTCCATACAGCCATTCCTCGACGCTCGCACCCAACTGTTCCCCAGCCTATTTCCCGACGGCGACTACCCACCCAACACCCTTCTAATCATCGACGGTTTGGTGCAGGAGGAGTTGCTAGTAGAGATCAAGGCTGTGGCAGCTCTACCCTAACTTTTCGACATTGGAGGTCCCTTTGGCTGTTCGAGAACGGCTGATCAAAACATTGACCGACCTGATACGCATCGATAGTCCCACAGGCGAGGAAGATGACATTGACCGGGAAGTAAGTGCCCGGTTGGCAGCCTTAGGCTTTGAGATTTACCACGACAGCTTCAAGAACATCATCGCCAAACTACCCGGAGATGGCGAGCCATTGCTTCTGTCCGCCCATATCGACACCGTAGAGCCAGGCCGGGGCATCCGCCCGGTGCTGGACGGGGACGTTCTCCGTTCCGACGGGACTACTATTCTGGGGGGCGACTGCAAGGCGGGACTCACCATCGTGTTGGAGGCGTTGACCTCAGTGATAGACGCCGGCGCCAGCCACCGGCCCATCGAAGTGGCCTTTACCCGCGCTGAAGAAGGGGGCCTGGTGGGCGTACACAATCTCGAGTTTTCTCAGATCACCGCAAAAACCGGCGTGGTCTTTGACGGGGAAGGCGCGGTCAATAGGATCTCCGTCGCGGCGCCCTCTCAGAACGTGGTGACGGCCAACATCCGGGGCATTGCCGCCCACTCAGGCGTGGAGCCGGAGAAAGGCCTGTCGGCCATCCTGATCGCCGCCGAGATATTGACCCAACTCCCTCTGGGACGTATCGACGCCGAGACCACAGCCAACGTCGGCCGCATCGACGGTGGGCTGAAGAGAAATATCATTCCCGAAGAGACTTTCATGGACGGCGAGATACGCAGCCGGGACAACGCCAAACTGGACCATTACTCAGATGAATTCCGGCGAATCTTCAAGGAAGCGGCCATCCGTCACCCGGACGCTCGGATCGACTTGGACATTCGCAACACCTACCAGGCGTACCAAGTAGACGCCTCCCACCCCACGGTGACCATGTTGGGGCGGGCCCTTGCCCAGATCGGCCTGGAGCCCAGCCTGGAGGCCACCGGTGGCGGGTCCGACGCAAACGTTTTCTTTGAGAACGGAATCGTGGCCCTTCCAGTGGGCATCGGCGTCCGCTCTTTCCACACCACCAACGAGACCGCGGTCATTTCAGAAATCGTACAGGGCGCGGAGATGTGCGAGGGGGTTATACGGGGAGTGTGAGGCAGCAACCACTCGAGATTGCGTCCTAACCGAAAAGGAGTCAGACCACGAAATTAAGCCCGTGCCTTTCCTTATTCTCGCAAAACCTTTAAGTTGCCCGATAAGAAGGTCCGTACGTGATGGTCTCCAATCTTATGACCCTTCCTAAAGTAGCATCAGCCGATGGTCAGCAGTAGGTATGATAGACTGATAAGGCGCATTCTGAGCTGAGATTCCGACAGGAATATCCGGTTTGATGAGCTACGTCAATTGCTGCTCCACTTAGGTTTCGAAGAGCGAACTCGTGGTAGTCACCACATATTTGTCAAATTGGGGGTCGAGGAGCGACTCAATCTTCAACGGGACGACGGTCAGGCGAAACCATACCAGATGAGGCAAGTCAGGTCAGTCATTCTGAAGTACCAGATACGAGGCAACTGCTGATGTACAAGTACGAGGTCATCATATACTGGAGCGACGAAGATCAGGTATTCATCGCTGAACTGCCTGAGTTGCCAGGGTGTATGGCCCATGGCGAAAGCCAAGAATCAGCCCTAAAGAACGCCCAAGAAGCGATTCAGCTTTGGATCGATACGGCCAACGAGTTCGGAGAACCTGTGCCCGTACCCAAGGGCCGACGCCTAATGTTGGCGTAGAAGGGCAATTAAATCATCCGGACTTCCGCCTCTAAAAACCAACAACACCTGGGAGGCATCGTCTTATGTCAACCACCAGCCGCAAGCGTCAACTAGGAAGGCCGGTATCCATTGTTGGGGCCGGGATGTCCCGGTTTGGGGCCTTTGCGGACAAAGACAGCCGGGACTTGTTCGTTGAGGCCTTCCTGGACATGCTGGACAACCTAGACCAGGGCATCGACGTTCAGGACATCGAGTGCGCATATGTGGGCAATTACTCCTCCGATCTCTTTGAGCATCAGGGCCACACCGCGCCCATCATCGCCGATTGGCTGGGAATGACCCCTATACCCGTAACCCGCATCGAGAACGCCTGCGCCAGCAGCGGCAGCGCTCTGCGCGAAGGAGTAATGGCGATAGCGTCGGGGCTTTACGACATCGTTCTCGTAGGCGGCATGGAGAAAATGACCAGCCTGCCTACTGAGGGAGTAACCGACGTGCTGGCCACCGCCGCCGACGGTCTTTATGAGGTTCCCGCCGGGCTGACTTTTCCCGGAATATTCGGCGCAATCGCCACCGCCCACATGGACCGGTACGACACCAACCTGGACCACCTGCTCAAAGTGGCCATCAAGAATCACGAGAACGGGGCGCTAAATCCCAAGGCCCAATTCAACGTTACGATCCAGAGCCTGATGGAGCGCCGCATGACCAGGGCTCAGGAGCGGGGTCAACCGGTGCCCGAATACGTAACCGAGATGGACTTCCTGAACGATCCGGGAGCCAACCCATGGATCGCCTGGCCGCTACGGCTCTACGATTGCGCGCCCATCACCGACGGCGCCGCTTGCGTTTTGTTGGTGGCCTCCGAACTGGCCCACAACTTTACCGATAAGCCGATAGACATCGCCGGAACGGGTCAGGCCAGTGGCCGGCCGCTGCACGACGCCGACGAGTTAACCTCTCTGTCCGCTGCCAAAGCCGCAGCCTCCCAAGCTTACGAGATGGCGGGTGTGACTGCCGATGACATCCAGGTGGCCGAGGTCCACGACTGCTTCACCATCGCGGAGATCATCGCGACCGAGGACCTGGGTTTCTTCGCACCAGGCGAAGGCGGCCGGGCTGTGGACGAGGGCAGGACCGCTTTGCACGGCGACAAGCCCATCAATACTTCCGGAGGGCTCAAGGCCAAGGGGCATCCGGTGGGGGCTTCCGGCGTCGGTCAGGTAGCCGAGATATTCCACCAACTACGGGGCGAAGCCGGGGAACGCCAGGTAAACAATCCTAATCTTGAATTGGGCCTAACCCACAACGTCGGCGGCACCGGTGGCACCTGCGTGGTCAATATCCTAAGGCGGGCTGGCTAACGAAGACGAAGATAGCCATAGAGACACAAAGAAAATAAGGAAATCTCCGTGTGCTCTGTGTCTCTAAGGCAACTCAGGAGATGGGATGGCCGAGGACAACCGGGCGTTTACGGCGGCGGCGTTCAACGCCTACTTAACCCAAGAGAAAAAGTTGGTGGGGGTGCGGTGCCGCGCCTGCGGGACCCTGTCACCGGAGCCCCGGCCTATGTGTCACGCCTGTCACGGCCGGGATATGGAGTGGCACGAGTTCAGCGGCATGGCCCGGCTTAGCACCTTTACCTGCATCTCCATCGTACCGGTGAGCATGAGCAAAAAGGGTTACGGACGGGATAACCCCTACTGCACTGGAATCGTAACGTTGGAAGAAGGACCGAGGCTAAGCGCCAGAATCATTGGCGTAGACGCCAGAAATCCCCAGGACATCAAAACCGGCATGGAGTTGGTTTTGGACCTGGCGGAAGTGGACCCAGACAATCCAACTCCCGCCTTTCGTCCCGCGTAAACGAGCTATCAGCCGTCAGCATTCAGTCATCAGGACAAGACTAAAGGCTGATAGCTTAAATCTCGATTAATCGAATCCGCGAGTGCCGACCCATCCGGTGGCGGAGACATCGACTATTTCACCGTTGGGACCGGTGTACTTGGTTTCCACGTTTGCGTGGACAGCACCCGGCATGGCGATTCCCAGAGCTTGATTGATGTCGTCCCTGGGCGCTGAGCCGGCCTCCGCCAGCTTCTTCTCTACCTCTTCCAGGTTCTCAACTTCGAAGCCTATGTGGTGGATGCCGCTGTAATTCTGACCGTACTCCGCTCCAGCCACCTGGTCGTTCTGGAAATCCAAGATAGCCAGGTTGATGTTGCCATCGCTGAGGTAGTACCCCTTGGCGTTGGGGCTATCCAGCTTGGCAATCTCCCGCATGCCGAATACATCGATGTAGAACTTAGCGGTTCTGTCCGGGTCCTGGGTTGCGATGGCTATATGCTTGATCTTCGGCATGTCGCTCCTCTTTTTAGCCTCAAAATGGGCCGGTACCTACGGAAAGTGTCCGCCCTGGCCGGGTTACGTATCAAGATACCATTTTTATGCCTGGCCTGCTACCCTAACGCGCCATTGGGAACACCGTTGAAAAAATCGATCACATCGCCTCAATTGATGTAGGGACCACTCGTCAGGTTCCTAGATCATCCACGCCTAGGACGGAACCATTTACTATTCAAGGATTCGGCATTTAGAATAGTTTCGTCATGGGATATACGATAGACAAAATGTATGACGCCGATTGGGATGCGGTACGCGCCATTTACCTGGAGGGCATCGCGACCAGGAATGCGACATTCGAGACCGAGGCGCCCAGCTGGGACACTTGGAACAACAACCACCGGCCGGACTGCCGGTTGGTTGCCAGGTCTAACAAAAACGTTCTCGGCTGGGCGGTTCTAAGCCCGGTATCCCGAAGACCGGTATATTCGGGGGTCGCCGAAGTCAGCGTGTACGTGGCAGCCGATGCCCGGGGTATGGGCGTGGGCAAGGCGTTGCTTCGCTCCCTCATCGATGCATCGGAAAAGGCCGGGATCTGGTCCTTGCAAGCCGGCTTATTCAAAGAAAATCCCGCCAGTAACGCACTGCTCAAAGGCGTTGGATTTCGGGAGATCGGCTTCCAGGAACGAAAGGGTTCCATGGACGGTGTCTGGCGAGACGTGCTGCTCATGGAGCGCAGAAGCCAAGTCGTAGGCGGCTAGTTCCTGAGCGATTCCGGGGCCACCGCGGTTCCGGCCTCCGTTCCTCAGCCATCCCTTGTAGATGCTGCCCAATACCCGTGTTAGAATGATTCCAAACTAGCGACCTTGCGCTCCCCAGGCTCCGTCCGGTTTGACTACAGGGCCGTCGTCGAAACAATTCGCTGAGATTCCGGCATTTACAGCAAGTGGCTAAACCGGCCTCGGACAGGAAGTAGGATAGGAGGACCCAATGACCGTCAACGGCAGAATGAAGTTCGGAGTTTTCATGGCGCCCTTCCACCGTGTAAACGAAAACCCGACACTGGCCCTGGACCGGGACCTGGAATTACTTCAATGGCTGGACACCTTGGGCTATGATGAAGCTTACATCGGTGAGCACCATAGCGCCGGTTGGGAGACGATAGCGTCGCCTGAGGTATTCATCGCCACCGCCGCCGAGCGCACCCGGCACATCCGGTTGGGAACCGGCGTCATTAGCCTGCCCTACCATCACCCTTATATGGTGGCCAACCGCATGGTGCTACTTGACCACCTCACCAAGGGACGAGTGATCCTAGGCGTAGGGCCGGGAGCCTTGAACACCGACGCCTACATGTTCGGTCTCGACCCCGCCCGGCAACGGGAGATGATGGACGAATCCCTAGGTATCATTATTCGGCTGATGACCGAGACCGAGCCTATCACCTACAAGAGCGATTGGTTCGAACTCAACGAAGCCACCCTTCAACTACGTCCATACCAACAGCCCCACATTCCGGTGGCGGTGGCTTCCGTTGAATCGCCATCGGGGGTAACTCTAGCCGGAAAGCACGGCGCGGCCGTCCTGTCCATGGCCGTACCCAGGGGCACCGTCCGTAAGACAACTTTGCAAGACCTCTGGTGCATCGCTGAAGAGTCGGCGGCGGAACACGGTAAAACCGTACACCGCGAGGACTGGGGAATCGTCTCCGGCGTTCACTTGGCGGAAACCCGGAAGGAAGCCTTCGAGGATATCCGAGAGGGCGGCGCCCGCGTTGTAACCGAGTACTTTGCCGAAACTCTGGGAAATCCGGCCCCCGACGTACCGCGCGATCAGATCGTCGACCACATGGTGAAAAATAACCAGTGGATCGTTGGCACTCCAGACGACTGTATCGCCGGCATCGAGCGGCTGCAGGAGATGAGCGGCGGCTTTGGTAGCTTCATGATTCGAGTGGAAGACTGGGCTTCACGAGAGAAAGTGAACCGCAGCTATGAACTTCTGGCGCGCTACGTCATGCCCCACTTCCAAGGCAGCCTGGTTGGGATTCAGAACTCCGCTCGTTGGGCCAGCACGATCAAGGAGACTTTACAGACCAATCGCCGGATAGCGATCCAGCGGGCAACCGACACTTGGGATGCCCGCAACGAGCCGGAAAAGGTCAACCAGGCAGACTAGCCCGCCTCTGGATCTGAATTGTCTGACTCTGGTTGAGCCGGCGGATCCATGTCCATATCTAAGCGAACACCGCCGAAGATAACTCGGCGGTGTTTGGTATTATTGGCCCGAACCCATGAAAAACGGCCCAAATTACTGTCGATTGGCACAACCGGTTGGACATTAACATCTGGTATCATAGATTATTATGTATAGAAAGTTAAAAAATCGACATTTGCTCTGGCATCGGCGCAACATCAACTCCATCAGGTCTTGATGGGCCGGAGCAAGATACAGAAGAGCCGGACGAGGTGACCCACTATGCGGAAAACAAAGATCATCGTGACCATCGGTCCCGCCTCGCGCGATCCGGAGATTCTGGATCAGTTACTGGAAGCGGGCATGGACTGCGCCCGATTAAATTTCTCCCACGGCACCCTGGAAGAGCACGGGGAAGTGATTCGCACGTTGCGCGAATTGGCGAAGCAGCGCCAACGTCCGGTGGCAATCCTACAAGACTTGGGTGGCATCAAACTTCGTTTGGGCCAGATGGACGGCTCGGTTCGCCTCATTCCTGGCGAAGTCGTTTCCATGGTCACGGATGCAGCGTCGGACCGGCCGGATGTATTACCCTTCCCCCAGCCCGAAGTGCTCCGCAATCTACGGCCAGGCCATAAGGTATTTATTTCCGATGGTACGGTGTCCTTAGACGTTCTGGAGGCCGGGGACCACGAAGTAAAACTGAAGGTGCTCAACTCGGCGGGCTTATTATCTTCATTCAAGGGAGTCAACCTCCCCGGAGTGACTATCGACCAACCGGTGCTGACCGAAGCGGACAAGATCGCTCTCGTATACGGCATGGAGCAGCAAGTGGACTGGGTGGCGGTATCCTTCGTTCGAAGCTCCGCCGACATCGCCTACGCCAAGGAATATCTGAAAGCCATCGGTAGTAACGCCTTGGTCATGGCCAAGATGGAACGGGGTGATGGAATCGATAATATTGATTCCATCCTTGAAGTGGTTGACGGGGTAATGGTGGCCCGGGGCGACATGGGGGTGGAGATTCCCATAGAGCAAGTGCCATTAGTACAAAAATCGATGGTCAAAAAGGCGAACGAGGCGGCCAAAGTATCGGCCATCGCTACCCAGATGCTGCGTTCCATGGTCGAGTCGCCGACGCCAACCCGGGCCGAGGTTTCGGACATCACCAACGCCGTTCTGGACGGATGCGACGCTATTTTATTGTCGGACGAAACAGCGATAGGTCAGTTTCCAGTCGAAACAGTGAAAGTGGCCGAATCCACGATCAGATCGGCCGAATCTATATATCCGTACCACCAAGAGCATAGTCCACGGAACCGAACCCAGGCCATCGCCTTGGCAGCGGGTCAACTGGTCAAGTCCCTGAACTCCAAGCCTATCGTCATCACCAGCACCGGCCGGGCGGCCTTTGAGGTATCCCGGGTCCGCCCGGAAAACGGCGTCTTGGTTTTCTCCCATGATGAAGCCGTATTGCAAAAGATGTGCCTGGGTTGGGGGCTCTACCCTATCGGCGTCGTCTCGCCGGAGCGGGATGTGGCAACGCTGGTTGGAACGCTGATCAATGCGGCGTTGGACTCGGGGATGGTTCAGCATGACGACGTGGTAACCATTGTCCACGGATTCCTACCCGGTGTCTCGGGGACAACCAACACCATCCAAGTTCTGGACATCGGCGAGTACTTGTCTCGCTCTGCGGCTAGGCAAACAGCCGCAGTGGCAACCTAGTACGTATCCAATATCGCCCCACAAGATCAGGGCGAACATCTTGTCCCGATTCGTGTTGAGCTATTTGCATCGCATCTTGGAATATTCGGATATGCTCGCGTGAATCTAAGCCCGGGCGTCATTGTTCAGCTATTTGTATCGGTTTGCCTGCTAGCCTCTTGCACTCAGGCCTCGGCCGCCCCCACGTCAATCGCCGCGCCTGCCAGCACGCCAAAGGCCAAGGTGGGCTTCAGCGCCGACCCCTTGCCGCCTATCCAGCCTGAGTGGACCGCCAGACTGACCCGATCGCTATCACTGATTCCCAGCGGGTACAGTCCCGCGATATTCCTGGACGTGCAAGCCGCTCTGGCGAACGCCGGAATCCAAGAATCGTTGGACCTAGAGGTATTGGGACTGCTGGATACCCTACAACCCGGCGCATCGGCATCGGTGGATTCCGCGGTAGTTGCTTTTAGCCGGCACCGCGATGGGATGATTATGGTGATCCAAGGTTCTTTGGACGTGGACGGATTGCTGGCGGCGGCCGGTGGCCTTGGTCTAGTCGAACTGGGCCAAGAGCCGGAGAAACATAGAGACTATGACATCCAAAGCGTCGACGTGTTTGACATCTCTCTTGCCTTGGCCTCGGTGGATGGATCATCGCTATTGATCGCGACGGGGTCGCCCTCGGTTGGAGCCACTGGGCCCGAGCGGATCAGGACCGCTCTTGATTCATTCGATGGATTGGTCACCGGATTGCTGGACGACCCGGAAACCAGCCGGATGGTGAGGGAATTGCCCCCAGGGATGATGGCGATGGTGTTGGGCAACTGCGCCAACCTGACCGTTCTATTCCACAGCCGCACATTGCAGGGATGCACCAGAGCCGTGATCAGTTCGGAACTCGCGGAAACCGGCTCAGGAGCGATTAACGCTATCGTTGGATATGAAAACGAAGCCCAAGCGTCCACGGCGATGGAACTGATGGGCGAACAGGGATTTCAACTAGATGGGGTAACTCTTGAAAACGTCGCCATGGTCCAGGAGAGATCACTGCTGCGGCTGAAGCTACCGGCCAATGCGGATCAAGTCGCTACGGCCTTTGAGACACTTAGACTTCCATAACTGCTACAGAAGAATCCGGCCCGTCAACCAGCTCGGAGCGATGGAGTTTTCCCGTTCATAGTGAGCCTGTCGAACCGCTTCAATGCGTATTCAAACAGATTTTAGGCGGTAACCGGCAGGGAATGGGGAAGGCTGGTGCGGCCCATCAGGTACATGTCTAGTCCCCGAGCCGCTTCCCGCCCTTCGGCTATAGCCCAAACCACCAGGGATTGACCTCTGGAGGCGTCCCCGCCGGCAAACACGCCGGGGAGGCTGGTCATCTTGTTCTCGTCCGTTTTGATGTTGCCCATGGGGTCCAATTCAACACCAAGCTCCTCAATCATTCCACTGTGTTCTGGATGCAGAAATCCCATGGCCAGTAACACCAGGTCCGTTTCTACGACGAATTCGCTGCCCGCTATCTCTTGCAACATGGGGCGTCCGTTGCTGTCGGACTGGCTCCAGTCGATACGCACGGCATGGAGTTGTTCCACCCGGCCGTCTCTACCGGTGAACGACTTGGTCAAAACGTCATAGTCCCGGATACCGCCTTCTTCATGGGCCGGCGAAGAGCGCAATATCTGCGGCCATTGGGGCCAAGGATTGCTGGACCGGCGCTTCTCCGGTGGCTCTGACATTAACTCTAATTGGTAAACTACCTCGGCTCCCTGCCGCAAGGCGGTGCCCAGGCAGTCGGCGCCGGTGTCCCCACCGCCCAGAATCACCACCCGTTTGCCCTGGGCGGTTATGCGTTGGGAAGGGTCCACAGATTGGCCGGCAAGAAGCCGATTCTGTTGAGTAAGGTACTCCATCGCCAGGTGAATGCCATTCAGTTCGCGGCCCGGCACAGGTAGGTCTCTACCTTCGGTGGAACCACAGGTGAGACAGACGGCGTCGTACTCAGCCAGCAGCCTTTTGACGGGGAAGTCGCGTCCCACGTTGACACCAGTCTCGAAAACGACTCCTTCGTCAGCCATCACATCGACGCGCCTGGCCACCACCTCTTTATCCAGTTTGAAATCGGGAATCCCCAGAGTAAGCAGGCCGCCGATATATTCGTCCCGCTCCATTACGGTGACCCAATGGCCCGCCCGGTTAAGCTGCTGGGCCACCGCCAGACCCGCCGGTCCGGAACCCACGACAGCTACTTTTTTTCCGGTCCGTATCAGGGGCGGCTCCGGCTTGATCCAACCCTCATCGAATCCCCGGTCGGCAATCTCTTTTTCGATGTATTCAATCGTCACCGGATCGTCGTTGATGTTAAGGACACAGGCTGCTTCGCAAGGGGCCGGGCAGATCCGTCCGGTGAACTCCGGAAAGTTATTGGTAGAATGCAGAACCCGAAGAGCCGACTCCCAGTTCCCCAGGAATACCTGATGGTTAAAATCCGGAATAACATTGCCCAATGGGCAGCCCATGTGACAAAAAGGCACCGCGCAGTCCATGCACCGGCTGCCCTGAGCCTTGGCTTCATTTTCCGGCCAGCGCTGATAGAGTTCCCGATAGTCGCTCTTTCGCTCTGCAACCGGACGCCGTTGGGGAGGGTTGCGTTTGGATTGAAGGAAACCTGACGGGTCACCCATTAGGCGCGGTTTCCAATTCTTTGCTTTCGCCGCGTGCTTTACGCTCATCTAAGATGCGCCGGTAGTCTCTGGGCATGATTTTCTTGAACCGGGGCAGGGCGTTCTCCCAGTCGTCCAAGATACGTTGGGCCGGTGCGCTGCCGGTGTAGTTCAAGTGGTCTTCTATCATCGACCGGAGCATAGCGATGTCCTCGGGATCAGTCACCGGTTCCAGGTCGGCCAATCCGGGATTAAACCGTATCTCGAAGTCCCCTTCGTCGTCGTAAACGAAAGCGACGCCGCCACTCATGCCAGCAGCAAAGTTACGGCCGGTGCTGCCCAGAACGGCAACCGCTCCACCGGTCATGTACTCACAGCCATGGTCACCCACGCCTTCAATCACGGCACGTACGCCACTGTTGCGCACGCAGAAGCGCTCGCCGGCCCGGCCGCGGACGTAGACTTCTCCCCCGGTCGCGCCATACATCGCCGTGTTGCCGACGATGATATTGTCTTCGGCAACGAAAGTGGCGTCTGAGGGCGGACACACCACGATGCTGCCGCCGCTGATGCCTTTGCCCAAGTAGTCGTTGGTATCGCCTTCGAGATGGATGTCTATTCCTTTGGCCAAAAAGGCTCCGAAACTCTGGCCCGCCGACCCGGTAAATCTGATCTTGATGCTGCCGGCGGGCAATCCGTCCTCACCGTATCGTTTGGCAATTTTGCCGCTGAGCATGGCGCCCACGGTACGGTCCGAATTCCGAATCGGCAAGTCGATGGTAACCGGTTCCTGATGTTCCAACGCCCGCTGGGACAATGCGATCAGTTGGTGGTCCAATGCCGTGTCAAGACCGTGGTCTTGGTCCTCACAGCAATATACGGCGACTTCGTCGGACTTGGGGTCGCGATACAGAAGCCGGGATAGGTCTAGACCCTTGTCTTTCCAATGGTCTACAGCTTCCCGGGAATCCAACAGATCTGCACGGCCCACCATCTCATTAACGGTACGGAATCCCAGTTCTGCCATGATCTCCCGCATCTCTTCAGCGACGAAAGTGAAGTAGTTAATCACGTACTCCGGCTTGCCCGCAAACATCTTGCGAAGTTCCGGGTCCTGGGTGGCGATGCCCACCGAGCAAGTGCCCAAGTGGCACTTGCGCAGCATGATGCATCCGTTTACCACCAGCGCGGCGGTGGCGTAGCCAAATTCTTCAGCGCCCAACAGCGCGGCGATCGCCGCGTCCCGGCCCGTTTTTAGCTGACCGTCGGCCTGCACAGAGATACGGCCACGGAGGTCGTTAGCCACCAATACCTGTTGAGTTTCGGCGATGCCCAGTTCCCAGGGCAAGCCTGCGTATTTGATGGACGACTCTGGCGAGTTTCCGGTTCCGCCATCGTGACCGCTGATCAACACCACGTCGGCGTGACCCTTGGCCACACCGGCAGCGACGGTGCCTACTCCTACTTCAGCAACCAATTTTACGTGGATACGTGCGTCGGAATTGACGGTCTTCAAGTCATGGATCAACTGAGCTAGGTCTTCGATGGAGTAGATATCGTGGTGAGGCGGCGGGGATATCAACTCCACGCCAGGTGTGGTCTTCCGCACCCAACCGATGTAATCGTCAATCTTGTTACCGGAAAGTTGACCGCCCTCACCGGGCTTGGATCCCTGGGCCATTTTGATCTGCAAGTCAGTGGCGTTTACCAGGTAATTTGGGGTGACACCAAACCGGCCCGAAGCCACTTGTTTGATTGCGCTGCTGCTAGTGTCGCCGTTGGCGTCGGTGGTATAGCGGCGGTAGTCTTCGCCGCCTTCGCCGGTGTTGCTGCGGGCGCCCATCCGGTTCATCGCTATACCCAAGGTTTCATGGGCCTCTTTACTGATGGAGCCCAGTGAAATGGCGCCGGTGGCGAACCGCTTCACGATCTCGGAAGCCGGCTCAACTTCTTCCAGCGGAACTGAAGGCCGGTCCTTCTTAAACTCTAAGAGTCCTCTCAGCGTGGCGGTCCTCTTCGATTGGTCGTTGACCAAGCGAGCGAACTCCTTATAGGACTCCCGATTATTCGCCTGGGCGGCATCTTGGAGCTTGGCGATCGCGTCCGGGTTCCATTGGTGAAATTCGCCATCCCTCCTCCACTGGTAGTAGCCGCCGGGTGGCAGGTCACGTTCCGCGGCTACTTGTTCACCGGCAAAGGCTCTACCGTGGCGCTCCAACGCATCGGCTTCCAGAGTATCCAAGCCGATGCCGCCGATCCTGGAAGGGGTCCAGGTGAAATATTCGTCGATCAACTCCTGGCTCAACCCGACCGCCTCAAATATCTGGGCGCCGCGATAGCTCTGAACCGTGGAGATGCCCATCTTGGACATGACCTTGAGAACGCCCTTCTCATTAGCCTTGATGAAGTTCTTCTCGGCGTAGTCTGGTTTGGTGCCGTTCAGTTCTCCGGTTTCGGCCATCTGGCGAACCGTTTCCAAGGCCAGATAGGGATAGACGGCGCCGGCCCCATAGCCGATCAGAAGGGCAAAGTGATGCACTTCCCGGGGGTCTCCCGACTCCACGACAAGACCCGCTTTGGTTCGGGTCCCTTCCCGGATCAAATGGTGATGTACCGCGGCGGTTGCCAGCATACTGGGGATGGGCGCCCACCGGGAGTCCACACCGCGGTCGGAGAGAATGATGATGCCGTAGCCGTCGATGATGGCCTTGGAAGCTTGTTCGCACAGGTTGTCCAGAGCAGTCTTCATCGAGCCAGGCCCGCTTTGAGCATCGAACAATGTGGACAGCGTGATCGACCGCAGGTTACCTACGTCCAGGTGACGGATTTTTTCGAACTCTTCGCTAGAGATGATTGGCGAATGGAGCTTCAGCTGGTGACAATGCTCCGGTGTCTCTTCGAAAAGGTTCTGCTCCCGGCCGATGAACGCTTCCAGGGAGGTAACCAAGTCTTCACGGATCGCATCCAGAGGCGGGTTGGTGACTTGGGCGAATAGCTGTTTGAAATAGTTGAATAGCAACTGATTCTGGTCCGACAGCACCGCCAGCGGGGCGTCGTTGCCCATGGACCCCACCGCCTCCGCCCCGGAGATAGCCATGGCGGAGGTCATCATGCGCAGCTCTTCCAGCGTGAAGCCAAAAGCCTGCTGCTGCTGCAGAACATCGGGAAGGGATATCCGGCTGGGACCGGCGGGGGATGGCAGATCGTCCAAGGAAACCTTGTTGTCCTTCAGCCATTGTCCGTAGGGCTGGCGGTTGGCCAGATCGTGTTTAAGTTCCTCATCGCCGATGATCCGGCCTTCGTCGAAGCTGACCAAAAACATCCGGCCTGGCTCCAGTCTGCCCTTCTGCCGGACGTTGGCGGCGGGCACGTCCAAAACCCCTGTTTCCGACGCCATCACCAGCTTATCGTCTTTGGTGATCGTATAGCGGAAGGGTCTGAGGCCGTTCCGGTCCAAGAGAGCGCAGATGCTATGGCCGTCGCTGGACACGATCATGGCCGGGCCGTCCCAGGGCTCCATCAGGCAGGAATGGTACTCGTAGAAATCCTTTTTCTCTTGGGACATGGATTCATGCTGTTCCCAGGCTTCGGGTATCAACATAAGCATGGCGTGGCTCAGGTCGCGTCCCGTCATTAATAGCAACTCAAGAGCGTTGTCGATACAGGCGGTGTCGCTGGCTCCGGGGGTCATCATGGGCGGAATCTTAGCCATGTCGGCGCCGAACATAGGAGACTCGAACTGGGTCTCCCTGGCGTGCATCCAGTTGATGTTGCCCCTAAGGGTGTTAATCTCCCCATTGTGGGCAAGGTAGCGGTACGGGTGGGCCAGCTTCCAATGTCCCAAAGTGTTGGTGCTGAACCGGGAGTGAACCAACGCAAAGGCGCTTTCCACGCGCTCGTCGGCCAGATCCAGATAAAATCCTTCGATCTGGAGAGCCATCAACAGGCCCTTATAGACAATGGTGTGGCACGACATGCTACAGATGTAAAAGTAGTCGGCTTCGTCCTCGGTGATACCGCAGTCGGCCAAGGAATGCTCGATGATTTTGCGGACCACGTACAACTTGCGTTCAATCTCAGCGGGGTCCTCTATACCAGGACCCCGGCCGATGAACACTTGGCGGATCTTCGGGCAGACTGCGCGGGCATCTCTACCCAGTTTCCTTGGGTCGGTAGGGACGTCTCGCCAGCCCAGGAGAATCAGACCTTCGTCGACGATCACCCGCTCGATAAGCGCCTGGCACTTGACCTGCGCGTCTTCTTGCGGTGGTAGGAACACCATACCCACGCCGTAGTCGTTGGCCGGCGGCAGGGGCATACCCAAGCTGGCGCACTCGATCTGGAAGAAGGAGTCAGGCATCTGAATCATGACGCCAGACCCGTCGCCGGTCTCCGGGTCCCGGCCGCAGGCACCCCGATGGCCCAGATTGATTAGCACCTGGATACCTTCCGAGACGATCTGATGAGACTTGCCGCCTTTTATGTTGGCGACAACGCCGACCCCGCAGCTATCGTGTTCCTGCTCCGGGGAATATAGTCCAAATTTGGCTAATTCTTTCAGCTCATTCATAGGGCAAAAGCAAACAAGAAGATTTCGGGTTGACTGGCCGATCCGAGTGCCCGAAAGTTTGTTAAATGTATCACAATCGATTGGGTAAGGGAAGCATTATACACTCGAAACCCTTCCCTGAGTACCCCTTAAGTCCAACTTTCTAAGTCGAAATGTTAAATCTTTGTTACAAATCTCACAATCTTGACCACAAGTTGCCAGTCACCTATACTGGATTTAGGTATTTCGGCGCAAATCATGGGAGTGGATAGACTGGATTCGACGGAAATAGCACAAATGGTTGTAGAGGTCGCCTCGGACAAACTGGCTGCGGACATCAGGATGTTAGACCTACGCCCTGTAACCTATTTCGCAGACTATTTCGTAATCATGTCCGCAGACTCTTCCCGGCAGATACAGGCGTTGGAAGAGGATATCGTTAAGGCCCTGAAGGAGTCCGACATCCGGCCCTTCCATCGTGAAGGCACCTCCGCCTCTGGTTGGGTGCTACTGGACTTCAGCGACGTGATTGTCCACATCATGGGGCCGGAGGAACGGGAATTCTACGAATTAGAGAGGCTCTGGTTTCAAGCCCCTCAGATCGTCAGGGTTCTATGATCCAAGAGTCGTTGCTGCGAGCGTAGTCCAGGATCTCTCCTGGCTGGAAGAACAACGCGATCTCCCGGGAAGCCGATTCGACACTGTCAGAGCCGTGAACCAAGTTCCTGCCGATGTTAACGCCCAGATCTCCTCGTATGCTCCCCATCGGCGAATTCTTGGGATCGGTTGCCCCCATGGTGTTGCGCACGATTTCCACCGCCCCATCGGCCTCCCAGACCATGGCAACCAGCGGCCCTGAAGTAATGAACTCCACCAACCCGGAGAAAAATGGCCGATCGACGTGCTCGCCATAGTGCTCCTGTGCCGTGGCTTGATCCAGCCGCATCAGCTTCATCGCCGCCAGTTTTAACCCACGGTGCTCCAGGCGGGAAATTACCTCCCCGATCAGTCCGCGCTGGACCCCGTCGGGTTTAACTAACGCCAATGTTCGTTCCATGTTCACCTTCCATATAATATCGCAAGTTTCATTGCAGTTTGATAGGCCGCAGAGTCGCAGAAGACACGGAAGTTTTTATCTAAATGGTTCCTCCCACAATCGCTCCGTGTCTCTGTGGCTTACTTATTACTAGGAGCTTTGAACTTTCATGTCCCTAGTTTTTGGGCCGCCGATACTAGGCATCCTTAAGTAATATGGTTGCAAGTCGGCCAAGTCGTCAACTAGGCCGGCCTCCAGCCGTTGCCGGGCCAGAGCGGCCAACGACCACAACCGGGTTGCCGCGGAGGGTTGGACCACCGTCGCCAGATCCCCCAGCCGCTCTTGGATCTCCTGGATCCGTCCTTGGACCCCTTCGCCGCAGAACAACGTTGGCGTCGTGACGGACTCCAAGATTTCCTCCAAAGGAGCGATGATGTCCTCTCTGGTGCGCCGCCCTCCGGGAGCGAAATGGGCAGAGGCCAACTCGTTTCTGCCGGCTTCAAGCAGGGCGCAGACGGAAAACCCCGACTCCCGTCCCGGCTCGATGAAGGGAAAGGCTTCTAAGTCAAGAGTGCCGATGCCTACCAGAGGGGTTTTGCCAGTCAAGGCCAGCCCTTTGGCCACGCTCATTCCCACTCTCAAGGCGCTGAACCCGCCCGGCCCCAGAGCCACGGCCACCCCTTCAAGGCTTCCTACATCGATGCTATGATCCTGAAGCGACGCGGCTATCTCCGGCATCAGTTCCGTGGTGTGGTTCACGTTGGAATACCAGACCCGGCAGGAAACCACCCGTTCTTCATTCGCCAGGGCAACGCCGGCGTACCGGGTCGACGTATCTATCGCCAGCAGCACTTATGAACCTACCTTCTTTCCAGGCGGGAACGCGCCCAACAACCGCTCCAACAGCGGACCGCATCGATCGGGCCAATCGGCGAAAGATATGGACCGACGATCACCGGTGCCGGCGTGATCCAATTCGATCCACAGAGCCTCTGGTGGAAATATCCCGGCGGCCCGGTCGGCCCACTCCACGACGCAGATGCCGCCTGCGAAAAGCTGTTCGTCCAACCCCAGGTCCCAAGCCTCCTCCGGGCCGCCGATACGGTAAAGGTCCATATGATGCAGGGTCAGGCGTCCCTGGTATCGGGTGGTCAATACAAAGGTGGGACTGCGCACGTATCCGGACACTCCAAGCCCTTGGGCGATGCCTTGGGTCAAGCAGGTCTTTCCAGCTCCTAAGGGTCCGGTCAACAAGAAAATGTCTCCGGCCAGGGCTTGTTCGCCAATACCCCGTCCCACCTCTTGGGTCTGTTCCGATCCAGGAGTGACTATGTCCGCTGAGAATGGCATGCGTTACCTGAAGTGGTCCCAACCGGCGGCGGACGCCGGCCTTTCGGACCCATCGACATCTAGAACCGATACCCGTCCCGGCTCTCCAGGCAGCAATTCCCCCACCACCGCCGCGCCTTGGGACAATTGGGGCATGACCAAGGCCATAACCTCCGCCGGGGCGGTGAACAGCAATAGATAATCCTCGCCGCCGGCCAGAGCCAGGTCCAGGTAATCATCGGGATATGCCTGTTTCAGCAAAGGGTGAACCGGCACTTGGCCGGCATGGATACGGGCGGAGAGGCCGCTGGAACGGCAAAGCTTGGAAAGGTCGTCGCCCAGGCCGTCGCTGACATCCATCGCCGTAACCACACCGGAGGCGGACAGAATACGGCCCTCGGCCAAGGCCGGTCGTGGCCGGCGGTGGCACCCGCGCAAGTACTCGGCCGCTTCTTCCGAGACTTGATCGGACAGGTTCGAATCGTGACCAGCCCCAAGCATCAACCGCAGTCCTCCTCCTGAACCTCCCAGGTATCCAGTTACCGCCACTTGGTCGCCCGCACGAGCGGTGGACCGCAGCATCGGCTGGCCGGCATGGATTCCGGTGAGACCGATAGTAATGAACACCACCGGGGAACGCACCATGTCGCCGCCGACTATGGCAACTCCATGTTCGTTGCTGATCTCCAGCATACCCTGATACAACTGCTCCAGGTCATTTACCTCCGTGTCCGGCGGCAACCCCAAAGTGACCAAGGCGTACATCGGCAGCCCCCCCATGGCGGCGATGTCACTGACATTGGAGGCGATACACTTCCAACCCAGGTCCCGCCAAGGGGTAGTTTCCCGAGTGAAGTGGACCCCTTCCACCACCGTGTCCGTGGTGAAGAGTTCGGTCGCCGTGCCGGTTTGCCAAGCAGCGGTATCGTCCCCGTTGTCTACCGTCAGCTTAAAAGACAAGTCCGCCCCATGGTTCGGCCCGCTGCGCTGTTGGACCACCATGCGTGTCA
>CATMOE010000051.1:0-26141 GCA_950072105.1 uncultured Dehalococcoidia bacterium
TATGGCCAAAGTGACGGAATTGATGCGACCAACAATGGGGCGCGATGAGTGTGTAATTACTCCCGTCACTGAACGATGGTGAATTGTCCGTTAATAAAGTCCCCAATTTAGGGCATGCCGTGCTTGATAGTGGAATGGAATGGTTCCACCTTCCGATTCAGGATATGGCAGCACCTGATGAGTCCTTTGACGATATCTGGACTGAGATGGCTCCCAGGATTCCGCAAATGATCAAACAGGGAGATGACGTCCTGGTCCATTGCAGGGGCGGTCTTGGCAGGTCCGGTACGATAGCCGCGTTGTTGCTGATTGAATTTGGCGTACCTAACGATCAGGCCATAATTAAAGTCCGGCATGCGCGCCCAGGTGCGATTGACATCGCGGAACAAGAAGAATATGTCCGTCGCTACGTTGCCTTAGGTTAACCGAGCCAAGGGAGGATCGGCATCCACCGAGATTCCTGGAAAGTTGGTTGCTGGGCGATGGAGCAAAGTCTAACCACCCAGCAACCAACTCCGAGTCTCCCGTCGTGACGCTGTCACCAGGGTTAAAGAGAAGGGTTAAGAAGACGGTCCGGTCCGCAAGGCGGCACATAGCCATTCTTGCGGGGAAGTGGGATGGTGGAGTTGGAATTTACAGAAGACAACTGGACGTGTTTGGGACCGGAGGGTACACATCTTGTGATATTCCACAAAGTTGAAGACCTTCAATCGATTTGCCCTCGTTCTATCTCATAAGATGGTTTCTAGGTCTCTTTCTAGCTGGTCCACGCTGACAAATCGAAAAGACGTGATGCCCACCGACCGGGCCGATTCCACGTTCTCAACCCGGTCGTCGATAAAAACGCACTCGCCGGCAGGAACGGCGAGGGTTTTCAATACGTGGCGGTAGAATTCCGAGTCGGGCTTGAGCAGCCTCATCTCATAGGACAGGAAGAAACTCTCGAAGTTCTCCAATACGCTGCAATTCTGGATGGTGTGGGCGAAGTGGATGGGATCGGTGTTGGAAGCCAGGATCAAACGATGATCCAGCTTCAAACGTTCCACCAAAGGAATGATGTCATAGTTGGCGCTGAGTAATCCGTTCCATATCCCCACGAACTCCTCGTATCCAAGGCCGGAGTGCAGCTTCCGGCACAGCGCCTCATGGTATGCTCCGGGAGACAACAAACCCTGCATGGCAGACCTTACTATCGGCCCGTTGACGACCTCACTCCGTACATCGCCCGAGTTTGAGTGCCGCTGCAGACCGGCGCACACCTTGTCCCAATCCAGGTTGACTAATACGCCACCCAGGTCAAAAATTATCGTTTTACCCATATCGACATACTAATGGATTGTCAGTGTGACCCAATCTCTTAAAGGCAAATATTAGTACTCTGGAAAGAATTTGGAGTGTACCTTTACCCCGGACCAGGCACCGAATAGGCCAAGTAAAAACGGGACCAAGATCGGGACAAGAGGGATATCTCCATAAGCTGTATTGTTGGGGAACAGAGAGTAGGCTAAGAAAGGCAGAACCGCATCATTGTTTAACTGCAGCCCCGAACCAACACCAAATGCAAACCCGATACATCCAGCAACTATAGCAAAGACTTTCCTCAACACCGTCAACATCATTCCACACCTAGGGTGGATCAGGACAAACTCTAACAATCCCCCGTAAAGGGAGAGGAGACTCCCTTGTGGAGGAGGATTAAGGCGGGGTTGTAAGGCGTAACTGGGGTTGCTGGCCAGATAGCGAGTCGGGTTAGGGCCTATCCACACCAAAGGCAACGGGTCTCGTCGAATACGGTTTCTTGAATATCAGGGTTGGACATCAGGTAGTCCACTATGATTCGCACCACCTTACTTTCGTCGGGAATGTTGTACTGCTCTTGCGCCGACCGGAGGAACGCGATCTGTTCACTGCTCAGATCGATCTGGTACGCGTCCTTGGCTCCAGACATGGGTCACTCTCCTGAAACCCCACCGGTCTCCGCCGGTGGTGGGGATTCTAAAATACATGACTTCGGATATGGCTACTGGGAGCATACCATAGTGGGAAAACATGCAAAATGGCATTATTCCACTCAGCCCTATCGGAGGTGGTGTAAAGCATCAATTGGATTCAATATTTCTCTTCTAATTCTACGTATGCCTTATGAAGACGATCAGTAGATTCGTTTCCTAGAATCCAATCAGGGGTGTCTGTCACATTGCAGGCATAACGATCTCTCTTTTGAACTTAGATTGTCTCCAACGAAAACGGCTGGGACATCCTCACCGTTTTTGCTGCCATTTTGCTGCCAAACTTCTTACCACGTAACAACACCCGTTAGCACTACAGCTACGAATAGCCGAAGATGGGCCGGACGAGATGTTCTAAAATCGTATCTGACGACATAGAACAACATGCGGGGAAAGAGGCTTTGGACCTAGGGGGCGCTGAGTGCAAATTTTTGATAACAAAATTGATAACAAACTTATGAGCATCTAACAGCATTAGGCGACATTCAGGCATGAATGTCGGGGCGATAAGATTGCAGCAAATGGACGTAATCGTGCCTGACAGCATTAGATAAGACCAATTGCACCAGACTCAAAAACCGGTGGGGGCAACCCCGTGTCAGTTCGACTCTGACCTTCGGTACCAATTCTTGGGATGCTAAAGCGCTGCGGACCGCCCTTCTTTAAGAGCTGGCTCAACCCCACTCGATCCTCATCGTCCACCGATCGGCCACGAAGAGTTTTCCGTTGGATAAAGCTCAGTTTATCCTCAAGCGTTGTGGTGTATTTGCCTGAAAGGGTATGGCTGTCAGCCACTGGCTTCCATGTTCCCGGAAGAGGACGGGCGTTTGACCATCAGAGGGGCAAAATTAACATGCGGACGTGGGGCATGACGCTGGTATCAGGTTTGAAGGACCAGCCGAACCGGAGAATGGCCGTGCTGGGGAAGAGGAACGCCCCGGCACGGGAGAAAACAGTCAGCTTAAAGGCATTGGGAAGGTGTCCCTAGGCGGAGCGCCATTCGAATGGCCCGACCAGGACGGGGTGATTCTCCGGGTTCTTTCTGCGAGAGCGCATCGCGTCTACGTAGCCGCCGGCTTTGTAACGGATCTCTCCGGCTCGGGACGCCACGATCTTTCGGGACGCCTCACCGGGTTTGGGTGCGAATAATAGGCCGGCGACCACTCCCACGGCGACGCCAGCGATGAGTCCTGATACGATTTTGTTTGGTTTGACCATGGTCTTTCCTCCTGTATCTAGCCCGATTCGACTGCTCCAATCTGTAGGCTTATTAAACAGTACGCAGCGTTACCGGGGAATTACTGTTAAGTTACCGGCTAGTTACCGCCCCCAGTTATTTGGATCGCCTTATCCCCTGCTTAGCACCGGCCGGCGTCTTCTTCCCATCGTTCGTCGATAACACCTTGTCCGGGAGCATTCAAGGGACATGGCCGCTGGCGTGAGCCGAATTAGTCCTTTGGGAAGAAGCCGCAAACCCGATAGCGCATTGTTACAACCTGGGACGTCGCCGGTAGAGTTTATCTAGTATCGATCAACAACCCCTAGAAACGACCATCGGAGTAGGCCATGGAAATTGTCGCGTTATCGATGGCCGCAATGGGCTTCTTTTTGGATCGATGGAGATCACTCGCGTGGACCAGATCAAGATTGAAGACCAACGGCTAAAAATCTCCCTGGAAGAATCTTAGGGAAACAGGCCAAAGGTCCGGGAACTCCATGGATCAGCTAGTAAGGGCAGGCCATGGGGCCTCTTTAGGTGTGGTCTATGAGGTGAGGGAAAGACGCGGTTGCCGGATCTCGGAAATCTAACCTATAAAACCGGCATCTTTACCATGGGATCAAGACGCACCGGCCAGGTAGGAGAACGCGTCGTTGGCTGGATTCTTTACCCGATTGTGCTCTATGAACACAGCCGCGTTATCTGCTACTTGTTCACCATCTAGGTCCGCAACCAGCGCCAGGACCATATCGATTCCCGCGGATACTCCGGCTGAGGTAATTATGCCGGTCTGAGTCTCTTTATCTATCAAGTCTACCCAACGAGGGGAGGAATCCCAGTCGACTCCGTTGCGCTGTCCGACCACCCAGTCCCATGCGGTTTTGTTGCTGGTGGCCCGCCTGTGGTCTAGAAGGCCAGTTTTGGATAAAAGGGCGGCTCCCGTGCAAACGGACGCAACGATCTTTGCCTTGTTACAAGCAACTGTAAGCGAGTCCACGAACCCGCGATCGTCCACTAGTGCCCGAGTGCCACCGCCGCTCGGGATCAGAAGAATGTCGAAATCCACATCGTCGTTGATGTTGTACTCTGCGACGACCACCGGGCCAGCGCCGTCTCTCCCAGTGGGAATCGGTCCCTTCTGCTTCCCGATGGTTATGACCCGGTAGAGGGGCCTGGTAGTGTCGGGCCTACTGGGTCTTTGCACATCGGGAGTGCAAGCCACGTTAAAGACCTGAATCGGTCCAAACAGATCCAATGGCGCCATATTCTCAAATACTAATGCCGCGACTGTTCTCATCGTTACCTCGTCCAACTATTGATGGTATTGGTGGATGACTATATCCTCGCGCGGGTCTCTTGGATCTAGCGCGGGTTGTCTAGTTTCCGCCGTATCCGGCTCTATCCCTTAGTAGACAAATAGTAGCGGCGGCAAACCGTGATTGTCCAGTGTACCGTTGTGTTTCCCTTGTTGGGGCCGGCTCCGCACGTTGTTCCTTGTCCGAATTCTCGAGTCCACCTAAACCTGCTTTTGCCTCGTGCTAAGATGACGGCGGAACAGTGCTTGGCCTGAGCCATCAAGCCCTTTTGGTGACTACTTTGATGGGTCCGTGGGTTAGAGAAAACGACCAGTCTTTATGGGTGATCGCATTATCATGACCGGCTTTTTGAACCGCGCGGTTTGGATTCTCGCTATCTTGGCGCTGGGTGTTGCCGCTTGCACGATCGATACAGAATCCTTACCTAAGATAGACACCGACTCGTTGCCTAGGATTGGAAGGAATCCCACCGTGGCCCCTATCGCAACATCTGTTGGCGCCGCCACGCCGTTCCAAGCATCTAACCCAGAGCCTTCGGTCGTTCAAGGTCCAACACAGACAACGGCCTCGGCGGTCACCCCCACGAATTCCCCATCTTTAATCACCGAAGATATTGAAGTCCGAAAGAGAATCGCCATCCTTCGGAATGCGAGCCGGACTCTGGCTGCCTTGGCTGCGGAGCCGACGCCCATCGGCCTGGAGGGGCGCGAGGCCAAACAATTTGCCGAATATTCTAACTGGCTCAAGCTTTCGAGCGAACAGATTGATGCTTTGATAGAAAAGACTGAAGAGTCACGAGCGTCTAACCAGATGCGATCCACTAAAGAGATGCAAGAGATGAATCAGTCGTTCAATCTACAGTACTTGGGCTTGCAACAGAAGATGCAGGCAGACAATCGGAAGTTCACTTTGATGTCGAATATCATGAAGAAGAAGCACGAAAAGGCGCGAGAAGTGATCAATAACGTGCGCTAGGCCGATCTGGCTCCTAGTCTGAAGGTATCAGACTTCTTGTTCGACTGGAGCCTTGGCATTCCCCAGGGATTGTGTTGATAACTCCACCAGTACTTTCCCATGATGCGAACCGTGGGCTAAGCCCCAACGTCTTGCCCAGCCACCTCATCTATTCGCACCCTCTACTTCCTTAGCCAAAGCTATCAACAGTTCGTCGGTCCCCGGAGGACCGATCAGGGATAGGCCCACTGGCAGGCCGCCTAACTCCGCTAGGGGAAGATTGATCTGGGGAGCGCCGGTGGTTCCGGCTACGCAGGTTAGGGCGCTGTTGCGGGCGCGCAGCGACGCCCGTTCTGACAGTCTTTGCCCCGTGGGCGGGGCCGGCGAGACCGTGGTGGGCAGGCAAATAACGGGGCCTCCGGCAAATACCTCGCTCATTCGCTTCAATATCTCCCCTCGCACCTTGCGGGCCGCGGCAACTTCCTCGCCGGTAGTCAACTGGGCGAGGCCGTATCGGTTTCCTACCTCAAAGCTCAGCCGTGGGTTTACCCGGTCCAGCCAATCCCGCGCGCTTTCCCAGGCTTCCCGGCCTTGCAGGATCTGTTGTTGCCCGGACCATTCGATCAGCCCTCCGGAGGATAGCCGTTCCCTTCTGGTTTCCCCGAATAGGGATGATACTAAGTCTACTTTGGGCTTAAGAACGTCGACCACTTCCGGGTCCGCTAGCTCAAAGGCGTCCTCGGCAATGATCAGGCTTTGGGGACGTGCCTCTGGAATCTGGCTTTGCAGCAACACCGCGCCTACGCGGGCAAAGGTTTCCGGATCGTCGGCGAACCAACCGATGGTGTCGTAACTGGGCGCCTGCAGAAGGATCCCGTCCAGGGGGATGCGTCCGTGAGTAGGACGGAGACCGTAAAGTCCGCAGAAGCTGGAGGGCACTCGGACCGACCCGCCGGTGTCCGAACCCAGGGCAAAATCGACCAGACCCCCGGCGACGGCCGAGGCCGACCCGCTGGATGAGCCACCGGGTACACGCCCCGGCGCCCGGGGATTGGTGGGCGTTCCGTAATGGGGGTTCTCGCCGAATATTCCTCTTGTCAGTTCGTCGGTGATAGTCTTCCCGGCCATCGTAGCCCCAGCGTCGACCAAAGTCTGCACGGTCCAGGCGGTTTTGTCCGCCGCCGGATGCGTCTCCTTCCAGTCGGGGTTGCCGCCCCCGGTGACGTACCCAGCAATATCCAGGATGTCCTTCGCCGCGAAGGTAAGGCCGGACAATGGACCATCGGGCGCTCCCTGTAAGTAGGCGCCGGTGTCCTTGCAGAACGCGTTTAAATGATCGTGGAAAGTACGCCGAGTCGTTGCCATGGTTCTTCCTCCAAAGGGGAGCCGGGTTTATTCCGCTTTCGGTCTTTCGGGCGCAAACAAGTACAAGATGACCAGTATAAGTACGGTTCCGCTGACCGACGCTATGTATAGCCCTGAGCCTACCGCCATGCCGATGGCCGCGGTAGCCCAGATCGTCGCCGCGGTTGTTAGCCCCGATATGGTTACGCCGCTTCGTAGGATCGTACCCGCTCCCAGGAAGCCGACGCCGGTGACGATCTGGGCGGCGACCCTGGATTGGTCCGCGGTTTCAAACCCAAAGGCAGAGATTATGGTGAACATTGCCGAACCCAAGCACACCAACGACAGAGTCCGCAGGCCCGCAGGCTTGTCAGCACTGCGGCGCTCGTAACCCACCGCCAAGCCGAAAATGGCGGCCAAGAGCAACCTGACCGCTATCTCAATCTCTTGGGCAGTGGTGAGTTTTAAGAGATCATCCAAAAGATTTACCAGGCTTGTCGCAATACGTTCATGATTGGACCTGCATCGTAAACAGGCACGGGATTGGTGGCCAGGCCCCGGTCGTGCAACGTCGCGGCGGCGATCAACTCCAGCCCTTCCTCTGGAACGCCAACGTCCCGCAAGGTGGCCGGTAATCCCAGGCTGCGGCACAGGTTGTCCACGGCATCGGCCGCCGCAAAGCCCGCGTCTTCGTCGCTCATGTTGGAAGTGTTGATGCCCATGGCCTGGGCGATCAAGGCTTGCCGGTCCGCGCTGGCCTCCAGGTTGAAGCGCATCGCGTGGGGCAACAGGATTCCGTTGGCCTCACCGTGGGCGACGTCATACAGGCCGCCGACGTGGTGAGCGATCGCGGTGGTTAGCCCCAAACCCGGCCGGACCAACATCACCATGACGGCGGCGGTCTTTGTTTGCAGCAGGCAGTTGATGTCCCCTTCAGGACATTGGGGGAGATATTCCACCAGCATTTTAATCGTGTGCAGGGCCAGGGCGTCCGCGACGGGTTGGTGCCCCGTGGAGTACAGAGACTCCACGGCGATGCGAAATTGGCCGATGGCGGTGGAGAGCAGGATGTCCATGGGAGTGGTGGCCAAGGCACGCCCGTCGATGATGATAGCTTTTGGGGTGACGCCTTTTCCCGGAGTGGATATCTTGCGTCCCAACTCTTTGCTGGTAAACCCGCCGCCGCCGCTGCTGATCTCCGCCCCGCCCATTGTGGTGGGGACGGCGATGATGGGGATCTTTTGATGGGGCGTGTCGGGAACGAAGATGCGGTCGGGCGGCTCAAAGCGGATCTGATAGTCTAGGATGCTCCCACCCTCGGCTAGCAGAATGGCGATGCCTTTGCACGTGTCGCTGGTGCTGCCGCCGCCGGCGCTGATGATGACATCCGGCGCTAGATCGGTGGCCATCGCCACTGCCTCATCCAGGACTTCCACGGGAGAATGGGGCATCACTCCGGAGAACAGACCGGCGCAACGCTCTCCCAAGGCTTCTTGAACCCTTTGTACCACATCGGATTTCGCATAGATCGTAGGCCCGCAAACCACCATGGCCCGGGCGGCGCCCAACCGGTCCACCACTTTGCCGATGCTGGAGATAGAGTCGGGGCCACATATCATTTCTTGGTCTGTGCCGGTAAAGGAAAATTGTAGCGGCGCGGTTGAAGGCATGGATTTCACCCCTGGTTTTGAAATATCACTGAACGTGGGCAGAGCCTATTCTATCCAATTCCAACCTGCCGTACATCAGGCTGAGATGAGTCGCAGGCAATCGGTGTCAGTTTAAGGTGTCTCAGACGAGTACGGCGTCAAGTTAATCATGGCGGAGTGATTGGTTCGACTGGCCAGTCATTGCTTCGAGAATAGAATCGCCAACCTCCTGCCGCACACTTCGTCATTCCGACACCAGCCCTTCCGCTGAAGGCCGGCGAGGCTCCGACTTCGTCGCGAGTCCCTGGCAGAGTTGGGAATTCTTAGGTGACCGCTACAACCAGTCATGAGACTCCCCTCCTTCCGCAGAAGGATCGGAATGGCGCTTCTCACTTTGATCTCGTCCGCGTGGTGAATTCAGTGCGGTACTCGGCCAAGCCTAAGGCCGTTAGTCATATTTTTACCTGGCCGCAAGCGCAATATCCATCTCGCAGGCGAAGGGAACGAAATCGAGGGGGCCGAGCCGGAAAATCCACTTAGTGAACTCATCCATGTGCTTTCCCAGCAACTCTCGCATTTGCGGGTTTATCAGATTCCCGTCTGAGTCGAATGTATCAGGCGCAAATGCCGAGACCATTACACCCGGCTTGACCATGACGATGGTGCCGGTTTCCCCCAGAGTCTCTAACAGCTGCATCTGGGCCCGGGAGGTGCCCGCCCTGCCGCCGGCGCCGATGATTGTCCCCGGTTTTCCCATCAGCGAGCCTTCTTCCCGGTCCCGTGAAGCCAGTCGATGGCGTTCTTCATGACTCCGGAGGTGCCCCAATTGTATTCGGGAGTCGCAAACATCTGGGGTTTGACTTGAGGGTTCTTACTGGTTCTGGGTCGCTCTGAGCTTCCAGGTCCCCGTCATAAAATGGCAGGCCGCGAATGTCGAAGATCTCTACGTCCATCCAGTCGGGGGCGACTTCCTGTGCGGCCCGCAACAGCCCAGTGTTGAATGACGTTTTCCGAAGGCCGCCAGATATAGCCAGAACTCGTTGCCGGTTGTCTGAACTTTGTTCAAGAGCCATAGTCGTCCTCCTTTCCTGTTTTTACTTGGGTGGATGTCGGTACGCGACAAACAGCCGGATCTATGAGATGACCGAGGATTATCCAAGCCGGGGAAAGCAAGGATTGGAGA
Organism: uncultured Dehalococcoidia bacterium; assembly: GCA_950072105.1. Classification (GTDB taxonomy): domain Bacteria; phylum Chloroflexota; class Dehalococcoidia; order Lucifugimonadales; family UBA3495; genus UBA11650. Next base: position 9,675 of record CATMOE010000051.1, read on the forward strand.
GAGCCGATTAGTTTATTCCCAGGCGCGGTTGTCGACGGTGTCCTCGAAAGTTGCCCCGGAGATCACCAGATCGGGGTATCCCAGCATCCACTGGTAGGTGTTGTCGAACCGCTCCCGGGTATAAGGCGCCGGAGGACCGTAAAGAAGACGCCAGGCCTGCAATTCGTGGGCTTCCAGCAGGCCTTGGGACTCAGCCAACAGGTAATGGACGTATTTCCCCGGATCGGTGTTAATCAAAGTTGCCGCTTTCGACTGAGCCCGGAACATCGCTGCCAACGTGGGTCCGTCTAGCTCGTCGCCGGATGCCTCGCTGCGGGTTGTGTGACTCTCTATAATGACGCGGAACCCCTGCTTCTGCGCCACGCTGATCCAGGGCTCAAAGAAGTTGCCGGCCGCAACCTTTCCTTCCCTGATGGCCTCCAGGCGCTCCTCCATGGTGCCGGCGTTGGTAGTCTGTATGTGGTCTTTGGGTACGAATCCCTCAAGCATCTTGAGGGTGGTGAAGTGGGACCCATTGAAGGGACTTACAGCTACCGGAGCGTCTTTCAGCTGCTCAGGTTCGTAGATGTCGCTGCCGGGCGCTACGACGATTGCCATCTTGGACATGGCGGCGCCGAGGGCGACGATCTTCGCGGGGCGCTGTCCTGCATCCGCCGCCTCCACGGTACGCTTCATGACACCCCACTCGCACATGCGGTACTGGTCCACGGCGCCGGTGTTGTAGAGAGCTTCCATGGTGCGGTCGAATATCTGGGTCTGAAGCGCTTGATGGTCCGCGTTTACCTGAGCCGTGCCCGGAGTGCTCACGATCTCCACATCAAGGCCTTCGTCGCGGAAAAAGCCCTCATCCCTGGCCACCAGCAACGCCAGGTCGTGCACAACGTTCATCATGGAAACCCTGACTTCCTTGAGTTCGACCGGTGTTGTCATAGCTCGCCTTTGTTGTGAGAGTTGGTATGCCTCTGTCTAGCCGGTGCGGGCTGGTCGTTTCAACACAAGCCGCACCTGGATCTATAGACAGCGCTGCGTCTCTTCCCTTACGTAGTCCCGCAGTTCTTGGGGCAATTGTCCCAGGGTTCCGGGCAGAGCGTTTTCCTGGATACGCTCGGGCCGGGACGTTGCGGGGATCGCAATGCTGACCCGGGAATCTCCTAAGACCCAGGATAGGAGCGCCTGTGCCCATGTCTTCACGCCGAAGTCGGCCAACGGGGATAGGTCCGGCTGACTCTTGAGGTCGTTCACATACCGGCCCTTCTTCAATGGCTCCATGACCAGGACCCCGATGCCCAGCTCCTCGGCCAACGGCAGCAACTCAGCCTCGCAGCCCCGTTCAACCACGTTGTACGGTATCTGTATCGTATCAACCTGGCGCGACTTCATCAGTTCGATGATTTTAGGGTAGGCCTCGTGCACCATGGCCGAAACACCCACCATGCCAATCTTGCCCTCTTCTTTTAGGCGGGTCAGGGTGGGGATGTGGGTGCGGTAATCGACCATGTTGTGCACTTGGAAAAGGTCGATGTAATCGGTCTTAAACAGATGGAAGGAATTGGCGATCTGCTCTTCCCCGGCTTCCTTGCCCTCGGTTCGCACCTTAGTTGCCAGGTAAAACTTGTCCCGTTTACCCTCGGTGGTGATGCCGACGACTTTTTCCGCCTGGCCGTACCAGGCCGCCGAGTCGATGAAATTGATATCGTTGGTCAGGCAGTTATCGACGATCTGCTGGCGAACGGCTATCTCCGGACCGGATTCAACATCGAATGTCCTGAGGGTTCCCAGGCCGATGGCCGAAACATCAAGGTTTCCCAGTTTACGATTTTCCAATTCCCAATCACCTCTGGATTAAAGCTAAACTTATTATAACCGCCGCGTTGCCCGTGGGGTACGGCGGCTGTTATGCTGGCGTCGAAAGGTAATAATCTTGGCCCTAGTGCCTGGTATAAAGGTGTGATATGTGCCGAAGCATCAAGGTCTTGCGGTCCGCAGACAGCCAACCCGACGAAAGCGAGGTGAGGGCGGCCGCTCTGCAATTCGTCCGTAAAATAAGCGGCTACCGGCATCCTGCCCAGGTTAACACGGCCGTTTTTGAGGACGCCGTGGAAGAAATAATCGCGGTTTCGCGTACGCTGCTGGCTTCACTGCGGCAACGGCAGCCGGCGGTTTCTTAAGGGAAAACGTGGCTAGGGCGAAGCACTTTCTGGTCAAACCGGGTCGCCTCACGGCCACGAACATACCTGTCCGATCTGTTGCGGAAGATTAATGATTGAAAGCCGTTGGATAGTCCTCGGCGTGCTGTTCCTGGTGAGGATATCCATTGGATTCCAGTTTCAGTCGGTCGCATCCGTTTCACCCTTCCTAGTCGATCAGCTGTCGATCAGCTACGCCGAGGTCGGCACGCTGATCGGCCTTTTCATGCTCCCCGGGGTCGTCATAGCGCTACCCAGCGGCCTGTTGGGGACACGTTTCGGTGACAAACGAGTATGCGTCGTAGGGTTGGTCCTGATGGTGTTTGGTGGGGTCTTGATGGGATTTGGCCAGACCTATACAACGGTGTTTGCCGGCCGCTTGCTCAGTGGCATCGGCGCGGTTTTGTTCAACGTGATTTTGACCAAAATGGTCACCGATTGGTTCGCCGGAAAAGAAATCGTGACGGCGATGGGCGTTCTCCTAAGTAGTTGGCCCTTCGGAATCGCCCTTGGGCTGGTGGTTCAAAGCGCCGTAGCCAGCGCCTATTCCTGGCCGCCGGTCATGTATCTCAGCAGCGGAGTGTGTGCTGCCGCTTTTGCTTTGCTGATCGCTTTTTACCGCCCACCAACATCAACCGCCAACGTTCAAGAACCCAACCGGGTGATATACAAGCTACCGTGGCGGGAATTCGCGCCGGTTTCGATGGCTGGAATCGCTTGGGGGTCTTTCAACGCGGGCTTGGTTTTATTTTTCAGTTTTACGCCGGCTTTGCTGACGGGCCGCGGCATGTCCGCGACGGATGCCGGGGCTCTGGTAAGTGTCGGGCTTTGGGTCAGCCTTATCTCGCTCCCCCTGGGCGGATACCTCACCCAGCGTGTTGGCTGGCCCAAGGCAACCATCGCGATCTTTTGTTTGCTGACCGCAGCAGCGATGTTTTTGCTGCCATTTGTGCCCATTCCCCTGGAATTGAGTATCCTCGTCGGGTTGGCAATCGGACCGTCGGCCGGCGCGATAGTGGCGCTTCCCGCCAACGCTTTAAGCGCGGAGAACCGCGGCGCTGGGTTTGGTGTCTTTTACATCTGGTACTACGCCGCGATGGCGATAGCACCGGTTCTCGCCGGTCTGGGCCGCGACATGACAGGCAGCGCGGCAACCCCAGTTGTTATCGGCGGGATGATGTTTGTTGGCACGGTCTTCGCGTTGGCGGTGTACAGCGTGTTCAATACCGATAGAGCAACCAGTCCGGCTTCTACGGTTTAGCGAATCGATAGATGCCATCGTCCCGGGAGAGGATGTAGACGTTACCGGCTTGGTCCTCGCCAAAGGATGTGATCTGGGCATCCACTTTCGCCAGGACAATGTGCTCGATCACCGTCTGGCCGTCGTGGCGCAGGCCCCAGACCGTGCCCCGGCAGAAATCGCCGTACAGGTACGTCCCGAAGAGAGACGTCAGGCGGGTTCCCCGGTACACGTACCCTCCGATCACCGAACAACCCTGGCTGCTGTTGTACTCGATGATCGGCAGATCCAATCCGGTCTCGGTGCAACCGTTTCTGGGCCGGAAGCAATGGGCTCCTTCCATCACGTTCCAACCATAATTGCGCCCCTTTTTGACCAGATTTATCTCCTCCCACAGATTTTGCCCCACGTCACCAAGCCATAGGTCGCCGGTCTCCCGGTCGAAGGAAAACCGCCAGGGATTTCGGAAGCCGTAGGCCCAGATCTCGGGTTTGGCCCCGGCTATGGATGAGAGGGGGTTGTCTCCGGGGATACGGTACCTAAACCGTCCGGCCAGATCCGAGACGTCGATGCGGATCAGGGAACCCAGCAACGTCGCCGTATTTTGGCCGTTTAGCATGGGGTCGCCGCCGCGCCCTCCATCGCCCAAGCCGATGTATAAATAGCCGTCGGGTCCGAAAGCGATCTGGCCTCCGTTGTGGTTGCTGAAGGGTTGGGCGATCTCCATGACGATCGACTCGCTGCCCGGATCCGCTTTTCCCGGGTCATTAGGATTAACCGAAAACCGGGACACCACCGAGCGCCGGGGCTTTTTCGCGGAATAATAGACGTAGAATAGACCGTTGTTCTCGTAGGCCGGATCGAAGGCCAAACCTAAAAGCCCCTCTTCATTCCCACCTTCGTTAACCTGGTCGGTGATGTCTAGGAAGATTGAGGACTTGGCCACGTCCTGGCGGTTCGGAAAGGCTTTGATGAACCCTTTTTGTTCGGTGACGTACAGAACGCCCCGGCCGTCGTTGGGTTGGGCCAGGCTGGTGAGGCGGCGGAAGTTCAAATTAGGGAAGGACCTGGCGACCGGCATGGGTTTTAACTGGGTGGTGGATGTGGGTGGCGGGCCGGTATCAGTTGCGAGAGGGATGGCAGTTACCTCGGGAATAGCAGTCCTTTGCGAAGGTGATGGCGGGGCGGTGGTGGCGAGAGGAGCTATCAACGAACGATCGGCCGGTTCAGGTGAGGCCGGACTTTGCTTGGGGACCGCCGAGGGTTTGACCGGTTCCGGTGAGGGAAGACTCTGAGTGGCCGCCGTTGTTGTTGGAAATGGAGTTGGCACGGGAGACGCTGTGGGTGAGGCGGCTTTGCCGGCCGGTGAATCCGGAGTTGGTCCTGAAATCCTAGGGGTGGCTGGACCACCGCAGGCGGCCAAGGCCAGGGCCAAGCCCAAAATCGCCGCGACCGCCAGCGGCATCCGGTTCACCAACGCCTTACCTTATGTCGAGTCAAACCGTCATCCCGCGGCCAAGGCGGGGAAGATGATCTCCTTGAAGGCGGCCAATTCTCGATGGGGATAATCGTAGGTCGCAGAGGTCATCAAGTACAGGTGGTCGATGCCGTTGGCTTCGGCTTCGCGCAGACGCTGAGCACAATATTCCGGAGTGCCGACGAGACCTATCACGTCGCACATCTGAGCCAAAAGGTCGTCGGGCAGGAAAGCGCAAAGCTCTTTGGCCCTTTCCCAGTCCTCGGCATGGATCACGTCGGGGTAGAGTTCGTTGAGTTCAGCGGGGATCTCCAAGTCCCCCGGGTCGATGCCGGCGGCCTGGAGGTACCGGGTATGGGAACCTTCCATGAGTCTCTGGACGCACATGGGGCGGACTAGCTCGCGGGCCTCGTGCTGGTCTTCGTGAATAACGGTGGTCGCGCACAGGATGATTTTCAGGTCCTTGGGGTCTCGCTCGGCCCGTCTGGCCCCCTCGTCTAGGTGCTGGCGGGCCACCTCCACCGATTTGGGATGGATCCCTACTTGAAGCAATACGCCGTCGGCCACCTCCCCGGCAACTTCGGTGATCCGTGGACCGGTGGCGGCGATGTAAATGGGCGGCATATCGGCGTTGCCGTGGCGCATGCGGCTGACCGCGCCGTTGTAGGACACCTCTTCACCGGCCAGAATGCTCTTCAAGTCCAAGACCGACCGGCGCATCTCCCGTACCGTGGCCGGGGGCACGCCGATGGTTTGCACCGAGCTGAATCCCCGTCCGATCCAGAACTCGATTCGGCCCGGCGCCAATTCGGCCACCGTCTTTGCCGCCGAAGCGGTTACCGAGATGTGCCGGGTCACCGGGTTCAATACGGCCGCTGAAATCCGGATTTTCTCGGTGGCTTGAGCCGCCAACGCCATGCTGACGAATATGTCCCGCTCCAATAATTGGGAATCCAGCATTCCGACGCCGTCGAATCCGGCATCTTCGCACTGGCGAACGAAGTCAGCCACTTCGTTTGCCGGGCCGCAGGGCGGAACCCGGAGGTCAATCTTGATTGCCACTTATGTCACTCCCGTGTGCCGATATTGGCGATTATTATAACTAACCGTGCTGGCCTCGTGTAGCAGTTGATCAGGTCAGGGACGAGCGCCGCTCGATCAATATGTCCCCTTGCCCCCGGTTATCCTAGCGCTCCACATGAAAAGGACTGCCACTCCCATCATGACCACGGCTAAGGAGAACGCTAGGACGTAGTCGCCTTGCCGATCGTACAGCAGACCCCCCAATATAGGGCCGGCCATGACCCCCACGCCCCGCCCGCTCTGCACCACTCCCATCACCGATCCCAGGGTTGAAGAGGGAAACAGGTCAGCCGCTTTGGCCCCCACTGCTATCCCGGCGATTCCGTCGCTGAGGCCGGTTAACCCGACGAAGAGGACGATGGGCCAAAAGCTTTCACCGTCTCCCAGCATCAGTACCACCAGGATGCCCGCCACCTGCATCCCCAGCCCAACGGTGTATATCAATTCCCGACCTACGTAGTCGGACAAGGCGCCGGTAAGGGGGCGGCCCACCAGGCTTATGAGCCCTACCACTCCGATGGTAGAGGCGGCTTCCAGATGTGAATAACCCGAAGCTACGAAAAAGGCCACCAGGTGCAAGATGGTCATTTGATGGCCTACAGCAGCTGAAGTTCGGGCTAAGACCAGGCACCAAAGCGGCGCGCCTCTGAGAATCGCCCGGAATTGCTCTCGTCCTGTGGCGTGCTCTGAAACGCCGGGACTCCCGCCGGTGGTGTCTTCGGCTTGGACCGCGTCTCCCGGTATCCCATCGGCTCCGTTTTCTTGCTCTTCTATCGGTGTGGACCTGGACGGTGGACGCCTCTGAAATAGCAGATTGGCCGGGGCGACCAACAGGAAGAATATGGGGCCTAGAACCCGGAGAGCGACACGCCAACCGAAGGCCAAGATCAGCAATTGCGACAGGGGAGCGAAGATGCCCTGTCCTAGTGGGTTGCCGGCATCAGCCAACCCAAGGACTCTTCCCCGTGACTTGGGGAACCAGGGAGCTAGAACGGCCGTGGCGGTAAAAGATGACACGATGGTCTCGCCCACCGTCGCCAGTACTCCATAAAAGAAAAAAAGCTGCCAAAAATCCGATACCAAGCTGCTGGATATGTAGGCCAGGAAGATCACTGCCCCTCCCACCGGGAAGAGGTATCTGGGACCTAACCGGTCCAGTAGGTTGCCTAATAAAGGCGCGACGATAGCCCCGGTTAGGCCACCCACGGAGAATATCGCGGCGGTTGTCGCGGCTCCCCGTCCGAAACTGTCGCGAAGGGCCAAGAAAAGCACCGGGGCGCTGTTCTTCATTCCTCCTTCAACGGTCAGGTTAGCGAAGGCCAACGAGAAAATGGCCCAACCGTAATGGGCATGGCCTCTTAATTTTCGGACAGGTGTTTGCAGCAACTTCTGGCTCCTCTCCTGCGGCTCACTTCAAAGCCAGGCAGCCAGAATAGTATTAACGAGGGTTGAGGCTGTCTGCCGGGAGCCCAGGGATTATACATCTTGGAATTGGGGAAATCCCCCAACCCCCTTTACGAAAGGGGGCTTTGCCAATGTCAGCTTGAGCGCAGCGAAGGGTCTGAGGTGGTGAGGTCAGACTTACGCCAGCGGCCACAGCCCTAGATTCCCCGATTATGTCGAGGACTCACGACAGTGCCGGAGCTTCCGCCCTCGGGGCCTCAGAACGAAGGTTTTGAGCCAAGGCCGAAAAGAGGAAAATGGGAGTTTATCCGTGGTCATCCGAAGTGAGTGGCCCGGCGTGATGGGGGTCTCCTTACCACCTCTCCGGGTGGTGGATGAGCTCGATCAAGTTGCCGTCGGGGTCGCGGAGGTAGGCGTAGTGGTGCCCGTCGGTGTCCTCCCGAACTCCAGGCGGCCGGTCGACGTCGAAGGGGACCTGCACAGCCGTCAGGTGGGTCATCATCCCCTCCCAATCGGGGATCTCCAAGGCGAAGTGGTTGGTCTCCAGATAGGCGGGTTCCGGCGTGACGTGGCAGTGAATCTCCGATGATCCCAGGCGCAACTCCAGCTGTCTGGGGTGCTCGATGAGCTCGGCGTCGAAGACTTTCTGATACCATTCGCTGGTCCGCTCCCGGTCCCTTATGCCGACGTTTATGTGGTGGATGTCGCTGACTCTAGACATATCGCTTTTCTCCTGAATGTATCGAGATCCCGGTTAAGCTGCGTCCAGGTGGAAAAACTCTACTACGTTGTCCACCAGCATCTTGCGCTTCTCGTCCTCGGGCACTCCGGTGAAGATCCGGTCGATAACCGCTTGGGAGTGGGGGTAATCGGACTCTTGATGGGGGAAGTCGGTGGCCCAGATCAACCGATCCACTCCCACGTGATGGCGCATCTCCACTCCGATGGGGTCGTCGAGAAATCCCCAATAGATGTGCTCCTTGATGTACTCGCTGGGGAGTCTCTTCAACGGCTTGAAACCAAGCAATTCCTCGGCCCAAGTGTGGTGCCTCTCGAAGCGCAAGTCGGCCATGTGCAGGAAGAAGGGCAGCCACCCGGCGTGGGTTTCTGCGTAGTACATCTTTAGATCAGGAAAACGGTCGAAAAGACCGTCCAAGACCATCTGCACCACGTTAAGACCGCCCACCCGGTGGAACCGGGACACCTGCTCAGCCAATCCTGAAGTGCCCAGCTTTTTCCGGATCTCGGGGTTCTCGTTGGGATACTTCAGCAATGGGCCGGAGCGTTCGCCCAGCCGGTTCATCTGGATATGGATGGTTACGGGCATGGCCATGTCCTGAGCCGCCGCCCAGAAAAGGTCGTCTTCGGGCGTGGGATAACCCTTGTTGTTTGGAAAGGCGCTGAGCAGAACTCCTTTGTAGCCCAGCCGGGCGCAATGCTCCATCTCAGCCACGGCTCCAGCGGCGTCGGACATGGGAATGATTCCCAGTCCGATCAAACGGTCCGGCGACGCCGAGCAGTACTCCTCCATCAGCCAGTCGTTGTAACCACGGACGATGGACAGATAGGCGTCGTCGTCAGGAATGTTACGCCAGAACCAGGGGCCGCCCACCTGGCAGGGATACAGCACTTCGGCGTCGATACCGTCCAGGTCTTGCTCCTCCATACGTTGTTGGGGCGACCCGGTGCCCGCCGTGCCCTCATAGGTCTGGCCGAAAGGCGTCCAGTTTTCCCGGCCCTTACCGCCGTATAGGTCCGAAGGCACTTCCTTGGCTGTCTCTCCCTCTATGAGCCAGGCATCGCCGCCTGTGGCGGTCCTGATCAGCCGGGGCGCCCGGTCCCGGAACTTTGCCGGAACCCGGTGTATCCAACGTTTGGAATCCACTTCCAGGTGGGAGTCTCCGGAGATGCACTGATAAGCTCTGGCTGCCATAAGCCCCTCCGCGATCTTCTAGCCTGAACTGCCGTTGAAACAGAGGTTAAGGGCAACAGGTAGGATTTGCAAGCGAGTTTACGGGATGGCGACGTTTCGTGCCGAATATCGCTGGGATTGTTTGACATTCATTTGGCTCAATGTTAGAAACGATGTGCATCCGCTGAACCACTCTTTGGGATGGATACCGGCTCTAGATCGAGAATACGCACTTATCGGGAGATTAGAAAATGGCGCTACGGATAACCATGGCTTTCTCGGATAACCCCCGTGTACAGCCCCTAAGGGACGGTACGGTCAAGCCGGAAAACATCGACCTGGAGATGCTGACTGTCCCGCCCAGCGATCTTTTCTATCGGAATCTGGCATTCGATGAGTTCGACGCGTCGGAGATGTCCATCTCCGAGACGCTGTTGGCCAAGGAACGTAGCGACGGGACCAAGTGGGACTGGTCGGCGCTGCCCAGCTTCTTGAGCCGGGGTCATGTTTGGCCCAACCTTTATGTCAATACGTCTTCGGGTATCGAAAGCCTGGCAGACATCAAGGGAAAGCGCATCGGCGTACCAGATTACGATATGACTGCTGCCCTATGGTTCCGGGCGACCTTGAAAGACCTCTATGGCATCGAAGCCAGCGACAACACCTGGTATAACGGGCGAACGATCGAGTTCAGCCACGGCGGTGCTTTGGGATTAGACGATTCTGGCCCCAGAGGGGTGGAGCACCATTGGCTGACGGCCGACCAGACGTTGGACGTGATGCTGGACAAAGGGGAGATCGACGTTTATACGGCTTTCCGCGCCGGCGGCCCGGTGACGACTGGGAACACTACCGTCATCGACCGGTACGGTGGCACCCCCACCGCCGGTAACCCGAACATTCGCAAACTACTCCCCGACGACGGCAAGGGCCTGGTCTACGAGTACCACCAGAAGACGGGGTTCTTCCACTGCAACCACCACGTGATCGTGCAGAACCGCATCCTTCGGGAACACCCTTGGGCGGCGCTAGAATTATTCACGGCGTTGCAGCGCTCCAAGGAAGTGGCCTACGAGCGGGCGCGGCGAGCGCAATCAGCCTACATGTACTTTCCCGGCCAAGATTTCCACGACCAAGACCAGGCGCTGGGAGGGGAACCGTATCCCATCGGAATACGGGCCATGGGGAAGAACGTGGAGAGGGCGATTCAAGGCTCCCTGGAACAAGGACTGATCACCAAACCTATAGCTCTGGAGGACCTCTACTTCCACACCACCTTGAATACTTAGCGGCCGGCTGGGTTCACCGCAGAGGACGCAGGGGATTTAGTATTTAATTTTCTCCGTGCCCTCTGTGATCTCTGTGGTGATAAGAAACGTAGCGATTTAATCCTGAGTTGGAACCTGGTGGGACATTTGGATCTCCCTGCGTTCTTTGCCGGATTGGAACAGGGCCAGCACCACTTCCAGGGTCGCTTTGCCCCAGTGCCCGTCGTTGGAGGGACGGCGTCCGTTGACCACGGCCTGGTAGACTTCATCGATGATGCCGTCGCGTCCGTCGGGTAAGTTGGGCAGCGGGATCTCCCGCTTTTCCTCCTCACCGTAGACCATCATGCCGTTTGGGGTGAGACGCACGTCGCCTTTATCGAAACTGGCCACCAGCGGTCCGCCTAAGATCCATGGGGTGGTACGGCGCTGTCCCGACGCCGCGCCGGCGGGGTCCCGGCCGGACCCGCCAAACCGGCGGTCCCTCTTCATGGCCGTCTCCGCCTCTTTGCTGCCAGCTTCTCGCAATGCCGTGCGGGCCTTGGCGTGGACCGGGGCGTCGGGCCAAGCGTCGCCCTCGTCCACCCGGTAGGTGAGTTCCCGGGAGTTGAAGTGGTCGTAGCCGCTGTAGACAGCCGTGGCGACGACGCCGTTCTCGAACTCCAAGAAGCTAGAATAGCAGCCCGGTACCGGGCGGGTTTCGTCCCACACGCCGGTGGTTGCCCGGACAGTGCGCACCAAGCCCCCGGCAATCGTCCTCAAGATGTCGAACTGGTGAGGGCCTTGGCGCCAGGGCACTCCGCCTCCCAGCTCCGGAGTTAACTCTTCCGCCGTCCGGGGGCTGTACAGCCAGTCGTTGAAATACCAGTAATTGAGCATCCGCAGCTTGCCCAGTTCTTCGCTGACCACCATCTCCCGAATCTTACGGATCCGAGGCTCAAAGCTGTGCTTCACGTTCACGGCCAACTGCATCCCGTTCCGTTCCGCCGCTTGTATCATGACGTCGGCTTCTTCCAGAGTGAGGGTCATGGGCTTTTCCATGTAAACGTGCTTTTTGTTCTCCAAAGCAATTAACGCGTGCTCGGAGTGAAACTGGTTAGGAGTGGCGATGTAGACCACGTCGACGTTGGGACTCTGGCAGATTGCCTCCGCGCTGAGAAAGGTTTCACCTTCATATTGCGTGCGAAATTTGTCCAACTGGTCCTGGTCGATGTCGGCGGCGGCGGTTACGCTGACGCGGGAATGGCGCGCGAATGCGGGGAGCATTTGGCTGGCGCCGCCCCCTAGGCCGATGATTCCTAGATTCAATACCGGTCCGTTGGCGCTTCCTCCGGAACTGGTCATGTCATCTCCTCGATTTCTTATTTGATAGGTAAACTTCGACCAAGAGTCTAGCAATTCCGCTGGGAACAAAGAGACCCCGCTCGCTTGGCTGCTGCGGGGCCTTCTTTAAAATAATTCTACTTAGACTCTTAGCCTGGATCGGCTAATCCCCGGAAAGGACCTCTTCAGCGGTGACGGTGACTGCTCCGTCTCCCCGGCCCAGCACTGGGCTGAACTTAGATGCTCCACCGGCTAACCCAGCGCTGGAAGCCATTCGGCCGAACTGGCCCAAAGCGCTCATGCGGCTGGTTCCTCCCGATTCCTCGGTTGGCAACCTGAGATATTCGTTCTGACCGGGGTCGCGAAAAACGTTCATTGGGTCCTCGCCACGTTCGACCTTGGCTACGTTGTCGAGTAGTTGTTGGCGATACAGAATGAGACCCTTGTCCGACCGGCCAAGGGTCTCTTCCGTACGGTCGGCGATGGCTCCTTGCGTGTACCACATGACGATGTCTTGACCGGCGGTGAAATCCAGGTAGTTCCAGTCCGGCATTCCGCCTGGGGACAATTCGGGCACCGGCACCTGATAGAAGGGTATGGGCTCATCGGCCGCCACTGCCGTGCCCGCCGGTGGCGCGTACGTGTAATACCAGATGTGCAGAGTCTGGTAGTCGTCGATGGGCACCCGGTATTGGAATCCGCCGACCTTGAGCAGATTGGGGAATACCAGAGGATGGCCCAACTTCCAGTTCACATCTTCTTCCGTCTGGCCTTCCAATATGCGCCGTTTGATAATGCCGTGCTCGAATTCATCGAACCCTATGAGTTGGTGCTCGGGGATATGACGGGCCTTCTCCGGTTGCCCGGTCTTTTCCCAAACGTAGTTGGCGAAATGGCCGTGGAGCCACTCGGCGTGGACCGGGTCCACCGAGTTCTCCATTATCTGCAGATAGTTGCAGGGCAGGACCGCCATGCCGATATCCCGGTAGACGTTGTCCCAAACCAGCAGGTCCCAACGGGGCAGCAAGGGAACCGGAGACGGCCCCAAGTAGGCGAATATCAGACCGCCCAACTCCTGCACCGGGTAAGCGGTGGTGGTTACTTTGTCTTTGAAGGCCTCGAAAGGGTCCTCTTTTCGTTCATAGGGCTGATCCAGGCAACGGCCTTCGTGGTTGAAAAGCCAGCCATGATACGGGCAGCGCAGACCCTCATCGTCGGGCATGCCGTAGACCAGGTTTACTTTTCGGTGGGGGCATTGGTCGCCGATGAGTCCATACCGGCCCCTCCGGTCTTTGTACAGGACCAGATTCTCTCCCAGAAGCCGAACAGACCGCGTGGCGTTGTCGTCCATCTGAGAAGCAGCTGCGATGGGTTGCCAATACCGCCTCATCAGATTCCCCATGGGAGTGCCGAGACCTACTCGTGTCAGGCGTTCGTTTTCCTCTGCCGTTAACATCGTTGGACCCTCCTGGTGGAATCTTGGGTCGAAATCACGATAGCAGTGGGTCTGAAGGTTGTCAATTTGGAGAATCGCGGCCCGTTAACGCCGAAAAACTGGGGCTCAGGTTACTTTTCCTTCACGAACATGGAGAGGATGGTGCTGGCAATCTCATCGGCGTTGCGCACCATGCCCGCCATGGCGGGCAGCATGCCCAAAGCGATCTCCGGGTTCTCCGTCACCGCCGTCAAGAAGACAGGCCGTGGCAAATAATAGCAGGCCAGCGGCTCTATAGCGGTGACGTTGGCGGAGCGGGGCAGACCGTCGATGAGTCCGATCTCCCCGAAGGACTCCCCTTGGACCAGGGTTGCTAAATCTACTTCCAGATCGCCGCTGCCCGCCGGTTTGGTTACCTGGGCCATTCCAGACTTAATGATCTAAAGTCTATCGGTGGGTTCGTTTTCCCGGATGACGTGTCCGGCGGGCAAGGAGACCAGATGGACTCTGGAAGCCAACTTCCGCAGGGTCTCCGGGCTCAGGTGCTTGAATAGCTCCACGTTGGCCAGGAAGTTCGCTTTTTCCTCGGTGGTGGAGTCGAAGTTGGTTTGCGCCTGGCCCTGGGCCCTGACACTGGTGGCCCGGACTTGGGCTTGGGGTTCCGGCTGGCAATTAGAGCAATCCACCACGCCGGATCCTTAACACCCAGAGCAAATATCAGCGCCCGACGCGCCAACTTTTCCTAGTCCCTGGCATCCAGAGCAGACCAGGGCGCCACTGCCGTTACATACTGTGCGATCTGCCATCACAATCTGTCCAATCGATTTCCAATCTTGGTCTGGATCGTCTCAACCACCTTATGCGTGGGGCAAAGGACGGGAAATCATGTCTTTTATCCGGCCGGTCATGTCCTTCTGGTCGTAAGCGTTTAAGAGGTTGATGCGGTTCCGGTTAGGGTCCCCGCCATGCCAGTATTCGTAGACCTCTTGTCGCATGCCGAAGGAGGAGACGGCCAGGTCGTGGGCCAACCGGTACAACCTGGACTTATGCTCGACTTCCACGCCCTTGCCGCGCATATATCTTTCCAGGTCAGGGCGAAGCTCGGGGTTAGCCAGGTCATTTTCGCTGGGCTGCATAATCAACCCGGAGCCGCATATCTCCCGAAGAAGCTGGACCATGCGGGCCGATGTCTGGGCGAAATATATGTTCATTCCCGACATTGGACCCAGGGACATCAGTCCTCCTTCGGTCATGAACGAGGTGTGCTCCAAACCGTCCATGGCGTGGCGCCACATCTCCGTGTAGGTAACCATTTCACCCAATTTTGCCCCTACCTCACGATACTCGATGACCCCAATGGACTCGGCGATCATGGTGGCCACCGCGGTCATTAGGCGCATCCGTTCGTGGATCCGGCAGAGATTGGACCAGCCCATGAAATTGATACCCCCGCCGAACCGCTGGAGTAACGGAGCGGCTTCGTACAGCATGAAGATGCGGTCCCAGGGGACCAGGACGTTCTGGAAAAAGAGCATCGAATCCTGTTCGTCGTACAGCATGCCCAGCGGGTGGCCGTAGGACCCTGGCCATTGAGACACCGGTTCCCGGCAAAGGATCTTCATACCGCGGCTGTTGGTGGGAATGGAGAAAGCCAGCACAAAGCGGGGGTCGGCCCGCCTTACAAAAGTTGCCGACAGAGACACATAGGTCTCGTTGCTGATAGGCGCCGCGGTGGCAAGTTGCTTGGCTCCGGTGACGATAATTCCATCCTTGGTCTCCTCCACCACGTGAAGGGCAACCTCCTCTTCCAGGGCCGCTCTTTGCTCGTTCTGGGGTTGGGCACTGCGGTCCACCTGGGGGTCACCGAGGGCGTGGGTGAGGAAGACGTCGTTTTCAGTGCAATAGCGATGGTAGTTGGCGATATTCTCGCCGAAGTCGCAATTGGGGTTTTTCACGGCGCTGAGAGCTTCCCGCGTGTTGTATAGGGTGATGATGTGGGGCGCCAGGATGTCGGGACTGCGTCCAAGTTGTCCCCAGGATTGCTCGTTCCAAACCTCGCTGTTCCGCCGCTTCTTCTTTAAGTCTTCCATGGACCGGGGCAAGAGCCAGGATAGGCTACAACGGTTACCGGTCTCCGGCGAGACAAAAGTCATTTGGTCACGAAACTCGTCGCTTGCCTGAAGGTCGTAGATCCGGGCCAGTTCGTGGGCGATTCCGGAAAGCGCCGGATGGGTAGTTACGTCTTGTACCTTCTCTCCGTCCAACCAAACTTCACGTCCGTCCTTCAAGCTTTCAATGTATCGGGCGCCGGTCATAGCTCCCAGGGAGGAAGTCGCGTCCAGAACCATGGGTTCCCTCCTTTATGCGCTGGACCAGAGGCCGCAGCCGCTATCCGATGGCCGACAGATGGTGTTACGGCCTTCGGGTTTGATTTCGCACGAGACTTAAATATAATATGCGCCGGACTAGGCTATCACAAGAAATGCGGCAGTCGGCACCGATCCGTAGAATCTCCGCTAATTTGGCTTGAAACCTCTACGGTCGTATCCGTGACCTTGTGTTAACATATCGAAAACGCCAGGCTACACGCGAGAAGTCCGCCCATTTTTGAGCCAATCGTCTGATTAGCGAATGCCAAAGACCATCGTATGGTCGTCACTGATCAGCGCATTTTTGATAGATGGAGTTCAATGACCGAAGATACAATCTTTTCCCCAACGGGAAGCCGCATAGGTACGCCGGATATTTCTGCCGAGAATCTACGGCAAGGCATACAAGAACTCCTTTCTGACGGCCCGACGAACGGCGCTAACGGGACGGCGCAAGCCGTAGGCTCTTGGACGGAAGATTACCAGGAGCTCACCGGGTTGATAAAGCAACAAGGTTTGTTGACGAAACAACCCGGGTACTACGCCGTTAACATCATGGTAAGCCTGGGCATGTTGGTGTTGGGGTTATTTTTCCTAACGTTGACCAGCTCCCTCTGGCTGCAGTTGCTTGACGCCGTGTTCCTTGCCACCGTGTTCGCGCGGATCGCGTTTCTGGGCCACGACTCTGGACATCGCCAGATGTTCCGGTCGACCCGCTGGAACGACATGACCGGCTTGGCCATCGGATTCCTGTTGGGGATGGAACGCACTTG
>CATMOE010000052.1:0-26002 GCA_950072105.1 uncultured Dehalococcoidia bacterium
AATATGATCACTCCGGAAAAACGCGCCGCCGCTGCCCGGTTGGTCAAATCCGGCCGCGCCGTGTCGTTGAGCCGCGAATTCCCGAAAACCCCGGCGGCAAACAATCCCACCCCAGCCATCCACTTCATGAAGCGTGGCGTTCGGGAGGAGGGCGGCGGCTCGGCCACCGATTTCTACGGCATCTCCTATCACGGCCAAGCGACCACCCACCTGGATGCTCTATGCCACGTCTGGGACCATAACGGGATGTGGAACGGCCGCAACGCCGACGACGTCATAACCTTCGACGGCGCGACTTGGGGCTCGGTGGAGCACTGGAAGGAAGGAATCATTACCCGGGGAGTGCTTTTGGACGTTCCCAAGTTCCGGGGACAGCCCTTCGTAAAATTGGATGAGCCGATCCACGGATGGGACCTGGAAGACGTCGCCAAGGCTCAAGGGGTCACCATGGAGCCGGGTGACGCGCTGATCGTCTACGGCGGCCGAGACGCTTGGAACGAGGTCAATCCACAATGGGGGTCCCTTCCGGAGCCCGGCCAGCCCCGCCAACGGGCGGGCCTGCATGCTTCATGCCTCAAGTTCATCCGGGAGTCGGACTGCTCCCTGCTAGTCTGGGACATGATGGATTTCGAGCCCAACGGATACGACATTCCCTGGTCGGTGCACGGCTCAATCTTCGCCTACGGCATCGGTCTGCTGGACAACGCGCTGCTGCAGCCACTAGCTGAGGCCTGCGCCGAGGAAGGCCGTTACGAGTTCATGCTCACCGTCAACCCGCTCCGGGTCGTGGGAGGGACCGGCTCCCCGGTTAATCCCATAGCGCTGTTTTAAGGGGAGATCACCCGGGCATGCTTATTTTCCCCGGTATTGTTAGGGCCACGCTTCGCGGTGGAAAACTTCCGCCGGACCAAGAAAAAAGCAGAGGCTAAATCATCTCTGCTTAACTTTTCCCTATTCGAACCTGCGGCTTCGATGACCGCAGGCGCCAGCTAGTCAAACGGCCTTTTACTCCATCTGTCGCAAACGGGGATCCAAAGTGTCGCGGAGCCAGTCGCCTAATAGGTTCAGGGCCACCACTGTCATCATTATCGCCAATCCGGGGAAAGTGGATGACCACCAGATGCCGCCGGCCAGCTTGTCGCGGCCTTCGGCGATCATAGATCCCCAGGCGGGCGTGGGTGGCGGAACGCCCGCACCCAGGAAGCTTAGGGTGGATTCCAGCAAGATCACGATGCCAACTTGTAAAGTGGCCACTACGATCAACGTGTTGATCGTGCCTGGAAAGATGTGGATGAACATTATCCGCGCCGTGGAAGCCCCGGAAATCTTAGCTAACGCCACGTAATCCGAGTGTTTCAGTTGCAGAACTTCACCCCGCACCTGCCGGGCGAATCGAGGCCAGATAAAGATGGCCAGCACTGTTAGGATGACCCCAAAGGATTGACCCAGGGTAATCACCAGCACAAGGGCTATAAGGATGAGCGGGATAGATAATTTGATGTCCACCAAACGCATCAGGACCTCGTCTACCCAGCCGCCGTACCAGCCGGCCGCCAATCCAACCACAACACCAAATGTCCCACCGATCCCCAGCGTCACCACCGCCACGATCACGGAGATACGGGCCCCGTAGATAATTCTAGAGAGCACGTCCCGGCCCAAGCTGTCCGACCCCAAAATGTATCTTGCGCTGCCGCCGGGTTTGGTCAAAATCTCTAACTTATCTCCCAATTCGGCTTCAGGGTCTACCTTTTTCGCTTTCCTCAGGTCGATCTGGGTCAACCTGCCGTCAATGGTCACCCGGTCCACCACGGTCTTGATGCCGTACTCCGGGCTGTACCAGAAAGGCGGGATGTGCCTTTCCTGCAAATTTCCCTTCTCTGGATCGTGGGGAGAGATCAAGGGCGCCGTCAACCCGGACAACACGACTACGGTCAAAATGACAACCGGAATGATCGGCAAACGCCGCAACTTGCGGTAGATCCCGTTTAGTTGAGTTAGCCGCCCTGCGGGACTTGGGGCTATGCCAGTGATTTCAACAGCCATATCTTATCCAACCATCTAGGCATAACGAATACGGGGGTCAACGTATGCATATAGGACGTCTACCAAGACCGCGACGGTGACATACATGAGGGTGAAGGTGATTACTACACCCTGTAGGAGAGGATAATCGAAGGCAAACAGGGCATCGACGGCTAGGCGGCCCAGACCGGGCCAGGCAAATACCGTTTCGACCACCAGCGAACCGGTGACCAGGGCTCCCAAGGTCACCCCGGCAAATGTCAGGGGTGGAATCAATGCGTTTCGTAAGCCGTGCTTCAGAATGACCCCAGTGTTACTCACCCCCTTAGCCCGGGCAAGTTTGACATACTCGGAGTCCAACACGTCTAGCATGGCCGAACGTATCAAGCGCAGATTAGCTGCCGCGTAGTACCAGCCCAGTGTTATGGCGGGCAGCAAGATACTGTTCCAATCTTCTCTGCCGTAAGGCGGAACCCAGCGTAATTTAACCGCGAATAAAAACATTAGCATTATGCCCAGCCAGAATGGCGGGGCCGATTGACCGATGAGTGCAACCATCTTACCAAACCGGTCGAGGATCGCCCCCCTTGTCACCGCGGACAAAATGCCCAAAGGCACTCCCACGAGCAACGAAATCGAGAAGGCGACGAATCCCAGTAACAGTGTGGCCGGCGCGCGCTCCAGAATGACATCCATCACCGGACGCCCCTCTTTAACAGACCTGCCAAAATCC
This sequence comes from uncultured Dehalococcoidia bacterium, assembly GCA_950072105.1. GTDB lineage: Bacteria > Chloroflexota > Dehalococcoidia > Lucifugimonadales > UBA3495 > UBA11650. Next base: position 2,759 of record CATMOE010000052.1, read on the forward strand.
CCTCGGACCGCGCCCGAGACGAAGAGACCGTATTGCTGCCAATAGGGCTTGTCCAAGCCCAAAACCTCTCCCATACGATCCCAGTCTTCCTGGGTCGAATAATCGTCCAGGTAGATGTGTCTGGGGTCACCGGAAACCCGGCCCAAGATGAAAATAATCACCGATACTGACAGTAACGTGACGAACGCCAGCACGATCCGGCGAGCCAAGAACTTTTGCATATTAAATAACCGTTACCCGGCGCCGTCTCTTTTCAACATTTTCCCGGAACAGCGATATGGTAATCACCGTTAAGTTAGCACCCAGTGTTGCGCCCAGCGCGGCGTAATAAACCGGCGTATCTGTGCGCATCGCACAACATTCAATCTCCCGGTTTGAACCGTAAGCATACCCTATTCCGGCGCTCAGCGTGCCGATCGCTACGACGGTTACCGCCGTGGCAACGCGCCTTAGGTTGTTCCCGCCATCTAACTGCAGCCAAGCTAACAGACTGCCGGCCGCCGCGCCAACGCCAGCGCTAAACATCAGGGTCGCGGTCCAGACGGCCAGCGACTGAGACCCCGAAAATATGAAGATGCCCCAGGCTACGGCTATGCTAATTATTGTTGATACTAGCCCTAGACCGGCGCCCAAGGCGACTCGGCCGGCAAAGAGCAACGCCGGCCCTAACTGATCTCGAATTTTTTCGCCGTAAGATATCTGCAATTGTAGCCGAGGCGGCTTTGGGGGCTCCAGACCAATCTGTTCTAACAGCGTAGACCGGTAGGCCATGAGCGAAATACATCATGGTCTACCGGTCTTGGTTGAGCCCCAGTATTCTTTATCTGTGTTTGATGTACTCGAATCCAGACGGAGACCTGACCTCACTGAAACCGAACGGAGTCCATTCCGGATCCAATGCGGGTCCAACCGGCCAGATGCCGTCGTGGGCGTAGAGCGCGAAGGACATTACGTTGTCGTACATCCAACCGTAGACTTCCTTTTCCTTCTGCGCCAGCTTTACCGGGTCAACTTCCGACAGAGCATCGGTGATGTGCTCCTCCATCCATGGGTGCTCGGTCCCGTAGCTGAAGGTGGACTTCTTAACGTAGTTGGAAGCTCCGATAACCGGGGTCAGCCTTTGGCTAACGGTGTGACAGGTAACTCCCTGGTACTTCCGGGTGATCAACTCAGGCCGGATCGTGGCGTAGGGAACCTTCTGAATCTTTACATCGATACCGATGTCTTCCCAGTACTGAGCAACCGCTTCGCAAGCCTCGACTTCGGCGGGTGCCCCCCGGATTGCCGGAGTCAGCGTGATGGAGAACCCATCGGGATAGCCGGCTTCAGCCAGCAATACCCTGGCTGCGTCCGGATCGAACGGGAATGTCCACCGGGGATCGGCCTTGGCTTCATGGCCCATCCAGTCTCGCATAAACAGAGGTTTTCCGAATCCAGACAACAGCGTGTCCACGATGACCTCGCGGTCGATGGAGATAGCCATCGCCCTTTTTACCTTGACGGCCCGCGCCCATTCCTCTGATTCCGGGTCAGGATCGGCCGAGATCCATGCATTGTTCGAGTCTAAGTGTTTGTAAGGATTGCCGTCCTTATCTGTTCCATAGGTTTGGCCATATATGTTCAGGCCGGCTTGTCCCGCGTTTGGCCACGCGACGATCTTGGCGCCCTCAACGGCCTCCACAGTCGGCAGGGAGTCGAAGGACATCTCAAATATATCCAGTTTGCCGGTTTGGAATCCGGCTACCCGGGCGGCCTCTTCGGGTATCGACCACAGGGTCAGCTCCTGGAAGTACGGGGTCTGACGCCAATGGTTCTCGACGGCCTCGAACCGCCAAAACTCGCCGCTGGAGTGTTCCTTAATCTCCCAAGGACCTGTCGCGGCAATGTCCTTGCTGGCAACTTCGGGAGTCAATTCATCGGATTGTTTCTTGCTGACTACCGAGGTGCTGACACCTCCCAGGTGACGCATCATCTCGTATGCCCGCGCCGGGACCCAAGGGGTGCCGGTGTCGAGTTTGATGGTGTAGTCGTCAACGAATTCCTGGGAGCCGCCATCGTTGCCCAGCCAGAAGTCGCCAATGATTCCGGCCCTGGCCAGGAGAGCGCCCTCGTGGTAATTCTTGTAGGTGTAGAAGACGTCTTCCATAGTCATCTTGCCATAGCCCTTGTGGAACTCTACATCCTCCCTAATCCTGATGGTCCAGGTAAGGAAGTCGTCGGAAATGCTCCACTCGGTGGCCAGCATCGGGCCAGGGGAAAGATCCTTCTGGATGGCGAACATCGATTCACCGAAAGTGACGGCTGAATACTGAACTCGCGGGCTGGAAATGAACCTGGGATGCCCTTCGAATATCCCGGTTTCCTTTACTCCGTAGTTAATGGAGCCCGCAGGTTTCATTAACTCTCCGGAGGACATCGCAGCCGAAACCGGAGTAGCCACAACTTCCTTTATTACTTCCTTGATAACCTCTTTTTCAACTATAACCTCTACGGGAACTTCCTTGATGACCTCTTTTTCAACCACTACCTCTTTAGTTATTTCCTTGACTACTTCCCTTTCCACCACGATCGGCGTGGCGGCCGCGCCGCCACAAGCGGCAGCTATCGCAAGAATCAAAATCAAGGGAATCCAAATGATTGCTTTAGACACCGGGATCCTAGGGTAAACCAAGATCACACCTCCAAAAATTATGGTCCAGGGAATTCAATTGCTCAATTCCAAGGTCAGTCGGCCACGACATCAGAAGAAACTACAGGAACTACGTTGGAGTAGGGTCTACGGATTTATCCGTTGATTATTCGATACAAATAACAAGAATAAATACATATGACGCTTTCCGCTAAAGGTTATTGTTAAGAGATCCTACATACGCCATGTTATCATGAAAGTCAATACTATAGGGCACCCTTTCTACCTGTAGACAAGCGTTCGGAGGGACTGCACCAAAGGAGCGGAAACAACGAAAGTAACCAGTGGTGGGCCTGGATGGACTCGAACCATCGACCTCGGTCTTATCAGGACCGCGCTCTAGCCGCCTGAGCTACAGGCCCAGTCAGGGATGATACCGACTAAATTATAGCTACTGCCCACTCAGGTAGCAAGGAGCGGGATTCTTTCACTGTTTTATAGACCGTCAGTAGGGTACCGATTCCAGGTGGCCCCGTGGTCGAAGCGTCTACGCTGCGCCGGGTCTGGACACATCACCACCGTTGCCGTCATCATGGGGTACGAAAACGTCACGAGCCATCCGCCGCCGCCGTCGTCGTATGGCAGCTCTGCCGTTCGGACGCGCGGCCTGGCGGTATCCGGGTAATTGGGGCGGTCCGTCGACTGGCCAGTTCTTCGGAAACTCCAGGCTCCGCATCGGGTAGTTGATGACGATGCCTTCTTTTTTGAAACTCCGGTGCAAGTGCTGTATCAGGGCCGTCTGCAGATCGTAGCCGGCCAACCGGTCCTTGGCCTGGACGAACAACCAGAAATTCACGTTGGATTCCCCGAATTTATCGAACCCGAACCATCCACCATATTCTTTGACAGCGGCGGGTGATGTCTCCAGCACCTCGTCCATCACCTGCCGGCAAACCTCCTCCACCCGGTAGAGGTCTGAGTCGTAACTTACGCCGCAGGGCAACCACACGTTGACCGCCGGTATCGGCCTTTGGTAGTTGGTAATGATGGTCTCCGCGAACTTGCTGTTGGGCACCACCACCAAGTTATTTCCCCAGGTGCGTACCCGGGTGCTACGCCAGCCAACCTCAACCACATAGCCAGCGATGCTTCCTTCAAGTTGAACATAATCCCCCGGGCTGACAACGCCCTCCGTCATGACATAGGTCCCGGCAAACAGGTTGGCCAGCGTGGGCTGAATCGCCAGAGCTACGGCCAGACCTCCCAACCCCAAACCGGCGATCAAGGGACTGATGCTTATTCCCAGCAGGTCCAGGATGAGAAGGCCGCCGATACCGTAGATCAAAGCCACGGCGCCACGCCGCAACAGGGGGATAAGCTTGACGTCGATCACTTGTTGGGTGTGCGATGCCAGGGTTTCCAAATACCAATCGATTCCCCGGGACAATGCCCCTACCAACGCGAAAATCCCGAGAACGATGCCAAGAAGGCCAAATACTTTATCCGCGGACCCTTGTTGAGGGCCGGTCAATTCAAACGCCGTGGTTACGGCCAGATAAGACCCAAGAACCAATATTCCCAAGGTGAGAGGCCAACGGGTCGCGCGCATCATCCTGGAGGCCAGGTCCGAGGGGGTCCGTTGAGAGATGTGGAGCGCTAAGCGAAATATCAGCTTGTGGAAAATCCAAGCCGCGAGCAACGAAACCAGCAGAATCGCTCCGAACATCGCCGGGGCCAACCATACTTGGTCTTCCAATCCAAAACGAGCCAGGAACGAGTACATCTTGTGATGCTACTCCGGTTAGTAGCGGTCGTCGCTAAGATTAGGCACGATCAGGTACGTGCCACACCTAGGATTATATCACCGGGGACCTCCCTCTCCAGGCTTAAACTTAGACCGATTAGGCTCACTTTGCGGCATTTTATCCATCTCCATCACCAACTGCTCGCCGAGCCACGGGACTGATTGTTCTGAGCAGTGCAGTTGGAGAACCGGGCAGCCCCCAAAAGTCACATCACAGAACCTAAAACCGGACGATCATCAAGTTTGCGGATCGATCGAACTGTTGATGTCAAACCCGAGTGGTTAACCGTCCGGCGCGGGCGTCTTAGGGCTGGGGAAAGGCTTCCGCCCCTAGTAGTGGGACGAACCTGCAGGGACCCAGCACGCGCAACGACAACCCTTCATCCGTGCGGCGGGCCTGAACCAATTCTTGTTGGGACAATGTCCCTACCGGAATCACCAATCGCCCGCCGATCGCCAGTTGGGAGATCAAGGATTTGGGCAGTCGAGGCGCCGCGGCGGTTACGATGATGGCATCATATGGGCCTTTGGAAGGGCAGCCCAGCGAGGAGCCGGCCAATTGCACTTCCACGTTGCGATAGCCCAACTCTTCAAGCCTCTGGCGAGCCTGTTGCATCAGGGCTGGAACTCTTTCCATGGTGACTACCCGCCCTCTGGGCGTCAGCGCCGAAAGAATCGCTGTTTGATAGCCGCTGCCCGTTCCAATCTCCAGCACTCTGTCGCCGCCGGAGAGTTCCATGGCCTCGGTCATCATGGCCACGATATAGGGTTGGGAGATCGTCTGCCCTTCTCCGATACTCAGGGGCAAGTCCAGATAGGCCATGTGGCGGCTGTCCTGAGGCACGAACCGCTCTCGGGGCACCTGCTCCATGGCGCGTATTACTGTTTCTGACGATATATTCCGCAGCAATTTACGGAATAGCTCTCGCTTCGAATCAACCTGGCTTCTATCCATGCGAAAACATCTCACGATATATCCACTATAGCACGAGACTCCATTCCCAACGATAAAGGCACTGCCGGCGGGGCCCAGCGACTTGCATGAGTCCTCGCATTGACGCTAATCTATCCCTATGATAGTCTCAAAACGTCTCGGCTTTGCTTTGTAAGTTTCTATAGGTTTCTATAGATTTTGATGCTTGAATCTCCACAAGAAAAATCCAAATGGCTCACCATGCGCAACGCCTGCCGTCTGTTGGACGTGAATGAGGCGACGCTCCGCCAATGGGCCGATAACGGTCACCTGCGAGTGTACCGCACGCCCGGAGGCCATCGCCGCTTCTTGAGCGAAGATGTTATGTCTTTCACCAACACCGCCCGGACGGACGCCGGCCGCGCGCCGGAATACGAGGTGGAAGGGTCGGCGTTACGGCTGATACGCCGGCGTTTGCAGGGGGAGTCGGTGACCCGGCAGCCTTGGTACCAGAGTGTACAAGAGGACGGACGGGACCGTATGCGTCTATTTGGACGCCGGATGCTCACCCTGCTGGTTCACGAGCCGCAAGTTCGCCGCCAACGCCAGGAAGCTCTGGCCGAGTCTAATGTCTTAGGCCGGGAATACGGCGCCGAGATGTCGGAGAAAGGAGTTTCTCTGAAGGACACCCTGGAAGCTTTGGTGTTCTTTCGTTCCATGGTGCTGGACTCGTCCAACCCTAAGTCCTGGAGCCACATTCTTGAGCTCGCCGACCGGGTCATGGTGGGAGTCGCCGAATCTTACGAGACTCAATCGGTTCAAACAGGATCAGGGCCTTAATTTTTCTCAGGAACTTAGCTCACGATATTTCGTTCCCCATATCTCCGTTCACGATCTTTCAAGGAGGTCTTAACCAAAGCCATGGACCTAACCGACCGGAAGCTGCTTAACATTATTCAGAGCAAATTTCCTCTCGTCGACCGTCCCTACTTGGAACTGGGCAATGAGCTGGGCATCGACGAAGGCGAGATAATAGATAGGCTGGCCGACTTGAAAAAGAAGAACGTGCTGCGCCAGCTCAGCGCCATCTTCGACACCCGACGCTTGGGCTACAAAACGACTTTGGTGGCCATGGCCTTTGAACCGGACCAACTGAATAAGGGCGCCCTGCGCATCAATAAGCATCCCGGTGTCAGTCATAATTATGCCCGGGATGGCTCTTATTTCAACCTGTGGTTCACCCTGGCGGTCCCGCACGACCACGACCTGGAGTCCACCGTGCAACGGATGGGTCAAGATACCAAAGCCCTCAGCTATCGCATGATGCCCACGATCCGTTTCTTCAAGATTGGCGTCAACTTCGACATGGTCAAACAGAAGGGATCGTCGGTCAACTACAGCCCCGACGGCTACTCCGGGTCGGAAAGAACAGGCTGGAACGAAGCCGTTCCGATAACAGAAGACGACAAGGCCGCGATTCGAGAACTCCAGGAAGACCTCGCCTTGATCCCCCGGCCTTTCGACGATATGGCCCAGCGATTGGGTAAAACTACTGATGAGCTGTTCGCCACCGTCCAGGATTTCCAAGACCGGAGGTTCATGCGCCGGTTCAGCGCGGTCCTACACCATCGGCGGTCCGGATTCAGCGCCAATGCCATGATCGTGTGGAAGGTGCCCGAAGAGCGGGCCGAAGAGGTGGGCATGACCATGGCCCAAAACACCGCCGTTACCCACTGCTACGAGAGACCCACCTTCCCTGACTGGCCCTACACTCATTTCACCATGGTCCACGCCACCTCAACAGAGGGTTGTGAGGAGATTGAGCGGGAGATCAGCGAGGCCACCGGGATCACCGAGCGGTTGCTGCTTTACAGCAGCCGCGAATACAAGAAAACTCGAGTGCGTTACTTCGTGCCCGAGTACGACCAATACCAGGATGCCGTGATTTCCGCGCCTACCCCCCTGGCGCAAAGAGGTTAGAACGTGCCGGCTTACTATCCCGTTTATCTAAATCTAACCGGCAAGAAATGCCTGGTATTCGGCGGCGGTCCCATCGCCGAGGATAAAATCGCCAAATTGCAGAGCAGCGGGGCGCGAATCACAATCGTCAGCCCAACTGTCACACCAAACCTTCAAGCCTGGGCTAATAGGGGCGACTTCCAATGGCAGCCCCGTGAATACCAAGCCGGGGATCTGGAGGGCGCTTTCCTGAGCATCGCCGCCACCAACGATCGGCAAGTGAACCACGAAATATTCCAAGAAGCTGAACGTCTGGGTGTCCTGATGAACGTGGTGGACGCCCCGGAACAGTGCACCTTCATCGCTCCCGCCATCGTGCAGCGCGGTCAGGTTACTCTGGCCATTTCCACCGGGGGCGCCAGCCCGGCCCTTGCCCGCAAACTGCGGGAGGCCCTGACCGAAGACCCAGTGCTGGAGTGGGCTGACCTAGCCGGTGTACTCTCGTTGGCCAGAAAAGAAGTGAAAAAGCGGAGGCTGACCATCGACCCCCAACGATGGCAGTGTTGTATCACCACCGAACTGCTGCGATTGGCCCAAACAGGTCACGAAGACCAGGCGTTATCAAGCCTACTCTTCCGCCTGACCGATCCAAACGCGCCGGGATTATGCCAGAACCTGGAAAGCTGCAGCGCCAAGAGATGCGGCGCCGGTTCCGAAGTGCTTTCTGGCATATCCTCCGGCGTATCTAGTATGGAACAAGCTTAGTTGGTCTCCAGCAAAGTCATAAAGGTCGGCAGCCGGGGCAGCAAACTGGCATTGATTCAGGCCGAACAGGTGCTCGTCCGGCTTCGTCAGCTATACCCTGATCGAGAATTCGAGGTTGTCATCGTCCGAACACAGGGGGACATCAACAAAGAAGCTCCCCTGCAAGGGATGGGCCTTGGCATATTCGTCAAAGAGATTGAACGTTTGCTTTTGGACGGCGAATTGGACATGGCGGTCCATAGCCTGAAAGACCTGCCGACCACCCTTCCGGATGGCCTAGTCCTGGGCGCCATGCTACGCCGGGAAGACCCCCGGGACGTCCTGGTGAACCGCTGGAACTGCCCGTTGGCCCAATTGCCCGAAGGGGCCCGCATCGGCACCAGCAGTCCCCGGCGCCGTGTGTTGCTGAATACCTTGTGCCCCCAGGCCACCGTCCTACCCATCCGCGGCAACGTAGACACCAGGCTCAGTAAAGCCCAGGGAGACGACTACGACGGCGCCGTTCTGGCCGCGGCCGGTTTGATCCGGTTGGGCTTGACCGAGCACATCTCCGAATACTTGTCCCCCCAACGGTTCGTGCCTCCGCCCGGCCAGGGGGTTCTGGCAGTGGAGATACGCGCTGAAGACTACCGCATGCAGGATATGCTACGCGCCATAGAGCACACCACTACTCGGCTGGCGGTCACCGCGGAACGGGCATTTTTGGAAAAATTGGGGGGCGGTTGCCAGTTACCCATGGGCGCTTACGCCAGAGACGAGGGAGATATCCTCTACATGACCATCTTCCTCAGCTCGCCCGATGGCAAAAAAGCCTTTCGCGCCAAGATTGACGGCCTAACCATGGACCCACTGCAACTGGCCACCGATGCCCATCTGGCGGTGGTGGAACGCGGCGGCGGACCGCTTCTGGAGATCGAATGGTCCGAGGTAGAACCCTAAGGTAAGCGTTATCCCTTCCCCCTCGATGGGGAAAGCCTAGAGCCTGCCCTGAGCGCAGCCGAAGGGATGGGGGTAATACCACTCTCCTCAATCCGCTTCCAAATGGAGAGAGGAGCTAACCGAAGCTCAATTCGGAGGCTTGAAAATCTCGACTAAGTCACTTGGGAAAGTATTTCTGGTGGGAGCCGGTCCCGGCGACCCTGGTCTGATCACACTGAAGGGATTGCGGTGTTTGGAGAAAGCCCAGGTGGTCATCTACGACCGGTTGCTGGATTCGTCTTTGCTAGAGTCGGCCCCTGCTTCGGCCGAGCGGATCTTCGTCGGCAAGGAACGGGGCCGTCAAGAGCTGAACCAAGACCAGATCAACGAACTGCTGATCGACCGGGCATCCGAGGGAAAAGTTGTCGTACGCCTCAAAGGCGGCGACCCCTTCGTCTTTGGCCGGGGAGGAGAAGAAGCCCTAGCCTTAACCGGAATGGACATTCCATTTGAGGTGGTGCCCGGAATCACTTCGGCCATCGCCGCGGCCGCCTATGCCGGAATCCCTCTGACCCATCGGGGAATATCCACGTGTTTTACCGTGGTCAGCGGTAGCGAAGATCCCGCCAAACCGGAAACCTCGGTCAATTGGCAAGCCCTGGCCCGCACCGGGGGCACCCTGGTGGTGTTGATGGGCTGGTCTGCCTTGGAGTCTATCCTAGACACCTTGGGGAAAGAGGGTGTGCCCGTCGATACCCCGGTGGCGTTGGTGCAGTGGGGCACCTGGCCGGCTCAAGCCACCGTCACCGGATGCCTGGAAGACATCTTGGAACGGGGCCGAGAGGCCGGGATCCAACCGCCGGTTATCGCGGTCATCGGCCCGGTGGTATCCCTGCGGAGTGAGCTTGCCTGGTTCGACCGCCGGCCTCTGTTCGGCAAGAAGGTGCTCATAACCCGCTCCCGTACCCAAGCGTCAAAGTTACGTTCGCTACTGGAAAATTTGGGCGCCCAAGCCTTTGAGATTCCCGCCATACAGACGGCGCCCCTGGAAGATTACGCCCAACTGGACGAGGCTGTCGCCAAGCTAAAGGATTACCGATGGGTAATCTTCGCCAGCAGTAACGCCGTCGACGCCGTGTTTGGCCGGCTGTACCATCAAGGTCTGGACACCCGGGCCCTGGGAGGCGTTAAGGTGGGCGCGATCGGCCCCGCTACCGCCGATGCTCTGGCCCTCCGGGGTATCGCCGCCGATTTCGTTCCAACACGGCCCATATCCGAAGTCGTTGTCCAAGAGTTGTCAAGTTTTGACTGGACCGGCGTGCCGGTATTGCTGCCGGTGGCGGATATCGGCCGGGACGCGCTGGCCACGGGGCTCACACAGGCCGGAGCTCTGGTGGACCGGGTCGACGCCTATCGCACAGTCCCCACCACCGGAGTCGACGCCAAGGCCCGTGAAGCCCTTTCCCAAGGGATGGACGTGGTGACATTCACCAGTTCGTCCACGGTACGCAATCTGGTGGAGATGCTGAACGGTGACCGGGCCTCCCTGGACGCTACCAGCATCGCCTGTATCGGTCCCACCACCGCCGCCACCGCCCGGGAATTGGGACTGCGCGTCGATCTGGTAGCCGCCGAACACACCGTAGAGGGCCTGGTTAGCGCCCTGGTAACCCATTTTGCCGAAGCCAAAAACGTTGAAGAAGGAAGCCCTACAAATGGTTAGCTATCCAGATCTACGATTACGCCGGGTCCGCGAGCACGAACCTCTCCGGAGAATGGTCCGTGAAACCACCCTGTCGCCGTCCAACTTTATCTACCCGATGTTCGTTACCCACGGTCAGGGATTGCGCCTGCCCATAGAACCCATGCCCGGCTGCTTTCACTTCTCCATCGATCAACTGGTACTCGACGTTGCCGAGGCGGCCGCCTTGGGGATTCCCGGCGTACTGCTCTTTGGATTGCCCGCGGAAAAGGACCCGATGGGCACCGAAGGATACGATCCGGAAGGAATAATCCAGGAAGCGGTGCGGGCCATCAAGAAAGAAGTACCCGGCATGATGGTTATAACCGACGTGTGCATGTGCGAGTACACCGACCACGGCCACTGCGGCATCATCGACAACGGTAAGGTGGACAACGACGCCACGCTGGAATTGCTGGCCAGAACGGCCGTAACACAGGTACAGGCCGGCGCCGACATGGTTGCGCCATCGGCCATGATGGACGGTCAGGTAAAAGCCATCCGAGACTCCCTGAACGACCACGGTTACAAAGATGTGCCGGTCATGGGTTACGCCGCCAAATACGCTTCGGCCTTCTACGGACCCTTCCGGGTAGCGGCCGGTTCGACCCCCCAGTTCGGCGACCGCCGTAGCTACCAGATGGACCCGGCCAACGCCCGGGAAGCGATGCGTGAGATTGAAAGCGACATCGCCGAGGGCGCCGACATCGTCATGGTCAAACCGGCCATGTCCTACATGGACGTGATTCGCCGGGCCCGAGAGAAGTTCGACCATCCCCTAGCCGCCTACAACGTCAGCGGCGAGTACTCCATGGTCAAGGCCGCCGGAGCCCTAGGCTGGATCGACGAAAAGCGGATCACCCTAGAGATCCTGACCTCCATAAGAAGAGCCGGCGCCGACTTTATCCTCAGCTACCACGCCAAAGAGGTGTCTCAGTGGCTGAGGGACGCGGAGTAAGCGCCCTTTCGCTATGAAGGCGCTGCGGTTCAGGCTTCATGATTAGTCCTATTTATCAGCCTACAAGGCAAGCGGCTTCCCGGCAGATATTTTAAAACAGGAACGTAAATGCAACAGGCTAAATCAGAAGAACTTTTCGCCAAGGCCCAAAAGTACATCCCCGGCGGGGTCAATTCGCCGGTTCGTTCTTTCCGCGCCGTTGGCGGTACGCCTCCCTTCATCGCCAGGGGCAGCGGTTCCCACATCTGGGATGCCGACGGCAACGAATACATCGACTATCTGGGGTCGTGGGGACCCTTGGTGTTGGGCCACGCCCATCCAGCGGTGGTGGATGCTCTGATAAAAGCCGCGGAAGGAGGCACAAGTTTCGGCGCGCCGGTGGCCCAAGAGGTGGACTTGGCCCGTTTTATCTGCACTTCCATGCCTTCGATCAACATGATCCGTTTGGTCAACTCCGGCACGGAAGCCTGCATGAGCGCTATCCGGCTGGCCCGTGCCCATACCGGAAGGGACAAAATCATCAAGTTCGCCGGTTGCTACCACGGCCACGCCGACGGCCTGCTGGTGAAGGCCGGCTCCGGGGCCATGACGCATGGTATTCCTACCAGCGCCGGTGTTCCCGAGTCTTATGCCAGCGAAACCCTGGTTGCCGACTACAACGATTTATCCTCGGTTGAAGAGGCGTTCGCCGCCTTTCCGGAAGACATAGCGGCGATCATCGTGGAGCCCGTGGCAGGAAACATGGGAGTGGTCCCACCTGCGCCCGGCTTTCTAGAGGGACTGCGCCGTATCACCCAGGAGCACGGAGCGCTGCTGATCTTTGACGAGGTTATCACCGGTTTTAGGCTGAACGCTGGCGGCGCTCAGGCCCTGTTCGGCATAACTCCCGACCTGACAACTCTGGGCAAAATCATCGGCGGCGGTCTTCCGGTGGGGGCTTACGGAGGCAGACAAGAGATCATGGAGTTGGTGGCGCCTTTGGGGCCCATGTACCAGGCGGGCACTCTCTCCGGCAACCCCTTGGCGGTCGCCGCCGGATTGGCAACTCTGCAAGAGTTAACGCGCCCCGGGACCTATGAACAGCTGGAGTCCATGGCTGCCCGGTTGACCCAAGGGTTGACCGAAGTCTTCGATCGCAAAGAGGTGCCCTCGACCATCAACCGGGTCGGCTCCATGTTCACCGGTTTCTTCAACGACGGTCCCGTGGCCAGCCTGGCCCAAGTGGAGCAGTCCGACGTTCCCGGCCACGCCCGGTTCTTCCACGGCATGCTGGAGAACGGGGTATACCTGGCTCCTTCCCAATTTGAAGCCGGATTCATCTCCCTGGCCCATACCGAGGAAGATATCGACCGCACGATCGAGGCGGCAGAGGCAGCCTTGGCGTAGCTCCATTTAGGGCTACTGCTTTTTCCGCCGCTCAAGTTCTTCGGTAGGTGGTAGCCTCGCTGGCGGCGCGTTGGATGGAGTAAACACCCCGGTCTGGCCGTCCACGAAGCCACCAACGACTCCTCGGGGTAGCCCGCAAAACACGTGCCAAATCAACTCGCTGCCTTTACCGGACAGCCCCAACCCCGTAGCGTTACACTCTCCCCAATACTTAGCCGCAGTCTCGACGGCCGAACTAGGACCGATCTTTAGGCCGTGAAGTAACATTCCCGGCCTAGGGCGCCCGGTCAGAGGCGAGATCCCGATGTGGACTTGCCATTGGTCCGGCGCGCTAGAGGCGCTGGCAACGGTTATCGAGATTACCAGTGGGTGGCCGCCGCATCGGTGAAACGGAAAATCTGCCGCCCATCCTTCGTGTTGACACCCACCTGCTTGAGCACAGCATCCGCGGCGGTCTCGCGTGCCCGGACAACCACCTTATCGGCCAACACCGCCAAGGCTATCGCATCTCCGTCAGACTGGATAACCGCAGCGCCGGTAGTTCCTGTTTCGTTGTCCGCCAGACCCGTGGATGTCACAGAGCAAGCAACAATCAACAGCAAGACCGAAATGCAAAGGATTGTCGTTAATACTGCCTTTATATCTCTTCGCAATTCGATTGAATCGGCCGATCAGACGGAGTCCACTCACCACCGCTGCGCCATGAAAGCGTAAGGGCGCCCCGATTGCATCGGGGCGCCCTTAAAAGGTCCAGTAACTAAACGGCTCTTTAAGAACCGTAGCGGGCAGCGGCGTTGGGGTCACTGTATTCCACGTTCTTGGTGGCCCAAAAGGCCGTGGCAACGGCGTCTACCGCAGCTACGAGTTCTTCGCAGGCGGCCATGTCCACGTTCTGCTTGCAGCGTCCGGCCAGCTTTAACGCGGCGTTAAAGCTACCGTGCAGGTCGAAGCCTGCCGGCATGTTTGGCCAGGCGTAGTCGGCCCATAGGATGCTCAGTTCTTTCTTGCATATCTCCGCGTGCTCTTCTTTGACGGTAACGTACCGGGCAATCTTGTTGACATAGTCTTGGCGGGCCGCGGCTTCCCCACTGGGGCCGGGGGATTCAAGGGCCTGGATCCGCAATACCATTTTTTGTACCGTCTGCGCAGCTATCTTCGCGGATATCGGGTCATATATCCCACAAGGGATATCACAATGGGCTTGAGCCCTCGGAACCCTCAACCATGTTAGCGGGTTAAACATAGCGTCCTACCTCATGCTGGATTTGGAATCAGGCCAAAGAGTACAAGAAAAAGGAGTGCTCCGCAACCCCCGGCGCACTTAGCCGGAGCCCACCGGCGACCGGCATTAGCCAAACGCTCTAAGCATCGTTTTAATGAACCTTGTGCCGCATCAGTATCGCCGATTATAATAATATCTTCCGATGCGGGGATGTCCCCCGCGTGGGTTCGGAAAGTCAGGAGGCCTCCGATGGCAACCACCAGCCAATTAAGACTCAAGCACCGCAGCAGAGAGATAACCGAGGGCCCAGACCGGGCCCCGGCCCGGGCCATGCTCAGGGCCATGGGCTTGACCTCGGCCGACATGGACAAACCCTTCGTGGCCGTCGCTAACCTGGCCAGCGACGTCACGCCGTGCAACGTTCATCTGGACAAGTTGGCCGACGCCGCCAAGGAAGGGATCCGCCAAGCCGACGGAGTGCCCTTCAAGTTCGGGACTATCACCATCAGCGACGGCATCTCCATGGGGACGGAGGGCATGAAAGCCTCCCTAGTCAGCCGGGAAGTCATCGCGGACTCCATCGAGGTCGTTACTTTCGGAGAGCGGATGGACGCCCTCATCACCGTCGCCGGCTGCGACAAAAACATGCCCGGCTGCATGATGGCCATCGCCCGTCTTAACGTCCCTTCGATCTTTGTCTATGGCGGCACCATCATGGCCGGCAACTACCTGGGCGAGGACGTAAACATCCAAGATGTCTTCGAGGCCGTGGGCGCTTACGCCAGTGGCGACATGACTCTGGATCAACTCCACGATTTGGAATGCGTCGCTTGCCCCGGCGAGGGCTCCTGCGCCGGTTTGTTTACCGCCAACACCATGTCCACCGCCATCGAGGTCATGGGCATGTCTCTACCCGGTGACGCTTCCATCCCGGCCACCGACCCCCGTAAAAAAGCTGAAACCCACTTGGCCGGGCAAACCTTGATGCGGCTCTTGGAAGAAGACCTCCGGCCAAGAGACATACTCACCCGCCAAGCATTCGAGAATGCCATCACTGTAGTGGTGTCCATGGGTGGTTCGACCAACTCGGTACTGCACTTGATGGCCATCGCCCACGAGGCTCAAGTTGACCTAAGCTTGCAAGACTTCGACCGTATCAGCCGCAGCACTCCCTATATCGCCGACATGCGCCCGGCGGGCCGGTTCGTAATGGCCGACCTAGACGGTTACGGCGGAGTGTCGTTGGTTATGAAACGGCTGCTCAAAGCCGGTCTGCTGCATGGCGACGCGATGACCGTAACCAGCAAGACGCTTCAACAAAACATCGAGGGCATCGAGACCATAGAAGACCAAGAAGTGGTGGTGCCCATCGACCAACCTCGCAGCCCCACCGGGGGTCTGGTCATTCTCTACGGCAACCTTGCTCCGGAAGGGGCGGTCATCAAGGTGGCCGGGCAACAGGAAAGAGTCTATCAAGGGCCCGCTCGGGTCTTCGACCAAGAACACGCCGCTTTCCAAGCCATCCAGCGGCGGGAGATCAAGCCGGGAGATATAGTGGTTATCCGCTACGAAGGTCCCAAAGGCGGCCCTGGGATGCAGGAGATGTTGGGGGTTACCGGCGCTTTGATCGGGCAGGGTTTAGGAGACGAGGTGGCTCTTGTTACCGACGGACGGTTTTCCGGCGCCTCCCACGGTCCCATGGTCGGTCACGTTACGCCCGAGGCAGCCGTCGGCGGCCCCATCGGCTTGCTGCAGGAAGGGGACATCATAACTCTGGACATCCCGGCGCGGAGCCTGAATGTAAAGCTAACCGAAGAGGAGTTCACCGACCGGCGGGCAAAGTTCCAGCCAATCCCGCCAAACTACACGTCTGGTGTTCTTGCCAAATACGCTAAACTGGTTTCGTCCGCCTCCGAAGGCGCGGTTACTGGCTAGTCTCAAACAAGCTCAAAGGGTTCAAGCTCGTATTCGGCGAAAATCACGAAACTCTGGGTACCTGTAAATTCTCAGCCGGGCAAAGTGGAGAAATATGGACTACGATTCTGAAGCAATCAGGCGCCACCGGGAAACCCGGGGCAAGGTCAGTATAGCCCCAAAGATGTCGGTGAAAACGATGGAGGACCTATCCATCGCCTACACACCCGGCGTCGCTGCGGTGAGCATGGCTATCGCCAATGACAAGTCGGAATCCTTCAACCTGACCAACCGCGCAAACATGGTGGCGGTGGTCAGCGATGGCTCAGCCGTCCTAGGCCTGGGCAACGTGGGGCCCGAGGCGGCGATGCCGGTGATGGAAGGTAAATCCATCCTATTTAAAGGCCTCGCCGACATCGACGCATTCCCCATTTGTTTGGGCACCCAGGACTCCGCGTCAATCATCCAAACCGTGCGAAACCTTGCTCCCACATTTGGGGGCATCAACCTGGAAGACATTTCCGCTCCCCGCTGCTTCGAGATCGAAGACAGCCTGCAAGACCTGGGCATTCCGGTGTTCCACGACGATCAGCACGGCACCTCGATCGCGGTGCTGGCCGCATTGATCAACGCCATAGAGCTGACTGGGAAAAAATTTGAAGACGCCAAGTTCGTATTCTGCGGCGCCGGCGCAGGTGGTATCGCCAGCACCAAGCTCTTGTTGGACCACGGCGCGAAAAACGTTACGCTGGTTGACAGCACCGGGATCATCCACCGTGGCCGAACCGACCTGACCCCTGTTAAGTTGTCCATGCTGGCCATGACCAATCCGGACGACACCCAGGGTGGCCTTGCCGAAGCTATGCAAGGCGCCGATGTGTTCGTCGGGCTTGCGGTTGCCGGGGCGTTAACACCCCAGATGGTGAGTTCAATGGCCAAAGACGCCATCGTCTTCGCCATGGCCAATCCGATTCCCGAGATAATGCCCGACTTAGCCAGCGCCGCCGGAGCCGCGGTCGTGGGCACAGGGCGGAGCGACTTTCCCAACCAGATCAACAATAGCTTGGTGTTCCCCGGCGTGTTCCGGGGCGCTCTGGATATCAAAGCTACCCGGATAACCACTGGAATGAAGCTGGCCGCCGCCAAGGCGTTGGCAGCCCTAATAACCGAACCCACGACCGAGCGTGTAATACCCTGGTCACTCGACCCCACCGTAAGCCCGGCGGTAGCCCAGGCCACGGCTTCGGCTTGGACGGCAGAAAATACGGGATAACGTATCCCCCCGGTTCACAAGGCTATAAGAATAAAGCAGCCCCCGTTACATGGGGGCTACTTTATTATCTAGCCGGATCAGAATTGAATGGCGAGGCTCGCGTCATTTTCTTGAATCCTCTTGAGAAATTTGTCATACTTTAGTATGAAGTTGGTATGATAATAAGGTGGCATCATGGCCAAAATAGCGATCAGTCTACCAGAGGAAACTCTACAAGCGGTTGAGAAAGAGCGGCTGGCCGCCGGGCTGAACCGCAGCGAGTTTTTCCGGAGGGCGGTGGAGGAACATCTGCGCCGGGTAAAAGAACGGGAAGACGTTGAGCAGTACATCCAAGGCTATCTAAAATACCCGGAAACGAAGGAAGAGATTGCCCTTGCGGGGGCTACCCAACATTACGCCTTCGACGATGACGATTGGGAAGAAGATTGGAAAAAAGCATCTAAGAAATGAAGCGAGGCGAGATATGGTGGGCTGACCTACCTCCTCCCACTGGTCACCGGCCGGTAGTCTTAATCTCTAGAGACGAAGCCTATATCTATCGAGATTTTGTTACCGTTGCCCCTGTGTCGAGGCGAGTCAGAGCCATACGGGCGGAGGTGCCCTTGGGACCGGAAGATGGCTTACCCAGAAATTGTGCGGTGAACCTCGACAGCATGACCACGGTCCCCAAAACCTCGCTTCAGCGTTATATCGCCGATTTGGGCATCGAGAAGCTTCGGGCCGTGGACTCCGCCATATATTTTGCCCTAGGGTTGGAGGGTTAAAGACAGGCGATGGCAAAGCGTTCAGGCATTCTCATCGGCACCGCCGGTGTTTATCACGTGGCCTCCCAATTGGCGCAGCAGGGGTTTCATGCGGCAGTGACTTTCGGCAATGCACCTTCCGTAGACATTCTAGTAGCGTCTCCAAATGGCTCATCGACCATTTCCCTTCAAGTAAAGACTTCTCACTGGGCATTGAGGACAAGAGGACGGGGTAGCAAGAAGCAGCCTCATCATTACGAGTGGGACGTTGGTCAAAAGTCAGCTTACCTGAATCAGACAGACTTGTTTTTTGCCTTTGTTGACTTGAAGTTGGGTAAATGCGAATTACCTGAAGTATTCATCGTTCCTTCACAACGAGTCTTTGATGCCTTTGACAAACCGTATTTCAAGTCTGGGACATCGAGGCGCTGGCGCTGGCACCCTGGATTAAAAGAGATAGAAGAATACAAAACTGCTTGGGCCACCTTGCATAATCGCTTGAATAAAACTGACAACTGATAGCTATCAAGGACCCACCATGCCCCGACCCGTAACCGTAGACATCTTGGACCGAATGCGTCCCAACCTGGCATCGCTGGTCATGGAGCGGGCCAAACGGTTGCCGGGAATGGTCTACTGCGATCTGCGCCTCCAAGTGAAAGAAGAGAAGAGCGCCGTGGCGGAGAACGGCTATGCCAAGGCCAGCGGCGAGGATTATGTGTTCGATTTCGGCGTCCGGGTGATCGCCGGAGCCAGGCTCAGCGCTCCCGGCTACTACGGGAGAATCTTGGGGGCAGCCGACACGGCGAACATCGAGGAAGTGGTCTGGGACGGAATCCGCCAGGCCCATCAGCGGGCCAGGACCAACGCCCGCCTCAAGTCCCAGGCCAAGGGACGATTTAGCAGTTTGGGCGGCAGTCTCGGGGGAACGGACCTAGCTCCGGTCGCCGTTGTTCAGGACTCGGCTCCGGCCACTTACACCGTAGACCCTCGCGGCGTTCCCTTATCTGAGACGGTCAGGATGGCGGTGGATGGGTGCAAAGCGGCCCAAGGTCAGAGTGGCAACATCGCTTACGCCGCCGCTTCAACCAGCACTTTCCTACTCCGGGAGTTATTTCTCAGCTCCGACGGGGCGGACATAGACCAGAGTTTCGCCCAGACCGAGGGATTCGCTATCGTCATCTGCCGGAGCGAGCACGGCAATTTCGAGCATTACGATTGCACCGGGCACCAGCGGGGTTGGGAGGTCCTTGCCGACGGGTATGACAACGGTCCCATCGTGCTACCCAATTTCATCGACTTCTGCTCCAACTTAGGCGCCGATGCCGCCGAAGTGGCCGCCGCGCCTCCGTTGAAGCCTCCCGGTCACGACGTTGTGGTAGTCACCAACCCCCACTTCAACACCCTGCTGGTGCACGAGGTGGTTGGTCATCCGTCGGAACTGGACCGCGCCCTGAAGTACGAAACGGCCTACGCCGGCCGCTCTTGGTTCCTGAAGAACCTAGAAGAGAACCAACTAGGCCGGCAGATCGCGTCGCCATTGGTCACTGCCTACTCCGACCCCCTCATGGAGGGTTACGGCTCCTTCCGCTACGACCATGAAGGCACTCCACCCAAGCGGGCCTACATCATCCGCGACGGCGTGCTTGAAGAGTTCCTCAACAACCGCCAGACCGCCGCCATCATGGGCGTGGCGCCCAACGGTTCCTCCAGAGCCACTGAAGCTTCCCTTATACCCTTGATCCGAATGACCAACACCGTGTTCGCTCCCGGACAGCAAGACCCCCAAGACATCATCTCTGAAGTAGACTCCGGCTACTATGTCGCCGGGCACCGCACCCCATCCATCGCCGAATCTCGAGAAAACTTCCGGATCACCGCAGTGAAAGTTTACGAGATCAAGAACGGCCAGCTAGGGCAACTCTACCGGGACGGCGGAATCACGTCGGACTCCCGGGATTATTTCATGTCCATCGACGCGGTGGGCAACGATCTGCGGGTCAACCCCATCCCCAATTGCGGCAAAGGTCAGCCCATGCAGGCCAAGCGCATGAGCAACGGCGGCCCCACCATGCGGGGCATCGCCCGGCTGACCGGCCCGGGATGAATTCCGTCTGAAGGGGGAACCATGGAATCATTGATAATCATAATCCTGGCCGTTCTTGCCCTCGTTCTCGCGGGGGCGTTGGTCGCCGCTATGCGACGGGGTTCGGCGGGCCGGGAAACATTGGACCCCCACGTTTTGGAATTGAAGTCCGAGCTAGACAAAGTAACTGATTTGGTCCGGGAACTGGAAAAGGACCGGGAAAACAAATTCGGCGAACTAACCAGTCAGCTCAAGAGCGTGGGTGAGAATACCAACGCCCTGGCCGCGACCACCGGCCAGTTGAAGGAGGCCTTGGCCAACACCCGTGTCAGAGGACAATGGGGAGAGCGTATGGCCGAGGACGTTCTCCGGCTGGTGGGGTTCGTTCAAGGCGTCAACTACAAGAAGCAAACAACTTTGGAAGGAAGCGGCTCCAGACCCGACTTCACTTTCCTGCTGCCTAAGGACCTTACGTTAAACATGGACGTAAAGTTCCCGCTGGATAACTACTTAAAGTGCGTTGAAGCCAGGGACGCGGAGGAGGAAAACCGGTATCGCCACCAGTTCATTCGAGACGTCCGAGCCCGATTGAAGGAAGTCGTAACTCGAGACTATATCGACCCTGGCCGGAAAACTCTGGACTATGTACTGGTTTTTATCCCCAACGAGCAGATCTACCAGTACATTCACGAGCATGACAGTGCGCTTATCGACGATGCCCTTGCCAGTAAGGTAGTGTTGTGCTCGCCTGTCTCGCTCTTCGCTATCCTGGTAGTAATCCGTCAGGCCGTAGATAACTTCAGCGTTGAACAAAGCTCCAACGAAATAATATCGGAGTTGGGAAAGTTCGAGGACCAATGGGACCGGTTCATAAAGCAAATGGATACGCTGGGGAAACGCATCGATGATGCCCAAAAGGACTTCGGAGTTCTGGTAGGGACCCGCCGCCGGGCGTTGGAACGTCCTCTCGGCCGCATCCACGGGATCAGACAACAGCGCGGCTTGGCTATATCCGAAGATACCGGACAAGAGAACTTGCCGGAGCTTAACGAGGCTTTTGTCGAGTCAACAGAGTCCTTCAGCGATGACCAATAGGCCCAGCATAGCCAATCAGCCTGAAAAAGAGAAGCAGCCGATTGATACCGCTAGCTAAATTACGCGCCGCTGCCCGGGACGCCCTGGCTTACGCATCGGCCCAGCCCGGCGTGGCCGAAGCCGAAGTCTTTGCCTCGGCCAACGGCAACTTGACAGTTCGCCTCAATTACACCTCACACATACCCAGCAACGGCGTGGAAGAGCCCAAGTCGTTGGAATCTCATGGCCTGGGACTACGGGTAGCTTTTAATAGCCCGGAGGGCTTGAAGATTGGCTTCGGCAGCGAACCCACGGACCTGTCCCTGGAGGGCGTAAGGAGAGCCTTGGAAAAAGCTCGTCTGGGGGCTGTTTTAGACCCTGACTTCGTGTCGTTGCCCAAAGGCCCATCCGGCTCTCATTCGGTAAACAGGGGAAAAGGGCATTCCGACCCTGCCATCATGCGCATGGGCGCCACCGGTATGGTTCGGACCGGCTGGAGCATGATGAACCGGGCTCTGGACGTTTTCCAGTCGTCGGAAGACCTGTTGAACCTGGTGGGCTCACCTGAAAGACTTACCGGCCTGGGATTGATATTAGGCGGAGACTTGGTACTACTTCAGGAACGCATGGCCATCGTATCCACACACATGCCACGGGTTCAATCCGACGAATCCACCCTGGTCATGTCATTCGCCACCGCCATGGTGGAGGAGCGAGCGGCCAAAGGCAGCGGATGGTCGGTGGGGAACCACCTTTCCGGATTCGACGGAGACTCGGCGGCTGAGGCAGCCCGCAACGCCATCCGCTCCATGGACGGTGTTCGAATCCCAGGAGGCGCTTACTCCGTGATCCTGGGACCCCAACCGCTGACGGAGATCCTGGAATGGGTGCTTATGCCAGGCCTGCAATTGGACATGTTCTACGCCGGGGCCACTCCTTTCTCGGGAAAGATGGGCCGGCAGGTCGCTTCCCCCGAGCTCTACCTCTACGACGACGGCGCCGATCCGGGCCGGGCTGCTTCTAAAGCGATCACCGACGAAGGACAGCCCACCGGGCGGACCGACCTCATCCGGGACGGAGTTCTGTCCGGTTTGTTGTCCAACCATTACAACTATCAGCGTATGCTTCGTGACCCGCATGGCCGCGATAAGCTTGGGGTCGATCCTAGCCAGGCACTCCAGGCCATCGCTCCCCGCAACGGTTTTCGCCCCGGCGTCGGCGGCGGCCGGGACTTTTCCTCGCCTCCGTCCATCGCTTCCACCAATCTGGTAGTTGAAGGAAAAAGTGGCCTCTCCCATGAAGAACTGCTGCGCCAGGTGAAGGACGGGGTCTACATCGGCCGCATCTGGTATACCTATCCGGTGAACGGTATCAACGCGGGAGACTTCAGCGGTACCGTGGTAGGAGACTCCTACGTCATAAGGGATGGAAAGCTAGCCGAGCCCATCCGCCCCAACACCCTCCGCATGAACGACAACATCCTGCGAGTTATCAACAGCATACTTGGCATCGGCGGAACACCGCGGGCCACTGTGCGCTGGTCTTCGGGCCAGGTAACTTGGGCCCCGGAATTGGCCGTATCGGGCTTCCATCTGGAAGAGATTGGTGAGCACCTGGAAAGCTAATATTAGGCGTTTCTTCTGCAACAGTGACACATAGAGCGCAGAGATAAAAAACGGGGTTTTCTCCGTTTTCTCTGCGTCTCTGTAGCTGATTCAACTTAAAGGAGCTAGGCATGGCTGGCGAATTGGTAAACCTAAATAGCATAGGCGCGGTGGGCATCATAACCCTGAACCGGCCCGAAGCCCGAAACGCCCTCAATCCGAAAATGTTCCAAGAGCTTGGCAGCGCGATTCAAG
>CATMOE010000053.1:0-25855 GCA_950072105.1 uncultured Dehalococcoidia bacterium
CGAGGTCGACGCCCTCCCTGTCCTCAGGATGACTCGTACCCAGGCGTCCTGGAACGTCTGCTGAAGGCCGCCGGGATCAAAGCCACAGTGGTCCGCGCTGGAGTGGCGGACACCGGTCCCGATCAGCAACTCCGCCTTTTCAAAGAATACATACTTCCCAGGCTGAGCCCACAGATTGTAGTGTGGCAATTCTACACTAACGACACGTGGAACAATGTCTCTTTGGCAACGTATACTATCTCGTCGGTCAACACGTTGACACCCCTGGATGCGCGCTCGAATTGGTACTACCGACGGCTGCGAATGTACAACTGGATACCGTTACCATCGTCAGTTAAGAAGAACAGCTACGTCGTCAACCTGTTGATGCGGCGGTATGAAAGGGAGAAGCTCTCTCAGGTTCCATCTCAGCATTTGAACGATCCCCTTGCATGGGGCCGGGCCAAGATTGCATTGGAAATCGAGGAGATGCAACGACTGGCCAAGTTGAACAACTTCCGTGTTTACTTCGTTCTAATCGCACCGCAAGCGTATTACCTAAGTTCCAAGAACCCACTATGGCAATGGCAGGATAATTGGTCATCCCGGGAAGGGGAGTATCAAAACCTGGGCGTCCTACTCGATGGGCAACCGATGTTCATCCGTGCCGAATTCTCCGTAAGCGATGTCGAGGATGCCACGGGAGTCCCAGTACAAGATGTTGCTGACGTTATATTTGCGACAGAAACCCGGGATTCTCTTCCCGAAGGGGATCGTCACCTTAACGAAGTTGGATATGAGCTCCTCGCTCGCAAAATCGCAGGACGTATCTTGACGCCTTGAAGGGGATTCTACTCTTAGGCGCCAAGCTGTCGTCGGTACCCGTAGGACAGTTCAAGCGAAGGGTGATATAAGGGGTAGTTTGAGGTTCTTCCATGAAGAAGTTGTTCGAATAAACTTCATCCATGACTAACCAAGTGCCTGGAGTCTCCCATCCGGTAGTTGCCTTCACGAAACTATACGGTCACCATCACACTTCACCCGCGTTCTCGGTATAAGGCGACCCTCCCCCGTCTCGACTAACCCGTCAAAGATAGCTCCGAACCTGATGAGGGTTCGGAGCTATTGTTTTCCAGGCGCATTGGGGTTTTTGACTTGGCGCCCATAAACTGAAAAAGCCCCATGAACTTGGGCTTGAGACCCACCACTGAGCCACGCTCCTTCAGATCGACGGAGACACATTCCAATAATCCGCTCAAAAGCGTGTGGCGCTCCGCCAGATTGGCCTACTCCCACAGTAACGGTAAGTTCTCCAGGAGATGGCCTCCAGCGGCACCTTCAGGCCCGCCATAACGTCCGAAGCTTGAAGACTGTCACCAGGAGGGCGAATTCCGCCCGGACGTTGGCCAAGCCCCGAAGTATGACTGTGCAGGCCTACAACTGTGAACCCCATCATGGCGCACCTTGTAGACGCCGGCTGAAGCTCTAGCGGCGCTTATATCCAACGGCGATAACTTAGCGCGGGTGTGGCACTTCGATCCGGCGACGCAAAATGAAGCGTGAGGCAGCCAACGCAATCAAGCAGCGCTTAGGGCCGCATTTGCCCTACCTAGCCGTGTTAGGGCCGATCGCGCGGTCCGCGGGCATACCCTTGTTCCAGTTCAAACTCATGGCCGGCCTTGATTTCGTTGCGTATTGGACGCGCAGCATTGAGTTCTACCAAGGACTAAATTCCGGACAGGTGTTTCCGTGCTGGGCATCCGCATCGCCAAGCCGGCTACCACGGAACACTAAGCCCTGGCTCACGAGTTTCAGGACATTCTACGAATTCTTCGAGGGACCACCCGCTGCTTCGCGGTTTTCTCGTTGGAAACTGCTTGATAGTCGACAACGACTAACGATAAAGTCGTGAAAACTCGATAGAAAGTCGTTAGAAACCCGATGGACGGTTAACGAGAAAGTCGATGAGCGGCTAACGATAAAATCCTGAGAAGTCGATAGAAAGTCCTGAAAACTCGTTGGGGACTCGATGGGAAGCCGACGGAAACGCAATATCTCAACCAGGACTCCCAAGATAGGACCTTGAGGTCCAGACCTTCGTTCACGGTGGCCCCACACTACTCCACGACTTTTCTTTACGGGAAAAACACGGGAAGTCGTCAACTTTCTCGAGGGAAAGTCGAGCAAAACTAGCGCCAAAGATGACAAAAGTTGAGGCGAAGTTGAGAAAAAGTCCCGGAGCACTGGAGGTCCTGGTGCCGAAAAGTAGAGGCCCAATCGAGACCTAAGCTCTGAATAACCCCGGAGGAGTCGAGAGGACGTTGAGAACAACCGGGACAACCCGTATGCGTTTCTCACGGGAACCGTAGAAAGCTGCGCAAAAACCGTATACGGGGTAACCCAACGTTCAACTCCTTGCAGAAAGGCTGACTCAGACCCAAATCGGGGTTGAATATCTCTCTACCTACCAGGGATAATAGTTAACATAACATTCGCCAAAGGGATACTCATGAGAGGAACGATCCTGAAACGGGCCAAGGGCTCCTGGACCATCATCGTAGATGTTGGGAAGGACTCTGACGGTAGGCGTAACCAGCAGTGGACTACGGTCAGAGGAACAAGAAAAGAAGCTGAGCGCCGGCTGGCCGAAATACTGAATAAGGTGAACAACGGGCTTTACATAAAGCCCAGCAAGAATACCTTTGGAGATTTCATAGAAACCTGGCTTACCGACCACATATCTACCAGGGTAAGGCCGACAACGCTGGATGGCTACCGGTGGCGGGCCAAAAGCATCATAGACGCACTCGGGCACCTCAGGTTATGCGATTTGCAGCCCCATCACATCCAGGCCTACCACAGGGCCAAACTTGATGCGGGCTTATCGAGCGCGACGCTAGTCAAACACCACAACCTGCTCCGGTCTTCCCTGGCTACCGCGGTCAGGTGGAAGCTTATTGAACATAATGTGGCGGAACTGGTCGATCCACCAAGGGTGGAACATAAGGAGATGCGCGCTCTTACCGAAGAAGAGGCCAACCATCTCCTGGATAGTTGTAAGGAGACCCAGTGGTATCCGGTACTCCATACCCTAGTCTGGACCGGACTGAGAAGGTCCGAAGTCTTAGGCCTCAGGTGGGAGGACCTAGATCTGGAGGCGGCCGTCCTAAAAGTTACGAGAGTACTCCACCAATTAGGTGACGGCAGTTTCATCCAATCCGGACCCAAAACACCCAAAGCCAGACGCCAGGTAGCGTTGTTGCCGAGTTCATGCCAGGTACTCAGGGTCCGAAGGAAGATACAGGAAGAAGAGTTCTCCACGGTGGGACTGGACATAACGCCGGAGACCCTCGTATTTTCGCACCGGGACGGGATGCCGATAAGGCCTGATTCCGTGACCCAGGCTTTCCGCCGCATCGCCGGCAAAGCTGGCCTGGAAGGTGTGAGGCTCCACGACCTGAGACACACCCACGCCACTTTACTGATGAAGTTGAACGTAAACCCCAAAGTGGTATCCGAACGTCTGGGGCATTCCAGCGCGCGAATTACCATGGACACCTATTCCCATATGTTGCCTGGTTTGCAGGCCTCGGCGGTAGCGGGACTGGAAGGTGCCCTTGCACCGAAGGTAGCTATGAACCCGGCCGTTAGCAGACTGTTAGCAAGGCTCATAAATAAAGGCCCAGGGAAGATACCCTGGACCTTATCTATGCCTAGAAATGGTACGCTTGGTGGGATTCGAACCCACGACCTCTGCCTCCGCAGGGCAGCGCTCTAATCCGCTGAGCTACAAGCGCATTTTGTAGCCTTCAGCTGTCAGCGATCAGCGTTCAGGAATTAAGCTGGTTACTGCCGGCCGAAAAGCTCTGGTGGTGCCGAGGGAGGGATTTGAACCCACACATCCGTAAGGACACTGCGCCCTGAACGCAGCGCGTCTGCCGTTCCGCCACCTCGGCAACATGGTGCCCGGTCATTGGTACATGGTGGGCGATGGAGGATTTGAACCTCCGGCCTCCTCGGTGTGAACGAGGCGCTCTAACCACTGAGCTAACCGCCCCTCCGTTTGGGCAGCTTCAATTATAGGCACGCCACGTAGCTAGCGCAACCCCGGTACAGCAGGAATCAGAGGCGACGCCATCGTGATTCTTCCCCATTGGGATCCCCGGATGCGGAATTGGTTGACATAACTTTATCTGACATAACTATGAGTTACTGAGCGGTCATACCTCCGTCGATCACCAGTTCACTTCCGGTGACGAAGGAGGATTCGTCCGAGGCCAGATAAAGGATCCCAGACGCGATGTCCTCGGGAAGGCCCATGCGTCCCAGGGGTGTCGCGGCCACGCGGGCCTCCCGGATCTCCGGTTGTTCGTGATAGGACTCGGTCATCGGGCTATCGACGAATCCGGGATGTACCGAGTTGACCCTTATCCCGTCTTTGGCGTACTGGATCGCGGCGGACTTGGTGAAGATCCTTACTGCGCCCTTCGACGCGTGATAACTGGCGCCTGAATCGCTTCCCACCAGACCGTAGATCGAAGAGATATTTATGATAGAGCCGCCGCCGGCCTGGCGCATGACCGGAATGGCCAGCTTTGCGCCTAGGAATACCCCCTTGGCGTTGACCGCCATGACCCGGTCCCAAAGTTCGACCGAAGTTTCTTCGACGATAAACCGGCCGCTGATGCCGGCGTTGTTTACCAGCACGTCTAATTTTCCATAAGCGCTAACCGCGGCATCGATCGCTCGACGCCAATCATCCTCGCTGGTGACGTCCATGGCCACGAACATCGCCCGGCCACCGGAATCGATGATCTGTGACGCGGTTTCCCGGCCCTCGTCCTCCAGCAAGTCCCCGATGACCACGGCGGATCCTTCCCGGGCCAACAGCCGAGCGGCCGCCCCACCGATGCCCCGGGCCCCGCCACTGATCAGTGCTACCTTACCGGCAACTCGCATTTTCAAATCTCCTCGAGACCGTCATTTTTTCTTGATAAAAAATAGCTCGCGTGGACCACAGGGCCGGAAATCGCCGGAAAACCCCCTTAAATCGCGCGACAGAGGCCCGCCTGAAAATTTTGTCGGATCTGGTAATTGTTTAGCTAAATGTTCGGGCTATCGATTATGACCCTGGAAGGCCGGGGCGGGTAGACATTTATTATGTAAAGAGGGTTGGAGGTAAGAGGAAACCTTACATAACGTATCTTGTGCGAACCAACCCCAATTACTTTTATTACCGCGCTCGTCGCTTTGTTGCTGGGTCTGTTACTTAGTGTCAGTAGTTGGTGGACCCGCCGACGGCCAGCAACGGTTTGTCTATGGCCATCAACTGGGCCTCGATCTCTTGCAATAGCGAGTCCATGTTCCAGCCCTTGGCCGCTGATATGAAGACCTTGTTCTGATCCTGCCTTCCCAGGGATGCCGGCGCGCCGGAGCCATCGGACTCATCGGATGCCTGGGGGAGGAGGTCCATCTTGTTCAGCACCAGCAACCGGGGTTTGTCTTCAAGACCCAATTCCCTCAGCGTTGTTTCCACCACGTCGGCTTGCTCCGCGGATTTCGGGTGAGTTATGTCCACCACGTGAAGTAAAAGGTCGGACTCGGAAAGTTCTTCCAGGGTGGCCCGGAAGGCGGCTACCACGGTGGGCGAGAGCTTCTGGATGAATCCGACGGTGTCGGTCAAGAGCATTGGGCCGCCGGAGGGCAGTCTGATGCGCCGGGTCACCGGGTCAAGGGTGGAGAACAGTTGGTCTGCGACATCGACTTTGGTCCTTCCGCCGGAAGGACTCAAGGCGTTGAATAGGGTGCTTTTGCCGGCGTTCGTGTAGCCGACCAAGCTGACGATGGGAATGCTGGCGCTTTTGCGGCGCCCCATTTGGAGGGTGCGGCGGCGGCGTACGCCTTCCAAATCCCGAGTGATTTTTTGGATGCGCTTGCGGATCAAGCGGCGGTCGGTCTCCAACTGGGTTTCACCCGGCCCCCTGGTCCCGATTCCACCCCCGAGACGCTCCAAGTGAGACCATTGGCCGACCAAGCGGGGCAACAGATATTGGTGTTGGGCCAATTCAACTTGGAGCTTGCCTTCGTAGGTGCGGGCGTGCCTGCCAAATACGTCGAGAATCAGGGCGGTCCGGTCGATAACTTTGACTTCCAGAGCGCTTTCCACGTTGCGCTGTTGGGTGGGCGTGAGCTCGTCATCGAAGATAACAACCCCGGCCTCGGTCTCAGCCACCAGTTCGTTGATCTCTTCCAGCTTACCTTTGCCCACATAAGTATGCGCGTAACGGTCGGACCGCTGAGTGATTTGCCCGACAACCTCTGCCCCGGCGGTCTCAGTCAGGTAGGCCAGTTCCCTGAGGGTGTCCTCCAAACTCCACTGGTTGCGGCGGTTTCTCAGCTCCATCGCCACCAGGATGGCACGTTCGGACTCAACCGTTAGGGAGGCAGTCTCCTCGGCGGCTTGTTCAGCCGCCCTGCGGCGCCGGGATTTTCCAGCCTTCAAGCCGTTGACACCCCTTCTCCACCTGCTCGTCCGGTGTGGTCAACGACAGGCGGATGTATCCTTCTCCGTATTGTCCGTAGCTGGAGCCGGGAGTGACTACGATATCCGTTTCCTCCAGCAGCCTGGCCGCCAGTTCGGCGGAAGTGAATCCCTCGGGAACTCTGGCCCAGATGTACAGGCTGGCCCGGGGCACGTCCACGGTCAAACCCAAAGTGGTAAGCGCCTTTATGACCCGGTCCCGGCGGCGCTGATAGATCTCCACGTTACTGTCCACGCAGTCCTGAGGTCCGGTAAGAGCCTCGATAGCCATCTGCTGGATTGCCTGGGGGATCCCCGAATCCAGGTTGGCTTTAATCTGGAAAAGGGCCTTGATCATGTCGGCGTTACCCACCGCCATGCCGAAGCGCCAACCGGTCATGTTGTAGGTCTTGGACAGGGAATGGAACTCCAGGCTTACGTCCTTGGCTCCATCCACCTGCATGCAACTGGTGGCCCTATAACCCTCGTAGCCAATCTCGCTGTAGGCGGCATCGTGGAGCAATGCGATGTCCTTTTCCCGGCAGTAAGCGACCGCCGCGGCCAGATCTTCGTGGGTGGCGACGGCGCTGGTAGGATTGTTGGGGTAGTTCAACCACATCAGCTTGGCGGCATCGGCTACAGGGCCGGGAATGGCGTCCAATTCGGGAAGCCAGCCGTTCCGTTCGTACAGGGGCATGATGTGGCTTTCGGCGCCGGCAAACATGGTCCCCACGCCGTAAACGGGATAGGCGGGGTCTGGAATCAAGGCGATGTCGCCTGGGTCTAGGAAGCAGAACGCGGCGTGGCCGATGCCCTCTTTGGCGCCGATGAGGGGCAGTACTTCCTTGTCCGGGTCCAGTTGGACCCCGAACCGCTGCTCATACCAATGGGCGATCGCCCGCCGGACTTCCGGCAATCCGTCGGTTTCCGGATACCGGTGGTTGGGCGGGTCCTGGGACGCCTCCATCAACTTGTCGATGATGGGCTGGGGCGTGGGGATGTCCGGGTCTCCGATACCGAAGGTGACAATATCCACTCCGGCAGCCTTTTTCTCCGCGATGATCCGTGAGATTTCCACGAAAGGATAGGGGGCCAGCTTGCCCAAACGGTCAGAAAATTTCATGTATTCGACACCTTATGGATTACTAGTTCTATTCCGATTAACCTGGCCATTCCCCGGTGAAAACCTCTTCGGCGGGGCCTTCCAGATACACTTCTCCTTCGCCGTCCCAATCTACGGTTAGGGTGCCGCCTGGAAGTGTTATGTCAACTTTCCCGTCCGCCAGACCCAGCAGACGGGCGGCCACGGCGATGGCGCAGGCGCCGGTGCCGCAAGCCAAGGTTTCTCCGGACCCGCGCTCCCAGACTCGGGCGGTTAGCTTACCCGGTCCGGTGACGTTAACAGTCTCGAAGTTTACCCGGTTGGGGAACATGGAGTGGTGTTCTACCATGGGGCCGATGGTGTGCAAGGGGAATTCCCCCACCGGCTGCTCCAGGAACGTGACGGCGTGTGGGTTACCCATGGAAACGAACGCCAGGCTTAAGTTCATCCCGTCCACGGCTAGAGGATAGCCGCTAACGAGTCCTCTTGGGTATCCCGATGGCGGGTCCAAGCTAACCGGAATGTCATCCGGGTCCAACAGCGGCTCGCCCATGGCTACCCTGGCGCTGACGATGCGGTCTCCGTCGTAGATCGGGACCACCGTGCGTACCCCCGCCAGGGTTTCGACTTCGAGTCCGTGGGAGGCTGGAGACGCTAATCCCCGGTCGATGGCGTACTTAGCGAAACACCGGATTCCGTTACCACACATCTCGCCTTCGGAGCCGTCGGCATTGAACATCCGCATCTTCAGATCTGCGATGCCGGAATCCTCGATCAGGATGATGCCGTCGGCGCCTACACCGAAGTGGCGGTCGCTCATCGATTGAGACAAGCGGGGCCAGTCCGTGCTCCAGTCGTCGTGGTCACGGACGTCGATGTAGAGATAGTCGTTGCCGGCCCCATGCATCTTGGTGAACTTCATCTTGATATTCGGCCTAAATTCTCTCGCCTAGAATACGGGTGAGGTGCGGGGCTATTTTACCACAGCCTAGCCTCCGGCTAAGAAGCCCTCAACCAGGGCCGAAGCCTCGGCTTCCAGATTCGGTGAGGCTGCCGAGAGCCAGTGGATGCGGGGATCTTGAGCCTTGAACCAGGTGTGCTGCCGCCGGGCCATGCGGTGGGTCTGAAATTTGGTGCGCTGTACCGCTTCGTCGAGCTCGATCTCTCCCGACAGATAGAGGCCCATCTCCAGGTAACCGGGACTAGCCAAGGCCCCTTTGCCGAGAGGATAGCCCATGCTGGCTAGTGACCTGGCTTCTTCTTCCAGCCCTGTTTCCATCATTATGTCAACGCGTTCATCTATGCGCGCGTACAGCTCTTGACGTTCCAAGTTGAGACCGATAACCAGTGGCCGGACAGTTGGCTTGCCTTGGGAAGAGTAGCTGGAGGGTAGCGACTGAGTTGAGTGGTGGATCTCCAGGGCTCGAATGACCCGGCGAAGGTTCCGGGGGTCCAACTGGGCCGCCCGCTGGGGATCGATGCTCTCTAATTCTCGATAGAGGGCGAGGGGACCCTGTTCTTCCGCCTCCAGTTCTTTGGCGCGGCGAAACTCGGGGTCAGGAGCGACTTGAGGCACTTGCCAACCTTCCACCAGCGCCCATATGTATTGACCCGTGCCTCCAACGGCCATGGGCAAGCGATCACGCCCGAGGATCTGCTGAATCTCTTGGTTTGCTAAGGACAAGAAAGATCCCAGGCCAAAATCTTGGTCGGGGTCTAGTATGTCCAGAAGGTGATGGGGCGCCTGAGTGCGTTCCTCGGAGGTCGGCTTGGCAGTCCCGATCTCCATGTACCGGTAGACCTGCCGGCTGTCTGAGTTGATAATCTCGCCGCCAAAGCGCTGGGCCAAGGATATTGCCAGCCGAGTTTTGCCCACGGCGGTGGGACCGACGATGCAGACTAGGGGTGGAGGTTGTGAGAGCAACGTGCTTGGTTTCAGCCTTTGAGCCTACACAAAACCGGCCGCCTCCCTACAACTTGGCCTCGGCTGTCGCCTGAATGATTCGCAAGAACTGGTTCGCGTCCAGGCTGGCTCCACCGACCAGAGCGCCGTGGATGGCTCCCAGCCGCAAGTAGCTTCCGACGTTTTCCGGGTTGACACTGCCCCCGTATAACAGCGGCACATCGTCGGCGGCTTGGCCGAACAGGGCAGTTAGGGATGCTAGCACCGTGCCGCCCATGATCTCGGCGGCAATCTCGGGGGTGGCCGCTTGGCCGGTGCCGATGGCCCATACGGGCTCATAGGCAACCAACAGACCGGTTATGTCATTTACCCCGGAGAGGGCGTCTCGAAGTTGCTGCGCTACCACGGCTCCGGCTCTCCCTGCCTCTCGATTCTCCAAGGTCTCACCGACGCACAAGATGGGCTGCAATCCGTGGCTAAATGCTGCTTTGACTTTCCGGTTGACCTGGTCGTCGGTTTCGCCAAATAGTTGACGCCGTTCGGAATGGCCTAAGACGACGTATTCGCACAACCCCTGCAACATCAAGGGTCCAACTTCCCCGGTGTACGCCCCCGAGTCCTCGAAGTGCATGTTTTGAGCCCCTACCTTGATCGGCGAGCCCTGCACCGCGTCCCGCACCGGTTGCAGGGCGATGAAAGGGGGGCAAAGTACGATTTCTACCCCTGACGACATGCGCAGGCCGTCGCGCACTCCAGTGGCCAAACGGGTAGCCTCATGGACAGTGGTGTTCATCTTCCAGTTGCCAGCTATGGTAGGAACCGGCATGGCGCCTGCCTCCATCTTATTTGAGGATAGTCCTAAGTACTGCGTCAATCTGAAGATGATGTGTACGGTGGCATCCCCACTCTAACTCTCCCCCATGAAGGGGGAGAGGGTAAATCCCTTCCCCCTGGACGGGAGAAGGTTAGGATGGGGGTGGCTCCCTACATTAAAATCATCTGGAAACAGTGCTTTTTAAAACGTGAAATTAGCGGTTGTTAAGGACCGTATTTGTTCAACTTGCCGGCGTGGGACATGGCCAGGAGCATGACCTGGGTGGCTAGGATGCTGCCAACAGAGCCCTGGGCGCAGGTCCTCTCGTTGAATCCCGGCACTCCCTCTCCCCGGGTCAGCTTGGAGTGGAGCATGAACGGGACCGGATGCCAGCTGTGGGCCGCCATGATCGCCGGGGTTGAGTGGTCTCCGGCCACCAGGAAAACGTCCGGTTCCAGCTCCCTTATTTGGGGGATGAACGGGTCCAAATCCTCCAGACACTTTACCTTGGCGTCGAAGTCTCCGTCCTCGCCTGCAGCGTCGGCCGGCTTGTAATGGATGAAGAAAAAGTCGTGGTTATTGAAATTTTGCCGAAGGGTTTCCACTTCGTCGCCAAAGGTATGGCCGGTGGGAATCACTTTCATTCCCGCCACCTCGGCTAGCCCGCGATACATGGGGTAGGCTGCGATCCCTGCCGTGTTGAGCCGATAGACCTCGCCCATGGGCGGCAGATCGGGTAACCGGGCGAAGCCCCTTAGCAGCACCATGTTGGCCCGCTCCTCCTCGGCCAAGAACTTGCCGGCCTGGGCCACGAACTCGTTGACCAGGGCGGCGGTTCGTGTTGCCCCGGGGGCCAAAGGTTTCACTGTCAGGGGCGCCGCGGCGGTTACCTGAGGGTCCGTTTCCGATATGAACTCGGAAAGACCTTCTCCCCGCAACCGTAGCACGAACCGGTAGTCTTGCACGGGGAAGACGTCAAGCTGAACTCCGTCAATCTCGATTTTGTCCAATCGCTCGCAGAGGGGGGCACTAAGCTGGGTGGGAATCCGGCCGGCCCGACGGTCCACGAGCAGACCGTCACCGTCAACCAAACAGAAGTTGCCCCGGGCGGCTATGTCCCCGGGTTGGAGGGCCACGTCGATGCCCAGTGCTTCCAGGGCGCCGCGGCCGATCATGTGTTTCAAAGGGTCGTAACCGAACAAAGCCAGGTGACCAGGTCCGCTACCGGGCGCGACTCCGGGCAAAACCGGCGTCGTAAGGCCGCAAGCGCTCTCCTGGGCCATGGCGTCCAGGTTGGGGATATGGGCTGTTTCCAATTCAGAAAGACGCGTATCGGGATGCGCCAATCCACCCAATCCGTCCACAACTAACAAGACGATCTTAGAAGGTGTAGAAGTGTAACAGTCTCGGAGTTCTTCTTGGTCTATCATGGTTGCACCCCCTCCCATCCGAATGCAGAATCGCCGAGTCGACGTGACAAAAAGTGTACCCCTTTTCAGGCTTCTGGCAAAGCGGCGATCCCCGGCAACTCTTTGCCCTCCAGAAACTCCAGAGATGCCCCGCCGCCGGTGGAGACATGGGTCATCCGGTCCATCAAGCCCATTTCCTCCACCGCTTCGGCCGTCGAACCGCCGCCAACCACGGTGGTAACCCCCTCCGCCCCGGCGATCCCTTGGGCCACCATCCTAGTGCCTTGGCTGAACCGGGGAATCTCGAACACACCCATGGGCCCGTTCCAGATGATGGTCCGGCACGCCGCCAATTCTCTGGCAAACTGTTTCGCGGAATCGTCTCCCACGTCCATTATGAACCAATCGTCGGGCACCTGTCCCGATGCAACGGTTTTGACTTCACCGTCGTCGCCAAAACGGTCGGCTACGACCAGATCGCCGGGAAGATGCACCTGAATATTTCGTTGTTCGGCCCGCTCCATCAATTCCTTGACGAAGTCCAGCCGGTCGGTTTCCACCGAAGAGGCGCCGGTATTGACTCCCAGGGCTTTCAGGAAGGTTACGCACATTCCGCCGCCGATGAAAATGTGATCCAGCTTGTCCAGCAGGTTTTCCAACACCAGAATCTTGTCGCTGACCTTGGCCCCACCCAGTAGCGCCGCCAGGGGACGCTCCGGCGACTCCAAGGCTCGGCCCATGGATTCTACTTCTCTCTGCACCAACAATCCCATAGCGGATGGAAGCAGTTTCGGCAACCCCACGGTAGAGGCATGAGCCCGGTGAGCAACGGCAAAAGCGTCCATGACGAAGCGATCGGAGATCGCGGCTAGGTCCCGGCTGAACTGCGAGTCGTTTTTCTCTTCGCCGGGGTGGAAGCGGAGGTTTTCCAGCAGAACGACGTCGCCGGGAGCCATGTCCGCGACGGCGGTGGCCACTCCCGGCCCGACGCAATCGTCGAGGCTTTTAACCGGCCTGTCCAACAGAAAGCCCAACCGGTCTCCCACGGGGGCCAACCGCAGCTCCTCCGTAACTTTACCGCCGGGACGTCCTAGGTGTGAGCAAAGTATCACTCTGCAGTCTCGTTCCAACAGATAATGGATGGTGGGCAAGGTGGCCCGCAGGCGCTGGTCGTAGGAGGCGATGGCTTCGATACCTTGCTCGATGGGAATGTTGAAGTCGACGCGGACCAGCACCCGCTTGCCGGCCACATCCAGACCGGACAGGCCGCGTTTAGTCATGGCCGTTGCCTTCCAACGCCCAGTCTGTCAGATCACGCAACGGCCCTGATCCTTCAGCAGCTAGACCGGTTCCGCTCAACGCTTCTTTGGCAAGCTCGCGGGCTCTGGATTCGGCGAACTGGCGAGCCCCGCCTTGGTCTAGGATGGCGATCACTTGGGTAACGTCCTCGGGTTGCAGCACCCGCTTCATATATACATTGCCCAATGCGCGTTTATCGGCCAATGAGGAGTTTTCCAAGGCGTAGATCAGGGGCAGGCTCTTCTTCTTGTTCAACATGTTGCTGGAAGTCATCCCGTCGTCCCTTCTCCCCCACAGGTCCGCGATATCCAGGCTGATCTGCCAGGCCATTCCCAAGCCTTGTCCCATCTTCTGGTAGGCGGCGCGGACATTGTCGTCTGCTCCGGCGGCGATGGCGCCCAGCTCGGTTGCGCACCCGGTCAAGGCCCCGGTCTTACGGCCAATCATGTCGTGGTAATCGGCGCTGGTGACCATCAACTTTTCCTGGAATTCCAGGTCCATGTACTGGCCTTCGCACAGCGCTAGGCAGGCCTTGTCCAGGGAAGTGACGGCCGGAAGGACCCGCTCCGGGGGAATGCCCCGTTGAGCCAGGCGCATTATAGTGTTGCGCCCCAGAGCGTGCAACCCATCGCCCACGTTGATCGCTTGCGCCGGGCCCCAGACCCACCAGACGCTGGGCCGGTCCTCGGACACTGCTCGGTTGGACTGGACGTCGCCATGAACCAGGGTGTAGTTGTGAATCAATTCGATACCGGCCGCCGCCGGAAGGGAGACGGAATAATCGCCTGATAGGGCTTGGCAACATACCATGGTGAGCATCGACTGAAAGTGGAGGCGGGGAGGCGAGTCCTGAGGTGTGCCCTGTTGGTCGGTCCAGCCCATGTGGTAGCGGAGCAAATCGTAGAGAAAACCCTCGCGGGAGGCGAAGACATCCTTCATTTCCGCTTCCAGGGCGTTGAGGTGGGGTTCGAATTGGGCTATCGGCACTGGAATCACGCCTCTCGACTAATTAATCTCGGCTTGGCTTAAAGTCTACCAGAACCTACCCGGCAGTCTCCAGGATCTCTTGCAACGAAATGGCCCCTTCTCGAAGCAGTTGGGGAGCATCGCCGGTGACATCTACGATGGTGGAGGGTGTGCCTGCGGGGACCGGGCCGGCTTGGATTATGTAATCTACCAGGCCGCCCAGCTGGGTTTCCAGGGCGCTTAGATCCAGCAGGTCCGGTTGGCCGCTAAGGTTGGCGCTGGTACCGGTGATGGGGCGTCCTAGGCGGCGAGCCAACGCTAAAGGCACCAGATGGTCAGGCATGCGCACCGCCACCGTATCCGCTCCTCCTGTCACCAAGTCGGGTAGCTCGGGCGACCGCCGCATGACCAAGGTAAGCGGGCCTGGCCAGAACCGTTGCGCCAACCGGCGGGCCTGGCTGCTCATGGGCAATGCGACCGCCTCGACCTGGTCCAAACCAGCCACCAATACCGGCAACGCCAGGTTCGCCGGCCTGCCTTTAATGGAAAAGATTCGTTGGAGAGCTGGGAGGGAAAAAACGTCGGCTCCCAAGCCATAAAGGGTATCCGTGGGGAAAACCACCACCCCTCCGTTGCCGAGGGAGCGGGTTGCCCTCTCAAGCTCGATCATCTGGCTTTCGGAGCTCAACCGATGCTCCAGGATTTAATCCGTCCAAACATTCCAGACACCTTCATTGGGTATCCCATGACCGGTGTGACAGTCTTCATCCTTCCTGATAAAATCGGTCATGACGTTATGACAATCCCCACGCCTATACTCCCCAGGTTTTCATGGTTATAATACCATCCACCAAGCGGTCCCCCGACGGTCAATATAGGGTAGAAGTTGTGTGGATAGAGGAGGCGCTGCTACGACAGAAGGGAAGTTGCCGAGAGGCCGGAGGGTGGCTACCAGCGACGACCTAGAAGTCTCCGCTTATCTGGAGATCGCCGAAGGACGGGCTTCCGAAGCGGAGAATGAACCACAGTCGGTCAACGAGGGCATAATCGTTATCGACTTCGGCTCTCAGTACAGCCACCTGATCGCTCGCCGCATCAGAGAACTCAAAGTATATTCCGAGGTTTTTACCGCTTCCAGCACCTGGGAGACGGTCCGGCACATCAACCCCAAGGGCGTTATCCTCTCCGGCGGCCCTGCCAGCGTTTACGACCCCGGCGCCCCCCGGATCCCCGATTGGGTCTTCGAACGTGATCTGCCCGTGCTGGGTATCTGTTACGGCATGCAAGCCCTGGTTCACCAACTGGGCGGAGAGGTGGTTCCAGGTCAATCGCAAGAATACGGTTCGGCTGTACTCCATCAGGATGGAGGCGAGGCCTCCCTATTCACGGAGTTGCCCCCCACTTTCCAGGTGTGGATGAGCCACGGTGACCGGATAGCCACTTTACCTCCGGGATTCAGCAGCCTGGCCTATACCGAGAATTCTCCGGTGGCCGCGCTGGGCAATGGGAACGGTATATTCGGTCTGCAGTTCCATCCGGAAGTTAATCACACCCCTTTGGGCCAGTCGATATTAGAAAACTTCCTGGTGCGGACCTGCGATTGCCGGGAATCCTGGACCCCCGGGAACTTCGTAAGCGACTCGATCAAACGCATCCAAGAGCAGGTGGGAGACGGGCGGGTGATTTGCGCCCTTTCCGGCGGGGTCGATTCCGCGGTTACCGCCATGCTGCTCCACAAGGCTATCGGCGACCAACTGACCTGCATCTTCGTTAACAACGGTCTGCTGCGGTTGGAGGAGCCCGAGCGGGTGCAGGACACCTTCAAGCGTAACATGGGCTTGAACCTGGTTTATGCCGATGCCAGCGAGCGGTTCCTTACGGAGCTTGCCGGGGTCATCGACCCGGAGCAGAAACGTAAAGTCATCGGCGAAGAGTTCATACGGGTGTTCGAAGAGGCTGCATCCGGCTTGGGTCAGACCGACTTTCTGGCCCAGGGGACTCTGTATCCCGACGTCATCGAAAGCGAAACTCCGGAGAACCGCGCCTCGGCCCGTATCAAGACCCACCACAACGTGGGAGGCCTTCCAGAGAACATGAAGCTAAAACTGGTTGAGCCCCTGCGATACCTTTTCAAAGATGAGGTCCGCCAGGTTGGATTGGAGCTGGGCCTGCCGGAAGAGATGGTATACCGGCAGCCCTTCCCCGGCCCGGGTTTGGCCATCAGAATCATCGGTGAAGTCACTGTGGAACGTTGTGACATGCTGAGAGCCTGCGATTGGATCGTTATCGACGAGATCAAGGCGGCCGGCTTGTACGGGCAGATATGGCAGAGCTTCGCCGTCCTCACCGACAACCGCACCGTTGGGGTGATGGGAGACTACCGGACCTACGGCTTTGTGTGCGCGATAAGGGCCGTTAGCAGCGAAGACGCCATGACCGCGGATTGGGTGCGCCTTCCCTATGAGGTTCTGGCTCGCATGTCCAACCGCATTGTGAACGAGGTTCCGGGAGTGACCAGGGTGGTCTACGACATCACCAGTAAACCTCCGGGTACGATAGAGTGGGAATAGGATGAAGGTCCTTATCGTCGGCTCCGGAGCCCGGGAACACGCTCTAGCGTGGCGGTTGCGGCAAAGTCCCGGGTTGACCGCCTTGTGGGTTGCCTCCGGGAACGGCGGCACGGCCCAGATTGCCACCAACCTAAACGTTGCTCCCGACGACGTGGAAGCGATCCCCAAATACGCAAAGGGATTGGGAATCGATCTGGTGGTGGTGGGACCGGAGCAGCCTTTGGCCGCCGGACTGGTCGACCGGTTGGACGCCGTTGGAATCCCGGCTTTCGGCCCCACCCAAGCGGCGGCCCAGATCGAATCCAGTAAAGGTTTTGCCCTGGAGCTTATGCGGGAGGCCGGAGTGCCCTGTCCTGAGTTCAATTCCTTCCAAGATGAGACCCTGGCCTTGAGCTTTCTGGAGAAGCACTCTGAGCCGACGGTGATCAAGGCCGACGGCTTGGCTGCCGGGAAAGGCGTTTTCATGTGCCGCACCTCTGAAGAAGCGGCGTCGGCGGTACGGGCCTGCATGAGCCAACGGGTCTTTGGCGGCGCCGGGGACACCGTGGTGATCGAGGAATTTCTTGAGGGACCAGAAGTCAGCGTCTTCGCTTTTAGCGACGGAGAGCGATTGTCGCCTCCGGTGGCGGCATGCGACTACAAACGGTTGGGTGATGGCGACGAAGGTCCCAATACCGGGGGGATGGGTAGCTTCGCTCCCCCGGACTTCTGGAATGAGGAACTGGCCGGGGAAATAACCCGTACCATAATGGAACCGGTTATTCATGCTTTGGCCCAGCGTGGAACACCGTATCGAGGGGTCTTGTACGCCGGCCTTATGTTAACCAATCGAGGACCCAAGGTGTTGGAGTTCAACTGCCGGTTCGGGGACCCGGAATCCCAGGTGATATTGCCCCTGCTGGTGGGCGACCCGCTGGACATCATGGCCGCCTGCACAGAAGGTAAATTGGCGGACACGCCGGTGGAGTGGAGCAAGCGGAATTACGCCGGTGTCGTAATGGTTTCGGCTGGCTACCCGGAGAAGTACGAAACCGGATTCGAGATCACCGGGTTGGACGCCGATGAAAGGAATACCAATATATTCCAAGCGGCTACTCGGATAGAATCAGGGCGGGTAGTGACCAGCGGGGGGCGGGTGCTCACCGTGGTTGGCAGCGGTGAATCCTTGGCAGAGGCTCGTGACGCGGCGTATCATAGAGTCCAGACCATCGGCTTTGAAGGAGCATCTTACCGGGGGGACATCGCTGACGTGGAGGCAAGGACAAGGCTTTGGCTACCAGATCCGGCGGCGCCGACTGGCTAGGTTGCCGGGACGCCTATCAGAAGTCCCTCATTGATGGACGGTTGGAGGCCTATCGAAAGCGGCGTTGGCAGCGGGCCGGCGAGTTCGCTGGGTGGCTGGACGAACAAAGTATCCCGTCTCTTACGGCGGACCAAGCTCAGGCAATCTATCGAGCATCGGGTGGCAGGCATACGCGGGAATTCAAAGCCGTCCCGATGGAGGAAATGCGGGATTCCCTGGATTTCCTTCTCTACGATACCTTGGGTCTGGAAAAAAGGTTTGATGAATCGGCGTCAGCCGTCGGGGCCTACAATCTGGCCGGTTCCGGAAAGGAGTTCGTCTCCTACATCCTGTGCGTGCGGGACCCCGGGCTGTTCGCTTTTTGGAGTTCTCATGGGGAGCGTGCCTTGCGTAAGCTCGGCGTCTACCCTAAAGATCTCCGGAAGGGAAACTTAGGGTTGGGTTACATGGACCTTTTGGAAGCCATGAATGTGGTGCGTGGCCGATTGGGACTAGCCGATTTCCAAGCCGTGGACGAGTTTGTTTACTCGGTGACCCAAAATTCAACTGGCATTTGATGGAGTGTGAAAATGGCGTGGCTGGATTCCCTGTCAGAGTTAAAGGAAGAATTGGCCGGCGTTCGTGCGGAACGGTTGAGTCAGACCTCAGTTGATGAAGCTGAGATTCAGGAAGAGCGGGACGAGTTGTCCCGGTTGGCCGAGTCTTTGGCAGTTTCCGATCTTTTGGCCGAAATGAATGCCACGTTGTTGGATGGGCAAGGGTCGGTCGAGAAGATAGTTTCGTGGGAGATAGACGAGGAAGATGACGGTGACCAAGGTGGAGACCCTGAAGAAGAAGATGCCGATGTGATCGCCTTGATTCTCACTTGGGAAGAAAGAGGTGAGCGGGAACTGGCCATCGACCTGGGGGTGACCGATGACGGCA
Source organism: uncultured Dehalococcoidia bacterium (assembly GCA_950072105.1). Lineage (GTDB taxonomy): Bacteria > Chloroflexota > Dehalococcoidia > Lucifugimonadales > UBA3495 > UBA11650. Next base: position 18,790 of record CATMOE010000053.1, read on the forward strand.
TATATGTGCAGGTCAACGGGATCGAAGTTCGGGCCGAGCGGGAGGCCCTGGAACCGGCGCTATTGCAGGCGTTCCGTGGGGAGTTGGAGCTATAACGTGGCAGCGCTTGGGCTGACTACTAGGTTTCAAAGGAGGCTATCTTGCCGTTAGTCGGTGTTGTCATGGGGAGCTCCAGCGACGAGCCGGTGGTCCAGGAGACAGTGAAGGTCCTGGAGCAGTTGGAAATAGACTATGAAGTGCGGGTTATGTCGGCCCACCGAACCCCCGAACGGGTTCAGGAATACGCCACCACCGCCCGGGACCGGGGGATAGAGGTCCTGATCTCCGCGGCCGGAGGATCGGCGGCATTGGGGGGCGTTCTGGCGTCCTGGACGACTATCCCGGTTATCGGCATCCCGCTTGCTTCCAGTGAATTAAAGGGAATGGACGCTCTGCTGGCCACCGCCCAGATGCCGCCGGGAATACCGGTGGCTTGCATGGCCGTGGGAGTCTGGGGGGCTCGCAACGCCGCCTTTTTCGCGGCCGAGATCCTGGGGCTGAAGTATGATGAGATCAGGCAGGCATATGAAAAGTACCGCCGGGGACTCCGTGAACAGTAATCCCCGGCTGGCCGTGCTAACCGATTTTGACGACACCGCCGCCGTCCAAAACGTGGCGGAGATGCTCCTTACCAAGTTCGGCGACCCTACCTGGCAGGACGTGCGACGGCGATTCCGGGAAGGGGAGTTTACTCTCAATCAGTACCAGGAGATCACCTTCCGCAACATCCAGGCCGACCGGGCAACCATGCAGAGTTATGTGAAGCAAAACGCCAGCCTTCGTCCCTACTTCAAGGATATGTGGCGCTATTGTCAGGACCGGCAGGTCCCGCTGGCCGTGGTTAGCCAAGGGTTGGATTTTTATATCGAAGCGTTATTGGAGAAGGAAGGCTGTGGCTCTGTACCGGTCCATGCCGTAAACACCTGGTTCGATGCACAGGGAATAAATTACGAGTACCGGTACGCCGTTCCAGGGAAAGAGGAACTGGGCAATTCTAAGGGCGTGGTGGTGGACAGCTACCGGAACCAAGGACACTACGTCGTCTATGTCGGTGACGGAATGTCGGACTTTGAAGCCGCGGCCAGAGCCGATCTGGTATTTGCCCACCGGGTACTGGCGGACGAATGCGAAAGAAAAGAGATCCCGTTCCGTCCATTCACCGACTTCTGCGGCGTACTCGAGGCGGTTAAAGAGTTAACCGGTGGGCTGGCCCGGAACGGAGTTGGTCCTTTGACTGAACATGGTGATGTTGAGGAGGCTCGATAGTGATCGACCGGTATTCACGGCCAGCGATGAAGCGTGTCTGGTCTGACGAAAATAAGGCCGAGCTTTGGCTGAAGGTTGAACTGGCGGTATGCGAGGCTTGGACCCAGGAAGGAGTGATACCTCAGGAAGACATGGAACGCCTTCGAGGCGCTAAGTACGACCACGCCAGGATGATGGAGATTCAAGCCGTGGTGCGCCACGAAACCAACGCCTTCCTGTCATCTGTTACCGAGGGTCTCGGGCCGGAGGGACGGTGGCTCCACCTGGGGCTGACTTCGTCGGACAAGCTGGACACGGCGTTGGGTCTCCAGTTGGGCCAAGCCGGGGAACTACTGCTAGAGGACATGGACGAAGCCATAGAGGCCCTGGAAAGCCAGGCAGTCAAGCACAAAGACACGATCATGATGGGCCGGACCCACGGCGTACATGCCGAGCCGGTGACCTTCGGCTTGAAGGCTGCGTTGTGGTGGGATGAGATGCGGCGTCAGCGCGGCCGGTTGGTGGCCGCCTTGGACGACGTTCGAGTAGGAAAGATCTCCGGCGCCGTGGGCACCCACGCCACGGTGCCTCCTTCGGTTGAAGACCGGGTTTGTCAGGAATTGGGGTTGAAGGTAGCGGCAATATCCAACCAGATCATCCAAAGGGACCGGCACGCTCACTTCATCTCCACCCTCGCCCTGATCGCGGCTTCGCTGGAGAAGATCGCCACGGAGATACGGTCGCTGCAACGAACGGAGATTCACGAGCTTGAAGAGCCATTTGACGAAGGGCAGAAAGGTTCATCTTCCATGCCCCACAAGCGCAACCCGGAGTTGTCGGAGAGGGTCTGCGGCCTGGCTCGATTGATCCGGGGCCACAGCGTCACAGCGTTGGAAAATGTCGCTCTCTGGGGGGAACGAGACATCAGCCATTCGTCGGCGGAGCGCATCATCCTGCCCGACGCTTGTCTGGCTCTGGACTACATACTCAGCATCTTCACCCGGGTGATGCGCGACCTGCGAGTCTATCCCCAGCGGATGTGGGAAAATATCGAAAGCAGCCGGGGGCTTATCTTCAGCCAGCGGGTGTTGCTGGAACTGGTCGACAAAGGAATGGCCCGGGAAGACGCTTACGCCATCGTGCAGCGAAATGCCGCGGTGGGCTGGGACCAAGGGGAAGACTTCCGCCAGTTGATAAAATCCGACGAAGAGACTGCGACGTACCTTTCCGAGAAGGAACTGGACGAACTGTTCGACTACGGATATTACACGCGGTACGTAGATGAAACTTTTCAGCGATTGGGGCTTTTGCCAGCCAAGATTACTGTCTAAGATAGAAGAAGGCACTTTGGACCTTTGCCGGCCTGGCCGGCAAACATCGTAAATTCAACGTAAAGGGCAAGGGAGGGGTGAGAATGTCTCTTGGTCGAACGGGTGAAGCCGAATGTTAATCGAGACCCAGCTACCTAATATTCTTCATCGTGGCAAGGTGCGGGATACCTACCGGATAAACGACGATCTTCTGCTGATGGTTACCACCGACCGTATCTCGGCCTACGACGTGGTCCTGCCCGCGGGTATTCCCGACAAAGGCAGAGTGCTCAATAAGATCTCCGCTTTTTGGTTCGATCAGACCAAACACATTATCCCTAACCATCTGGTAGCCTTGGCCGACGCGCCCGAAGCGCCTTCTTTGGTTGAATCAGGCAGCCTGATGGCCGATCTTCCACCTGAAGTGGCCCGCCAGTCAATGATTGCTAAAGAGGCCGACCGTATCGACATCGAATGCGTGATCCGGGGTTATATCACCGGCTCTGCCTGGTCTGAATACCAGCGCCATGGCACGGTGTCCGGCAAATCGATGCCCTCGGGAATGGTGGAAGGCGACCCCTTCCCGGAACCTATATTCACTCCTACCACCAAGGCTGAAGTGGGCCATGACGAGAACATGTCCGATGACGAGGTTGTCGCCATGGTCGGGGCAGATCTAGCCCGGCGCCTAGAGGACGTGAGTAAGGCGGTGTTCAAATTCGGCCACGACTTCGCTCGAGAGAGAGGGGTTATCTTGGCTGATACCAAGATGGAATTTGGGCTTTTACATGGACAACTGATCCTCATCGACGAGCTACTGACCCCGGATTCCAGCAGGTTTTGGGACATGGAGGGTTATGAGCCGGGGAAATCTCAACCCAGTTTTGATAAACAATTCGTGCGTGACTATCTGACGGAGCAGGGCTGGGACCGGAATCCGCCGGCTCCGGAACTTCCCGATGACATCGTAGCCAAGACCGCGGACCGGTACCTTGAAGCGTACCGACTGATTACCGGGGAGTCCCTATAGACAACATTAACGGAGGTCGATCCAGTGCCCGAATCTAAACATCGCCGCCGCCGAGGCCGTCCTGTAAGCAGAGGCCAGAGGGTGGCAGCCGTCCCCATTTCCAGGCCCCGAAAACAGAAAACGAATAAGCTGTACGTGGCGGCGTCCGTGATTATCGCAGTTTTGGTCATTGGAGGCTTCGCCGTGGGGGGTATTAACTTCCAGAGGCCACCGGATACGGGTAGCAGCAGCGGCGAATACGTGGAGGGTGTGGGCGTGCAGCAGGACCTGATGTCCACCGGCGCTGGTGGCCTCAACACTCACGTGGGCAACGACCAAACGGTAGAATACAGCACCTCACCGGCGACCTCCGGAGACCACTGGGCAACGCCTATCAGTTGCGGATTTTATGAGGATGGGTTGTCTGACGAGCGAATCGTACACAATCTGGAACACGGCAACATTGTGGTCAGTTACAACTTGGCCAGTGAAGAGGAAGTGGACCAGCTTCGGGATGCCTTGGAAAGTATCGGGAAAAACGCTATTTGGGGAGTGGCCCGCTCCTACGATAAGATACCCTCTGGGACGGTCGCTCTGGCAGCATGGGGCGTGCTCGATACCATGCAGGAAGTGGACAAAGATCGAATAAAGACGTTCTTCGATACTTACTCAGGAGCCTTGGGGCCGGAAAGGATCATCTGCTAATTCGGATGCAGGCGGAGTTTCAGCATCCAAGAGTCTTTATATCGTAGATCGCTGCAGTTTGTTCTATTCGCCACGGGGATCCATCTCTGTGAGCGGGAACTTGACTAAAAAGTCCCACACAATAACGGCCAAGCTTATCCCTTCCACTGTTGGAGGAGTCTCCGGCGGCTTCACCGATTCCTTCCCCCTCGACGGGCGAAGGTTAAGATTAGGGTGGCGGGGACGCCGGGGTGAGTGGTCTCAAGGTAGGTAACTATTGTATCTCGCCAAGGTGTACGTAACCCTGAAACCCACGGTCAACGACCCGCAAGGGCTGACTGTGCTGGCTACATTGCGGAACCTGGGATTTGCCGCCGCCACGGACGTTCGCGTAGGAAAATATCTGGAGGTCCGTATCGACAACCCGGACCGGTCCCAGGCGGAGGCTTTGGTCAACGAGATGTGCCGGGAACTTCTGTCTAACCCGGTGATTGAGGAATACCGCTTCGACCTGGAAGAGATGGCGCCGGAGCGATCAGCTTTCAGCGGTCAGCGATCCCCTAAAGGCTGATGGCTGAAAGCTACAAGAGGAGATGACTGTTATGACAACGTCGAGCAACAACACCTACGTCTATGTTGGGGCCGAAGCTAGTGGCCTTTACCGCTTGTCCCCTGGCTCTACACAGTGGGAAGAGCTGACCATCGGACTGCCGGTGAACCCTATCGTGCCTGGAGTTGCGATTCATCCTGATAATCCCGAGGTGGTATATGCGGGCACCCAGGACGGTCCTTATCGCAGTACAGATCGTGGCGGCCATTGGGAGCGACTGGATTACCCCAGTTCCGGGCCACCGGTGTGGACCTTCCTTTTCCGCCCCGGGGAACCTAAAGTGATGTACTTGGGCACCGCGCCGGGAGAGATCTACCGTAGCGTCGATGATGGGGATTCCTGGCAAAAACTGAACGCCACCATGGGCTCTAATGAGTGCAATATGTCCTTCCCCACTCGGGTCATCGCCCTTGCGGCAGACCCCAGCTATCCCGACGAGATGTACGCAGCCCTGGAGGTCGCCGGTGTTATCCGTAGCTCCGACGGTGGCGACACCTGGGACGAGATCACTGGTTCTTTGGCTCCCAGGGAGGATACGCTGGACCTGCACGGCGTTCAGTGCAGCGCCGCAACTCCTCACACGGTATACATCACTACCCGCCAAGGGCCTTTCATCGGTCCCGACCGAGGCCGGGAATGGATACCCGTGGAGTTCGGCCAGTATTCTCCCATCACCTACACCCGTGATCTGCGGATAGCCCCCACCGACCCCAACTCCCTGTACGTTTCAATCGGCGCGTCCGCCCGCAGTTCCCAGGGTGCTTTGTACCGCAGCCGGGACCTGTTCAAAACCTTTGAGCGTGTCGACCGGGGAGTCACCGCCGACGCTACCATGATGGCGGTATCGGTTGACCCTCGTGCGCCCAGCCACATCTATTGCATCGCCCGGGACGGCCAGGTCTTCGGAACGTTGGACGACGGCGCCACCTGGACTACCCATCAACTGCCGGACAAAGCCAAAGAACTCCGTGGTCTGGCCGCCGGATAGCCGATCATCTGTAGGCGGACACCAAATTCCACCCCGGTGAGCGCAACCCAGACGGATAGCCCCCCTTTCGTAAAGGGGGGTTGGGGGGATTTCCGCCCCACTCAATCTCGACTAGAAGTTGTCCCATCCCTGGCCGCGCGCGCCGCCTGAAACCCCCTCACCAGTCCGTTTCACTCCAAACTCGCCCTCTCTCTCCTAGGTGTCCCCCACCGGCAATCGTCTACACTAAAAGCGATTGACGCGGCTGGTGGGTTTGGGCGCAGGGTCCTGCCTGGCCGGTCCCTATGGGTGGTGTGTAGATGTTGTTCGCCATTATCATTACTTTGTTCGACAAGCTCGGTTCGGTACTTTTCCGAAGAGAGAACCAGCTGGACCGGGAGGTTAGACAACATCAACTATTAGCCTCTCGCCATTCCTTTCCCGTGATTCCGGTTGTCCTGGTGCTTTTCATGGTGTCCGCGGTCACCATCGCGGCGGTGTTTGTTGGTCTAGGTAATGCTGCTGGGGACACTGATTCATCCGTAACCTCACAACTACCCATACCAACCATTGAGTCAACACCCAGCCCGACGGCCGGACCTGTGCCGGTTAGCACGCCGGCACCGGCGGCCGCTGTCATTCCCACCAGCACACCGTCGCCCACGCCCGCTCCGGTTCTACTGCCTTCGCCGACAGGGCTGCCCGTGATTGAACCTTTGCCCACCGCAACGATCGCGCCAACGCCGGAGCCTACAGTTGCACCGATACCGGCAAAGATCCCGACAGCCACACCCGTACCTCCGCCGCCGCCCACGGCCACTCCGGTCCCGGCCCTGACCCTCGAGGCCGTCGCCTCTACGATGGCAGGGCTCACGTCCCTGAGCTTCACAATGACCGGCGGGCCTGACGGGAGCATCGTGCGAGAAGGGATTGGGGCCGATAAGGTCGGCGCGATCGTCGGCGCCCTTCAGCAACCGGTCGATAGCTTGAGCCAGTGGATAGACAACCGGCCCCATCGCGGAATCTCCGGAACAGTATCACGCCTGGCGTTGGCTGCCCTCTTCCCCAGCGCTCCCACAGACGGCGACGTTGCCGTGCAGATCTGGGTAGACGACGGAGGCCGGGTGCGCCGTCTCCGAATCGAGGGTGCAGTGATGTCCGACGACGCTGGGGACACGGTCCGGGTGCTGGAGCCCAAGGAC
>CATMOE010000054.1:0-24901 GCA_950072105.1 uncultured Dehalococcoidia bacterium
GTCAACACAACACTTCTGGCAGCGGAAGACTCTCTTAATCTAGCCCCGTTATTGTTCAAATAACCGGGACCACCTCAGTTACGATCATGCAGCCCGACGGCTCAACAACGGAGATTGAGCTCGAAGCAAGAGCGCCGCCGCCGGAAATAGGGGAATTGGTGACCGGGTTTACCGGATCTTCTCCTACCGAAGGAGCAAACAAAGGCAAAAAGCACGCCAAGGCCAAGGGCTTGGTGAGGGCCTCTAAGATTCGGGCACGTCTGGAAAGGTTCTTAGAGAATTTGACAACCGACGAAGCCCGTGTACCGGCAGAGTCAGAGGGAGAAAAGGTAAGGTCCGCAAGGCAAAGGGCGGAGGGCAGACGGGAGAGGGCTAAGGCGGCCCGAGCACAAGCCGATGCGGCTCGGACGAGATCGGAGGCGGCTCAAGGCGCTGAGGCGGCGGACTTGAATGAAAGCGCCGAGGAAGCGGAAGAGAACGCTGTCGAGGCAGAAGCCGAGGTGGCCGAGGTACAGGCAGAGGCAGTTGAAAAGGCTGCAGGAGCTGAGGCGGATGCGGCCGAGCGCCGTGCCGAGCGGATCTCCGATGTCGCCTCGATCTTAGATGCGCTGACAGCGCGGCACACTGATATCCTCCAGTCGCTGGCTGAGGGGAGCATTCTGCCCGACGAGGCCTTGCGGGGCATCGCCACCGCCTTAGAGAATGCCCATCGAGGCCGGAGCCGGGCTACCTTGAAAGCAGCGGAAGCACGGGTCAAATTTAAAGGCAAAAGGATGAAGACCCGGGCGAAGGCCAAAGAGAAAAGGGAGAAAGTCCTAGCCAGGGCCGAGAAGAAGCGTCAGATGGTCCAAGCCAGGCGAGAACGGGAATCGGGGAACGCAAAAGCCGAGCGGGAGCGGGCAACGAGGAAGGCTAAAGCCGAGCTGGAGCGAGCAGTGGCAAAGGCTAAAGTCGAGCTAGAGCGAGAAGCGGCGAAGGCTAAAGCCGAGCAGGAGCGGGAGGCGGCAAAGGCTCGGTCCGAACGAGAACGGGAGGCAGCACGAGGCCGGGGCAGATAGAAGTAGCGAACGGCGCTCCCTCCAATGTGAACAAGGGGCCAACCCCGCGGGGTTGGCCTCTTTATGTTTCACACTCATAATTAACTCTCGTCCCCCCAGCTACTGTTCGAGGTTTTATAAGTCTTTGCCGGTTCGTTGATGACCTACACTCCCGGTAAGCGGTTAGCCAGGACGCGGATCCAGACCATCCATTAAGCCTTGTAGAACGTCATATGATTCGATGGACACATGGCGGCATCGCCTGTATTCTTAGTCTCAGATCAGGCGAAAGACGATGGGTATGAACGGCGTGCACGACATGGGCGGGACGCACGGTTTCGGTCCTATCCAGCCTGAAGAGAACGAGCCGGTTTTCCACTCAACATGGGACGCCGCATGGCCGTGGCCATGGAAAGTCAGGGAACCTAGCCATGGGAGGATTTCCGTAGCCGGCTGATCCAGTAGATCGCCTTGTGCGAGGCGCACGGCCCACCATTCGAATACTACTAACCGCGGCTATCCGCATCACGGCCTGAACCTTAAACCTTATTTTTACTAGGAGGCGCCGCTTATGGACGCCATCGGTATGTCCCATATCGCGATCTGTGTCCGTGACATGGACAAGTCCTTGGGCTTCTACCGGGACATTTTGGGCATGGAGGTCACCTTCGACGGTCCCACCGATCCGACCGAAGGAGGGCGCCCCCACAACTACAAGCACGCCCGCAAGACCCGCAGGCGCGTCAGCTTGAGTTCCGGAGAGGGTGTCCCCATTCCTTCTCTCACACTGACCAGCCATCCCGGCGAAGAACCCGACGGCAACCCGATCCTCCTAGACCAGGTGGGGATCACCCACTTCTCCATCACCGTTGCCGACGTGAACGCCCTAGCCGAGGAACTGATATCCAAAGGGGTGGAGCCGGCCGGACCCAAGGAGTCATTCATCAACGCGGAAGGGAAGTTCCGGTACATCTACGTCCGTGATCCCGACGGCATCCTCATCCAATTCGATAGCGGCGGTGCGGGTTAGATCTGGGCACTAGGCTTCTGGCACCATGGCCGAGGCGGCACAGCTACGTTTTCAGAAGCACGGCTCCCCCCGAAACACCAACTCATTGTGCCCGTCCGGGTTGTGGGAGCCTTCTACTTGGGAGTCGTCTGATTTACCGTAGACCATCTGGTGGGATGCCGGTTGGCCGGGCGGGGCGCCCTCAGGTGACCTAACATCCACGTCCAGATAGTAAGCGTCCCGTGGCGTGACCACGCCAAATCCGATCACCATTACATACCATGTCCCCGTCTCGGGATTGGAAACCGTGATACGTTCCGGCGAATTCAGCGTCGCCCCGCTGAAGTCGGAGTGCAAGACAAAGCCGGGAGCGCAGAGGAACAGGTCCAGATCATTGGTGGGGAACCGGGCCCAATTCTGCCGCCAACCCAGTTCGAACGAAGCCTGGGTGGTACCGCTGGGTACATCAACCGGTATCAAAATCGTGTCCCCTGGTCGTATCGGGTCGGTGGCAGCTACGGGGATCTTGCCGTCGGTCCTTCTGATGGTTACGCGGGTTCCCACTTTGCCGTTGTTGGTCCAGTCGCCCTGCACGGTTACTTTCATCAGCCCGGGCTCCATGATAGCCCTGTCCACGAAGGCCCCAAAGATAGCCCCTCTCAACCCAACGTGGTTATCGCCGATGGTAAAGCGGGCTGGTCCGACGACGTTGGCACTGTAAACCAAGTAGGGCAGTCCGCCACGCTTGGCGCCCTTCACATAGACCTCGATGGAGTTGGGAAGGACCGCGGGCACCGGGTTGGGGTCGATGCTAACATCCGCGAAATCGATGGTCACCGAACTGGTGCTGGGCTCAATCTCAAAGATCAAGTCAACGGTTCGCCCTGGTTTCAATTCCCGTATGTCTATGCTAAAAGTCCCGTTCTGCAACACCACGTTGGGAATCTGTTCGTCGGGAACCGATTGACGCAACTCGTTGCTGGTTTCGCCCGACTTCAGCAACGAGAGAGCTTTGGCCACGTCCAGATAACCGGCTCCCTGAGACCGCCGCTTCCACTCGCGGCCCAACGGCGCGGCGCCGTCGATCATCGCATTGCGAATCACCAAGGGACCGAACTCGGGCTTGTTGGCTTCGGCCCAACCCATCAGGAGCGCCGCCCCACCGGCCACGGCGGGGGTTGAGAAGGAGGTCCCGGAAGCGAAACCGGTGGCATTTTGCGGGAAAAGGGAAAGGTTGAAGACCCCGGTAGCTGTAATATCCGGACTGGCCCGTCCGTCGGCCAAGGGTCCACGGCCGCTGAAATCGGAGGGCCTGATCTCATCGTCCGGGTACATGGCGTGGCCCTGGCCTGGGCCGAAGAAAACGTCCCAAAATATGCGTGTGTGCACCGGGTCGCTGGACGCCCCAGCCGTTAAAGCGCTGAAGGCCGTCCCCGGAGTGGACACGGAAACCGGCGCCGGTCCATCGTTACCAGCCGCGGCCACCACCAGGATACCAGCCTCGGTGGCGGCGTCCACAAGCTGATCCTCCAGGGTCCGGCCGTCGAATCGGGCGGAGCCGCCCAGGCTCAGGTTGATCACGTCTATGTCCAGACCGCCAGGCAGACCGGCAGTGTGCTCTTTCTTTTTGGTTATAACGTGGTCGATAGCCGCTTCGATGATTGAAGACGAAACGCCCGAACCGGTATGGGGAAACACCTTTACCGCATAAATGCTGGACTTAGGGGCAAGGCCCACCAATGGGAGCATTATCAACTGGCCTGTGGTGAAGAAGTTCTCCTCGGGCAGATGCGCTTGAAATATGGCCGCCATGTCGGCGTCCGCCGGCGACCTCCGGTCCAAGACGATGAAGCAATCTGACGCGATGACGCCGGCCACGAATGTGCCGTGGAAATTGTTGGTCGGAACAGTAGACCCTTCGAATTCTGTACCGGCGTCGGGTGACAGATCCGGCCCTTCAATCACCCGGCTGTCTGGATTTCCAACGTCTCCCCTACCCGCCAAACAGATGTGGCCTGCCTCGGTCCCTGTATCTATCACCGCGGTGATCGCCCCCGCTCCCGCGCCGTTCTCCGCCCAGGTATCCGCAGCCCCAGTAACCGAGGTTATATAGCTGGGGAACCCATCGGGGACCTCACCGATCTTGGCCGCAAGGGCCGTACGATCCAACAGATGGGAAGGATTCAGCGCCAGCGGTCTGGGCTCCAGGTGCTCTCCTTGGAGCTTTGGTATTTCAACGATGCGGTCCTTCTCGACGCGCTCCACCATCGTCAGCGACGCCAGGAAGTCGAGATTACCCGCGGGCAACCGGGCAGCGACGGCATCGGCGTTTTGGTATTGGATGCTTACCGTCCCGCCCATGCCCTCGATGGCGTCGATGATCTTCTTGTAAGGCTTGGCGGTATGGACTATCACTCCGATCCCCGGATCCATGGTAGTGCCACTTGGAGACTGGGCGATGACCGTGGAACTGGGAAGTGCCGCCAACAGGATGGCGAACAGCATCAACACTCTCGAAAAGCGGTGGTGGAGGAGTGCCGAAATCCCCCCTGCGCCCCTCCTTAATAAAGAGGGGTTGGGGGGATTTGTTACATTTCTAATGAGCACGTTAGGCATCGTTCAGCCAGACACAGCGTAGAACTACAGTTACGCACCACCATATGTACCATGAGTTTACGGATAAGCCAATACTATAGGATTCAAGTCTGAAAGCCTGTAGGCGGGTTGGCTGTAGGGACACCAAAGCGGAACACAGCGGCAACCATAAAGGATCTCTCCCGAGATTGATTAACTTCACGCAGTGTTCAGCGGGGTCCGGACCCGGGCTCCTGCGAGAACATGTGGCGACCGCCGTTAGGGTGTTTTCGGCGGCAGGGCGGCTGCTTCTGAGAATAAGAGGCCAGCTTCCTCATTCCGACCCATTTCCATGTAAAGAGACCCGGTCTGTTCCAATACCGGCCTTAGGCGCGGGTCGTCCGTTCCGTAGGCATCCTCCACGATGCGGCGTACCCTCTGAAGGGTTAGGTCCGAGTCTTCGTATTCCTTTTCGAACATATGGAGTGTGGCTAATTGCTGTAGCAGCCCAATTGTCGAAATGTGGTTGAAGCCGGAGTTCTCTTGAGCTATGACCAACGCCTCTAGGAGGACGTCCCCTGCGAAGTCGTAATTACCGTATTCCAAGTACAGTGTTCCCAATTCACTGAGCGGAACAATCAGAGCAGGGTCCGCTTCTTCCAAAACCTCTGAATGAAGAAGGATGGTGTCGACGTAAAGAGACTCTGCAGACAGGAAGTCGCCAGCCTGGCGTTGTGTGCTAGCCAGCTTTTAGGCGGCCAAGATGGTGCTGAGGTGGGATGCTCCATAGCTGGCCTCGGCGTTAGCCAGCGCCCGTTCGTACACCGGCACCATCTCGGCGATACGACCTTGTTCTGAATACAACTTTCCCAGGTTGGCCCTGGTGGTGGAGACAAATTGGTGGCCTGGTGGAAACGCCGCCTCCGAAACAGTTATCGCCCTCAACGCCGCTTCCTCCGCCCCTTGGGCATCGCCTTGGTTGCGCAAAATCAATCCCAGGTTGTTCAGCGAGGCAGCCAGGCTGGGACTTTCGAGTCCGAACAACTCCTCAGCCAGTACTATCGCTTCACGCGCAGGGACTACAGCCTCGTCGTACCGGCCCTGGGCAGCCTACTCCGAAGCCATAACTTCCAGGTTAGTCCATCTCGACAGTCGACCGTCCCCACATGCCCATGCAGCTAGAAGTAGCAACAGCGACACGGAGAGCATAATTCGTTGGACGGAGAGTTTGTGGAGCATAAGGGGCCTTGCATAGAATACGGCCACCCAGCAATAGCTGGGTGGCCGTTGATTAGTAGCCAGGTATATTTGGTTTCAGTCCGTCGCCCTTACTTGCGGCAGATCATCTGGATCCGGTCAATGAGGAGACCTAATCTACCTTGGAATCCGGTGACCACACCGTTAAGCGGGCAGTCAACGTTAACGATCCCGCCAGATCCCAAGTTTGCTCCCACATAATCGACATTGGACACTACCCAGTTACGTAGTCTCGGCAACGAGCGCCGATCCGGTCTAGTTGGGCGCCGTTACGTTGCTCGGCCCGGACACCAGTCAGCGCCCGGTTGGAGCCACAGTCGATATTGAAGCTACTTCCACCGCCTCCACCCGCGCTGGGCGAATTCGTGAAGCCACCCAGGTTAGGAGAGAAGGGTCCCATCGACAGATATTACCTGCACCCGAGATGCACCCGGTCAATGTCGTCTCCGGCCCCGCCCCTTAGAACCTGAGCGTAGGAACTGCCATTGGGGGAGCAACGACGAGCCGAGAAGGCGCTGCCGCCGCCGCCGCCGAAGGCAATGGACAGGAACTCGCCGCTGAGGCCAGCGCCGGTGTTGCCGGTGTTGCCTTGGTCGCCCTTGTCACCCTGTGGTCCTATGGCGTTCCAGTCTAGGACGAGGTCCTTTTTCTTGAGCCGTCGTTAGAATCTTTGCTGCCTTTGTCCTTGCTGCCTTTGTCCTTGCTGCCACCATCGCCTTGCGGATCAATGATTTTAATCTCGCCGCTCTTTTTTACGCAAGAGTGGATGACTTGGTCCGCCACTGGAGCATCGTGAGCCATGATGCGTGGCACGGCCAGGAACAAGAACAACGCTCCCAAGACCGCCGCGAAGACGATCAAAGGCATGGGAATTGCTGAGAGTCTTAGATTAGGCAAATCATTCACCTTATTCACAGCATTGGGACTGTATCCGAAGATAATCTGGTCCTAACCGAGCGTCCGTAACCGAGTTATCCTAGACAAGAGAGGACGACGCCAGCCGACGGACGGACAAATACAGTAAGAGTAACTAAAATGCGCGAGTGCCACCTCCTGTCTTGAGATCCCCGGCGAGCGTTCCGTGGCAAAACAACTATGCATTCCTCGGAACACTGGATCAATAGAAGGACACCGGCGGTGGCCGGTCCAACAACTCGAGGCCTGATTCCCTCTCGCGGAGGATCCCCCCCTACCCTGAGCGAAACGGCTGGAATATACCAGCTTAATCACGTAGTCTCAACGCATTTCGACACGGAAGGCGAAGTCCAGAAGATATTGGTTAGGTATAGTGAAGTAAGTATAGGTTGGGAGGTTTCGGAGGGGGAGGTCTGGTTACTGGGATTACGCCACCACGTTAGGCGAGATGTCCATAAGCAGCCCATTGCCGCCGGGCGCGGGGACTGGGTCCCGTCGTCTGAGAGGGAAGCGAACCGGGCGAAGAATCATCGTGTACGCCCGTCCGGACCAGCGGCCACCGAGATAGGGGCTACTCTTGGTGGTTGAGCTCGAAGGTTATCGACGGCGTGGTATGCGCCAGCGTCTTCAGGAACACGAACAGAAAAATAGTTGTCCCGGCCATTTCCAGGAACTCTTCGATACTTTTAGAGAAGTGTACAGCACGGCCGGGGAAGGTAGAAAATACGTCGGCCACGCGAATCATGATGCCGTTCTCCATGCCTTCCACGAAGTCCATCCCGACGGCAATCACGAACAGGCCCAGCGCCAAGCAGACCAGTAGTTTCAGATGGAGGGATGGTAATTCACGCATCAGAAATACGAAGACAAACAATCCAGCTATCGCAACGACTGGTCCTAGGACCAGTTGCCAGGTATAGCTCGGGAAAACATCGTATAACTGCCCCAGTAATCCAGGGTCCGTCCGGCCTTCAGAGCCCGTGACCAACTCGCTGAATATGGTGCCCATGCGCTCGTGCAGCTTGGTCGCGTCGTCCACGCCCATGTAAAAGAATAGCGCGGTTATCAAGGCCCAGCCCCAAACCAATTTGGGCCGAGAGCCCTGGTTCTGGCCCCTGATTACCAGGGTTATCAATAAAAGGACTGCGGCGACGGCGAGCATCTGGAAGCTGGAGAAGAAGTTCGCCACCCCATCTTCACGCGTGATATTGAACAACCTTCTCGCGGCGCCAATGGGGACCCATCCAAGTTCGGTGACAAGCGCATCCAACATCACAATGGCGATTTCCACCGTCACCAAACCCGGAATCAACCACCAGAGCATTTGGTTTTGGTCGATTTTTATTCTCACCGGCCCATCTTCGCAACGCCGCTTACCGGGATTTCCCAGATCAAACCGATTCTCCGGAACATGTGCCTCTTGGATGGCCCGGCCTATAATACGAAGCGCTGAACGCGTCAACTGCTCGCCGGTTCGCCAAAGTGGCCTGCTCTCAGGTGATATCCACCTTCCCGCCAAGTGCAATAATTCAGAATCCCCCGTCCGTGCTCAAGCGTCAGCCTCTCCGAGTAGCCAGTTCGGCCTAGCTGATATAATCGGGTCTTCGATCGCTTACCGGACGAAGGGGTAGCCAATCATGAATTTTTGCCCGACCTGTGGCGCCAAGCTCGGTTCAAAGATGGACGGAGGCCGCGACCGCCCCGCGTGTCTCGTCGACGGATGCGGGTTCGTCTTCTATGGGAGCCATTCCATCGGCTGCGGCGGAGTGGTCATCCGGGACAACAAGGCGCTGCTGATCCAGCGGGGTATCAACCCCAACCGGGGGGCCTGGCAGATTCCCGGAGGCTACGTGGAGGCCGGCGAGGAGATCCTGCCCGCAGTGGAAAGGGAGGTGCTGGAGGAAGCCGGCATTGTGGCCAAGGTTAAAGACGTGGTGGGCATACGCCACGCCACAGCGGCCCCCAACTCCAACGTGTACGTAGTCTTCCGCCTTGAACCGATGTCGGGGGAGCCGCGATTCGACGGCGACGAAACCATCGGCGCAGGTTACTTCACCTGGGAAGAGATCGAGAACATGGAGGGCGTCCAGGGATTTTCCCTTTGGTCCATCCGCCGGGCCCTGGATACGCCGGAGGGCGCAGGGTTCATGTTGTACGAAAGCGACATGACCCGCCAGCGTCCCGGGTGGACCCTATTTGGTATCACAGAGGGTGATCACCGAGCATAGGGCATAGGAACTCCGGCCCGTCTATGACTCGTACTTCCACGCGAAAATCGGTGTTACAGACCCCGTTCGTGGTGAGCCTGTCGAACCACCCTTCCCCGCAAGGACCCTTTAACAGGCTCGGGGCAAACGGAAAATTCTAACTGCTATCTACAAAGCTAGGCACTAAATAGGCCAGCCGCCCTCTGAGATATCAACCCGGTAGCCTTCCCCATCACGGATCCAGCTCTCGGCTATGGCTCCATAGGTGTTGGATACAGCCGTGGTGTCCGCCGTTTCTTCGATGCCGGAAACGCTTTCCACTTGAAACCCGAAGTGGTTGATGCCCCAGGGCATGTCCGGGTTGTGGATCAAAGCAACGCCAACGTATCCGTCGGACAGGTAAACGGTTCCGTTGGGGCCTCGGGATTTTTCTTCCATACCAAACACTCTCTTATAGTATTCGGCTTCCGCGTCCCGGTCCTGAACATTCATCGCGACGTGACGAATCCGCGGTCTTTCCATGGGGCAACCTCCCTTTATTGAGCACTCCTGATTCAGATATTACACTAAGTGGAGATATCCAGCGACTACAACAGGGTCGATGGATCTAGTCTCTTCCGGGCTAGCCTCTCCAGATTAGGCATGGGTGAACATTCCGAATACAGCTCCTTGAGGGTCCTGTATCGTCGCGAATCTACCGACTCCCGGGATGTCCGTACCAGGCACCAATACGATGGCGCCCAGGGCCTCGGCCTGGCTGGTAGTGTCGTCGACGTTGGCGACTCCGAAGTACACCATCCAATTGGGCGGGACCGGACCCATGTCCTCAGTGATCTGCATCACGCCCGCAACATCGTCGCCTGATACTTTCAGCAGTGTATATTCCATGGGTCCTTCCATCGAACCGCTGCCAAGGCCCAGAAGACCGGTGTAAAATTCGGTGGCGTCCGTTTGGTCGGATGTCATAAGCTCGTTCCACATGATGGCGCCCGGCTCCCCCTTAACCCGGCATCCGATGTGTCCCTCGGCCTGCCACACCGCGAACGCCGCGCCCTGACGGTCTTGAAGCATAGCCATGCGCCCGGCAGCAAACACATCCATGGGGCCGAACAGCAAGGACCCTCCGGCCTGCTGCACCCTAGCCACCGACTCGTCCACGTTGGTAACAGAGAAGTAGGTATTCCAGTGGGGTGGTACGCCCAGTTTCCGCTCTTCCGCCTGCTGCTGATAAATGGCCGCCGCTTCCAGGCCGTTCAGCTTTTGCATATGGTAGGACCAGTTCTCATAGATCGGCTGGGGGTCGTCTACCCATCCGAATATGGCGCTGTAGAATTCCATGGCCCCTTTCTCGTCAGTGGTGGATAACTCAAACCACGACGGCGTACCCGGAGCGTGACTGGTTACTTCCGGCATTAGATAACACCTTAGTCATAGTGCTGTTTTCCCGGCTCAACAGGGCGGGGACTAGGGGAATTGTACCCAGGGCCTGATGCTGTGACAAGGTGCATCTAGTCACCAAACCCCAGGGGCTATTGACTCGGGCACAGTGAAAGGTAAAATCGTTCTTAATCGGGTGGTTGGAGGCGAATATGGGTCCGCAATTGGTTGACTATCTCCTGTACGAACCGGAGGATACGGGAATCCTATGGATAAAATTCAACCGTCCGGAGCGGATGAACGCCCTTATCGGGTCGTCCGAAGAGAGCGGGACGGTGGCCAAGGTTGGCGAATACATGAGGGCCGGCGACGACGACCCCAACGTGCGGGTCATCGTTCTTACCGGGGTCGGCCGAGGATTTTGCTCGGGGGCCGACATGAGGCGGGACACGCCGGACTCTCTTAAAGGAGAGAATTTTACCGGGAACCGGGGCACCACGGAGGGACCCGACGCCGCCAGGGAGCACTTCTTCCACGGTTTCACCAAGCTGCACCGGGACATCTCGCAGATACGCAAACCAACCATCGCCATGATCAACGGCCCCGCCGTCGGCTCCGGCATGGACATGGCGCTGCATTGCGATATCCGTCTTGGCTGCGAGAACACCAGGTTCATCGGCTACCAGCAACTGGGACAGATAATCGAGAACGGCGGTAGCTACTACTTCCCCAAGATGGTCGGGCTGGGCCGGGCCCTGGAGTTCGCCTACACCGGCCACCTGGACGCCCAGCGGGCTTACGACTGGGGGATACTGAACTACCTGGTAGACTCCGGCGATCTGGAAGAGACAACCAGGGAACTGTGCGGCCGCATCATGCGAACACCACCCATGGTGCAATGGGTTAGCAAGCGGATCATGCGGGCCGCGTTGGATTCCACCTTAGAGAACACCATGGTCTTGACCTCCAACGCCGGAGGGATTTTGAACGGTTCGGAAGACGCGGAAGAGGCCCGGCGAGCTTTCCTGGAGAAGCGGACGCCCTCGTTTAAAGGACGCTAGACCGTCCTGAACTGACGACAGGGTTTGCGGCCATCCCCCAACGATCAGAGGAGTATGGCCGCAACCGGGAAACATATTTTCGCTACCGGTAAGGCTGGCCGAATCGTTCCCGGTGGGCGATCTCTTCCATGGGCTTCCGTGGAGTGCCTTTTTTCCGGGGCCCCTCGGCGGGGTAGCCGAAGGGCAACACCGTGATCAATTCCATCTCTTCGGCGATGCCCAAAAGCTCCTTGACGGCTGTTTGCTGGGCCGGGTCACGCACGCCGGCGAAGCAGGTGCCAACGCCTTCGGACCAGGCCATCAACTCCATCTGCTGCAGGGCTCTTCCCGCGTCCAGTTGGGGCCGGGGAGCGTTTTCCATAACGATGGCGATGGCCATCGGTGCTTGGCCGATGAACCGCCCCTGGCTACATATCTCTCCCAGAGTCGTCAGAGTACTACTGTCTTGTATAACTATGAAGTGCCACGCCTGAGTGTTGCTGGAACTGGGCGCCCAACGTGCCGCCTGGAGGATCTTCAGTATCACGTCTTCAGGGACAGGGTCGGGCTTGAACTCCCGAACGGTCCGGCGGCTCCTGATGCACTGATAGACATCCATGTTTCACCTCGTCGCAATGCTAAAATTTGACCTGAGGTCTGATCTTCACTGGCCCGCGTCACTGGCCCCGTACTCTAGGATGCGGTAATCTAAGCCGGTTGACCACCGGCACAGCGAAATAAATCAGAGAGCAATGAACGATTATAGCTCTCTGGAATGGAGAAACGCATGGTTAGGATCCCTCCGGTCACTCGAGAGTCAGTCAGAGAAGATCTCAGAGAAACTTTTGATGAAGTATCCTCCGGTCCCGGCGGTGTCGGCACCGGACCCATGTCGATCTTAAAACACAGTCCGGAGATGTCCAAGCGGGCCATACCCTTGTTCAACTACGTGCGCAACGAGTCGACCGTCCCGGCCAAGGCCAGGGAGTTGGCGATGCTCACCACGGCCCGGGCCATGGACTGCCCATACATCTGGAACGCCCACGTGGCCCTGGGAAGACAAGCGGGGCTCAGCGACTCGCTGGTGGACGCGCTACGGGACAAACAACCTCTCCCCCAGATGTCTCCTGAAGAATCCGCCGTTCTGAATCTGGGCATGGAGTTCTTCTTGCCTCACCGAGTGAGCCAGGACACATTCCAAGCAGCGCTGGACCAGTTCGGCGAACAAGGATTCGTTGAATTGACCACCTTGATGGGTTTTTACGCCATGTTGGCCTTCAACGCCAACGCCGTAGACCTGGGTCTGCCCCACGACTTGGTGGAGGAGCCTCTACCGATCTAGGCCCGCTGATCGGACGAGACGACTATTCCTCGTCGATAGAGATCATCAGCGCTATGGTGTCGCCATCGGGCAAAGTAGTGGTGTGCCCCTTGCCGTCGGTGTCTTCCACCAACCGCACGTCGCCGGGATTGAAGGTGTGGGACGTGCCGTCCGACAACCCGATAATCATTCTCCCTTCCACGTGGATGTGCCAACGGCGGGAGGCGGCCGGGTGCTGGTCCATGAAGTGACCCGGCTCCCGTTTCTGAACGCTGAAGCTCATGGTGCCCTTGATCTTAATGTTGGCCAGTTCTTCGTCGGTGTACTGTGTTATTCGGCTTTCGCCGTCGTCCCCGCTGTACAACCTGTAAACACCCATTTCGGTCCCTCCAAATAAATTGCTTTTTTGTGCGCGGTGCGCCGTCATTCCAGCTTCGATTTCATCGTCGGCACCCCTCTTCCTGCGGGAGAGGGGAAGGGGGGTGAGGGGGCCTAGATCCCCAGCATCTGTTCCAAGTTTCTGAAGGAAATCTTCTCCTTCTCCTCGGTTGACAGACTGGTGAGACTTTCCAGCCATCCGCCCGGCGAGGGGTCCCATCCGACGAAGGGCCAGTCGCTACCGATCACCACATGGTCGGCGCCAACGGCGTTGATCAAGAAACGCAGCGAGGCTTCGCTGCTGGTCAAGAAGTCGTAGTAAAGCTGGCTCTGGTAGCGGCTAGGGGGTTTGGGGATGTTCGCCCTTGCCTCGGAGCGGACTTTCCAGGCGTGGTCCATGCGGCCCATCCCAAAGCATGCCGGTCCCCCGCCGTGGGCGACAATCACCCGGAGGTTAGGGCACTTCTCTAAGATGCCGCCGTAGATCAGAGTGGCCACCAAAATCGCGTCTTCCAAGGGAACGCCGATGCTGTTGGATAGGCCGTACTTCCTGGTCCGTTCCAGCGCCACCAAGTTCTCCTGGGGCTGGGGGTGGAAGAAAAGCAAGGCCCCCATAGATTCGGCGGCTTTGAACAAGGGCAGAAACTCGGGTTCGTCCCAGGTTTTGCCATTGACCACCATGTCGAACTCCGCGCCTTTAAGGCCCAGCACTTTAACCGCCCGCTCCAGTTCCTCGATGGAGGCATCCACGTCCTGAAGGGGCAGAGTCGCCAACCCGGAGAACCGGCTGGGATGTTGCTTGGCCATCCCGGCGATCTCGTCGTTAACGTCTTTGGACATCTGGATCGCCAGACCTTTCTCCCAGTGGTAAGGGAATAGTGGCGTGTGGATCGACACCACTTGGACGTCGGTCCCCTCTTCATCCATGTTGACGATGCGCTCTTCGGGGGTGAAGCGCAATTTCGGTGAGTTGATAAAGATCCGCTTACCATTGCCCGCGACGAACCCCAGGCCGTCTCCGGACTCCAGGCGCATCCCATACCAGTCATCGCCGCCGTCAACGGTCTTCCACAGGCACTGGGGCATCAGATGGGTGTGCACGTCGATGTGTCTCACGAATAGTCCTCCCGATTGGGGAATTCAAATAGCGCCCTGAATAGGACTAGATTCCCAGCAAACCTTCCAGATTTTTCCAGAGGATGGCATCTTTTTCTTCTTGAGTGATGCTCTCCATTTCCATGATCCAGGAAACCGGCCAGTCTTGGGCCATGTCGTAGGGCCAGTCGGAGCCGAAGACCACCCGGTCAACACCCACTTGGTCGATGAGGAACCTCAGGGCTTCCTCGGTATAGACGATGCTGTCGTAGTAGAAGCGGCGCAGGTAGGTGCTTGGCGGATTGGGATTCAACCGGTTAGCTTCCGGGATGCCCTGCCAGCCCCGATCGATGCGGCCGATGCCGTAGCACGTGTATCCGCCGCCGTGGGAGAAGCAAATCTTCAAGTCTGGGCAGGCATCCATGACCCCGCCAAAGACCAAAGAGGCGAAGGTCAACGTCCGGTCGGCCAGGTTGCCGATGGAGTTGGGCAAGTGGTATTTCTTGATGCGCGGCGACACCACGGTGTCGCCACCTTGGTGGAAAAGAATCAGCGCGCCTAACTGCTCCGCCGCCTTCCAGAAAGGCAGGTATTCCGGCTCGTCCAGCATCTTGCCATTGATCTTATCGTCGATCATGGCTCCTTTGAATTTCAACTGGACCATGATCCGCTCCAGCTCGGCAACGGCGGCAGCGGGGTCCTGCATGGGCAGGGTTCCCAAACTGGCGAACCGGTCAGGCCAGGTCGTCGTCATCTGGTTTATCTCATCATTACAATCCACGGAGGTCGCCTTGGCGGTGGCCGTGGGCAACTCATAATTGTAGAACCCGGCGTAGGGGGACAGGACCTGCACATCGACTCCTAAAGAGTCCATGTCGGCCAGGCGTTGCTCTGGGGTCCAACTGGCACGCGGAGGAAGTTGACCGCGGCTGCTCCCGGAGATCATCACTTCTCGCCCCCGGGCATCCTGCTCTCGCCGCATCCCATGCCATTCTCCGCCGCCTTCCGTGGCCCGCCAATAGCACTGGGGAGTCACGTGGGCATGGACATCGATACTTCGCATAATTCTCTCCTGGCCGCCATTCCTGGACGTGTGGATAATTCCAGGCGGAACCGTAGCATCACGTTAACCTATCTGTCAATTTGCAGACATTACGGGGTTAGTCACAGAGCCACAGAGGAACGGAGTTTTTATTTTTCTACGTCCCTCTGTGGCTAATATCTGGACAATTGACATAGGCGCAGACCGGACGCTACAGTGATTCCATCTTAAGGTGGTTCACAGGAGCTAAGCGATGCCCTTGCAGTTCGGCGTATTCGATCACATCGAGCCTGTTCCTGACATGCCTCTGGACCAGATCTACCGGGACCGGTTGGTGCAGATCGAACGGCTAGACTCCGCCGGATTCTTCGCTTACCATCTCGCGGAGCATCATACGCCCGCGGTCCACAGCTTGGCCCCTTCCCAAAACGTATTTCTGGCCGC
This sequence comes from uncultured Dehalococcoidia bacterium, assembly GCA_950072105.1. Taxonomy (GTDB): domain Bacteria; phylum Chloroflexota; class Dehalococcoidia; order Lucifugimonadales; family UBA3495; genus UBA11650. The sequence goes on from CATMOE010000054.1 coordinate 15,697, forward strand.
CGTTTCCCAGCGAACAACTAGGCTTCGGTTCGGCCCATGCGTCTACGTCCTTCCCCTGCATCACCCGGTTCGGTTGATCGAAGAGATCAGCATGCTGGACAACCTTAGCGGTGGGCGGATGGAGATCGGTGTAGGCCGGGGCGGCGTCATTGAAGCTTATTTCTGGGGTCAGGAATCCGACATCGAAGTCAACCAAGCCCGATACCTGGAAACTCTGGACGTTATATTGAACGGGCTCAGCCACGATGAATTGAATCATAAAGGCGAGTTCTACAATTTCGAAGAGTTGCCCATGCGTCTGAGGCCAAAACAGGCCCCCTATCCGCCGATGTGGTACATGCGGAACGTCGAGACGTCAGCGATCACCGGGATGCATTCCATTATCGTGGGAAACCTGGACGGTTTCGAGGCCAACGTCAAGCGATACAAGGAGCTATGGGAAGAGCACCAAGGTCCGGGCGCCCTCACCGCCCAAGGCGAGGAGCGCAAGATTGGCCTGGTTAATCACCTGGTCGTCGCGGAAACTGACGAAGAGGCTTTGGAAATAGCGACGCCCGCTTGGGAACATTACAAATGGAACCTGGGAACTCCCCGAAGACTGGAAGTCGAGAAGAGAGGACTAACTCAGTTTCAAGGTGAAAGAGCTCGGATGCGTCCGGCCAACCAGCCCGACCGGGAGGCGCGAAAGGACCTATTTTCCGAGTTGGAGTCGGCGGAAGTACAGCGAAGACGCGTCAATCCCGGCGGTCTGGAGCACAGCGCGGGCCGTGGCGCCGGAGCGGGTTTTGGCGTCATCGCCGGCTCGCCTGACACCATCAAAGAGTACATGGAAGAATACGTGTCCACCGGCGCCAACTACTTCGTGGCGTCCTTCCAATGGGGCAGCCTCACGCACGAACAATCGATGCGGTCATTGGAGCTTTTCGCCACCGAGATTATGCCCCACCACATGGAGACGCCGGTTACTGGATCAGCGGTATAGCCTAATCTCAATCAAAGTCGGCGAAAGCCGGCATGAAAAGGAGAATGTGATGGCGACGACACAGCAGAAAGAGTACAGCGTGGGCGGTGTATTGATGCCCCGGCCGTTCAAGATTCGACGGTTGGGACACTTCGGCTTCAACGTGAACAGTCCCAAAGATTCTCTGACATTTTACCGGGACCTGCTGGGCTTCAAAATCTCGGATCACCTGGATTTCAAGGCGAACCCTCAGCGGGCAGAGATGCTGAAGGACGTGGCCGACGCCGGCGGTTACTTCATGCACCACGGCGGCGACCACCACTCCTTTGTCCTGTTCCCCAGAGAGGCGATGGACGTGATGGGACGCAACAGCGGCCACACTGGGGACGGCGATGTAACCATCAACCAGATCACTTGGCAGACCGGGTCACTGGAAGAAGTGGTGAACGGCGTGGGTTATTTCGACGAACGGGAAGTCCCCATCCGCCGCTCGGGCCGGGACATGCCGGGAAGCAACTGGCACACCTACGTCTGGGACCCGGACGACAACATCAACGAGCTGTACTACGGTATCGAGCAGATCGGCTGGCTGGGACGAAGCAAACCCAGGGAGATGCACTACCGGGGTTTCGGGGAGAAACCTGGATTGCCCCAGATGTCGGAAGCGTTGGAAGTCGACGAGGCAGTGGAAAAGGGAATCGACATCTATTCGGGCACCAGAGACGTGGAAAACCTGCCGGCCACCTTCGACGTGGAGGGCGTACTGCTGCCCCGGCCTTTCAAAATCACCAAGATCGGTCCGGTTAACCTGTTCGTCAATAACCTGGACAACGCCTTTGACTTTTACACCAACGACCTGGGGTTTGTGTTTACCGAGGAGAGCGTGTACAAGGGCCACCGGGTAGTGTTCCTGAGGAACGGCAACGAGCACCACAGCCTGGGCCTCTTCCCCAAAGCCTTGCGGCAAGAGCTGGGATGCAGTCCCCACACCTCATGCATGTCCTTCGGCGTGGAAGTCGGCAGCTATCAACAGCTAAGAAACGCGGTCGCCTTCCTAAAAGAACGGGGCGTTACCTTCAAGGAGATCCCCGAAGAACTGCACCCGGGCGTAGACTTCGCCGCCTACGCCACCGATCCCGACGGCCACATGATTCAGTTGTACTACTACATGGAGCAACTGGGTTGGCAGGGAACACCGCGCCCCAAAGATCTCAGGCGGAGCAACGGCGGCGAATGGCCGGAAACCTTAGAACCCCTGTCCGACACCTACGTCGACCAGGTGTTCCAGGGACCGTTGGGGTAAGACTGGATTTGGTTTGAAGCCAGGGGACGCACCCCCATCCCTTCGGCTGCGCTCAGGGCAGGCTCTAACCTTCCCTCGTAAAGGGGGAAGGGACTAATCTCCTCCCCCCTTGCGGGGGAGGATTAAGGTGGAGGGTGGTTCGCCACCGACGGACATCAAGAGAAAGAGGCTCCCGCGTTGGGGAGCCTCTTTCTCTTATTAAGGACGGTCGATTCAGCTATGAATCATTAATCATAAGAGACCTGCGCCTTTTCGAATGCCGCATCAATCTCATCACTCATAGCCGCGACGTCGGCGCATACGGCGTAACGAACGTAGGGGGGAAAGTGGACGCCTACCATGCCGGTCTCTTCAATCATCATAAAGTTGAAGTGTTCGGCGCTCTCGACCTTTTGCCCAAAGGCATGGTCCGGCGCCAGCCACAGCGTGAAGAAACCGGCCGCCGGCTCCAGGGCTAGGCGCATTCCTCGGCCCGTCAATATCTTCGCGAGTAATCCCAGGCGGGACCGGTACATCTCCTTGACCAGGTAGATAGATTCCATGTCTGTCTCAAAAGCCGCTACCACTCCCGCCGCCATGGGGGCGACGAACCCGGTGTCGGTCTTACCTTTAACCTCTTTGAAGTCTCCGACGAAATCGGAAGAACCCACCATCGCCCCAACATGCCACCCGGTACCGTTGCCGATGAGCTTTGCGGCGGTGAAGGCCTCCGTCCAGGAAAGATCGGGGTAATCGGGGGCTATGTCGGACAAACAAAGACTCTCGGGGCCATGGCTGAGGATGATGTAAGCCGCGTCGTTGAAGAGGCGTACGTCGTGGTCGCTGCAGTACTGGCAGATCTGCCTCAGCCAACCCTCGGTGGCCACCTGGCCGGAAGGGTTATGAGGGTAGTTCATCATGATTAAGCCGGTGCCATCTTTGATCTGATCCGGCGCGAACCGGAACTCGTTTCCGGGGTTGAGGGAAAGAGCGTAGTTGGTAGCGTAGGGGTGGTAGCCGCACCAATCCGCCGGAATTGGATATCCTGGGTCAGTGGTAGTTGCCACGGTTAACGGCTGGTTACCGCATCCGCAAGCCAGCGGGACCAGACCGAGCATGGGCTTGATTCCTGGCATCGCCAGATAGTCCACGTCGCCTTCTTGAAAGTCTCGTTTCACGTGGACCTGGATGAACCTTTGGGCGAAGTTGGGCACGCCGGGACTAGCGTTGTACTGATAGGTGTGCATCGCCTCGTCTTCGCTCATCACCGCGGCGGCCGCCGCCTGTCTGGCGCTGAGGAGCGCCGCGCCCTTGGGCTCGCCGATGGACAGGTCCAGAAGCTTGATGCCCGACGCCTCCGCCGCGGCTCGCTTGCCCCGGATGGTCTGGAGCACGTTTTCGCCACCCGCCGGCAGTCTCGATCCTCGCATGTGGCTCTTTCTCCTTCTGGATGGGCTATCCGAAGCTGCGACGGATTCCCGATTCAGGTAGCATGATGGCAACGGATATGCCCCCTGTCAACCGATGCCCTCACCCCCTCCCCCTCTCCCAGAGGGAGAGGGGAGACCTCGCCTACTCCGGCAACTTGAACAACTGCTGGGCGTTTCCTGATGTGACCTGGGTAATCTCCTGAGCGGAAAAGCCGACTTGGCCGACACTGCCGATCGGGTCAGGGTCATCCACCGGGAAGGGGTAGTCGGTACCCAATAGAATTTTCTCGCTTCCAACCAGATCCCGCAGAAAACTCAGGGCCGCCGCATTGTGGACGATGGTGTCGTACCAGAATCGGCCTAAGTAGGCTGAAGGCGGCTGAGCCGAGGCCTCACCGGGTCCCATGTTTCGGTAGATCCTATCGAACCGGCCTATCTGGTAGGAAAAGAACCCGCCACCGTGGGAGAGGATCAGCTTCAGATCGGGGAAACGGTCCAACACGCCGCCGAATATCAAAGTGCCGACGCTGACCGTGCTGTCGTAGATATATTGGACAATGACGTTGAGGCCGAAGTTGTGGGTTCTGGGAGCGGGCACCGGCTGGGTGGGATGGATAAAAATAGGCACATCCAGTTCCACTGCCGCAGCCCAAAAGTCGTCCAGAGGGGACTCGCCCAGATTGATGCCGTCAACGCTAGGAGCAACTACACCACCCAAAGCTCCCAATTCCTTGACCCCATATTCTAACTCGGTGGCGGCCCGGTGAGCGTCCTGGAGGGGGACCGACGCCAGCATGGACAGGCGCTCAGAGTGTTCCTGCACCTCTTCCCCCAACCGGTCATTCATCAACCGGTGCCAGCGGGCTCCGTCCTCCGCCGGCATCCCGTAACCGAACAGGTCGGCCCATACCGACAAGACTTGCCGGTCCACGCCCTGTCGGGCCATTACCTCCCACCGGTCATCAAGGTCTAGCAAGGCGTGGTAGAAGGGCCGTAGGGTGAGGCCGTAGTCGTAGCACAAGCAACCACCGGCGCCGGGCGGACCATCTAAGCGGGAGCCATACAAGGACGGGTTTTGCTCCACCGCTTTCAATATGGACGCTGGAACGTAGTGGGCGTGGACATCAATTGTCATGTTTTCTCCTTAAACGTCCATGATGGCTTTGCGCTGGCCGCCGTCCATGGAGATTGCCGCGCCGGTAACGAAGCTGGCCCGCTCCGACCCCAGAAAAACAACCATGTCGGCGACCTCTTCGGGGGTGCACAATCGTCCGATGGGGATGCTGCTGATCGCTCGCATTTGGGCTTCCTCCTCGGTGATCCCCTTCTCCCTGGACATGGTACGCACCAAACCCCACCAACGGTCCGTATCCACTGGACCGGGGTTTAAGGCATTGACCGTAATGCCAAAGGGCGCCAACTCTTCGGCGATGGCTAGAGTGAAGTTGATCCCTGCCGCGTTGGCCGCTCCAGGCGTAATCTCAAAATAGATGGGCTTGATCCCGTCATTCCCAATAACATTGATGATGCGGCCCCAACCCCGCTCCTTCATGTACGGTATGGCCGCTTTGCAGGTACGCACATACCCCAGAAACTTCAGGTTCAGGCTTTGCATCCAGTCGGTTTCCTCCAGATATTGAAGGCTGCCGCCGGGAGAACTACCGGCGCAATTCACCAGGATGTCCAGGCGTCCAAAATGCTCCGCCGCCGTATCCACAAAGCGCCGCGCGTCGGCCTCGGTACCCAGGTCGGCCACGATGGGCAGGACTTGCCGGCCGGTTTCCTGGGCGATCTCCCCCGCGACCCGGTCGAGAGTTTCTTTGCCTCTGGCGCAGATCGCCACGTCAACCCCTTCCCGCGCCAAAGCCAGCGCTGAGGCCTTGCCGATACCCATGCTTCCCCCACCCACCAGGGCTACTCTGCCGCTTAGACCCAATTCCACGATTGTCCTCCTTCCAAATACGTCCGGGGATTGACCACGCAGATCAACCGGAATATGCTTGCGAATAGGCGGCTGGAGCGTCCCTTTCGAAGGCTGCCTCCGCCTGGTTTCGAATAACAACGCCGTGGAGGTGTCTCATGTCCATCATTCTAGACCACACCATCGTACCGGCCCACGACAAGGAAGCTTCGGCCAAGTTCTTCGCGGACATTTTCGGGCTTAGCTACGACGGCCCGGCGGGACACTTCGCTCCGGTTAAAGCCAACGATACCTTGACCCTGGACTTCGACAACCGGGAAGGATTCGACAGCCACCACTACGCCTTCCACGTCGACGATCAGGAGTTCGATGATATTTTCGGCCGCATCAAAGACCGGGGAGTTACCTACGGCAGCGGACCCCGGGACCTGGACGACATGCAGATCAATACCCGGCGAGGCGGCAAGGGTGTTTATTTCAAGGACCTAGACGGCCACATCCTCGAGCTTCTAACCCGCACCTAGCCGGGCTAGAGCTAAACCACCCAGCGTTTACACCTCAACGACCTGCGTTCCCGCGATCATATCGTGGATGCAGGGGCGGTCGCCTCGGAAAATGAACAGGATGTCGACCAAGCCGTACAAAGGAATGATCCCCAGCAGGCCGTTGACGATGAGCCGCAGCAGCACGTTGGGAACAAAGCCGCCGTTCTCCCCTGTATCCATTTTTACGATGCGGATCCTCAGCGCCTTCTTACCCAATGTCTGCCCGTCTTTGATGAGCAGTACCATCTGGTAAACGAAAACGATGAGAATGGCGACGACAATGAAAACGCCGGAGACCGTCTCTCCACCCGGCCCGTGAACGAGCAAAGGAGTGACCACTGCCAGGATCACCGGCGGGATCACATAGACGAATCCATCTAAGATGAACGCGCCCAACCGGGCGATCCTATCGGCGAGCTTAGCCGATGCCCTTGCGGAGATCAGCGAAGTTCCGCAATTAGAGCAATATCCGGCTCCCTCTGCATTGTCCGCGTGACAATTCGGGCATTCCATGGCTCAATTCCTGGCGTGTCCGGAGCCGGTCTTAACCGCAGGCCAGCGCGTAAACCTGGGTCGCTCCTTCGGGCAGCGGGTAGGCGTTCCAGGACTCTCCCCGGTCCAGGCTGCCGAACACTTGTCCACCGTTGGTGGCGCAGTACATGCGGCCGCGTTGGTGTTCATCGAAGGCGACGCCGAACATCGTGCTATTAGCCTCGAACCCCATGTCGACACGCTCCCAGGTGGCGCCAACGTCTTTGCTCCGAAACAAGACGCCCAGGTCGCTCTGGAAGTTGCCGCCCGCAGCCACCCAGACAGTCTTGGGGTCTCCCGGCACCTCTTTAATGCCCCGGCAGTAGGTCTGTCCCTTGGCGTTCAGGGGCTCCAGATCGACGTGGGTCCAGTGGTCGCCACGGTCAGTGCTGCGGAACATGCCGGCTCTGGAGATACTGAGAACGGTCCCGGGGCTAAGCGAACTGGCCATGACGCCGTGCATGTCCACGAAATCGTCGTTCGCGTACAGTCCGTGGCTCAGATTCTCCCAGGATTCACCGCCGTCCACCGTGCGGATGAGGCCGCCAACTTCGATGGCGCCGTATAGCTCGCCGGAGTCGGCGGCGCTGGCGGACATCATCAATATCCGCTTGGCCGGATTTGCGCCCGGAGCCATGGTCACTTCGGGGAAGCGGACGCTGATGGGGATGGGCTGCCAGTTCTCCCCGCCATCCTCGCTCCGGTAAATCTCACAAGCCTCGTAGCCGGCGTACATCACATTTGAGTCTCTGGGGGAGTAAAGCAATGACCACACGGGCTGGCCGTGATCCGGCACGTTGACCTTCTCCCAATGTTCCCCGTGGTCAGTGCTGCGATAGGGTCCTTCTTGGGTGCCGGCGTACACGATCTCCGGTTTTTGGGGATGGATCGCCAAGGCCCGGATCGCGGGGGCTTCGGGCAGGCCGCTGCCCTTCAACTCCCACTCGGTTTCGCCTTCCGCCAGCCGGTATAGTCCGGACTTGACTGTCCGTCCGGGAGCGGTTTCCCCCGCCAGACCCACATATGCATATGATTTGTTCGCCGCCATAATTCGTCCTCCATACTAGCCGGTCAAGAAAAAGGGTAATTGCCCGGCTGTTCGTTGAATGGCCCCATTCCACCAGAAAGCCTTAGCCTTGTCAATCGTGTCCCCCTTCTCGGCGAGACAATGGGCGGCATCCCGCGGAGATTGGGACTTGGGCAACGGATTCCGCATTATCATAACCTTCCAGCCGCGCATGCGGCAGTCCGGTTACGCCGATGAATACAGCCGGTTCAGGTTGGCGTGGCGGTCCGGATCCAGGTCACGGCCTTGGAGCGCCGGATGGTCCGGCCCGTAACGGTGGGCGCGGAATACCGAGTTTGCGAATCCGGAGGTGGTGCCTCCGACGCCCGCGCCACTCTTGCCGAGGAAGGGGTTAATATATTCCCACACGATGTCCTTGGCGGGGGTGACTTCGAAGATGCGCCCCGGGGCGCCCTCGCAGATGAGGGTATTGCCGTTGGGCAGACGGTCCGCCCCGCTAATGTGGTAGCTAAAAAACGATATGGGCGGGTCGCCACGGTACTCCCAGACAATCTGGTTGTCGCTGGGGTCGATCTCCACGACCCTCGAGTGACATACACCTCGGCGATGTGGACCGTTATCGAAGAGGAGGACGTGTCCGTTGTCCAGGTACGTCGGGTTATGTTGGTGGGAAATGTCTCCCGGACCCCACTTCCACGTGAACTTTCCAGTGGAACGGTCCACTATGCCCACCGTGTCGGTCTGGCGGAAACTTACCAACAGACTACCGTCCTTGGTCACGTTCAGGCAGTTTTGGTGGGTCCACTCGGCCCGGCCCTCGAGGAAGCATATGGTGTCCTCCTCAAGGCTGAGGTGCTCCCAAGACCGCCACTCGTCCACTACTTCACCGCCGGCGGTGACTTCCATCACTGCGTCCCCCAGCATCTGCCCCGGTTCGGAGCCGTCGGTGTAGCCGCCTTTGACCTGAGTCGCCAGCTCTTCGGGAAGAGACTTCCACACTAGGACTAGCGTATTGCCGTTGGGCAGCCGTTCAAAGTCGTGATGCAGGAAGGGATACCGGTACTCCCAGACGACGTTGCTGTCCCAGTCCAATTCAAGGATGGCCCCGGAGGTCGTCCTACCGCCGCCAGGAACAAGGTTTCGCTCCGGACGGCTCAAAAATGATGTCTCCTCCGCCGCCGGTCCGGTCCGAAGCAGCAGGTTGCCGTTGGGCAAAAGATAGCCGTAGCTTATGCCCTCATCAGAGCGCCATTCATGGCAGATTCGGCCTTCCATGTCGATTAGGTGAGCTATATTGCCGCTGTTGCTTACAAGCAGGGTGTAACCCCGGTAGCTGTGTTGAGGCGCATAGTGGATCAGACCTGTTGAATGATGCGTGGACCAGCCCATGGCGGTATCGAGCTCCTATATATAAATTCGGACTCACGGTTCGTGAATGTACCCGGTATTGCTTATCGCGTCAAGAAATCGAGGAAGTTGGTTGGCCAAGGAGATTCCCAAGTGTATCA
>CATMOE010000055.1:0-23390 GCA_950072105.1 uncultured Dehalococcoidia bacterium
GGAAGTCAACGAGATGATCGAAGCCTGGACGACCCAGCGAACCAAGTTCGAGGTCATGAATTTGATGGGGGCTGCCGGGGTTCCCGCCGGAGCCACCATGAACGCCGTGGACCTCCACCAGGACGAGCACTTGCGCCAGCGGGGAATGATTACTGAAGTGGAGCACCAGAAGAGAGGGACCCTCAATTTGCCGGGGTCTCCGATCAAGTTGTCCGAATCGCCCGTCGAGGTGACCACATCGCCGCTTCTTGGAGAGCATAACGCCGAGGTTTACCGAGATTTCTTCGGCTATGGAGAAGAGGAACTGGCCCGACTGAAGGAGGAGGAAGTAATTTAATAAGCTCCCCCGAAGGTTGCTATAATCTTTCGGGCAGCCGGATCGGGACCGTTGCAGGCGTCCAAGGCATCTATGGGCGGGCCGCAAGGTAAGCCCGCCCTACCCGGAATCTTGAATATTCGAATTGGTTGCGCTCATTCGTCCAAGACTCTGTCACCTTTTGATCTGGTCCCTGCGATCAGTGATGGTCGAAGGCGCGATTCTTTTGCCAGGGGTTGGCGAAACGTAAAGCTTTGCAAAACAATCTAGGGAGGCAGAATGGCAGAAATAGACGGTGGACATCTCTTCGCTAAAGCCCTAAAGCATGAGGGGGTTGAATACGTATTCACCCTGAACGGTGGGCATATATACAACCTTTACGAAGGTTGTGTGGATGAAGGCATCAAGGTGATTGACTTCCGCCATGAACAAGTGGCGGGTCACGCGGCGGAAGGTTGGGCTAAAGTAACCCGCAAGCCTGGCGTGGCTATTGTTACCGCCGGCCCCGGCGTTACCGACGCCGTCACCGCGCTGGCCAACGCTTTTCAGGCCCCCAGTCCAATGATCCTTATCGGGGGAAACGCGGCTATAGGGGAACACCTCAAGGGCGGTCTCCAGGACTTCGACAGCGTAACGTTCATGAAGCCTATCGCCAAGTTCTCCGAGCAAGTGAAGCGGGTCGAGCGGATCCCCGAATACGTTGCTGAAGCTTTCCGCCAGGCAACTTCCGGCATCCCCGGTCCCGCCTATCTGGAGATTCCTATAGATGTGGTCAACGGCACGTGTGAAGAGGATGACGTTCGTTATCCCCAAAGATACCGGACAGAGGCCAAGGCTTATGGAGACCCGGAATACATCTCCAAAGTCGTGGATATCCTCAAGACCACTGAACGGCCCATGATTCTGGCCGGGTCCGACGTATGGTGGAGCGACGCTGCGGAGGAACTGCGCGAGTTCGTGGAGATGATTGACTCTCCGGTGTTCCTGAACGCCATGGGACGCGGTAGCATCCCTGCCGACCACCCCAACCTGGGCAGCCTCGGCCGCCGTTATGGGCTGGTAAAGTCGGACACGGTGATGCTCATCGGCACTCCCATCGACTTCAGGTTGGGGTACGGCTCGGAGCACATGTTCCCCCAGAACCCAAAGTTGATTGAGATCATGATGGACGCTACCGAGATCGGTAAGAACCGGGACGTGGACGTGGGAGTGGTTGGCGATACTAAAGCCGTTCTGCGTCAGATCATGGACCAACTCCAAAGCACCGGCTATAAATCACCGGGTAAGGCCTGGGTCGAAGATGTGATAACCGAGGACCAGGTTCTGAAAGCGGCCGACGAAGAGATGTTGAACAGCACCCAGATCCCTATCCATCCCATGAGAGTGATGAAAGAGTTGCGGGACTTCCTGGACTACGACGCCACGGTCATCGGTGATGGGGGTGACTGGGTCACCTTCGCCGCTAGAGTGCTTGGCATCAATCTGCCCGGACATTGGCTGGATCCGGGTAGCTTCGGCTGTTTGGGAGCCGGCAGCGGATTCGCCGCCGCGGCCCAATTGGCCCGGCCCGGCAAGCAGGTGTGCATCGTTTACGGAGACGGCGCCTTTGGGCTAACCGGTTTCGACGTGGAGAGCTACGTCCGCTTCGATCTGCCCATCGTCTCTATCTTGGGTAACAACGGGGCCTGGAACCAAACCACTCAGGGGACCCTGCGCCGGGGCGCCCGCGCCATCGGCACCTACCTGTCCCAGGACACCGATTACGCCAAGATCATGGAAGGGATGGGCGGACATAGCGAACGGGTCACTGACCCGGAGCAGATCCGTCCGGCTCTTGAGCGCGCGTTTGCCTCGGGCAAGGCCGCGTTGCTGGACATAGTTACCGACCAAAACGTTTCCTACGGGAACATGGGAGGCCGCTCCAGGCAAACGCGGCAATATTAACCGTCTAACCGAGCATCCAACAATGTGGTTCGACTAGCTCGACACGAACGGTCCTTCAGCAGAAGGACCGCTCATCCTGAGCCTGTCGAAGAGCCGGGGCTTCTAGCCTCCGAGGCATACGGATAACAACTCATCGTTTATAAAAAGGTGAAACAGCATGGCTGGTGACATGCGCATCGTTATGATTGGCCAGGAAGCCTTCGGCGGTAAAGTCCTGGAGGCTCTTACCGAGCAGGGTGAAAACGTTGTGGGGGTCTTCGTGCCTCCCGACCGGGAAGGACGGCCCCTGGATCCGCTAAAAGTGGCAGCCCAGGAGCGCGATATACCGGTATTGCAATTCCGCCGAATGCGTGCCCAAGAAGCGATCGACGCGTTCAACGCATTGAAGGCGGACTTGGGCGTGATGGCCTTCGTCACCGACATAGTACCGGACGAGATATTAGAAGCCCCCACCAGGGGCACCATCCAATACCACCCGTCATTGTTGCCCAAGCACCGTGGACCCAGCTCCATCAACTGGCCGATCATCCAGGGTGAATCGGAAACTGGGCTGACTATTTTTTGGCCCGACAAGGGACTGGATACTGGCCCGGTTCTGTTGCAAAAAACCATTGAGATCGGACCCGACGAGACTCTAGGATCGGTATATTTCGACAAACTCTTCCCCATGGGCGTTGCGGCCTTGGCCGAGGCGGTGGAGATGGTTTCCGGCGGAAACGCGCCCAAATTAGTGCAGGACGAGTCTAACGCAACTTACGAAGGGTGGTGCCGGGCCGCCGACGTTTCCATAGATTGGAACAGCCCGGCCAGCGAGATTTACAATCTGATCCGCGGCAGCGATCCGAGCCCCGGAGCCACCACCACCATCAATGGGGAATCGATCCAGTTTTTCCGAACGTCCATCCGCCCCGGCGCCAGCGGCAAACAACCCGGTGAAGTTATCGAAGTTGCTGATGACGGGTTCTCGGTGGCCTCCCAGGGCGGCGCATTGTTCGTCCAAAGGGTCCAGCCCGCCGGCTCCAGGAAAGTCATGGCTCCGGAATGGATACAAGCCGTGGGACTAAAAGCGGGCGCCCGTTTCGGGACCTAGACTATCTTCGGTCCCAGTCAGGAAAGTAGAAAGATATTGGCCGATAGGTTCCCTCGTAAGGTGTAGGGGCACGTCCAACCCTGCCCCGATAGGTTTTGATCTCACCGATACCCGCCAGGTCTGGTATAGTTGTTTGAGTTGATTCCATGTCCCGGCATTTGCCGCCGATTCGATTTTATTCCGTAGGGTTAGGCCTTTCATGAAGTGTGCGCGCTGTGAACGAGAAAACCGGGAAGACGCCAAATTCTGTGACGCTTGCGGGTCCCGTCTATCCTCCAACTCCAATGGGAGTAACGGCCTTAGCGGTATAACCGGCCCTCTGGACGGCATCCGCGTCGTTGACTGGACCATGTGGCAGTTCGGTCCGGTTTCCACCATGATGCTGGCCGACTTGGGCGCCGAGGTTATCAAGGTGGAGTCCTTGGATGGCGACCTGGGACGGCAATTCAACCGGGTGGCCGGCGCGTCGTCGGTGCTGCCTGGGGGCATCAACTCCTATTTTGAGGTATTGAACCGTCAGAAGAAGAGCATAGCCATAGACTTGAAAAACCCCAAAGGTCTTGAGGTTATGCACAAACTGGTGGCCAAATCCGACGTGTTCGTCGAAAACTTCCGCAACGGCGTGGCCGAGCGGCTTGGCCTGGGGTACGACGATCTGGTGAAACACAATCCGATGATTGTATACGGGGCGGCTACCGGCTATGGTGCCCAAGGACCGGATGCCAACAAACCTGCCTTCGCCTTGACCGGCGAGTCCAGGTCAGGATCCCTCTTTTGGGCAGGTCCCGATGATGGTATCCCCTACAGTGTTGGCGGCATGGCCGACCAGATCGCGGGAATCATGCTCTCCTATGGCGTCCTGGGCGGGTTGGTCGCCAGAGAGAGATTGGGCTTTGGGCAGAAGGTAGATGCGTCTCACCTGGGCAGCGTGATGTGGCTGGGCGGCATGCGCTACGGCATGGCGCTGGTCACCAAGAATGCCCCTGCCCGAATCGATCGTAGTATGGCCCGGAACCCTCTATGGAATTACTACCAGTGCGAGGACGGCAAGTGGATCGCCTTTTCCATGAACCAGAGCGACCGCTACTGGCCGTTCATCTGTAAAGCCATCGACCGGACTGACCTGCTGGAAGACGAGCGATTCGGTTCGATGGACAGCCGCACCGAATACCGGAAAGAGCTGGTTGCAGTTCTAGACGAGATCTTCATCACCAGAGCGCGGGAGGAGTGGGCCGAGCTGTTCACCGGCAATGAAGACATCATTTGGGAACGGGTTCAGGATGTGTTCGACCTGCCCAGCGATCCTCAAGTGATCGCAAACAACTACATCATCGACTTCGACCACCCGGTAGTGGGTCCATCCAAGTGGCTGCAAACACCCCTGGGCTATAACAAGACACCATTGTCGACCAGGAAGATGGCTCCGGCTCATGGGGAGAATACCGAGGAGATCCTCATCGAAACCTTGGGCTATACCTGGGACGACATCGCCACGTTGCAGAATGAGGGAGTTATTCTATAAGGGGTTCTCTACCGGCCCAGCGTGGGTTGGGCATTAAGAGGAATTGCAAACAGGCAATGATTGTCGCATTTATGGGTAGGGGCGCACGGCCGTGCGCCCCTACGACGTTTAAGAGACCTTCGCAAACACGTCTTCCACGTCCACCCAATCCGGAATCACCTTCTGGTCCACGTTGAAGTTGATGAAGGTCTCCAGGGTTTTCCGGGAGCTATCCAGGCCGAAGGGTATTGGGTCGTCGCCGACGATGTTAGCCATCTTCAGCAGTGCTTGGTCGACAGGGCTCTTGTCTCCGGAAGAGTGGAGGATCTCTAGGTAAGGTTTCTTGGCGGCTTGGAACAGTGAGAACAGTTCCCCGGCCAGCCATGGCTTGCTCTCCAGATGGTCGTTCTTGGCCACCAGCATATGGCTTATCGGGTAGAGACCAGTGCTGTTGAACCAATCCGCGTCGGCTCCATCGGGGTCCGAGAAGAGGTGTTTGATGTCCGGGGAATCGGAGACCCCCGCTCCGATAGCGGCGTCGATCTCTCCGGACAGAAGCATGGCGTTCAGGTCGCCGTTGGGTGAGGACACAACGTTGGAAGGGGCCACGAATTCGGCCACGTGCTCGTCCCCTGACAAAACCCATGTTACCGAGTTCAGGTCCAACCCGTAGACGGTCTGCAACAACCCTCTGGTCCACACTCCGGGGGTCACGGTGTAACCGCGCACTCCAATCTTGCGCCCCGCCAAGTCTTCCGGCGACTTTATCCCCGACTTTTGGTTGTAGGTGATGCCGCCGTGGTAGAAGCTGCGGGTCAGGAAGATGGGGATCCCCGTGAAGGCTTTTCCATGGGCCCTGGCGCATAGGTAGGTGGAAAGGGCCATCTCGCACACGTCGAACTCCAGCCCCCGAACCATGCGGCGGAATATGCTGGTGACCGGAGAGACGTCGATGTGTTCCATATCGAACTTATCGGAAGTGGCGGTGCCGTCCTTCAGACCCTTGGTGTGGCCGTAGTCGCCGATGGCGGTGCGCATTACCAGATCAGCCATTAGATTCTCTCCTAAATTTCAGGTACTTCATGGGCCATTGCCCTGAGAAATAGTATCTTATCATTGGGAAGATGGACATCACATGTTAGTGGGCCACCTCAACGAACCGGGGGCAAGTTGACCCGTTAATGCCGCCGTCATATAGTTCATCGTAGCCCGCAGTACCGCACCAGAGAGAAACAATGCTTCCGAGTGACATTTACAGCCAGCCCAGTGCCGATGATCCCGTGCTGGATGTAGGGACGGTGCTTAACATTGCGCGCCGGCATGTCCCGAGTTGCACCGCCGTTACCGGGATCGATGAGTCTG
The DNA here is from genome assembly GCA_950072105.1 of uncultured Dehalococcoidia bacterium. Taxonomy (GTDB): domain Bacteria; phylum Chloroflexota; class Dehalococcoidia; order Lucifugimonadales; family UBA3495; genus UBA11650. The sequence continues at coordinate 6,214 of CATMOE010000055.1, forward strand.
GCGGAGAGGCCCGGGTTTATAACATCGACGACGATATTATCGTCAAAGTCCAGAGGCCTCATCAGCTTCGAGCCCGTACCAGTTTGGAAAAAGAGGCATTTTTCTTGGACCAGCTAGCTGCTTACCCGGAGATCGTGGTACCACGAGTGTTGGGTTACGGTAGACAGGATATCTTTGAATACACCGTGATGACGCGGATGCCCGGAGTCGCTGCACTGACCGTCGAGCTAAATGGAACAGTAAGGATGGACGTGTTGCGTCAGTTGGGTAGGACTCTGCGGAGCATCCACTCGATTCCCCAGGAGCCATTCTTCAAGAACTCACTGTTTCTAGGGAGCCGGAACCGCGAGCAGTTTAACGAGCTTGTCCAAGCCGGCTTGGCGGACTCGGTACGGATCATAGATGACAACCCAGACCTCTGGGTTTCGGATGTCTCACCGGCGGAGGTTGCGTCGAGGGTTGCTACATCCATCGCTGAATCAGTTGATTTGGTTGCCTTGCACTCGAATCCAGGACCAGTGCATACCTTCGTCCAGCCCGATACGCTGGAATTCGTAGGCCTTATCGACTTCGGTGACGCGTATATCAGTCATCCGGGGCTCGATTGGCGTTGGCCAACCCACGAGGACCGTTTAGCCATTCTTCGAGGATACTGTGACGACGAACCGGTAACCGACGAGTTTAAGTTGGTCTGGCGTTCAGCCCTCATCCTGAGTGATATGGCGGCGCTGGCGACAAGGCCGGACCGGAGGTCTCAGGCGCAGGAGGGCTTGCGCAGCCTGCTCATGACCTTCGAGTGAACCGATTGAGGCGACCCCCCGCTTAGAAGCCATCCAGCCGTTGCCTAACCCCAAAGCTCTTTGGATGCCAGGGCCGCGCCTTCGGTCATGGCCTGGAATTTGGCCCAAACGACCGTGGGATGGATTTCCGTTTCCGTGGTGGCCTGAGATGAGAACCCGCAGTCGCTCCCGGCGATGACATTTTCCCGCCCCACCACTCCGGCGAACCGGACCAGCCTTTCTGCGATGGCTTCCGGGTGTTCCACCAGATTGGTGGTGTGGGAGATGACGCCGGGAATGAGAATCTTCCCTTCCGGCAGCTTGGCCGTCTGCCACACCTTCCACTCATGCTCGTGCCTTGGGTTGGCCGCCTCGAAGGAGTAAGCCCCGGCGTTGATGCGCAGCAGAATGTCCACGATATCCTTCAGCTCCATGTCGTGGACCCGGGGGCCGATGTTGATGCCGTAACAGGTATGGAAACGCACCCGCTCGGGCGGGATGTCCCTCAGGGCATAGTTCAGCGCTTCAACCCGCATCTCGGCCCACTTGCGGCACTCCGCGATGGTCAAGTCAGGACGGGAGACGTAGAAAGTAACAAGCCTGGGATCGTCTATCTGGAGCAGGAATCCGGCGTCGAGGATGGCGTGGTATTCCTCGCGCATGGCGTCGGCGATGGCGTGGAGGTAAGCCTCATCGGACGGATAGTATTCGTTCCGGCGCTGGGCTTCTACGTTGGTGGCAGAGGATGACGGGACGAACACCTCTTCGGGATTGATCCCCTGTAGAGCCGCCTTGAGGTTGTCCAGGTCCGTCTTGATCTGTTCATGTCCCCGGTAGGTGACCGGCCCGGTGCACACCATACCGAAGGGGGCGGAGACGTTGGGGCTGCGTCCCCGGGCGTAGAGCTCGTAGTATTCGGGAAAGCTTTGCACCTCTCGAGAGCCTTCCCACGGGCCCGCCCGCTGGGGCGCGTCCAAAGGCTCAAAGCCGGTGAGGCGGTCGCTAACGTAGGTGAAAAAACCCGGCTTACTTTGCTCCCCGTCGCACAGGATGTCGACGCCTGTTTCCGCCTGACGCCGCACGATGTCGGAGACGGCGGACCGCACCGTGGCCGCGTAGGCATCCCGGTCGTAGGGCTGCCCTGCTTCCTTGGCCGCCATCATTTCCAGCAAGCCCGCCGGACGGGCCAGGCTTCCGGTGTGGGTGGTGAGTATCCGATCAGTGCTGCGCTTCATCTGTTTCTCCCAGTCCTGGTTGCTACTTGGAATCTATCCGAACATCAATCACAGTGGTTCGACAAGCTCACATATTCGGGGCATGATTCCTACTGATTCTGCCACAATTCCCGGGTTGCCAGTTTGGCCCCTTCCGCCAGAGTACGAAACTTGGCCCACATTACAGCCTGATCTACCCTTGGTACTCCGGCGGAGGTGCTGAAGCCGCAATCCGTTCCGGCGATCACGTTTTCCTTTCCTACCAAGTTGGCTAGGCGAACGATACGTTGGGCGACGAGTTCGGGGTGCTCGACAAAATGGGTGGTCGAATCGATCACTCCTGGGATGAGCACCTTTCCATCAGGAAGCTTTACTTGTTCCCAGACGCGCCACTCATGTTCGTGGCGGGGATTCGCCGCTTCCACCGAGTAGGCTCCGGCGTTCACCTGTAGCACCAGGTCCACGATTTCTCGCAGCGGGACGTCGTGATGGTGGGGCCCTTCGTAGTTGCCCCAGCACAGATGGAACCTGATCTGTTCCTGCGGTATGCCTTCCAGGGCATGGTTGAGCGCTTCGATCCGCTGGGCGAGTGCTGAACGAAACTCCGCCAAGGTTTGGAAGCCGAACTGGGAATGCCGCCCCATGGCCGCGTCGGGAGCGTCGATCTGGAGAACCAAGCCGGCTTGAGCGATGGCCTGGTACTCCTCTTTCATCACGTCGGCCAGGGCGTAGAGATAAGCTTCCTCGCTGGGGTAATACCGGTTGTGCATGATCTCTGAGATGATGCCCAGGGAGGCGGACGGTATGAAGGCGTCTTCATGGTCTGCGCCGTCCAAGGCGGCTTTGAAGTTGTCTATGTCATTCTGGACCGCGGCCTTGTCAGTCCATGATAGGGGCCCGGTGCACATCGGTCTGACTGACAGGGCAGTGCTGATGGGGGATGACCGGGCATTCCACTCGGGGAACTCAGCCCGGTCGGTGAAGATACGCGGCTCCGGGTTCTGGCTGTCGAAGCCGGCGATCCGGTTTTTCACGTAGCTGGCGAAGCTGGGTTTTCCCATCTCACCGTCGGAGACAACGTCGATGCCAGCCTCTATCTGCTGGGCGACGGTCTCGGCGACGGCGGCCTTCACTCGAAGGTTGAATGATGCATCGTCCGAGGTCTCGCGATTCTCCCTGGCCTGTATCATTTCCACCAGGTCCGCCGGGCGGGGCAGGCTGCCGGTATGGGTGGTTAGGATGCGCTCATTGCTACGCTTCATTATTCATCCCTGATTCATACCTGGGCTTGCAAGGCCGGCTACGCTCGCGGCGAGACTGGGCGGTAGCTGCTGGAACCGTGGTTGGGGAATTGTATCACGGTGCCTTGGAACGGTCGTTGACAGCGAAATTGGGTGAACATAACATAGGTTCATCTATCACTCCACGCATGAATACCGGAGAATTGGATATGGCGGAAGGCGATCTGCTCACCACGGTGGTGGGCAGCTATCCCCAACCGGATTGGCTCATCGACCGTGAAGCCCTCATGTCGTCCAGAGTGCCCAGGGTTCGCTATCAAGGGCTTTGGCGCATCCCGGAACGATTCCTGGCCGAGGCTCAGGACGACGCTACGATACTGGCCATCCGGGACATGGAGCGGGCCGGGGTGGACATCATCAGCGACGGGGAGATCCGCCGGGAGAGCTATTCCAACCGTTTCGCCACGGCGCTGGAGGGCATCGACATAGAGCGGCCAGGGGAGATAGCCGGCAGTGGTGGTCAGACTACCTTGGTGCCCCGGGTCGTGGGGCCGATCCGCCGGTCAGGGCCGGTGCAGGTGGGCGACTTGGAGTTTCTGCGCAAGAATACCGCGTGCCGCATCAAAGTGACGGTACCCGGTCCATTCACCATGGCCCAGCAGGCCCAGAACGACTATTATCCCGACCGGGAAAGCCTGGCCATGGACTACGCCGCCTGCGTCAATCAGGAAGTCATAGAGCTATTCCAAGCGGGGGCCGACGTGGTGCAATTGGACGAACCCTGGCTGCGGAACAATCCCACCGGGGCCAGGGAGTACGCGGTCAAGGCCATCGACAAAGCATTGGAAGGCGTTGATGGCGTCACCGCTCTGCATCTGTGCTTCGGTTACGCTGCCGTGGTTAGCGACAAACCTGGCGCCTACGACTTCTTGACGGAGTTGGCGGATTCGTCGGTGCGGCAGATATCCATCGAGTCGGCCCAGACCAAGTTGGAGCTATCCGTGCTACAAGCATTTACTGACAAGACGATCATATTGGGGGTGCTGGACCTGGGCGACCAGGGCGTTGAATCGCCGGAAACGGTCGCCGGAATCATCCGCGAAGCCCTGCGCTACGTCCCCCCAGAACGGCTTCAGGTTGCTCCGGACTGCGGCATGAAGTACCTGCCCAGAGAAACCGCGTTCAGGAAGCTGCAAGTAATGACCTTGGGCGCCGGGATAGTGAGAGATGCATTGGGCTTGCATTGACCGGTGCGGCCAGCATAAGATCAGCCGCGATTTGCGTCAGGAGGACCAGGCATGCCCGGAACTTATCGTGCGGATCACGTCGGAAGCTTTCTACGCCCGGACGAGGTTAAGGCGGCCCGGGCGTCCTTCAACGATGGAAATCTAACCCCGGAAAGGCTTAAAGAAGTAGAGGACCGTGCTGTTTTGGCTGCCCTGGAGCGGCAAAAGAGCATTGGGGTAGACATCTTCACCGACGGTGAGTTCCGGCGCACCGGCTTTCAGAACGACATGGTGGAAGTAGTGGACGGGTTTGTGTCCACCGGCTCTCCCGCCGTTGTTCGGATCTGGCAGGGGCCCGGCGGAAAACCTCAGGAGCAGGGTACCCGGCAGGTCGTGGGGGCCAAACTACGGCAGACGCGGCGATTGACCGGCAATCAGACACCCTTCGTGATGGCTAACGCCCCAGGTCCGGTAAAAGTGACGGTGCCCAGCCCCAGTCAATTCCCGGCCATCAGCTTCCAAGCCGGCATCACCGACCAGTTCTACCCAACCCGGACCGATCTGCTGGCGGAACTGGCTTCGATCATCAGGTCGGAAGTCGCCGCTTTAGCCGCCGACGGCGTGGCCTACATCCAACTCGACGCTCCCCGGTACAGCTACTACGTGGATGCCAAGTGGCGCGAGCATCTACGGGGATTGGGCGAAGACCCTGACAAGATGTTCGACGAGGCCGTGGCCGCCGATAACCACTGCGTGGAAGGGATCGGGAAAGATGGGCTGACGGTGGCACTGCACATCTGCCGGGGCAATAACGAGAGCAAATGGTATGCCGAGGGCGGGTACGAGCCCATCGCCGAAAAGCTGTTCGGCACCCTCAATGTCGATCGGTTTCTGTTGGAATATGACACGGACCGGGCGGGGACTTTCGAACCCCTACGATTCGTCCCGCCGGGCAAAGATGTTGTCCTGGGCTTGATCAGCACGAAGTTACCCCAGCCCGAATCCGAAGATGATTTGCTCCGCCGCATCGAGGAAGCGTCCCGATACGTCCCCATGGAGAACCTATCCCTCAGTCCCCAATGCGGATTCGCCTCCACGGCCGCGGGCAACCTCCTCACCGAGGACGAGCAGTGGCGGAAGCTGGAATTGGTGGTGGAAACGGCGCGGAAGGCCTGGGGGTGAGGGGACAGCGAAACACATTAAAACTGAGGAGAAGATATGAGTATCCATAGAATGTATACCGGTGACGACGGTCAGAGCCACATCGAAGAATTGCTGCCCGACGACCCCAAGTTGGAATCCTTGGGAAGAGTGTCCGGTTGCTCTCTCCAGATAACCGAAGCCGGCGAGTTTTCGGATTTCCATCCGGCTCCCCGCCGCCGTTGGTTGACCATCTTGAGCGGCCAGATCGACATCGAGCTTGCCGACGGTAGCGTCCACAGCTTTGGACCCGAGTCGTTGCGCCTCTGGGAAGACCTGACAGGCAAGGGACACCGGACCAGGTTTCCTGTTCCCACCGTGACTGTGGCGATGCCGGTGCCGGATTAAGTTAACTGCAGGGCGGGTCTGGCGGCTGACTTTGGGTCTAAATCTAGGGAGAAAGGGTTAAGGATGAAACAGAGCACATCCAAGATACTCACCACCCATACGGGCAGCCTGCCCAGGAGCGGCAGCGTCGCGGATCTGCTGGAAACCAGAGATAGCCAGGGCCTAGTGGATCCGCAGGTCTTCGAATCCGGAGCGGACGAAGCGGTGACCGAAGTCGTGAACCGGCAGGTAGCCATCGGCCTGGATGTTATCAACGACGGGGAGCAGAGCAAGCCTAGCTACGCCACCTACGTCAAAGACCGCTTCACCGGGTTTTCGGGCCAAGTGTCCGAGCCGCCGCGGGTACGGCTGGATGATGTTGATTTTCCGGAATGGGCGGCCAATTACGTTGGCCCCTCCTCCACCGTCGTCCACCGGCCGGCTTGCAATGGGCCCATTGCCTGGAGCGATTGGCCCGCCGTGGAACGGGACCTGGACCGGCTGAAGAAGGCCACTCAGGGTACTGAGGAGCAGGAAGTCTTCATGACAGCCGCCTCGCCCGGGGTGATCGCCAGGTTCCTTCCCAACCAGTTCTACGACAGCGAAGAGGCCTATCTTTACGCCCTGGCCGACGTCATGAAGGACGAATACAACGCCGTGGTGAACGCCGGATTTGTGCTCCAGATCGACTGCCCGGACCTGGCCTCCAGCCGGAACACCCAGTTCGGTCACCTGACCATCGACGAGTTCAAAAAGATCGTGGAGCTGCACGTGGAGGTACTGAACCATGCCCTCGCGGGTCTGCCGCCGGAGCGGCTTCGGATGCACCTGTGCTGGGGCAACTTCGAAGGGCCCCATGTCCATGACGTGCCCTTCAGGGATATCGTTGACATCGTTCTCAAGGCCCGACCCGCCGGCCTATCCTTTGAGGGAGCCAACCCACGTCACGAACACGAGTGGAAGATTTGGCAAGAGGTGAAACTGCCTGACGGCAAGGTGCTCATTCCAGGGGTATTGGACTCGACCACCAACTTTATCGAGCATCCGGAGTTGGTTGCCGACAGGATAGCTCGCTATGCCGAAACCGTGGGCCGGGAGAATGTTATCGCCGGGTCGGACTGCGGCTACGGGACGTTTATCCTCTCGCGGAGGGTCGACGCTAACATCGCTTGGGCCAAGCTCCAGGCACTGGTGGAAGGCGCCAAGCTGGCAACTAGCCGGTTATTTCCCTAATGATTGCTCCGAAAATAGAATTGCCAACCTACGGCCGCAATCTCGGTCATTCCGACACCAGCCCATCGGCGGAAGGGCGGCGAGGAATCTCAAGTGACCGCTACAACCAGGCATGAGATTCGAGGCTAGGCTCGCAGTGATACGAATCGCCCATTTTCGTGGTCTGTGTGCTGGCGTCAACTAGCATGAATGATTCCGAGTGTGACTGGGATACCGTTGAATTGATTTAGGGTTGCGATTATAATTCTTACCAAATAAAGATTTGCACCTAATGCGGTTAGCGCTTAGAAACTTCATCCGCAGGAAAGGAGTCTCTTAATGGCAAATACAAAAGATCTAGCGATGATTGCTCACCTGCTGCGCCGGGCTGGATTTGGCGCGACGCGGGACGAGTTGGAGCGATACGCGGAGCAAGGCTACGATGCCACCGTGGAGGAGCTTATCAACCCTCCCGCAGATAAGTCTGCCGGAAAGACCGCGCTGCTCGTTCGCTATAACCCCAGTTGTCTGCTGCCTGGGGGAGTCACGGTTCCAGGCCAGTACAACTGGATGTACCACATGATAACCACTCAGCGGCCGCTGGAAGAGAAGATGTCCCTGTTCTGGCACCATGTTTTCGCCACCGCCAACTCCAAGCTGGACGGCGCCGACCAACTGGTTGAGCAGATCGTTTTGTTCCGGAAGATAGGCATGGGCAGCTACCGGGACATCTTGCTAGAAGTGTCCAAAGACCCCACCATGATCTTCTGGCTGGACAATAACGAGAATCACCGGTACGCCGTCAATGAGAACTGGGGCCGGGAGCTTTTAGAGCTGTTCTCCATGGGCGTCAGCAACTACACCGAAGTTGACGTCAGAGAGGCATCCCGGGCCTTCACCGGCTGGAATATCGAGCCAAGGCTGCCTCGCCAGCCTTACTGGCGCTTCCCTTGGAAGTTCGAGTACCGGGCCGAGGACCATGATGATGGAGAAAAGACCTTCCTGGGCCGCACCGGTAACTTCAACGGCGAGGACATCATCAACATCATTCTGGAAGAGCCCGCCACGGCTCGGTTCATCTGCCGCCACCTGTACAACTTCTTTGTCGCCGACGACGTACAGGTACCCGCATGGACCATCGAGCCCGCCCGTGATGAGGATGCTCTCGAGATGATGATTAACTCGTTCGTTGAGTCGGGCTACGAGATGAAGGCCGTACTTCGCACCATCTTCACCTCCGACTTCTTCAAGAACGCCCAGTTCGCCAAGATCAAGAGCCCGGCCGAAGTGGTTGCCGGGACTCTACGTCTTACCGAATCCAACATGTTCCCCGGCCCGGACCTGCCGGACATCGGGCCTCAAGCCGCCTACATGGGCCAGGACCTACTGAACCCGCCCAGCGTGGAGGGTTGGTACACCGGCCAAGAGTGGATCAACAGCGGCTCGCTGCTGGCCAGGATCAACTTCGTGGCCGACCATGTCGCCGACACCAGCTTGCCCGGCGTGCAGAACATCATCGAGTACATGAAGTCCGACGGTGTGACCACGCCGGACGACTTCGTGAGCTCGGCATTGACCCACATGGGTTATCTGGAAGTGGCGGCGGAAACCCGCCAGCAACTTCTGGACTACGCCCAGGCCGAGGGTAACTTGGACTGGAACGACGAAAAAGTGGGTTCCCGCGTCGGCGAGATGCTGGCGCTGGTGGGAGCGACCACCGAGTACCAGTTTGGCTGATAGCCTTTGGACTGAGATTGACGGCCAAAAATTTGAGGAGAACGAAATATGCCACTCGACACGATAGCTGCCGGGCGTGCCTGGACATATAGCCACAATATTGGACGCAGGGCCACCGCCGGCATGGGCTTCAATTGGCCCATAGCGATGGCCGTGGGGAAAGACGGCGTAATGTTCGTGGCTAACCGCACTCCCCATATCAGTAAATTTACTATCGACCAGGAGTTCATCCACGAATTCGGACGTACCGGAGAGTTTGAGTTCCTTTCCGGGTTGGCATTGGACAAAGACCAGAATCTTTACGCTTCCGACGAATGGCGAAACCGGATCACTGTTTTTGACAACGACGGCAACGTTCTGCGTACCTGGGGCGAGGAAGGCGAGGGTCCCGGGCAACTGAACGGCTCCACCGGTTTGACCTTCGATGCAGACGATAACCTGTGGGTGGTCAATGGGCTGAACAGCCGCATCCAGAAGTTCAGCAAGGACGGCGAGTTCATCAGCGGATTTGGCGTCAAAGGAGACGGCCCCGGCGAACTGGACATGCCCTGGGGAATAACCGTCGACAACAACGGCGATGTCTACGTCGCCGACTGGAACAACCATCGGGTGCAAAAATTCAGTCCGGATGGAACCCATCTGCTTACATTCGGTTCAGGCCGGACCACGGGCGTGGCCAACGACGGCAGCACTCCATACATGCATGCCTTGGTCCATGACATCGGCGTCCCTCCCAACGACCTGAATCACCCCGCAGACGTGGCGGTGGACGGTGACGGAGACGTCTACGTGGCCGACTGGATGAACGAAAGGGTTGTCATCTTCGACGCCGAAGGCAAGACCCTGGCCACATTGCGAGGGGACGCCCACGAGATCTCCAAGTGGGCCGCCATGGGGTTGGACGCCAACCCGGACATGCGCCGGCGGCACCGTCTGGCCAAGAACCCGGAGGTGAAGCAGTACTTCCGTATGCCCAGTTACTGCGCCTTCGATCAAGAGAACAACCGTCTACTGGTTTGCGACACCATGCGGCACCGCATCCAGATCTACCAGAAGGTAGACGGCTACCAGGACCCTCAATTCAATCTATAAGGCGAGTCCGCCCGGCACGATACCGTGGTGAAATAACCGGCAAGGAGTGATGTCATGGCAGTGCAAGATAAGCTGAGCGCTGAGGAACTGAAACAGTACTACAACTCTGCCGACGAAGTCAGGCTTGGCCCCGGGTGGGTTGGCCGGGAACACGAGAAGCCACCGGAACTTGAGCCGTACATGTGGCGCTGGTCCGACGTGGAACCCTTGGTCCTGAAGAGCGGTGACGTGGTTACTCCGGACCGGGACGTGGAACGAAGGATCATGCGCCTGGCCACCCCCGGCCTGGAGCGCGGCACCACCCACACCATGGTCGCCGCCCTGCAACTTTTACTTCCTGGCGAGACCGCGCCCTCCCATCGCCACACCCCAACCGCCATCCGATGGATCCTGAAAGGGGAAGGGGCCTACACCACCGTGGAAGGCGACAAGTGTTGGATGGAGCCGGGAGATCTGGTCCTGACCCCGTCATGGACCTGGCACGACCACACCAACGAAGGCAACCAGCCAATGATCTGGCTGGATGGCTTGGACGTGCCCCTAGTAGGGTATTTGAAGGCCAACTTCTACGAGCAGTTCCCGGAAGACACTCAGCCCGTTCACGGTACCGGAGATTCGATCAAAAAGTTCGCGTCGGGCACTCTGAGGCCTACCTGGGAACAGCCGGACCTCGCTTATTCGCCTTTGCTGCACTACAAGTGGGACAAGACCTACGAGGCCCTACAGAATCTGGCCGAGTTGGGATCCGACCCCTTTGACGACGTGGCCATGGAGTACAGCGACCCCACCACCGGCGGACCCGTCCTGAGAACCATGACTTGCTGGGTGCAGTTGATCCGCCCAGGTGTGCGCACCAAAGCCCACCGTCACACCAGCAGCAAGGTTTACCAAGTGTTCAAAGGCGAGGGTTACAGCGTCATCAACGGCCAGCGGTTCGACTGGACCGAGGGCGACTTCCTAGTGGTGCCGTCCTGGGCCTGGCACGAGCATGCCGCCGCCGACGGCAAAGAGGCCATCCTGTTCTCCATCCAGGACACCCCCATCATGAAATCTATGGCCCTCTATCGTGAAGAGCCCTATGTCGAGCATGGTGGAAATCAGCCGGTCACCAGCCGTTTCCCGGTGGGAACACCGGCGTAACCGCAGACTTCCGAGGGCACCAATCTCAGGCACACATCGGCCGGATCGTGGAATCCCCACGATTCGGCCTTTTGTTTTCCAAGCTACCCGGTGGGGCAGTCTACTATCGGCGGGGCACCGCTAAATCCGCCAAATATTGTCTTACCAGTAGCCGCAGAGTAGTATATTGTCCGAACGCTAGGCTGAAGTCCGAGGAGGCTGCCAGATGTCCAGAGTAACGACCATCCACCATGTCAATCTGCAGATCAGCGACCGGGAACAGACCAGAGACTGGTACGAGAAGGTGCTGGGAGCGGAGTTTCTGGACCGGAGTCCGGCTCTCAATAAAGGTCAACTACAACTTCGTTTGGGGAATGCGGAGATCCACACCAATGACACCAAAGAACCGGTCCGGGTCCCCGGAGTGCATTTCGCTGTCGAGATAGACGATTGGGATGAAATGATCGCCCATCTAGATAGCCTGGGAATCTTTTACTCCAAGGTACAGAGACAAGCTCCAGGCGCGGAGAAGTCCTGGGGTATCCGGGACTATACCGGCAACCACTACAGCTACATACGCGACCCCGACGGCAACATCATCGAGATGGTCCACCATCCCCTGGGCATCGAAGACTCTGCCGGCAAGAAAGTAGACCTGCACCACGACGCCGATAGCCTATCCTGGACCAAACGGCCTGAATTCGACCCGGCGGGGTAGGGCCCTCACCCCCGGACCCTCTTCCGGAGGGAGAGGGGCCGGGGGCAAGAAGCGGTTTTTCTAAACCGCGTTTCTACTTTGCGTAACCACTCAACCGGCAGGAGATGTTGATCATGGCGACGATTCAGCACGTTATGCGGGACGACCTGAAGGAGTTATCGCCTGAAGAGTTGTACCGGGTCTACATGGAGAAACAGGTCAACTTCGGTATGGTAGCCGAGGCCATGGATCAACGCCGCCAGCAGAACCGGCTGCATGTGCCTGCCGAGGAAGCTAACGTGGCTGGCGCCGGCCCCGGCCAGCGCATCATCGTGGGGCCGGAATTAGGGTTCAACATCCACAATCTTCACGTTTTCACCTCGGGCCGGGACGGCCGTTCCGACAGGTACCACACCCACGGCGACGCTCTGAAATACTACGTCCAGGGCAGCGGCTTCGAGGAGATCGGCGACGAGAAATTCGAAGTCAAAGTGGGGGATTTTTGCCACGTCCCCGCCAACGTGTGGCATGGCACGATAAACCCTAACCCGGAACCCCTGGTCTTTCTGGCTGCTCAACAGTTTCCTGGCACCTACCGCCAAGTCACCACTCCCTTCATCCGCTTGGAGTACCCGGATAAGGCTCCTGAAGTAAAGGACTTGTCGCTGGAAGAGCTGGGCAAGTTGGATCCCCGGCTGCTGTATCTCAAGTACATAGAAGAGCAGTTGGAGTTTGGCAAGGTAGCCTTGGAGATGCAGCGCCGCCGGGAGCAGAAGCGGCTCTTCGTGCCAGCCTCGGAAGCTCCCCTGATGGAGTGGGGCCCCGGCCGCCATCACATCATGTCGCCTGAACTGGGGTTCGATATCTACTCCTTTAACCTGTTCATGGAACATGTCGCCCCCCGCACGGAGCATGGCCAGGCCCAAACCTCCGGCGATGCCATCCGCTATTACCTGTCCGGCCGGGGTGTTGAGATCATCGGAGACCAGCGAATCGAAGTAAAAGAAGGGGATTTCACCTGCATTCCAGCGGGAAGTAGGCACGAGACGATAAATCCCTACGCCGAGCCGATGCGCTTTCTGTGCTGGCAGCAGATTCCCGGCACGTACCTGCAGGTCCACACGCCGTACCTCCCGGCCTAGCGGAGCATTCCATGGCACAGCAGCCGTACATCGGCTCTCCCGTCCTTCGCAAAGAGGACCTGCGGTTCCTGACTGGGACCGCCCGCTATGTCGATGACGTGAAGCTGCCCCATATGCTCCACGCGGCCATTCTGCGCAGCCCCCACGCCCATGCCCGCGTACTATCCATAGACCCTTCCGCCGCTCTGGAGATGGAAGGCGTTGAGGCCGTTTTCACCTTTCAGGATATCGTGCAGACTGTAGAGCCGCGCCCCATTCCCATGCGTCGGGGGTCTTATTCCGGGTTGGAGCGGTTCCTGCAATTTCCGCTGGCGGGAGAGAAGGTTCGATACGTAGGAGAACCGGTGGCGGTGGTGGTAGCGGAGAGCCGTTACCTGGCCGAGGACGCCTTGGACGCCATCGAGGTGAAATACGAGCCCTTTCCGGCCATCGTCGATGTCTGGGGGTCGAAAAAAGGCGACGTGCTTCTGTTCGAGGAACACGGCACCAATCTGGCCCTGGAATTCGAGGGTTCGTTGGGCGACCCGGATGGCGCGTTCGCCGAATCGGAGTACACCCGCAAAGAGGAATTTCGCTGCCACCGGCACACCGGCAACCCTCTCGAGACTCGGGGTCTGGTGGCGTCATTCGATACCGGGACCGGCGACATGACCGTGTGGGGCGAGACCAAGGTGGCCCACTTCAACCGGGGGGTCTTGGCCTCGCTTTTGCAGATGCCGGAACACCGTATCCACTTCATTGAACCCGACGTTGGCGGAGGATTCGGCATCCGCGGCGAGTTCTACCCGGAGAACTTCATCGTTCCTTTCTGTTCGATGAAACTGGGCCGCCCAGTCAAGTGGATCGAAGACCGCATGGAGCATCTGATCGCCGCCAACCACTCCCGCGAGCACGTGTGCCGGTTGGAGATTGCCGCCACCAGTGATGGAGTCATACTGGGAATGCGGGCGGAGATATTAGGCGCGCTGGGTGGCTACGTGCGGACCCACGGCGCCAGCGTGCCCATCTCAGTGGGGGCGATGCTCATGGGTCCCTACCACATCCCCAACTACCGGTGGCGGATAGAGAGCCTGCTGACCAACAAAGTGGGGATGGGCACCTTCAGCGCTCCCGGCCGCTACGAGTCGTGCTTCTTCCGGGAGCGGATGTTTGACATGGTAGCCGCCGATCTGGGTATCGACCCGGTGGAAATGCGATTGAAAAACCTTATCCCGGCCTCGGCCATGCCCTATCATGTGGGTGTGACCCGGCCCGACTCGCCCCCAATGGTCTACGACAGCGGCGATTACCAGGCGGTCCTGGAAAAAGCCCTGGAGATGATCGACTATCGTGAGATCAGATCCGTCCAGGGTCAGCTAAAGGACGGGAAGTACCACGGCGTTGGCATCGCCTGTTTCGTCAAAAGCACCGGCGGTGGGGTGCCCTTCGAAGGCGCCAGAATCGTCGTGAGCGGGGCAGACCAGGTAGCCGTTTACTTGGGCATCGCTACCATGGGGCAAGGGCACGAAACCACCATGGCCCAGATCTGTGCTCAGGGGCTGGGAGTGCCCATTGATTACGTTTCGGTGTACCACGGAAGCACCGACATGATGCCCTACGGAGGTGGTACCCACGCCAGCCGGGGCACGATCATGGCGGGGAACGCCGTTTTCAAAGCAGCCCAGGAATTGCGGCAAAAGATACTGGGCATCAGCGGCGCCTATCTGGACATTGACCCCGATGAGCTGGAATTTTCCCTGGGAAAGGTGCGCGGCAAGTCCGATCCTGAAGGCGAAACTCGCTTGGACTTGGGTCAGGTGCTGGAGCTGGCCAGCCCGTCTAGCCGATACAACCAAGGGGAGATGGGGTTGGACGTAACCAGCTACTTTAGATCGGATGAAGAGTGCTTCCCCTGTGGCGCGCACGCGGTCCACTTAACGGTGGACTCGGAGACGGGAAAGATCGAGATAGAGCGTTACGTGGTTGCCGAGGACGTGGGCCATGTGATAAACCCCATGATATTGACCGGTCAGATCGTTGGAGCGGCGGCCCAGGGCATAGGAGCGACCATTTTGGAAGAGTTGGTTTACGACGAGGGCGGCCAGCCCCTGGCGGGAAGTCTCATGGACTACCTGCTACCCACCAGCAGGGACATCCCCCCGATCGAAAGCGCGGTGGTGGACTTGGCGCCGTCGCCGCTGAACCCCCTGGGTGTCAAAGGCGCCGGCGAGATCGGCATCGTAGCCACCGGGGCCGCCCTGTCCAACGCCGTGTCCCAAGCACTCTCGTCACTGGGGGTCCAAGTGCGGGAATTGCCCCTCAGCCCCGACAGGTTGGCGCAATTGATCCGGGACAACCATCCGGCTGAGTAGAAGACTCCCGGCGCAGGAAACAACTCCCACCTTCGTCCCCCTTTCGTAAAGGGGGATACAGGGGGATTTACCCCGGCTAAAGGTATTAAAGTTCCTCCCAATAAACAATGAGGCTTTCAATGGCATCAAATCAACAAACCCAAATGATCGGGGCGTCGGTAAAGCGGAAAGAAGACCCCAGGCTGCTCATGGGCGACAGTATGTATACCGGCGACGTGGACCTCAAAGGCATGGTCCACATGGCGGTGCTGCGCAGTCCCCACGGCCACGCCCGCATCCGGAATATTGATGTCTCCCAAGCAAGGTCGCACCCGCAAGTGCTGGCCGTCCTAACCGGTGAAGAAGTAAAGGAGCAATGCCAATCTCAATTCCTGCTATTTGCCGTGAAAGAAGAGACGCGCACTCGAAGCCGGTGGCCCATGGCGGTGGAAACGGCAAAGTATGTAGGTGAGCCCGTGGCCGTGGTGGTCGCCGCCAGCGCCACTGCCGCATCAGATGCTCTGGAGTTGATAGAAGTAGACTACGAGCCGCTTCCCGCCGTGGTAGATATCGAGGCGGCGGCCCGGGGTGACTCTCCTCTGGTCCACGAGGACCTTGGCACAAACCTGAGCGTCGAAACATCTGGGACCGCCGGTGACCCCGAAGGCGCATTCCGGGATGCCAGCGGAGTGGTGTCGGTGCGATTGGCCGAGCCTCGCCTGGTGCCCAGTCCCATGGAGTCGAGGGCCGTAGTCGCCAGTTACGAGCGGGGCACTGGAAACATGACCATGTGGCTGTCCACCCAGACGCCTCACCTTGAACGCAGCTTCATATCTCAGGTACTCGGCTTTCCGGAGAACAAGCTGAGGATACTGTCCAGGGACGTTGGCGGCGGGTTCGGATGTAAGATCGACACCTATCCGGAAACGGTTATCGCGGCCATACTCGCAATCAGATTGGCCAAACCGGTCAAGTGGGTGGAGGACCGTCAGGAAAACTTCACCTCCACGATCCATGGACGGGGCGAGGTCCAGTACGTTGACGCCGCCTACGACGATGACGGCGTCCTTCTGGGGATGCGAATAAGCTACTACACCGAACTGGGGGCTTATTCCAGCGGCGGGACCCATTCCGTCGTGGATGCCTCTATTCCCTCGGGCGCCCAAGGCGCCTACCGGGTCCGGAACCTGGAGTGGACCACCTACGGGGTTTTTACCAACAAGGTGCCCGTCGGGCCCTATCGTGGTTACAGCCAGCAAGCCACTGCCTACTTTATTGAGCGGGTCATGGACCTGATCGCCGGCGAACTTGACATGGACCCGGCGGAGGTCAGACGGAGGAATTTCATACCGGCCGACGCCTTCCCTTACATGAACCCGATGGGACGGGAGTTCGACAACGGCAACTACGAAGCTGCTTTGGACCGGGCCTTGGAGTTGGCCGGGTACGAGGACCTGCGAGAAGAACAAAAGCGTTTGCGTGAACAAGGGATCCTGATGGGGATAGGACTGGCGACCAACGTGGACCGGTCCGGCTATGGCCCGCCCAGTAGGGTCAGCGCCCGGGGCGGATACGAAAGCGCCGTCGTCCGGGTGGAGCCTACCGGCAAGGTGACCGCCATGACCGGTTCATCGCCCCATGGCCAGGGGATGGAGACCACCTTCGGTCAGATCGTGAGCGACAAGCTGGGAGTGGCCATGGAAGACGTGGAGCTGTTGTATGGCGATACGGCCATCGTGCCCTACGGCGTGGGTACCCGGGCCAGCCGGTCTTTGGTTGTCGGTGGCAGTTCCCTGGTGGAGGCAAGTCTGGTAGTTAGAGAGAAGGCGATCCAGATCGCCGCCGGGCTGCTCCGGGTAGA
>CATMOE010000056.1:0-23074 GCA_950072105.1 uncultured Dehalococcoidia bacterium
CTTGATCGATGTTGTTCTGAGACACTTCTGGCTCCTTTCTTGATGTGGATGATCTATACCCAACACCAGGAGTCCAACCCCACCACCACTCTCATGTTTTTCTCCCCTTAAAAGTGTCCCATTATCGCTGAACGCCTACAGGTTATGTTGTTGAAAATAAATGTCTTCGAAGGCGAGGGGGAGTACAGAGCCTTTATTACCCTACTTCCAAACCTGAGTTGCTTCAGGAATTCCAGAGGTTAAAGGAAACCTTTAGCTCTCCCGATGACCCAGGTGGAATATCTTCTTTCGCTAGACGTTGGGGTCTTCTTGGTTTCTCTGCATCTTCACCGAATGAGCCTATTGAGTGGATAAAGTTGCATGTTTTTTCGGTCTGCAGAGTTGCCCTTCTTCTGGGCATAGCAAAAGACGAGTCGGACAATAATTTGGCACTTGCTCTCGATTATGCTACGAACCCGGATTATTACGCAGATGGGCGCACTGTGTTTAGCTTGGACCACACTCAGTTGGTAGCCCCGAATGGGACGAGGAACGCCCTGCTTGCTATAACCGCTCACCTTATCAAACAGAACCTACTAGACACCAGTGGAACAGTCCGCCCTGATTTTGACGCAAGAACAGTTGAATCAACTTTAGAATTCACTACCCTCATCGATGTAATTTGGTGGCACTTGCTGAAACTGGCCGAGAGCCGGGATTTGAAGCTTTGTCCAGAATGTCGCAGCGTCTTTCCAGCGACCCGTTCCAACCAGGTCTACTGTCCTCCTCCCACTTATTCCAGCAGCACCTCTAGTCTCTGTCGTGCTCGCCACAAAACAAGAACTTACAGAACCAGTCAAAGAGACAAGGAGTAATAAAAGATGAACGGTTCGATTAGAAAACGAGGCAAAAATACCTGGGAATTGACCGTAGAAGTAGGTCGAGACGCTGGAGGAAAAAGACTCCGGAAGTTCACTAACGTCAAAGGGACCAAGGCCCAGGCGGAGAAAAAACTTCGGGAGCTGCTAACATCCCTGGACAAGGGAATGCCCGTCAGTACAGACAAGATTTCATTCGGTCAGTGGCTGTCAAAATGGATGGCTGAATACATTATCCCCAACAAACGCCAGAGAACCATTGAGCGCTATGAAGGTTTGATTAACAAGCACATAGCTCCGGAATTGGGTCACATTGGATTAATAAAGCTGACCCCAAGCGAGATACGAACCCTAGAAACCAAGCTCATTGGCAAAGGTATGGCTCCCAAGGGTGTGGAGCTGGTGCACACCGTCATCTCAGGCGCATTAAAATTTGCTCTACAGGAGGAAGTGGTCTGGAGGAACTCTGCCAAGTCCGTCACACCGCCCCAGGTGATACGGAAAGAGGTGGAGCCACCGGAAATCGCCAAAGTGAAGGACATACTGCGCTTAGCCGAGGAGGAGCACCACCCTTTGTACCCTTGCCTTTACCTCATGGCTTACACCGGTTTAAGACGAGGGGAAGCACTTGGACTCAGGTTTCAGGATTTGAATCTGGAGACGGGAATAATATCGGTAGTCCAGACCGTTGTACGGTCTCTGCACAAAGGCGTGATAATCGAACCCACCAAGACAACATACAGCAGGCGCAACGTTGACCTAGACGATGGTACTGTCGCTGTTCTTAGGGCGCACTTAGGCAATCAACTCCTCCATCGCCTGGAACTGGATGGACTCTACGATGATAATGGCCTTGTATTTCCCGACCCTTTGGGGAAGCCGCTAAATCCTATGACCCTCACCAGAACGTTTCAGACCTACGCAACGAGGCTCGGACTGACATCTGCCAAGTTACACGACCTCAGACACTTTCATGCCAGCGTTATGCTTCAGCATGGGCAAACCCTACTTTTGGTGAGCAAGAGGCTAGGGCATGCCAGCATCGCCACTACTGGGGACATTTATGGACATTTGCTCCCAGGCTGGCAGAAAGAGGCCGCCAACGCCTTCGCCAAAGCTATGAGAGAGGGCTAGATGAATCTGATGTCGGCAAAATGTCGGCAATTGGGGGGGTTACCGATTTGGGGAAGAAGACTTAGGCTCAAATTTGGCCGGGAAGGGGGAAATGGTGCCGAGGGACAGACTCGAACTGTCGACACCGGCATTTTCAGTGCCGTGCTCTACCACCTGAGCTACCTCGGCGAACGACCTTCATCTTAGAGCTACCCCTTTGAGCCTGTCAAGACGACCCCTCTTGGGAAAAGCTCCCAAGACAGTCAACATTTACTCTGAGACCCCAATTGATTACCCACAAGTAAGCATCGTATAATACAGCTTGAAACGCGATATGATTCCCAGTGGGTTGTGTCTCGTGCGTTATCCCTTTGGAGGAAGTCAATAATGGTCGATGTATTAACCGGTACCGATACAGTTAAAGCAGGCCACGCCCAGATGCTCAAAGGTGGCGTCATCATGGACGTAGTGACGCCGGAGCAAGCCCGGATCGCTGAAGAAGCGGGAGCGGTAGCCGTCATGGCTCTGGAGAGAGTGCCCGCCGACATCCGCGCCGATGGGGGAGTCGCCCGCATGACCGACCCTTCCATCATCTGCGCGATCATGGACACCGTGAGCATTCCGGTTATGGCTAAAGTTCGCATCGGACATTTTGTGGAAGCTCAGATCCTGGAATCATTGGGAGTGGACTACATCGACGAGTCTGAAGTTCTTACGCCCGCCGATGAGGTCCATCACGTGTGGAAACACGATTTCAAGGTGCCTTTCGTTTGCGGCTGTCGAGACTTGGGAGAGGCCCTGCGCCGCATCTCCGAAGGGGCAACCATGATTCGCACCAAAGGAGAAGCGGGCACCGGGGATGTGGTTGAGGCCGTTCGCCACATGCGGGCCGTTCAGGACAACATCCGAAAACTTCAAACCATGCCCGACGACGAGTTGGTGGTTGAGGCTAGGGACCTGGGGGTTAGCCTTGATCTGCTAACCCAGACTCGAGAGTTGGGGCGCCTTCCCACGGTGAACTTCGCGGCCGGCGGAGTGGCCACCCCCGCCGACGCGGCGCTGATGATGCAGCTCGGCGCCGACGGTGTTTTCGTAGGCTCGGGTGTATTCAAGTCAGGAGATCCCGCCGAGCGCGGCTACGCCATCGTCCAGGCGGTCACCCACTACAAGGATGCTAAGATTCTTGCCGAGGTCTCCAAGGGCTTGGGTGAGGCGATGGTGGGCATCAGTGCCAAGAGCATACCGGCAGACCAATTGATGGCTCCCAGGAGCATTTAGCAATCAAACTAGCGGGCCGACGAGGAGCGATCAATCGGAGAAGAAGACCGAATTGGAAGTAGGTGTTCTAGCCCTGCAGGGAGACTTCGCCGAGCATATCGCTGTTCTGAAACGTTTGGGCGTTACAGGCCGGGAGATCAGGCTACCCGAACAGCTTGAAAACATCAACGGCCTAATCATCCCAGGCGGCGAAAGCACAACGCTCAGCCGCCTGATGAGCATCTACTCTATGAGGGAACCCATCGAGCAGATGTCCCGTCAAGGTAAGGCTATCTGGGGCACCTGCGCCGGGATGATAATGGTGGCGCAGGAAATCACCGAGGACGACCCGGTTCCCTTGAACCTCATGGACATCGGTGTGCTCCGAAACGGATTTGGAAGGCAAGTGGATAGCTTTGAGCAAGACCTACAGGTGATTGACCTTGGTCCAGCTCCCTTCCACGGGGTCTTTATCCGAGCTCCGGTAATCACCCGGGTCGGTCGAGAGGTTAAAGTAATGGCGACCCTTCCAGATGGACAACCGGTGGCAGTACGCCAAGGCAATCTGTTAGCTACATCTTTCCATCCAGAACTTACCGCGGACAACAGATTACATCAATATTTTCTTGACCTAATTCCCCAGGAGTCATCCCCTTCGGCGTGATGATGCACACGGTCCGCATCAGCGATGCAGTGCGGTGTTTTCTGCTGAACGTGCCCAAGGGGCCTAATCTGGCCTGCCCCAGGGAAACCTCTCTCAGTGGTAAACAGCCTGGCAACACGGTACTTTGGCGGGAGACGTTGGCCAGCCGCGGGGGTAGGGTCTCCCTGGTTTCCTGGCAGGGCTTCCGATTCACCGGGCTGGCTTCAGCCCACGCCATCAATGGTCACCGAGCTTGGGAGATTGACCGTCTTTTTGTATCCACCGGCCAGGACAAAATCCCGGAAGATTCTAACGGAGCCGGCGGCAAACTTCAGAAATCGTGGGACCATGCCTTCACGGACTTCTTGGAGAAATTGGTCCAAGAAGCCGGAGAGCGATCAGGCGAGCGCGTGATGTTGCGCCTCCCCTTCGACAGCCCTTGCGTACACGACGCCAGGCTTGCCGGTTTTTATCCCTTTTTCGAAGAGGTCTTATTAGAGGGGCAAGTTGCTGAAGAGGGGCAAAACGGAGCGGCATCACCGCTGAGTCTGGATGTGCGTTTACCCCATGACGATTACGGTCTGTTCCAACTGTTCTACGCCGGTTCTCCTCAACAGGTCAGGGACGGCCTTGGGTCTACTTTCGACCAATGGCGCGATTCCCAGAATCCGTTCCGCCGGGAAATGCGAGAGTGGGTCATCAGGGAGAAGGAACGTATAATCGGCTGGCTAGGTCTGCGTACCGTTGATGGCTGGCAAGAAGGCGAGGTCATGTACCACCCGGATTTTCCGGACGCCTTACCGGTCCTCTTAGAAAAGGCGCTGGCCCGGCAGGGTATACAAAAGTGGTTGATTCCTGATTACCAGGAGATGTCGCAAGAGTTGCTGCTTCGGCGTGGTCTCGTTGAAACGGCCCGTTATGTTGTGCTAGTCAAAACGGTGGCCGCCCGGGTCATGGCGCCCGGTTTCGCGGCGGTGGAGGCGTAGGATTGGCGATAGCGGAAGATCTGGTCCAGAAAGAACTCGGCCAGTTGCTGGACATCCTGCCCCCGCGCGTGGCGGATACGCTACGGGCCCGCGAGGATGTGGACGAGTTGTTGGAGGTGGTCTTGGACTTGGGACGCGTGCCCGAGGCCAGATTCCCTTCTGGCGACATCGCCTTGGATGATGAGGACGTCACCAGGGAGGACTTGGAGAACCTGGTAGCGCGCCTTGGCGAATTTGGTGACGACAACCGGGCCGGCATCGAACGGACGCTACACCGCATCTCCGCAATCCGGAACCGAAAGGGCCAGGTCATCGGGATAACCTGCCGGGTGGGCCGGGCCGTCTTCGGCACCATCAAGATAATTGAAGACTTGGCTTTCTCCGGCAAAAACATCCTGCTCCTTGGCCGCCCCGGCGTGGGCAAGACCACCATGTTGCGCGAGATAGCCCGTGTGCTGTCGGAGGACGCAAAGAAGCGGGTGGTCATCGTCGACACCTCGAACGAAATAGCCGGTGACGGTGACGTGCCTCACAAAGCCATAGGGCGCTCCCGCCGGA
Organism: uncultured Dehalococcoidia bacterium; assembly: GCA_950072105.1. Classification (GTDB taxonomy): domain Bacteria; phylum Chloroflexota; class Dehalococcoidia; order Lucifugimonadales; family UBA3495; genus UBA11650. The sequence goes on from CATMOE010000056.1 coordinate 5,415, forward strand.
TGCAGGTAACCACCCCGGCCCACCAACACGGGGTGATGATTGAAGCCGTGGAGAATCACATGCCCGAGGTTATCATCATCGATGAGATGGGCACGGAACTGGAAGCAGCGGCAGCCCGTACCATCGCCGAGCGTGGGGTGCAACTCATCGCCACCGCCCACGGTAATACTCTGGACAACCTGGTGATGAACCCAACCCTGTCCGACCTGGTGGGCGGCGTTCAATCGGTAACCCTGGGGGACCAGGAGGCTCGATACCGTGGGACCCAAAAGACGGTGTTAGAAAGGAAAGCTCCGCCCACCTTCGACGTGGTGATAGAGATTCAAGATTGGAGCCGGCTTGCCGTTCATGATGGCGTGGCCCACGTGGTAGACCAATGGCTCCGGGGATATCCGGTGGCTCCGGAAGTACGCTGGCTAGACGAAGAGGGGCAGGTAAACCGGAATAAAGAACCTGCCCGGCCCAGCGAAGCCTCCCTGGCGCCCTGGCGTCCCGACCAACCCAAGCGCTCCGGCCGAAACAGGCAGCCAGACCAGCAACAGATGGGCCAAGTGGGACCGGCGTCGTTCGTCCAAGAGGCCGAACCAGACGCTAATGACTTAGACCTCAGGGTTTTCCTATTCGGCGTCGGGCGCGATAAATTGGAGGCGGCCGGGGTGGAAGCCGGGGTCCCGGTACAAGTCGCCAATGAACTACGCCGCGCCGACGTAGTCTTGACCACCAAGACCCATTACCGGCGAGGGTCTCAGTTGGTGCGCACCGCCGAGTCTACCGGAACTCCCGTTTACGTTCTCAGAAAGAATACCATGCCCCAAGTTCAGGAGTTTCTCCACACCATCTCCAAAGAGTGGCGGGACAACGGCATGGGACCCAGGTCGGGGGGAGAAGATTACAAAGCAACCCTTGAGCAGGCGATGCAGGAGGCCGAAGACGCGGCCCAGCGGGTGCTCAGCGGCGAGTTTTCTATCCAGTTAGCGCCCCAACGGTCCTACGTGCGGCGTCTCCAGCATATGCTGGCCCAACGTTACAATCTGGCTTCCACCAGCAAGGGCCGGGACCCAGCCCGGGCCGTGCTACTCTACAAGCCCTGATCCCGAACGTCCGTGGCGTGCTTCATTGTTTTCGAAGGTGGCGACGGCTCGGGTAAGAGCACCCAGGCGCGCAGCCTCAACCGGCGGCTACGCCGCCGGGGTCTCCCCGTTCTGTTGACCCGCGAACCCGGGGGCACGCCCGCCGGTGAGTCGATTCGCCGCTGGCTCAAAGGCCGGCTCAACCTCCAACCATTAACCGAATTATTGCTGTTCGAGGCTGCCCGGACTCAACTGGTGGAGTCGGTAATACGACCCGGACTTGACGGCGGGAGCACCGTGATCAGCGACAGGTACACCGCGTCAACCATGGCATATCAAGGCTATGGACGGGGGTTGGACTTGGGATTGATCCGGCAGTTGAACCTGATCGCCACCGGAGGATTAGTTCCCGATCTGACAGTGCTACTAGACCTGCCGGCTCAGATAGGATTATCCCGGAGGGAGACTGCGGTAGCCGACCGGTTTGAAAGCGCCCCGGATAAGTTCCAGCGCAAGGTACGGGAAGGATACTTGGCTCAGGCGGCGGCGGACCCCGCCAAGTGGTTGGTGTTGGATGGCGCCAAGCCACAACGCCAATTAAGCCGGGATATTTGGGCAAAAGTTCAGCCCCTTCTCTAAGAGAAGGGGCTGTTGTTACCTAGGTGTTTCGGGCATCCCCGCTAAGGAGTTGCCCAGACCGCTACCGGCTAGTTGTCGGCAGGGACCGGAACCGCGTTCGCGATTCTCTCGGCGATGACTTCGCGCATCTTCCGAACACGAGCCAGGTCCGGGTAGATGTTGCCTTCGCCCTTCTTGTCAAAAATCCGCTCGCCGTCTACGAAGACTTCCATGATCCCTTGCCCTCTCGGGGAGATGGCTACGGAAACATCGGGGCCGAAGTGACGGAAAAACTCATTCGCCATCCACGTGGCGGTGCCGAGGTGTTGTCAAGGTACGCAGTAAGTGATCTCTAGTTGGACTTTTCCTTCCATGGAAGCAACTCCTTCAACCTGAAGTTTGGGGTCATCCCTTAGTTTAACCGGATTTCCAGCACTGTCAACTCCTGGAAAGCAGCTAAGGAGCGTGTTTATACGGCTCCGGAACGAGATTCTCGGACGCACGTCCGCAACAATTCATGCAGTCAGCCGGACAGCGCCGCAACTTCACGCCCGAACCGTTCGATAATGACGTCCGGTTGGGGGCCGATGGCGGTGGCCAACAGGACATCGACTCCGGCCTCTGGTATGCCCCTAACCTTTTCCCGGCACTGGTCCGGTGTGCCAACTACGGCGAACCGGTCGGCTAAGAAATCGGTGAACCCCAGTTCATCGGACAGGGTGGCGTTGCGGGTGTGGCCCAGTTGCTCGTGCTCCACGGGCACGTAATCCCTTTGAAGCACGGCCACGGCCTCGTGGAGTTCTTCGGGGACGTGCTTACCTTCCAGAGTGTACCTGAAGGCGTGATGCCCGCTGGCCGCCAGGGCCATCTTAATCTCCTGGATGGCGGTTTCCTGATCGTTGGCGACGTTGCATTTGGCGAATGCCCAGATCTCCACCGAACCAACTGGTTTTCCGGCGTCGGCCTCACCTTCCCGGATCAGACTGATAGATCGTCGCAAGATATCTGGAGTAAGCCCTGTATGCACCAGCACGGCGTCGGCAATCTCCCCGGCCAGTTTCAGGGTGCGGGGGCCTTCGGCCGCCATGAGGATGGGAACCGGCGCATCCGCCCACCGCACGTGGGTGTCCCGCCCTTGATAGGAATAAGAATCGCCAGACAGATGGGTACGCACAGCCTGAACGTATTCTTTAACCTGAGACATCCGGGCGGGGCGTAAGTTAAGGTTAAGGACGGCGCTGTCACCGCTACCGATGCCCAGAAAAGCCCGCCCGTGGGACAGTTCGTCTATTGAGGCGATGGCCGACGATGTCACCGCTGGGTGGCGGGTCAACGGGTTGGTGACCGTAGGGCCGATTCGGGCGTGATTGGTCGCCTGAGCAACCACCGCCAGGCTTACGTACAGCTCGCGAAATAGGGATTGGGAGTCGGCGACGCCGATGTATTCAAACCCTATCCCCTCGGCCAGTCTCGCCCGTTCCCCCAATTTGCCCAGATCGTCTGCCAGCAGCGTAACTCCGAACTTCATATACCTGTCCTGCAGAATCGTTCAATGATATCCAAAACGATCGGCACTAGCGTCCGGCGTAACGATGCAGGGTGGTTCGACAAGCTCACCATGAACGCATCAGTAAGCTCACCACGAACGGAGAAAGCCGGTGGCCCCGCGTCTGTCCAAAGGCTGGGATATTACTGGTATTTCAGCCGGGGGCCGACGGTGGCCATATATCCTTCGTAATTACGGCGGGTTTCCGGGATAGAGTCGCCGCCAAATTTTTCCATGAAGGCGCCGGCCAAAACCAGAGCGACCATGGACTCGCCAATGACGCCGGCAGGGGGCACCTGGCAGACATCGGAGCGCTCGTAATGGGCTTGGACGAGGTCACCGGTGTCCAGGTCCACGGAAGGCAATGGGTTTGTTATGGTGGCGATGGGTTTGATAGCGAAGCGGGCGACCAAGGGCATACCGTCGGTCATCCCACCCTCGGTGCCTCCGGCCCGGTTGGTCTCCCTTTGCCACGGATTGTCGGGGTCGGTCACCGGCAGAATCACGTCATGGACCTGAGAGCCACGCAAGTCGGCGACTTCGAAGCCCGGGCCGATGGACACGGCTTTCACGGCGTTGATGGACATCAATGCCTGAGCTACAAGGGCGTCGATCTTCCGGTCCCAGTGGACGTGGGAACCCAATCCGATGGGCACATTTTCCGCGATGATCTCCACGGTCCCACCGACGGTGTCTCCAGCTTCCTTGGCAGCGTCGATCTCGGCCATCATCCTCGTGGCCGCCTCCGGATCGGCGCAGCGCACTGGGGACTCTTCAACCGCCTGCCAGTCGATAACATCCGGTATCTCGGCCTTGATGCCGCCGATGGAGATTACGTGGCTATGCAGCCGGATGCCAAACTCTTCCAGCAAGCGCATCGCCACGGCGCCGGCGGCGACGCGGGCTGCAGTCTCCCGGGCGCTGGCCCGCTCTAAAACGTCGCGGACGTCCTGGAACCCATACTTCATCGCTCCCGGCAGATCGGCGTGGCCGGGGCGTATGCGAGTGACCCGCTTTGAACGCTCGTCGTGACTGGTATCCCCCACATCTTCCACGGCCATAGCAGTTTCCCAGTTGACCCAGTCCTTGTTCTCTATCGTCATGCCGATGGGACTGCCCAGCGTGCGACCGTGGCGAACGCCGGACATTATGTGGGCATGATCCTGTTCGATGAGCATCCGGCCCCCGCGGCCGTAACCCCGCTGACGCCGGGCCAACTGAGACGCGATGTACTCCTCGCCAATGGGCAAGGCTGCCGGGACGCCCTCGACGATTATTACCAATCCCTGACCGTGGGACTCACCTGCAGTGAAAAACCGGACCATCTACGGCCCTCCCTGATACACATCACTAATTTGGCCGGAAAATACATCTGGGGAACCCTCTAGGCTCCCCAGACCATTGAAACCGTAAGAGATTACCGGGCCGCCATTGCCTTGGTGGCTGCTTCCAGCATCACCGCTACCGGCGCGTCTTGGCCGGTCCACATCTCGAAAGAGGCGGCGCCCTGGTATATCAGCATATGTATGCCGCCCAGACATGCGGCTCCCGCCTCGGCAGCCGCTTTCAATAGCGGCGTCACCAAAGGATTATACACCAGGTCGTTTACCAGCACGTTGGATGGGATGCTTGCCGCGGGAAGGGGCGAGCCTGCCTCATCGGGGCCGTGGGACATTCCGATGGTGGTGCAGTTTACGATCAAGTCCGCCGCACCGGCCGCCTCCGTCAGATCCTTCACGTCTAAGGGAATGGCGAGGCCTTCAGTGTCCGCCGACTGCGCCAACTCAGCAAGGCGCTGACCTCTTTCCAAGGTACGATTGGCGATGGTAATGGTGGCAACCTTTGCCCGTGACAGCGCCAACACCACGCCACGAGCCGCGCCTCCGGCTCCCAGAACCAACACGCGGCTTCCTTCCGGTACGAAGCCTCCCTCGTCCCGCAATGCCCTCAAGAAACCCAAGCCGTCGGTGTTATGGCCGGTAAGGCGTCCTTCCCGGTTGACGATGGTGTTTACGGCACCGGCGGCAGTCGCCCAATCGTCGACCTCATCAATATAAGGAATCACCGCCTCTTTGTGAGGGACAGTGACGTTGATACCCCATGCGCCGTCCCGGCGCAGATCGCCGACGAATCGGCCCACTTGCTCCGGCGCAACCTCGAAAGCTTGGTAAGTCGCATCGATGCCGCAGTGGTCCAGGGCGGCTTGTTGGAAGATGGGTGAGATGGAGTGGGCTATGGGGTAGCCTATGATACCCAAGCTGGCAGGCAAAACGGTCTTTCCTACGCCTAGTGGTTTGGGGTCTAGCGATGTGTAGGCGCCTCATTCGAGTATACAAGCAGCCTCATACCTCAGCAAGGCGGCTAGGAAGCCGCTACCATGGATGGGCGGATGGGCGCTTAGGCATAAACCGCTAGGGAGCGCACCAGACAGATGAGGCATGGATTCGAGCCAAGGCTTGACATTCTAGGGACTGGAAGGAATAAGCTGATCTGGGAGGTCAGCCATGCGAAGTACGCTTACCATCGGCCAGGTGGCCAAAGCAACCGGGATAAACGCCAAGACAATACGCTACTACGAGGAAGCCGGGGTGGCCCCGCCACCGCAACGGAGCCAATCTGGGTACCGGATGTACTCCGAGACGGATGTGCGGCGATTCGATCTCATCAGGCGGGCTAGGTCCTTGGATATGACGCTGTCAGACGTGAAGCAACTGGCAGAGTTGGCAGGTAGCGGAGGGTGCGACGCATTTCAGCAACAATTCCAAGAAGTAGTACGCCGTAAGCAGGAAGACGTGGACCGGCGTATCGCCGACTTGTTGGCTTTGAAGCAAGACCTGCAACAGGTGGAATCTCACCTCACCACGATGTCTGAAGGCGAAGCCGCGGCTTGCGATACGGTGCTGGAGTGTCCGCCGGAAGCGTGCGATTGCCTGGGAACCAAGGTTAGAGTTTAGAGCTCAAAAAATATAGGAGGCTCCAAAATGCCAGAAACAACAAACGTGGAAAGCGCGACTGAAGAGAATCTAAATCAGGATTGTGGTTGCGGCTGCGGCTGTAGCTCCGTTGCCGCCGGGAATAACGACTGTGGCTGTGGTTGCAGCGGAGACTCGTGTGGCTCAGATTGGCAAGAGTTGAATTTTGTGGGAGAAGCCCAGGTCACCGCCGCGCGCCAACAAGGTGCTGGGCAAGATTGCGGCTGCGGCTGTTGCTCATCGGCGGAATGATCCGCAGCCTATTTCATCGCATTGGCGAGGTTCCGGAGCAGCTTGGAGAGACGAGGTAAAACTACCCCTCCAACTGCTCCAGAATCTCTTTCAGACGCTGCTGGCGTTCCTCCAAGGACTTGAACCTTTCTTCCGTTGTTTCCACAACTTCCGGTTTGGCTTTGGCGCGGAAATTCGGGTTGGCCACCAGCTTTCCGACCCTGGTTAAGTTGCTCTCACAGTCGGCCAGCTCGCCCCGCAGGCGTTCAGCCTCAGCCAAAATGTCCACCACCCCTTCCAATGGCAGCCGCACCACCAAGGGATCCACCACCAAGGTGATTCCCCGGGGCTGGTTGGCGGTTTCCCCGTCACCGGACACGACCTTCAGCGGGTCGATCCGGGAAAGGTTCCGGATAAGATCCGCCTCTTCTTCTATGGTGCTCTGGAGGCCGTTGGCATCCACTATCGCTTCCAAGAACTGGTTGGCGGGTATCTGCAACTGGGCACGGGTATTACGCACGGCGCGGATGGTCTGCATCACCAGAGAAATCTCTCTCTCCGCATTTTCGTCTTGGAGTCCGGAATCGGCTAGAGGATATGGAGAAACCATGATGGACTCGGGCAGGCCGCCTTCGCTGGGGAGCCGTTCCATCAGGTTCTGCCAGATCTCCTCGGTAATAAAGGGCATAAAGGGATGCAGCAGGCGCAATGTGCGCTCAAGTACGTGGGTTAGTATGGGCAAAGGTGACGGGGTCGCGCCGGACCGCAGGCGAATCTTCGCCATTTCGATGTACCAGTCGCAGTAGTCGTTCCAGATGAAGTCGTACAACTTCTGCTGGGCTTCACCAAGCTCGAAGGCTTCCAGCGACCTATTGACGTCTTCGATGGTCCGGTTCAGGCGGCTGATGATCCATCTGTCTTCCCGGTGTTCCGGAGCGGGCAGATCAAACCAGCCATCAAGGCCGTCTTTGCCCTGGATGCTGGTGAGCACAAACCGTGAGGCGTTCCAAACCTTGTTGGCAAAGTTTCGCGCCGCTTCCAGCCTAGACTCGGCAAAACGCAGGTCGTTACCCGGCGCGGTGCCGGTAGTCAGAGCAAACCGAAGCGCGTCGGTGCCGTATTTATCAATCAACTCCAGGGGGTCCATGGTGTTACCCCGGGTTTTGCTCATCTTGGCGCCAGAGGCGTCCCGGATGAGGCCATGAAGAAAAACGGTCTTGAAGGGCACTTGCCCGGTATTCTCGATGCCCATCATTATCATGCGGGCGACCCAGAAGAAGAGGATGTCGTAGCCGGTCTCAAGAACGGTAGTGGGGTAGAAGTAATCCAAGTCCTCGGTTTCTTCCGGCCAGCCAAGGGTTGAATGGGGCCAGAGTCCAGAGCTGAACCAAGTGTCCAGAACATCGGGGTCCTGTTCAAGTTTGGAGGAGCCGCAGGCAACACAGCTCGAGGGGTCCTCCATCAACGACATCATTTCCCCGCACTCTTGGCAGTACCACACCGGGATGCGGTGTCCCCACCAAAGCTGGCGGCTGATGCACCAGTCGCGGATGTTTTCCAGCCAGTTGAGATATACCCGGGTGAAACGCTCCGGCACCAGAGCAATATCCCCCTGGGCCACGGCAGCGTGGGCCCGGCCGGCGATGCTGTCCGGATCCTTATGGCTGCCAACGTTGACGAACCATTGAAGACTGATCAGCGGCTCCACCACCGTGTCGCACCGCTGGCAATGGCCCACGGAGTGCCGGTAATCTTCCACCTTTTCCAGCAGCCCCAGGGTCTCCAACTCAGCTACCACTTCCTTCCGAACCTCGAACCGCTCTTTTCCAGCGTATTTGCCAGCGGCATCCGTCATGTTACCGTCCAGTCCGATAACGGTCACAATCTCCAGACCGTGGCGCTGGCCTATCTCCAAGTCCACCGGGTCGTGGCCCGGGGTTACTTTCAGGGCGCCGGTTCCGAAATCCAGGGCAATGGCCTCGTCGCCGACTATGGGAATGGCTCGGCCCATGATGGGCAATACGACCTGCTTCCCTAGGAAGTCACGGTAGCGAGGGTCGTCGGGATGGACCGCCACACCAGTATCACCCAACATGGTTTCCGGACGGGTGGTGGCCACGGTGATGTGGGAGGTGGGATCGTCCGCCAAGGGATAGTGGATATGGTACAGAGCGCCATCTTGCTCTTCGTGATTGACTTCCAGGTCCGAAAGAGCGGTGGCGCACCGGATGCACCAGTTAATCATTCGCTCGTGGCGGTATATCAGGCCTTTGTTATACAGATTCACGAAGGTGGTGCGGACCGCCTTGACCGGGCCCGGATCCAACGTGAACTTATGTCGCGAAGAGTCGGCGGAAATACCGAGACGACGCGATTGCTCGTGGATAATACCTCCGTATTTCTCCACATGCTCCCAGACCAACTTCAGGAACTTCTCCCGGCCTAATTCGTGACGGTCACGGCCTTCCGCAGCCAGTTGACGCTCGACAGCCCACTGGGTGGCTATGCCGGCGTGGTCGGTCCCCGGCAGCCAAAGGGTCGGAACGCCCGACATCCGCCGCCACCGCACCAAAGCGTCCTCTAAGGCCTTTTCCAGAGCGTGCCCCAGGTGCAGTTCACCGGTCACGTTGGGCGGCGGCATGATTATCGTGTAAGGCGTTGCATTGGGGTCCCGGACGGCCTTGAAATAGTCCTTGGCCATCCAGGTTTCATAGATACGGCGCTCCACGTCGGCCGCGTTGTAGACGCTGGGTATATCAGCGGAAGGCTTGGCGGTCATACTCCGGTCCTCTTAGCAACTCCTAGAAAAATCGCCCCCGCCGATGATAGGTGATCACTGGGGGCTGTCAGCAAATATACCACCGGTGCGTCTGGGCCGTCCATGGGAGCGAGCCGGGGTTTGAATGATCTATGGATCCCGGCCTTCGCCGGAATGACGGAGGTCCTGGCGATGCGTTGGCGGTATGGGGGATGGGTCGACGAGAAGTTACGACTACATTCCGTAGGCTTGCCTGTAGCTCAATGCGATGCGGCGCTTCTCGGTATCTATATTCAGGATCATTACCCGTACTTTCTGGCCCCGGTAGACGCACTCACTGGGGTTGGTGACGACTCGCGAGGACAGTTCCGAGATGTGAACCAGACCTTCTATCCCGTCTTCCAGGTTTACGAAAGCGCCGAAGGGGGCCAAGTTGCTGACAGTTCCCTCGGTCACCTGGCCCACTGTATACCGTTCGTTTACCGTATCCCACGGTTCGGGCTGAGTGCGTTTCAAACTAAGGGTAAGGCGCCGATTGGCCGCATCCACCCGCAGCACGTACACCTCTACCGGGTCGCCGATGGTCACCACCTCATCCGGCGTCTTTATCATCTTCCAAGAAAGCTCCGATATGGGAATCAGTCCGTCGATCTCCCCCAGGTCTACGAATGCCCCGAAATCCCGGATGGAGGTGATCCGGCCGGAAAGGATCGTACCCTCTTCAAGCTTGGCGAGAATACGGTCGTGGGCCTCAGCCTGGGCTTTCTGCCATATCGCCCTCTCGGATAGCACTAGGCGATTCTGGTCCCGGTCTATCTCCAGAACGTTGAACTCTGATTGCAGTTTGACCCGAGCCGCCAATCCCTCTTCTCTGGTTACTCCGGGGGTTGGCGCCAGGTGGGAAAATGGTACGAACCCGCGGATTCCCAGGCAATCGACTTCCAAACCTCCCCGGTTCTGCCCGGTGACCAGTGCGGTAATCACAGTGTTTTCGTCCAGATGCTGCTGCAACGTCTGCCAACTCCGAACTTCTTGAGCCTGGTCGTAGGACAGCAAGGGCATGTCTCCGGGACCCCGCCCTCCGACGATGGCCACGGCGATCGCCTGGCCGGGTTCAAGCAGCATCTGGTCTTCAAGGGAGAGCATCCGCATTTCGTGGAGCGGCACCATGCCTTCCATTTTCAGACCCACGCTCACAACGATACCTTCTTCGTCGACGCGAACTACTTCCCCTTCCACGATCTCGCCAGGCGTGTAGGATCTAGGAGACAGGTCCTCTTCGGTCAGTTCGGACATCTGGGAGGGTAAGTCTGAGTTTGCCTCAATCAAAGGGAGTTATTCTCCTTAAATTTGGTAGGGGGCGCCACTGATGACATTCTTATTCTACGCCTTCCCACTTGGGGATGGTCTGCACGCCCTGCTCCAACTGGCGCAGGCGGCGGAGTCCTTTGCGGGTGTCGCTGGCTACTCTGGCCGGGTCCCACATCTCTACGCGGCGCTTGAACAGCCAGTAGGTGAACTGTTTTAGGTTGTCCAGAGTGAGGTTTTTACCACGGTGGAGGTGTTCCTTACGGCGAAACTCGTCCAGGAGGCCGGTCCTGGTTTCACCGTACAGGTGGGTAAATGCCTCTTCTACCATGTCTTCGCTGTCGGAGTAGCCGCGGGCCTTGTGCCGCTTTCTCACGTCTTCCTCGACCCCCAGTTGCAACGCTTCCTCCACCACCACGCCGTAGCAGTAGTTCAAGTACCCCCGGTATTTGCTCGTGCCCAACAGGTCCCGGAACGCCTCCGGTTCCACCGGCTCCGGCATCTTTCCATGGAACAGCAGACGTTCTTTCTCTTCGGCAGGTATGAATCCGTCCAACTCAACGCAGAGCCGCTCGGCCAGCACCAGCCAATCGAAGGCCTCGCCTTGAATCATGTAACGGTAGGTACGACCCCGGTATACCTCATCAGGCAATGTCCACGCACCGATAGCTTCTAGTAAAGCTTGCTGCCAGGAAGTCCCAGACTGGACCGCCGACTTCAGGTGCAACACGGCCTCCGGGATATGGCCGTTGAGCGCGGATCCCGGCTGAACGGGATCCGCGCCAACCTCAGACTGGCCGCCGGGAGGAGAAGGAGCTGACGCTGCCGTGGAGCCTGGATGCTGACTCATGGGGAACCTTCTCCCTTTGACGCTGCGGCAAATACTCCCATACGTTCCGGTTTTGGGCTTCGGATAAAGCTCAGAAATTGGTCTCGGGGCAGAGAATTCAATATGTGACCAGGCTCGCACCAGGCCCGGCGCGCCACCGCAACGCCAAAACGACGATTGGTGAGGCCCGAGTGGTGGTGGGAATCGGTGCTGATCACCAGTGGTACCCCCAGTTCTCGGGCACGGTAAGCGTGGGTGTCTTTCAGATCCAGCCGTTCCGGAGCCGAATTTATCTCCAAGGCCGTCCCGGTGTCCCGAGCCGCTTGAAGCACCGCGTCTACGTCAAACTCAACCGGCTCCCGGCTGCCCAGGAGGCGAGTAGAAAGGTGACCGATGATGGTAACCGACGGATGAGCCATCGCTTTTATGATTCGGGCGGTCATCGTCTGGCTGTCTTGCCCCATGGCCGAGTGTACCGACGCCACAACAACGTCTAACTGGGCCAGCAGCTCGTCAGGGTAGTCCAGCGTCCCATCGGCCCGAATATCCACCTCCGACCCACAGAGAATGGCGATGGGGTATTTGCTTTGCAACGAGCGCAGGACTTGGATCTGCTGGGACAGACGTTCGTTGGAAAGACCGTTGGCTATTCCCAGACCGGAAGAATGATCGGTCAGGGCCATATAATCATAGTTCTGGTCGACGGCAGCCTGGACCATGACTTCTATAGGGTCTTGGCCGTCGCTCCAATCGCTGTGGAGATGCAGGTCGCCCCGTAGATCGGTTTCCTGCACCAGACTGGGCAATCGCCCTTCTATCGCCGCCTCCATCTCCCAAAGGCCAAGCCGCAGTTCCGGGGGAACGTATGGAAGTCCAAGGCGGGCGTAGAAGGAAACTTCGTCGGGGAATCTCTCCACCCTTCCGGTTTTCAGGTCGGTGATCCCGTACTCGTTCAGCGAAAGGCCCATGTGGTTGGCGTAGTCCCTAAGCCTCAAGTTGTGTTGTTGACTGCCGGTAAAGTATTGGAGCATGGCGCCGAAGGAATCTGGTTCGCCGATGCGTAGGTCCACCTGGATTCCGGGCTCGACCACCACGCTGGTTTTAGAGGGCCCATGAACCAGGACTTCCCGCACCATGGGCAGTGACGTCAGTGCGTTTCCAACCTGTTCCGGCTGGGCCGCCGTTCCCACCAGGTCGATATCGCCGATAGTCTCTTCCCAACGGCGCAGGCTCCCGGCGGGAAACAATTGGCCCAAGCCGGGGCATTCTTGACGTAACGCGCCGCCGATCTCTTCCGCCAACGACAGCGCTTGTCCGATCGGTGTCCGATGGTCCTTGGTAGGCATGGACCGGATATGCCGGGCCACTGCATCGGCTGTTTTCTTACCCATTCGAGGCAGGGAGGCGACCCGGCCGTCGTTGACGGCTGCTTCCAGGGCTTCGACGGTATTGACACCCAATTCTTGAGCGAAAAGCATGGCTGACTTGGGACCGATGCCCGGTATAGCCATCAGATCTAGAACGCCCTCCGGCAGTTCGGTCAGAAGTTTCTGATGAGTTGAGACCTGACCGGTGGACAGCAGTTCCCGTATCTTGTCGCTGATGGCCTTCCCAACTCCGGGAATCGTTTTGAGGTCAGTTCCGTCGTGCACCGCTTTGTCCAGAGAGAAGGACAAGTTTTCAATGGTGCGTGCCGCCCGCTGGTATGCGCGGATCTTGAAGACAGAGTCGCCCTTCATTTCCAAAAGAACGGCCATGTCCTCAAAAAGCTGAGCTATTTCATCATTGTTGACTGGCATGAAATCTTAAGGGATGGCGGCATTCTAGGGGAATGTAACCACCTGGGGAACATTTCTATTATACCGTCACCACCGGTCTAGCTAGCGCGGGAGACTTCGATTGGGGACGACCGCTAAATCGCGCCGTTGGCTGACCTAGGCGGACGATCAGCGTGGTCGGCATAACCGGCGCCCAAGACATCCACGACCAGCCGGCTCATGACCGAGGACAGATAACGGACACCGCTGATAGCCTCGGCATAGTCCATGCGGGTGGGGCCCACGACACAGATGGTGCCGCCCATATGGTTAGGAATACCGTAACGGCACAGGATCACCCCAAAAGACCGCAGGGCCTCATGGCGGTTCTCCCCACCGATGTAGATCGCCAGGTCGTCGGCGTCCGGAGTCTCAGATAAGACACCTTCGACGAGGACCCGTTCCTCTGACATCTCAACCAGCTCGCGGGCGCGGTTTGACTGGGAGAATTCAGGCTGGTTTAGCAACAGGCGCAGGCCGTCCATATGATGGTCCAGCGGCCCTCCGGATTCCGCCTCACGCATCATATCGCTGGTATCCCGTTTGACCCGCTCCTCGAGAGAGGAGAGTTCCAGACTATTCGATTCAATCTCAGTGTGGCTGAGCCCGCCAAGATACTCGTTCAGTCTGCTGGCCGAACGGTCTAACTCGTTGGCGGCAACGCCGTCTTCCAAAGGCAATAGCCGCCGCAGGAGGCGCGCCTCTTGCAACACCACGATAAGTAGGGCGAGACAGTCGGTTAAGTACACCAGTTGAATCTGTTTGATCCGGGGCGAGTTGGAGCGCGGTACGGTAACGATGGACAGATTGGCAGTAATTCCGGAGAGGATCGTGGCGCATTGCCTGCTCCAGGCGTCGCCATCCAGGTCTGCCCGCTCCAGGCTGTGGTGGATGCGCCGTCTTTCTTCGACCGGTAATTCCGGGACCTCTTCGATCGACTCCAGATAGTGCCGATAGCCTAAGTCTGACGGAATGCCGCCAGCGGAAACGTGGGGCCTGGAGATATAGCCTTCCTCGGCGAGTTGGGACATGGCGTTACGGACGGTGGATGAGCTAACTTTGGTCGGGGATAGACGCGCAATATCATCGGACGCTACTGGTATAGCGGTTTGAACATATTGATTGACCAATATGTTTAGAACGGATGCGGTTTTTGTTGAAAGCATAAGTACGCCGGAATATTCCTCTGCCTACTGCCGTTCTCGGCACACCCAGAGGCTTAATCTGGAAATATTTAATGCTATGAATATGACGTGTTACGTTGACCGACCTATCGCCAGGTCATTATACTACTAATCTCACCGTAGGAACGAACCACCATGACTAGTTCAGGAGTGGGGCGGAGCGGGATGTTGAAGAAGGACACTGAGTTACACCGGCGGAAGTTTCCATTGCCTTCGTCCTCTTCGCCAACCGAGGGTCAAGCCGTATGCTGGTTGTGACTCGTCCCGGTTGGATTCCCCTTTTGCCTGCGTAGCCGATAGGTCTCGACGGCTGTCCAACGATAAGGATCGTCGATGTTGAAGAGACCAGAGGCATCCGATCTTCCTAAAAGACTTCCGATACAGCAATTGAGCCGGAGGAATCAGTGGATATAACTTGGTTGGGTCACGCTTGCTTTCGCTTGAGGTCCGACGACATAGTTGTCGTGACCGATCCCTTTCCCCTTTCCATCGGATTGCGGCCGGATGCCAGGCCGGCCACGATTGTCACCGTGAGCAACTCCCATCCGAACCATTCTGGAACGGATGAGGTTCTGGGTGAGCCTCGGGTTTTCAACGCACCGGGTGAGTACGAGTTCCGCAGCGTTGCGGTCCGCGGAGTAATGACGCCCCAACTACCGAACACGCCCCTGGAACAGCGCAGCGTCGCTTTTACGGTGGAGATGGACGGGGTAAACATCTGCCATCTGGGAGACATTACCGCTCCGCCCACCACTCGGCAGATCGATGAGCTATCCCCGGTGGATGTCCTCTTGATCCCAACGGGCGGCGGATGCACGATGGACGTTGATCAGGTGCTGCAGACGATGCAGGACTTAGCCCCTAAGGTGGTGATACCCATGCACCATAGCAATCCAGAGGTAAACGTACCACTACAAGCTGGGGACGTGTTCTTGAACCGGATGGGTTTGAGCGAGGTCCAAGCCCAACCCAGATTGAGCGCCACCGTTTCCAATCTGGGGTCAGACATGCGCGTGGTGCTTCTGGCGCCTCAAGCCCGGCCTGCTTAGAGACTATTTCGGACCGGCGTCGCTATATGGTGGACCAAGCTTCGAGAAGCCCAGGACGAAGGCCAAGGAATGATTTCTACCATTCGTGGTGAGCTTGCCGGGCCACTTTTTGAAACAGTTGATCAGTACCGGTAACTTCCCGCTTCTTTTACGCAGCCCGGCGTCTTGCCGCCATTAGAATACCCATACCAAGCACTACGGAAATCGCGCCAACTATCAACGCCATCCTGGGTATTGCCGTGACCGCAACGTCTCCCGGCACGGGCAAAGACGCGGTTGGTGTAACGGTGGGCAGGGGAGTAGGTACGGGTATCCTGTCGGAGAAATTCAGGTCCAACGTAAAGTTATCGGTAGCCGCCGCAAAATCCACTGTTTCCAACGCCTGGATACGCCCAAAATTATTGGCCAGGTAGAAGTAAATCGAATGGCCCACCAGAGAACGGTCGGTAGGATTTACTACCAATCCACTGTATGCGCCTCCCTCTTTTATCCCGACGACCTCGCTTTTGTAGATCAAGCAGTCATCGATGCAAGCGAAAAGCCTCATTCCTAGGGGAGGGGAGCTGCTTTGGACAACGGCGCGGCCGGAGAACGCGTCTGGGCCGAAGGGTTGTGGGGGTTTATCTTGACGTGGCGAAGCTGCCAAAGTAACAACCATCGCAAAATATAGGGCTAACGCAAATCCCAAGTAGGGAAATCCTTTCCGCACCACCGCACCTCCCAGTCCTATGAGCACCGGCTCGACAAAGGACCTCACTCCGTCCTCTTTTATATACTGAAGCATGCGCGGCCTGATTTGCAACTGATGGGAGCACTGGTTGCGCCGACTTTATAAATAATGTGGTGATCCACGAAGGTCTGAGTTGGCAACTATCAGAGGTTTTTCGAATTCAAGTCCGGAGAAGAGCAAATATAAAGGGCTCCCGGCTTTCCGCCGGGAGCCCTTTGGCCTAAACTGGGATATCGTGGTTTTAAGACCGGCGACCCATCACGAAGGCGCCGCCCGCTCCTATCGCAGCCACGATGGCTATGATGAGAGCAATAACAGCCAGAGAACCGCCACCACCGGCAGCACCGACAGCCCCAGCAGGACCGGCGGGGCCAGCCGCTCCGTCCGAGCCAGCGGAACCGGCGGGGCCAGCCGCTCCAGCCGAACCAGAGGAACCGGCGGGGCCAGCGGCACCGGCGGAACCGGCAGGGCCTTTGGCGCCCGCAGCACCTGCGGCGCCTGCTTTACCGGAAGCTCCGCCAGGTCCGGCGGGTCCAGGTCCGCCTCCGGGTCCGGGGGCACCGGCCTTACCAGCTGGCCCAGCTGGCCCAGCCGGGCCAGCGACAGGCGAAGGGGCCAGGACGGGGGCCGCCGTCAGATTAATTACATCGCCACCATCAGGCTCCCAGGTCCCTCTTTCCGGAGCTTCGGACTCGGCGACCATGAACACGACTTCTTTGCCGGCAAAAGCCCCGCCCGGGGGTTGGGAGATCATCAAGGCATAGGCGCCGTCGGCCGCAGTGGTCAACGCAACTTGTTCACCGTCGATCCAAGCGGACACGGCAGTCCCATCGGGAGCGGGGGCGCCGTCCCAGGTGACAGTCCCACCGAATACCGAAGGCAACGGTGGTTGCGCTTGAGCCAAGACCACAGCCGGGATGGCCAGTAGCAATGCTATTACAGCCAGTGAGGCCAGGATGCTAAATTTCGTCACGGGTTCCTCCTTATATGTTAATGCGGGAGTGCAGATTGATCCCACAGCTTGGTCAATTAACGTAACGTATGTTACTTACGACGATCTATGATGCCCTATTACGGTAGAATTTGCAACGCTTCGGGGATGTCGGATGTAACGAGTTTTTGTCCGTTCGGCGCTCCGAGAACCCGATGATGCTTCATTTGGCTGCGGGATAAAGCCTCCTGAGCAAGATTTAGCTTATAGAAAGGGCGCCCTGCAGCCTTGCGGGACGCCCTACACGTTCGCTATCAGATGGGAAATAGGTGGATGGCCCCTTAGCGCCTGCCACCCATCACTATGCCGCCACCCGCGGCAACCAAGGCTACGACAGCGACGATCAGAGCGATGATACTCATCATGCCACCACCGGTGGCAGCTTCTCCGGCGGCCCCGTCCGCACCGGCCGACCCGGCCGACCCGGCAGGACCGGAAGGACCGGCAGCTCCGGCAGGACCGGCAGCTCCAGCAGCGCCATCGGCGCCATCAGAACCGGCAACACCTGCGGTACCAGCCGCACCGGCATCTCCTTTCGCGCCGGAGATCGGAAGAGC
>CATMOE010000057.1:0-22330 GCA_950072105.1 uncultured Dehalococcoidia bacterium
CCTCAAGGGAAACCCGCGCCCCAGCAGCCGGCGGCGGCGGCAGCAGCGGCGGACCCCGCCCAGCCGGTAGCTCCTGAGAGGAAGGCTTCTGCATCCGATACTTCGGCGGGCGGCTTCCAGACCGGCGCCCAGGCTCCGGACACGGCAAAACCCACTTTGGTAGCCGTGCCCACAGATGTCATCAAGAGAGGGGGCGTCCTCAGGCAGGCCCACCGGCGCAGCCCTCTTCACTTCAGGATGGACGTGCGTTCCGCCACGGACGAGACTACAGCATCAGCGCCCATCTTCAATCAATTACTCGCCTTGCAGAACCCCGACTTTGTGAACCTTGGGCCCGACTTGGCCGAGTCCTGGGACGTAAGCGCTGACGGCAAGACATTTACCTTTAACCTAGCATCGGGTGTGATCAACCACAACGGGAACCCATGGACGTCGTCCGATGCAAAGTTCACGTTGGAAACATTGGCCTCGGAGACCGAGAACCGGCCTCCCCATGAACGGGTCAGTGTCGGGGGTGTCAGCCTCCTCGAATCCCTTGAAACCCCTGACGAATCGACACTCATCGTAAATCTGGCTCAGCCCGATGGATTGTTCCTGGCCAACATGGGCTTGCAAGAGCCAATGATGTACACCGAGGTCGACTACGATGAAATAGGCTCGTTGGATAATCCCGTTGGAACCGGCCCATTCCGTCTGACGGACCACCTAGTGGGCGAGAAGCTCGAGTATAGCCGGCATGACCAGTACTTCAAAGATGGACTGCCCTACCTGGACGGAATCGAAACCTTTATCATCCGGGATGTGGCGGCCAAGTTGGCGGCTTTCGAAGCCGGCCGGATAGACATAATACTGATGGGTAGCAGCCATGGCTTATATGCCGCAAACCTGCAAGTTGTGGCTGATCGCCACCCTGGCGAAATCACTTTTTATCCCGGCCAACACCCGGTGCTCCGGGGCCTAAAGTGGAACTGGCGGGAAGAGGGCCCCTGGCAGGACAAACGGGTACGCCAGGCTATCAACTTGGCCATTAATCGAGACGATATCTGCACTGCTCTTGAGAACTGCATAATGGGCGACTATATGCCCTCAAAGACCTTCGGTGTGACGACTCGTGACGACTTGGCCACTAGACCTGGCTTTGCCCTACCCGGTCCTGGCAAGGAGGCCGAGCTTGCCAAGGCCAAGACTCTGATGGCCGAGGCCGGATTCCCCGACGGCTTTGAAGTCAAAGCCCTGTGCCGCGACACCTCCGAGTACCGGGATGCTCTGTGCCCATTGGTAGAGTTCTTGCTGCGGGACACTTTGAACATCCGGCTGACGCTGGATGTCCAGGAAAGCGGCGCTTGGGTAGAGAAGCATAACTCGGCAGACTGGCTCTTCGAGGCTGGCTCCTCGGGCTCCGCGCGGGTTGATCACCCCTTCGACTGGCTCGACGAAGCGACTTTCTGCGGTGAGGCCCCCGTAGAGAACATCATCGGTTACTGCAACGAAACTCTGGACGATCTGATGCGCCAGATGCGCATCACCTCGGACATTCCTACGTTGAAGACCTTGACTAAGACGACCCTTGATCTCTTCTACGACGACTTGCCTTACCTGCCATTGTTCTGGCCGGCACGTTTCCCGGTTTACTGGAACTACGTAAAGAACGTTCCGGACGAGCACTTCTCCGGCCAGTATTCCCAGGCGCGGCGTTTGGAACAGGTGTGGTTGGATAAGTAGCAACCGCCAGATCAATCACGGAAATTCGGGCCGCCCGCGCAAGCGGGCGGCCTTTTTCTTTGCCCTGCGGCCTTCACTCCCCTCTTTGCGCCTGCCCTTACCTGTTGACCTATCAGGCCGGATTTGCGGACGCCCATACCATGAGCCCTTCACACCGGCTTCGGGCTTGGCCATACCTGCAACGCCGATGCCGTACAACGTTGCCGCGTCCGACGCCACGTCATTGCTCCGAAAATAGAATTGCCAACCTTCAGCCGCACACTTTGTCATTCCAGCACCAGCCCTTCCGCTGAAGGGAGGCGAGGCCCTGACTTCGTCGCGAGTTCGTGGCAGAGTCGGGAAATCTCAGGTGACCGCTACAGCCAGGCATGAGACTCCTCTCCTTCCCCCGAAGGATGGGAGTGACACGAGTCTCCCATTTTCGTGGGCTGTCGTGCGGGCGCCAGCCTGCATGAATGATTCCGAGGACCGTAGCGCCGAGAAATCTCGGGTGGGGCTGGTGTCTCCTCATATCCGGATCGCTCCCCGAGGCCGGAACGACAATCGCCTAACTGATGGTTTGCAGCGTGGGGATGGATCGTTAACCGAGGGCATAAAATCAGCCACCCGTCATTGGGACGGGTGGCTGATTCGTTAAAGCAACTTATGAAGGGCCGATATTGTAAGGCAGCTAGATTGCCCTAGCTTTCTCAGACGCGCCTTCCTTTAGCCCTCAGGCTTGGCAGTGACATTGAGCGGGGCGCTGGCCCCTCCGTTCTTGCTCCCCAGAACGACTACCCCGTGCAGCCCCGGCTTCAGCGGGCCGCCTTCCCTCTCCCGTTTTCGAGGCCTGATTTCAACTTTGAAAGTCCCAGAGCTGTCGGCTACAGCACCGCCAATGAAGACGTGGTAACCGTCCGGCCCGTACACCTCAACGGTCACGGCCTCTTCGTTTTGCCAGCCTGAGCCGATGACGTTTATTCTGGGACGTCCTTCTTCAACCTCGTTGGGGGATAACATTATCGCTGCGGGATATACGGAGCTGGGAGCCCCAGAAGCGCCGGTTGGACCGGGAGATCCTTGCTCGCCCTGGGGTCCACGCGCCCCTTGAGAGCCTGCGGGGCCATCGACGCCGGGGAGGCCCGGTAGTCCGGGTTTACCGGCGCTGCCGGGATTTCCGGGTAGACCTGGGTCGCCGGGTACACCCTGAAAACCCGCCGCTCCGGCGCAAGCGACGAAAGCAAAGGTGACTATCGATATTAGTAGATAAACAGGGATCGCTCTAAGAACACGCTTCATCTGAATTTTCTTACCTCGGTTTGTTGATCGATCTAGGTCTTTTGAAACAAGCTAATTTGCGCTTATCCGCGATGCGCCTAGTATATTTCAGACTAAAAGGCCCAGTCAAGCTCGGTTAGCAGTATGGTAGGCCTGTTCTAACTTGCCGAATGCCGCTACGTTTCGGAAATTTTGGTCGCCTTAATTACTTTCCGAGCGGCCTCGCAGCTCCGTTGGAGCAAGATTGCCATCTCTATAACACGATCGGACGATAGATGTTGACGCCTGCTTTCCGGCTGGCTACAATCAGGCTGCATCAGATACGAATTAGTCCCATTGTTGTACACGGCAGCACGGGGTGATTCAATCGAGGAGGAGTTATGCCAAAGATCAAACACATCGCGATGACTGCTAAAGACCCGCAAAAAGTCGCCGCCTTTTACATGGAACTGTTCGGTATGGAAGAGGTCGGCCGCAGTGGCGACAGCCACGTGTACCTCAGCGACGGCGAGATGAACTTGACTATCCGAAGCTGTAAATCCGAGGGCGACGCCGACGTGGGCGAAGGCGGGGGCGGTTTTGAAGGGATCCACCACATCGGCTTCGTGGTGGACGATGTGGAAGAATATTCGGAAAAGGCGCTGAAGATTGGGGCAAAGATGCTCTCGCCCGCCAAGGCCGTTGCCTCAGGGGCAAGTACCGGCGGTGGAGCGCCTCCGGGCAGAGCTTACAGCAATGCCGAGGTCAAGATCAGCGGGCCCAACGGAGTAGTGTTGGACATGTCGGAGGCCGGCTGGATAGGCAACTAGCGGGTTCTTCTCAGACTCAGGAGAATTAATCCTCGGGCGGCAAATAGGCGTTGGGTACGATGGCGCTGCCCTGCCCCACGCCTGTTGTGTCGCCTTTCTGGTTCTGTGCCGTGATCGCCACCGAGATCTTGCTGCCGTTCGCCTCCCGGGATATCCCGGAAATCTTGCCGGAGAAGGTGATGGTGTCTCCGGGGCGAACCGGCCTCAGAAACCTCAGGTCAACCATTCCGCTGTGATTGAACACGTCGGCCCCAAAATATCTCCTCAGCATCTCGATGGCAAAGGTCAGTGACATTCGGCCCGAAGCAACGGTGCCTTCGGTGCCGAGAACCTCTCTGGCGGTGGCTTCGTCGGTAAATTGAGACGGACCGGATTCACCGGCGCTTCCCTCAAAGAGATTGATGGCCTCTTGAGTCATTTCCTTAACGATCGGCGTGATATCGTCGTCTATCTGGTAATTCCGGTTTAGCCCCCCCATTTTTTGCCTACCTCTGACGGTTGCTTCAGTTCATGGGTGATGACCCGGTCGATCAACCGTCCATCTTCATCCACGGAAACCGCTTCCGTCACGATGTAGTTCTTGCCCCTTCTCAAGTATTTGTCTGTGATCCACGCCCTAACGGTTATCTTCTTACCGGCAATGGGAGGGCCGTAGCAATAGAAGGCGCATCTGGCGTTGACCGATCCGTTGTCCCGGTACTTGGCGTTGTACTGTTTAACGTCCACTTTATGAGCGATGGTGGGGAAGCCGGCTTCGGGGTCCATGACCCCTTTTCGATATGTATCAATCATCTCTTGGGTCAAAACATACTCGTATTTTTCGAACGTCTCCCCCACTTCCAAAGCGTCCCAGTCCAGCAATATCTTGTTGTCAGCTTCTACCATTATCGGCCCGTCCTTTTCAATTCTGAAGCTATCGGTCAAGTATAGACCACAGGCAGTCACCAGTCATCCCGGCGAGCGCCCAGGTCAAGCCCAATTGTGATATCGTTCACCCTGTTGAAACACCGTTCCGTATCCTCGGATATCCGCCAATGGAAGGGTATGAGTTGAAAGAAGCCGGTTTGGTGATGCTGGGTGGCGCCAGTGGCGCGCTGACCCGTTATATGCTGCAACAACTTGCTCTGCGCATCGGTTTGACCGGCCAGATCGGTCTTCTGACGGTGAACGTATCTGGGAGCTTTGCGTTGGGGTTGTTGCTGTCATTCTGGTTGACCAGGACATCGTACCCAACCGGGTTGCAGCTCCTTCTCGCCGTGGGATTCATCAGCAGCTATACGACGTTCGCCACGTTGATGTGGGACAGCTTCCGGTTGGCGCAGAACGGCTCGGTGTTGATGGCCTTGCTGAATCTTTTCGGGAGTTTGGTGGCGGGTTTGGGCGCTGTGGCCTTGGGATTCCTGGCCGGACGGCTGATTGGGCAGGTCGCCTAGAAGGAGTCCGGAGGGCGGCTTGCTTAGGCCGCTAAAATTAGGATGGGGAACGGGCGGTTACTTTCCGTGACACCTTTTGTATTTTCTGCCGCTGCCACAGGGACATCTCTCGTTGCGGCCGATTTTGCTGGGGTTTTGGGTGGCAAAGGTCCGCTTCTCCTGGCACTGGACGCAGGTGCAAGCTTGGGGATGTTCCGCGTACCAGTTGGGTCTTACCATCTTCCACCTGATTGGATTCGGCGCGGCGGCAATCAGCCTTGGCCTGGAGTCTGGTTCAAACGCTCGTTACAAAAAAAGGGGCCCCAACTTCAGTTGAGGCATTAGAACTATTGTAACATAACCAAAACAGGTTTGGCAAGCGTTTGTGCCTGAAGACGTAAAAACCCATGGATCACCCGGCTTAGACAGGCCCGTAACGATTTCGTCGTTGGGCCGATGGAGGACCAGATTAAATGGATGATCTGCTGATTCGAGGCGGAGAGGTGATCGACGGCACCGGCGCGGCGGCTCGCCGGGCCGATTTGGCGGTCAGTGACGGACGGATCGTGACGATCGGGGATTGTGCCGGCCGGGAGGCTTTGAGGGTTATCGATGCATCGGGTCAGGTGGTGGCGCCGGGGTTCATCGATATTCACACCCACTCCGACTTCACCCTTCCCCTTAATCCCCAGGCGGAAAGTAAGATTCGGCAGGGGGTAACCACTGAAGTGGTAGGCAACTGTGGATATTCCACGGCGCCGGTATTGCCCGGCCAAGCTGACAAGCTAAAGGACTTCCTAGCCGCCGGAGCGCCCTGGCTGAGTTTCCGGGAGACCAGCTTCGCCGAATATATGGACACCTTCCCCCAAACGTCGGTGAACACCGTTATGCAAGTGGGCCACGCCACGCTACGGTTGATGACGATGGGGATGGAAGATAGAGCTCCTACCGCCCAAGAATTGTCTAAGATGGAATCGCTCCTGGAAGAGGCGTTGGATGCGGGAGCGTTGGGGATGTCTTGCGGGCTGTTTACTGCTCCGGGAAACTACGCCGATTTTGACGAACTCGCCTCCCTAGCTCGAATTCTGAAACAACGGGGCGCCACCTACGCATCCCATATCAGGGACGAAGCGAATCACGTCCTCGAGGCCATAGACGAAGCTATATCCGTTGGCGAGACCACGGGTGTGCGGGTTCAGATCGCCCACATAAA
The DNA here is from genome assembly GCA_950072105.1 of uncultured Dehalococcoidia bacterium. Taxonomy (GTDB): domain Bacteria; phylum Chloroflexota; class Dehalococcoidia; order Lucifugimonadales; family UBA3495; genus UBA11650. The sequence goes on from CATMOE010000057.1 coordinate 6,414, forward strand.
ACTCTCCGGCTTGGATAACTGGGGCCGGACCGAGGAACTGCTGGGGCGCATCGGCGCGGCCAGAGGACGCGGAGTAGACGTTCATTGCGATCAATATCCCTACACTGCCGGGACCAACCCTCTGCGCAACCTGCTGCCTCTGTGGGTCCAGGCCGGCGGGATTGAGGCCATGCTGGAGCGGCTGGTGGACCCCCAAGCCATCGAGCGTATGAGGCAGGATATCCAGCGCGACGGACTAACCAATTTCGGCCGGGTAGCGTCTTGGGACGCCGTGCGCATCGCCATCTCTCCCAACCAGCCGGAGATTGCCGGCCGTACCATAGAGGAGGCCGCCTCGGAGCGTGAGTGTGACCCGCTCACGGCCGCTTGCGAAATTCTCGCGGCTGACCAAGGACATACCCGGATCGTGGTTGCGTCCATGTCGGAAGATGACGTGCAGGAAATATTGCGCTCGCCGATGGTGATGATAGGGTCCGACGGCAATTCTCTGGCTATCCATGGAATTACCAGTCAAGGCAGGCCCCATCCCCGGTTCTACGGGACGTTCGCCCGGGTTTTGGGCCACTATGTCCGTGACCTTGGAATCCTCTCGCTGCCCCTGGCCATCCACAAGATGACGGGAGGATCGGCCGATGCTCTGAGGATGTACGACCGGGGAAAGTTACTGGAAGGGAACTGGGCTGACATCACGGTGTTCGACCCGGCCCAAATCGGCGAAATGGCTTCCTACGACGATCCTCACCAGTACGCCAAGGGCATCTCCACGGTAATTGTTAACGGAAAAGTCGTCATTGAGGCTGGTGAGCATACCGGCGAACTTCCCGGCAAAGTCTTGCGCCGGGGTCTCAATGGCGTCGGTTAAGAGACTCGTGTTGCTTCTGACCGGTGCGAGACGAATCGGACCGTCCCGATGGTATACTCGTTGGCCGAGATATTATTACGCAATAAAATCTTTCTAGAGGGTTCGCCAGAGTGAGTTCCGAGAAGGTCATCCAGACAGACGTTTTAGTCGTGGGATCTGGTGCGGTCGGCGTAGCTGCCAGCATTGAGGCAAAGGAGGCCGGCGCCCAGGTAATAGTTTTGGAAAAGGAAGACCACCTAGGCGGCGCGGCCGCGATCTCCGGCGGAGGTTGCTGCATCGTGGATACACCGCTTCAGCGGGAGAAGGGAATCCAGGACAGTCCGGACCTGGCTTTCGACGATTGGATCAGTTGGGGTCAGGGTTCGGCCGACGAAGAGTGGGTCCGCTACTATGTGGAGCAGTCCTGCCAGGAGTTGTATGAATGGGCCAAGGAAAGGGGGGTCAACTGGGTTGGGGTGAACCCCAATGAGGGCAACAGCGTTCCTCGTTGGCACCGGCCCGAAGGGGGCGGCGGCGGTCTTTGGCACGCTCTTTACGCCACGGCTCTGAGCCGGGGTATAGAGTCTTGGATCACTTCCACCGCAGTTCGAGAACTAATCGTGGAAGATGGAAGGGCGGTTGGCGTCCGGACGGAGAACCTGGAGACGGGAGAGTCCCAGGAGTATTTCGCCAAAACGATCGTCATGGGAACCGGCGGTTTTGCGTCAAACTTGGACATGGTGATGGAGCACCGTCCCGATCTTAGAAACCATCGGATCCTGGAAGGCTCCCACGTCGGGGCCAAGGGAGATGGCCACCATATCGTGCGAGAGGCGGGAGGTATCCTGACTCATATGGGTGACATGTGGTTCTACAGTTTCGCCATACCCGACCACCGGGACCCGAACCAAAGGAGGGGCCTGGTTATAAGAGGGATGGCAGACGCGGTTTGGGTGAACATGCAGGGGCACCGGTTCCACAACGAAGAGCTAACCGGTGGATGGTCGGGGACGAGGGCCATAATGGCCCAGGAACCGGCCCAGTGTTGGGCAATCATCGATGGCGCCATGCGAGAGCACGTGGTGGTTAGCGACCCATATTACTACCAAGAAGGCATCTCGGTGCGGGACTACGAAAAGGTGGCTGAACTTCTGGAAGTCTCGCCCTACATCAAACGCGGGTTTACATTGGAAGCGCTTGCCCAGGATATGGACGTGCCGGTGGCCACCCTCAAAGACACCATCGACCGCTACAACTCCCACATCGACAGCGGCCTGGAAAACGACCCGGACTTTGGCAGACCAATGGCGGGGCGGCAGAAGATCGAGCAAGCGCCTTTCTATGCTCTGAACTACGGACCCCTGGCCCGCAAGAATTTTGGCGGGGTTAAAACTGACCTGCGCTGTCAGGTTGTGGACAAGAGTTACCGTGTAATCGAAGGACTATTCGCGGCGGGGGAACTGGCCGGTATGGCCGGGGGCCACATCAATGGCAAAGCCGGACTGGAGGGGACAATGCTGGGGCCCGCCCTATTCAGCGGCAGAGTGGCAGGGGCATGGGCGGCCCGTGAAGCCGGATTCGGAGGAGGATTCGGAGGGTAGCCTACAGTCTGGGTGTTTCTAAATCACTGCTCGCCCCTTTACATAAGGACGTGACGGGGGTGTAAAATATCAGATGTGACATCACCCTCAATGCTCCTAGTCAACTGCCGTACCCCACGTTCTTCTTATATATTTTCTCTTCACCGATCCTGCCTATTCCGCTCTCGCTACTATCTAAAACTCTGCGAGGTTGACTGTGCGACTTGCAATACCTGACGTCTGGCGGCAAAAATTCTCTTTCTTGCCCAGAGAAAACACCTTCTTTTTCCTACTGCATCAAAGCGCGATGAACATCCAACAGGTAGCGCGCCGGTTACTGGATCTCATGGAAAACTATGAGAATGTTGAAGCCAAAGTCCAGGAGATCAAGGATCTGGAAGATTTTGGAGACCGGATCATTCATGACATCACCCGGTCTCTACACCGGACTTTCGTGACCCCGATCGACCGGGAAGACATCTTGGCCCTGGCCGGGAGTTTGGATGACGTGGTGGATGCCATGGACGAGGCGGCTCAGTACACCATGGAATATCACATCGAACAACCCACCGAGTCTGCCCGTCTATTGGCCTCCATCATCGTTCAATGCGCCGATGAACTGGAGCAGGCGGTGGCTATGCTATCGACCAGAGGCACAATGTTGAAAGAAATCCTGCCCCGAGTGGTTGAGATTAACCGGTTGGAAAACGAAGCTGATGGCGTACACAGCAGGGCTAAAGGCGAGCTGTTCAGCAATGGCTTCGATGTGATGATGATTTTGAAGTGGCGGGACATTTACGACGATCTTGAACAGGCCACTGATAGGGCGGAAGACGCCGCCGATATCCTGGAAGGAATAGTGCTGAAGCACTCCTAGTCTTGGCGGGCGCTACAAGAGCGGCAGGTCCGAACTACGTGGAATGGTTTATGGGAAGGTTCAGTTGTTGCCCGCAGGCCAACCGTAAGGGATTTGCCGCCGAAGAGGTTGATCTGATCTCATTATATTTCGTGGTAGGTGCGGATGCCCGTTCTGACCCGTGATTGATCCCACTTCATTGAGCTTTCTGATCGCGGTAATCTTGATCGCGCTTGCCTTCGATTTCGCGAACGGGTTCAACGACGCGGCAAACGCCATTGCCACCGTGGTATCCACCCGGGTGATGTCCCCGTTGGTTGCCGTCACCATGGCCGGTGGGATGAACTTCCTGGGCGCTTTGTCCGGGACGGCAGTCGCCAAAGCCGTCGGCAAGGGAGTCGTCGACCCTGATTCCGTCACGCTGGTGGTAGTGATGGGCGGGGTGGCCGCTGCCGCGACATGGGTATTTCTGGCCAGCCGGATGGGCTTGCCGGTCAGCGGCAGCCATAGTCTGATTGCCGGCGTGGCGGGGGCAGGCATCGCCCATCATGGCGGCCCCGGTGTCTTGGTGGGGTCCGGCATCCTAAAGATCGTCTTGGGTCTGGCTTTTTCCCCCATACTTGGACTTACCGGCGGGTTCGCCATAATGCTGACCATCTATTGGGTGTTCCGCCACGTAAGCCCGGCCATGGTAACGGCGATCTTCAGCAAGCTACAGATCGTGACGGCGGCGGCGATGGCCTTCAGCCACGGCTCTAACGACGCGCAAAAGACCATGGGAATAATTACCCTGGCCCTCTTTGTAAGCGGGGCTTACAATCTGGAAACCTTCGAGATACCCTTCTGGGTGATTCTGCTGTCGGCCAGCGTTATGGCATTGGGCACCTATTTTGGCGGGTCACGGGTCATACGCACGCTGGGAGTGCGTATCATCACCATGAGACCGGTTCATGGGTTCGCCGCGGAAAGCGCCGCCGCCACCGTCATAGAAGTGGCAACCCGGATCGGCATCCCAGTCAGCACCACCCATGTTATTACCTCCACCATACTGGGCATGGGGTCCACCCGGAGGCTCTCGGCAGTACGGTGGGGCGTGGCCAAAGGTATCGTGTACGCCTGGGTGTTGACCTTCCCGATGTGCGGTGTATTGGGGGCCGGGCTCTACGTTCTGGTCAACCTGGCGACGAAGAGCTAGTCGCCCCGCCAGGCGGTACCTGCCGGTTGGTTTCAATCTCTCCTTTTATGTGCTCATTCGAAAAATGATTAGACCCATGGCGTTCTGCGCTAACCCGCAATCGGAGATCTTCAGGAGGCGGCATGGTTAGAGTGGTCCGAGCAGGGCTCATCCAGGCCGGGATGGGCGATGAACCCGCCGACGATGTGGACCGGTCGAAGAAGTACATGTTGGAGAAGCATCTCGCTCTCATCGAAGAGGCGGCCGGTAAGGGAGTGCAGGTCCTCTGTTTGCAGGAGATCTTCAACGGTCCCTACTTCTGTGCCGAGCAAGACAAGAGATGGTACGCGATGGCCGAGGCCGTTCCCGGCGGACCCACAGTGGGACTGATGCAGGAACTGGCCAAGAAGCACGGAATGGCGATGGTGGTGCCGGTTTACGAAGAGACCATTCCCGGCGTGTATTACAACACGGCGGCAGTCCTGGATACTGATGGGACCTACCTGGGGAAATACCGTAAAAACCACATCCCCCATCTTCCCCCCGGCTTTTGGGAGAAGTTTTACTTCAAGCCAGGCAACTGCGGCTATCCGGTATTCACCACCCAACTCGGGAAGATCGGCGTCTACATCTGCTACGACCGGCACTTCCCTGAGGGCTTTAGGGAGTTGGGCCTGAACGGTGCGGAGATCGTATTCAATCCCTCTGCAACGGTTGCCGGATTATCGGACCATTTGTGGGAGTTGGAACAACCGGCAGCGGCGGTGGCCAACGGTTATTTCGTCGGCGCGATAAACCGGGTTGGGCGGGAAAAACCTTGGGACATGGGCGAATTCTACGGGCGGTCCTACTTCTGTAACCCGCGAGGCCATATCGTTGCCCAAGGCTCCCGTGACAAAGATGAAGTGATCGTAGCCGACCTTGACCTGGATGAGATCCGGGAGGTACGGGAAACCTGGCAATTCTTCCGTGACCGAAGGCCCGATACCTACGGCGGGCTGGTCGCGCTTTGACGGGATTGGCGGACGGCGGGGAACCAAACACTGGTATCCACAGAAAGGTGTGGTTCGACAAGCTCACCACGAACGGGGAAAGACGCCATTACCGTTCGTCCTGAGCCTGTCGAAGGACAAGGCTGCTCGCCGATTAAGAATTCGCGGTAGGCCGGCCCCTAATCGGGCAATATAGCCGTGGCCTCGATCTCTATCTTCAGATGCGGCTCCACCAACCCGGCGACCTGGACCCGTGTGCTGGCTGGTAAGTTGTCCCCAAAGTATTTCATGCGCACCTGGTGGGTGGCCGCTCCGGCTTCGTGGGAGATTTCCGTCACGAAACTGGTGATCTTAACGATGTTGTCCAGGGTCCCACCCTCGGCCTCCAAGATCAACTTTATCCGCTTTAGGATCACATCGGTCTGCGCGGCCATGTCGCCGTACTCCGCCTCCGTGTCCCGGGCCGTGGCCCCGGATAGAAACAGCATGTTCCCCACCCGTACCGATTGGTAATGGGGTGCGCCGGGCGCCGGGAGTTCCGGGTAGTTTTTCCTTATGACATCCATCGATTCCTCCTCAAGTCCTCAGAGCCTATTCAGGTCCCCAGCGACGTGGTTCGACAAGCTCACCACGAACGGGAGACACTTCATCACCGTTCACCCTGAGCTTGTCGAAGGGTAGGGCTGTGTTTGTACAGGCTCACCATGAACGGGGAAATGCCGTTCGCTGTGCGCCGGTTATCTACTTTCCATTTCGTTTACCAACGCCTCTAAACCCTGGTGGAAACATTCCAGAGGCGCCCTGGCGATGCCCGCGCCCACTTGTCCCGCCCCGGCCTCTTTGTGGGCGATCCCGGTGTTGATGGCGGGCGATATGCCCGTCTCGACCACCTTTCGCAAGTCGATGCCAGAAGGTACCCCCTGGTAATCAAGGTTGGGGATGGATAAGTGGGGATGGTGGCCCAGCGTGATCTCACCCATCTCCTGGGTGTAGTTCAGGGCGTCGCGATATGTTCCCGCTCCGACGAATCCGACGACTGCCGGGGAGCCGGCCATGGCGAACGCGCCCAACCCCAATGTTTCCAGGATGGCGCTGTCTCCCATGTCAGGATTGGCGTTGTCGCTGGTGAACCCAGGGAAATACAGTCCTTCCGGCATCAGAGACGGTGCGGTGAACCACCGGTTGCCCAAGGCGCCGATCCTGATGCCGAAGTTAGTGCCGTTTCTGCTCATTGCGGTGATCAGGGTAGAGCCATTTACAGACGCGGCGGCGTCCATCGCCGACTTCGCGGCGGCCATGGCCAGATTCAGGAAAAACTGGTCATTGCCTACCAGAAAATCGGTTACCTCGCTCAGACTTGACTGTTGCGAGGAGCCGCGCACCAGGTGAGGGGCGATGGCCCGAAAAAAGAGGGACGTGGCGGCCACGTTGCGCTGGTGCATCTCGTCCCCCATGGCCAACGCCTGGGCCATGATAGGCCTCAGATCGACACCGCCGGCCCGGAGCACCGCTTCTCTGAGCGCCGGCGCCAGGGTTTTCTCGATCCATCTTAATCGCTCGATAACCGAGTCATCGTTGGCCCCGAACCGCATCACCTTGCCCAATCCCTCGTTGATCGTGCAATAGGACCGATTGCCCAGTGTCCGGTTCTCCACCACGAACACGGGCATGGAGGGACTAAATATGCCGGTCATGGGACCGACGGCGGAGAAGTCGTGAGCGGGTTGAAGAGACACCGAGCCGCTGGAAGCCAGAGCCGCCGCTTCCTCCCCGGTGCCCGCCCAGCCTTGATATCGAAGCGCCCCGACGACCGCTCCTTGCATTGGGCTACACATCGCGGGCCACTGGACCGGCGGCCCGGCGTGCAGCAGCATCCCTTCGCCTAGCTGGGGCATCACTTCCGACGCCGGAGCAACGTCAATAAGGACGGGGTCGGCATTATACATGTGACTTAACGCGGCCTGATTGGCCTCTTCGATGGTATTTCGCAACTCAGTTAGTTCCTTCGGCGTTAGGATCACTGGATCGCTCCAGGCGGCTTAGCAAGTCTGTCAGCCGATGGTCCCCTCCGGCGGGGGGCCTCCAATCCACCTGAACCACCGGGAACCCCAACTCCTGAAGGGTGTCGGCAAAGACCTCCAATCCCACGTTGATGGTGGCGGGAGGGCCGCCGAGCAAATCTCTTTTCTCAGCCACGGGTGTCACCTCCCGGCAAGGGGACGGCGCCGCCGCGGCTGATGGCGGAGGCGATGCGGGCGGCCAAAGCGTTGCTGTGTACCACCAACGCTCCGGCGTGGGTCAGGGTTTTCTCCTGTTGGTCCATATCCTGAGGATCATCGGGGCTGCCGCACAGGGCCACCACACAAGCCAATCGGCGGCCGTCGTTTCGAGCTATTTTTTGGGCTTCCAGTATCGCGGGCGACAGTTCGGCGGCTGGGTCGGGGTGGGCGCCGTAGCCCAGGATCACGTCCAAGAGTACAACTCCCACTTCAGGATCGGCTGCCGCTTGGACCAACGCTTCGCATCGGGATCGGAAGTCGATCATCGGGTGAGGACGTCCCACGGTATAGCGGTCGTCCCCCATATCTATCAGCAGATCGCCGCCAACTGGTTCCTGTTCCAGTCCCGAGCCGGCCAGATGTCCCAGGTCTCTCAGGATAAACAAGGACTCATAGCACAACGTACCCCCGGAATAAAGCCCCCGAATGCTCCGGTGTCCAGGGTCCGAACCGGCGATGATCGATTCGATCCGTTTCCTATTTTTGTCGTCTAAAGATGCCCAGCCGGGCGTCTCCTTGCCTAATAGTTTCAGAACCCGGAGGGCCGTACCTTCGAGATTATTTTCCATGTGGACGTTTCCACGGCTGGCCCGTTTTCCGTGTTCTCCCTGTTCTCCTAGGAAAGATATAACGTATGGCTTGCCACACTGGGAAGCGGCCTCCAGCACCCGGGCTCGGGCGGATTGGGCGGGAGGCTTGGAGATAAGAACGATGATTTCAGTGGCCGAGTCTTCACCCAAGGCCCTTAACCCTTCAAGCATCATCGCCCCGTTCACCTCACCGGACAAGTCCCTGCCACCCACTCCCAAAGCGTGGGAGATCCCCTCTCCCGATTCGGCCAGAAGGCAGATCACCTGCTGCAAGCCGCTGCCCGACGCCGAAACCAATCCAACCCGGCCGCTGGGCACGGCGTTGGCGAAGCCCAGAGGAACGCCATTGATGATAGCGGTTCCACAATCTGGACCCATCATAAACAAGCCGAGGCTGATCGCCTGCTGTTTCAGGCCAACCTCGTCTTCCAGCGGCACATTGTCGCTGAACAGCAGCACGTTAAGTCCCAGGTCGAGGGCCTTCCTGGCTTCGCGGGCGGCGTGTTCTCCAGGCACCGAGATCATCGCCAGATTGGCTTGGGGTAACGTCTGTAATGCCCCTTCCATGGAGCGGGGCCGATAGCCTGCCCCGCCGCCCGTTCGTTGACGGCCGGACATAAGCCGCTGCTGGACCGACGTTATAACGGCCTCTTCCTGGCCGGGCGAGGTCAAATCGAAAGCTACGATCAGGTCGTTGGGGGTGGCCGACTTTCCACTATCCGCCAGTAGACCTGCCTGGGCCAGTAGATCTTTGTTGTTGTCGGTGCCCATGATGGCGGTGGCTTGCGCCACGTTTTCCAGCCCTTCCATCTCCTGGGAGAGCCTCATCAAAGCCACCGAATCGCGGTACATGTTCTTGAGGACGTGGTTCTTGACCGTCATGCTGGAGTTCCAGCCATCCTGCGGCTAAAGGCGATCGAGCTTTGCGCCGCCGGATCTGGGGATGCCTGGTATCGGCCGATTCGCAAACCACAGTAGATCCCCAGCAATATCCCGGCCAAAGCGTCCCAACCCGACGTGTGTCCCGTGCGGATCAGGTCCAAAGCGGCGTTGACCGTGTCCGAACTGTCATCCACACCCAAGAGACATCGCAACAGGCGGTGCTGGGCCGCGCTGCCGTATCCCCGCGCCGACTGCTCCAACATCGCGGCGCTGATCCGGGTGGTCTCGGCGGCCGCATGCTTGGTGACGCAACCGGCCAGGGCGTCAACGCTGAAAAGTGAAGCCGTATTCTGCATGGCCCTTAGCGCCACCAACATACCTCCTAGTAGATCGTCGCCCGAGGGCGTTAGGCCCGGCCCCAGACCCACTAGACCAGCCACGCCTTGATCAATAGCTTCCGAGGCGGAACGGGTTAGGCCCCCGCATAATCGGGATAGGCGTGGCATCGCCAACTCTGCAACCGCGTTCATGTTTACGATGCCGGACGACCCCGCGTTGGCAATACCGGCGGTGTGGGGGATGATCTCGGCCAGGCCATCCGAGGGTATCAGTGGATCCACTTGGTCGATCAGGACGTCCAGACGGCGAAGGATTTCATCCTGCGGCGCCGTTTGTCCCACTGGGTCCGGCTCCCAGATCACCGTTTCTGCCGTAGTGAGCACTAACTCATGGCCAACCACTAAGTCCACGCCATCCGTGTCCAGATGGCAGCCTTCATTGATTCCGAGACTGAGAAACGTGGTTTTTGAGGGAATTTTTACCGCTAGTGTCAAAGGTCCTTCGCCCAACCCTTGGTCCGCCAGACAAAATACCTGCCCTCCACCGCTTTCCAGATAGCAGGACCGCCGGAAGACGGCGAAGACCGTTCCCCAACGCCCTGATCGAGGAACCCGCTTGGCTAAGGGACCGCCCATGGAACTTATTGGGTAAATTGTGCTCGAAGTCATTAAAAACTCCGGCCCATCATAGCTTGCCATTACGCACGAATGCAAACTGCTTGACACCCCCGCTGTCCCCGTTACAATCAACCGATACCCGGCGGAATCCGGCCAGGGATCGCCGGTTGGAGAGCCGAACGATGAGCAGTGATGCCAACAGAACCGATTTAGAGCCTAGCGCCGAGAACGGCGCGTTGACGATGGAAAGGCTGGAGGAGTTCCGGCAGAGCTTCGATGCCAATCCGTCTAATAGGCTGATGCAGAACGCGGTTACCCAGCACGATGTCAACGACATCGCCCTTAACCGGTCGATAGTCACCGAAGCGAACCACACGTTTTCCACCGTGCTGGACGACTGGGGAGTGACCAACCAAGCCAGAACGGGCCGCTGTTGGATGTTCGCCGGCCTAAATTTGTTCCGCGCCGGCACCAGAAACATCATGAACGTCAAGCAGTTCGAGTTCAGCCAGAACTACCTGATGTTCTGGGACAAGGTGGAACGCGCCAACTTCGTGTTGGAAGCAATCATCGAGACTGCGGACCGGCCGGTGGACGACCGCACAGTGGCTTGGCTGCTGCAGCGTTCCATCGAGGACGGCGGCCAGTGGGATATGTTCGTCGGCTTGGTGAAAAAGCACGGCGTCGCCCCCAAGACGGTGATGACCGAAACCCAAAGCTCGGCCAGTTCGGCCCGAATGAACTCCATGCTGAACTACCAGATGCGTCAAGGAGCAAAGAAGATCCGGGAGTCCTACGCCGCCGAATCCGGCTTGGAAGCGTTGCGCGGGGTCAAGGATGAAATTCTCCAGGTGATTCACAATGTCCTATCCATTCATCTGGGCACGCCTCCCAGTTCCTTCGACTGGCAATGGAAAGATAAAGACGGCAAGTTCCACCGTGACGGCCAGATGACACCCTTGGAGTTTGCCGACAAATACGTGGACACTCCTTGGGAAGATTACGTTTGCCTGGTTCATGACCCCAGAGAGACCAGCCCCATGGGCCGCACTTACACCATCGCTTATCTAGGTAACATGGTGGACGCGCCGCCCATCAAGTATCTGAATACGGACATCCAGACCATCAAGGACATCACCCAGCGAATGCTGCTTGACGGCAAGCCAGTGTGGATGGGCTGCGACACCGGCAAACAGTCCCATCGGGACCTGGGTCTTTGGGACGCCGACCTGTTCGATTACGCCGGCGTCTACAGCGCTGATTTCTCCCTCGACAAGGCGGGAAGGCTGGAGTACCACCAGACCCGAATGACCCATGCCATGCTGTTCACCGGCGTGGACCTGGTGGACGGGCAACCCCGCCGCTGGAGGGTGGAGAATAGTTGGGATGAAAAGGTGGGCGACAAGGGGTTCTTCCTGATGAACGATTCCTGGTTCGCCGAGTACATGTTTGAGATAGCCGTCCCCAAGAGCTACCTGACCGCTGACATGCAAGCAGCGCTGGACTTGGAGCCCATAGTTCTGCCGCCCTGGGACCCCATGGGTTCGCTGGCGGGGTAGGTCAGCTGATCATTTGTGACGACTATTTGACATGCACGTTTCACCCCCTCTCTAACTCTCCCCGTAAAGGGAGAGAACAAGTCCCTTCCCCCCTTGTGAGGGAAGGTTAAGATGGGGGGCGGTTCCCCGGAAACATTGACCAGAGGCAAGCTATGAAGTTCGGTTTTTTCATGATGCCGTCCCACTCCCACACCGAGAACCCAACCCTGGCTTTTGAGCGGGATCTGGGGCTTATCGAGTACGCGGAGACTTTGGGATTCGACGAATTCTGGGTGGGCGAGCACCATACGGGCGGCTGGGAAACCATCCCCGCGCCGGACATATTCCTGGCGGCGGCGGGAACCCGCACCAAACGGATCCGTTTGGGTACGGCGGTGATCAACCTGTCCTACCACCACCCATTCGACGTAGCCGAAAGGATGGCTTTTCTGGACCATCTGACCTACGGCCGTGTAATGCTGGGCTGTGGACCAGGCATCCTGGCCCCGGACATAAAGCTGTTTGGCCTGAATCCCACGGAACTGCGCCCGATGATGAACGAGTCCTTGGATATCATTCTGAAACTGTACCGCGAGGACGGCCCGGTCTCTTACGAGGGCGATTATTGGCAGATCAAGGACATGGAAATCCAGGTCAAGCCCTACCAGCAACCCCATCTGCCGGTATACATGGTTAGCTCGGGCAGCGGCAACAGCATCCGGGTGGCGGCGGAGCGCGGTCTGGGGGTGATATCCGGGGCGTTCACTCAGCCTGGGGCGATCGACATCACCGAGCAATGGAAGTCCTACGAGCAGCAGGCTGCGGCAGCGGGGCATCAGGCCAACCGGGAAGATTGGCGGCTGTCCACCAGCATCTACGTGGCAAACTCCATGGACGAGGCCTTGAACGACGTCTCCCAGGGCATCATGACCGAGGTCAGGGAATACTTCTTCAACAACGGAGGCAAGGTTACCTACGAAGCCTATCCGGGACAGCCCGCCGAAGAGATCACCGTGGAGCAGATCATAAAGCAGCGCAATTGGATCATCGGGGACCCAGACTACTGCGTGGGCAAGATCAAAGAACTCGAGGAGGCCACCGGCGGGTTCGGCGGATTGCTGATGGTGGCGGTGGAGTGGACCACGTCGGAGAAGTGGAACCGGTCTCTGGAGCTATTCGCCCGATATGTCATGCCCCAATTCAAGGGCACGCTGAAAGGTATCCAAGGCTCCTACGACCGCATGGTCGAGGACAACCGGCTAGGACTCCTGCCCACGGCCCGTTCTGGGTCTGTAAGGGTTGATGGTGGGACGGCGGGGTAAATCCCCCCAACCCCCCTTTGCGAAATGGGGGCTTTTCGGTGAGCCCGATTACAGCGAGACGATCTTTCCGTCCACACGCCCATCCGCCAACTCCAAGAAACCTATGGAAGGCACCACTTTGAACCGGCGTTTGCCCGCTGCTCCGGGGTTGAAGAATAGGATGTTGCCCATTTCTTGCTGGAAGGCGATGTGGCTGTGGCCATAGACCACAATGTCAGCGCCCGTATCGATGTAGGGCTGCATCGACGGGTGGCCGGGGCTCTTGGGCACTTTTACTATGTGGGTCAAGTAAAAGCTGAAGCCCTCTAGCCTCAGCGACACCTTTTCAGGGTAAAGGGATTCGGGCCCGGTGCGGTCGTTGTTTCCACGGACCACGGTTATTGGGGCGATCTGGGCCAATGCCTCGATGATGCCGCCGTCGCCGATGTCCCCGGCGTGGAGAATGTGGTTCACGCCTTGAAGCAGTTCGGGCACTCTGGAGTTGAGGTAGCCGTGGGTGTCGGAAACTACTCCTATCCGCAAGACGGCCTCCGCTTCACAGCATGGCCTCGTTCAGCGTCACTCCGAAGCCGGGAGCGTCGTTGGGCTGGATGTGGCCGTTCTCGACTACCGGTTCGTTGAACCAGAGTTCGTCCCTGGGCGCGCCACGGTTACCCGGATTCTTCTCGGCCAGATCCATGCAGTCGCTGGCCACGATCAAGTGCAGGCCCCAAACCTCGCCGCCGCGGTGGGGGGCGACCGGGATGGAATGTTCTCTGGCGATGTCCAATATCCGCCGCCCCGCCGTTATGCCCCCGCACCAGGTGATATCCGGTTGCCACAGGTCCAACGCGCCCGCCTCGGCGATGGCGGCGAAGCCGTGGTGGGTGAACTCGTGCTCACCGCCCGAGATCAGCACCGGCTTCACCGGTTGGCGCAGCGCGGCCTGGCCGGATAGGTCGTCGGGCGTCAGAACGTCCTCGAACCAGTAGATATCGAACTCGGCAAGGCGGCGGCTCATCTCCAGCGTCACTTGGGTGTCCCATGACAGGTAGGAATCGATCATGATCTTGGCGTCGGAGCCAAAGACCGACCTTGCCTTAGTAGCCGCGGCGACGGCCGTATCGTAGTCCGATTCATTGCCCGTCCAGCGGTGGGGGAACTTGTGTGCGGTGAATCCCAACTCCCGGTACCATTCGGTGTCCGGGCCGGTGGCGTAGGCGGGGACCCGGTCTTTGGTTCTTGCGCCGATCATGTGGTGTACCGGCTTGCCCTCGGCCCTTCCCAACAGGTCCCACAGGGCCAGGTCCACTCCGCTGAGGGCCATGACCGCGATGCCCTTGCGTCCGTAAGGGAGAGAAGCGTCGTAGAGCCGGTCCCAGGCGGACGTGATGTCGTCAACGGTGTCCATCGTTTGACCGACAAGAAGCTCGCTGAAGTGGCGGTTGACCACTTCCACCGCCGCCGCGCCGCCGCCGCCGTACCCCAGTCCGGTAACGCCGATGTCCGTCTCCACCCGGACGACGATCTGCCAGAAATGGGTCCTCCAGGAAGGGACCACGTGCTTGTAATTGGGGTAGACGGCTTTTACACTGGTTATCTTCATCGTGCCCGCGTATGTTTAAGATGGGCCGCTGGCCCTGAGAGTCAAGGTCGATTGTAGCCGCCAGACGGCGGTAGTCAAGAAGTCTTGGCGCCCCGACGAGATTGCTTGACTGGCCATTTGAATTCAGCTATAAATACGTGGCGACGCCCCCCGAACTATGCCAGTCAGCAATGAGGAGCCTGTTCGTTGGCCTCGGTCTTCGACCTCCACGTCCACACCAACCAGGGTAGTCTCGATAGCAGCTTGACCCCCGAGGATATGGTGGCGGAGGCTTGCCGCTTGGGTCTCAGTGGAGTTTTGGTGACCGAGCATATGGGCTGGCAGCGCCCCGAATTTAACGCTTTCGCCAGCCAGCAGAGCCTCCCCCTGATACTCACCCTTGAGGCGTACACGCCTTTGGGGCACATCATCACCCTGGGAATCGACCACTACGTAACGGGCTACGCCGGTGGCCTGGACACGATCAAGACCCTGCGCAAGGAAATCGACCGGGTCGGCGGATTCATGATTCTGGCCCACCCGTTCCGGCACCTCTTCGAGAACCGGGGCAACTACACCCAGAACATCCTGTTCGAAGACTGGGGGACAGTGCCCCAGACGGCGGAAGAGGCGATACAGCACCCGATCTTCGAACTTGTGGACGCGATAGAGGTGGTCAACGGGGGCAATCTGGAGAAGGAAAACCGTTTCGCTCAAGAAGTGACCGGGCTCTGGGGCCGCGCCGGGACGGGAGGAAGCGACGCTCATTCGGTCAACGGATTGGGCAAGGGAGTCACGGTGTTTCCGGGAGATGTGCGCACCCAAGATGACCTACTCGAGGCTCTAAAAGCCGGGGAGTTCTTCCCGGTGGAGGGCTTCCATCTGGGGCAGCCCGTTGAGTACGGTGGGAGCCTGGACCAATCTGGATAAGCAGACCGCAGAGGATGCACGAAGGAGGAAAGGCCTAATGGACGGTAACACAGCCATAGCGAACATACTGAAAATGGAAGGTACAGAGTACCTTTTCTGCTTTCCGGCCAATACATTGATTGAGGCCGCCGCCGTCGCCGGCATCAAACCCATAATGTCGCGTACCGAGCGCACTACGGTGAATATGGCCGACGGCTACACCCGCATGACCAACGGACACAAGACCGGAGTGCTTGTCACTCAGTCGGGCCCCGGTATCGAAAACGCTTTCGCCGGCATTGCCCACGCTTATGCAGAGTCCACGCCCATACTGGCCATACCAGGCGGCACCGCCAACGGGAGATTGGGGCAACCGCCCGATTTCGATGCCATGTCGGCCTACCGGGGAGTGACCAAGTGGGTGGCGCAGATAA
>CATMOE010000058.1:0-22258 GCA_950072105.1 uncultured Dehalococcoidia bacterium
GATAAGCCACGGCCCTTCCACACGGTGCCGTAGGATCACTTTGCCCGACTTTCGTCCCTGCTCGACTTGTAGGTCTTACAGTCAAGCCCCCTTATGCCAATGCGTTCTTAGGACGATTTCCATCCGTCCTGAGGGGACCTTTGGGCGCCTCCGTTACATTTTAGGAGGCAACCGCCCCAGTTAAACTGCCCACCAGGCACTGTCCCCCAGTTTTGCTGAGGTTAGAACCAAAAACAGCCAAGGGTGGTATTTCAACGGCGGCTCCACCCCAACTAGCGTCGGGGTTTCATAGCCTCCCACCTATCCTACACATGACAGCTCCCAGCCCAATACCAGGCTACAGTAAAGCTCCACGGGGTCTTTTTGTCCTGCCGCGGGTCGCCCGCGTCTTCACGGGCACCGCAATTTCACCGAGCCCTCCGTCGAGACAATGGCCAAGTCGTTCAACCATTCATGCGGGTCGGAACTTACCCGACAAGGGACTTCGCTACCTTAGGCATTTTGTTACTCATCAAACTTCTCCATTGGTCCCATCCCTTGTTAAAGGGGGAGGTTAGGATGGGGTAGTTAGACGGGGCCGGACATTTCTGCCGGCCTCTGCATGTCGCCATACAGATCGGACCATATCTTCCCCACGTTCCGACAGGGGTCTGGCGTATGGTCTCTGAGGATTCCAGGGAGGTCCGCGCTTCCCCATGGACATGGGTTAGCGTTTCTTCTCCGAGGCCTTTCCTGCTGATTGTCCGCACCGGACGCATTATTACCGATCAACCCAGATTAGGATGACTTGGTAGCGCCGGATACTCGGAGTTTCCAGCATATAGCCAGATTTTATAACGGCCTTGGTCAGCCTTTGAGGCCGAGGCTTGCGCCGGGGCCTGGTTGGACTAACCGGTTGACCGTTAGAGTTACGGCCGCCGTTCACCGGGGCTTCAGTTCGCAGCTCTCACCGCTCCCCTTAACCTTCCGGCACTGGGCAGGCGTCAGCCTGTATACGTAGGGTTTCCCCTTAGCACAGACCTGTGTTTTTGTTAAACAGTCGCCCGGCCTTCTTCTCTGCGCCCCCAGAGCGCTTCACCAGCTAGTGGCTTCACCCACCGGGGGGCCCTTTCTCCCAAAGTTACAGGGCTCTTTTGTCTAGTTCCTTAACGGAGGTTAGCTCGAACGCCTTAGGACTTTTATCCTTGCCCACCAGTGGCGGTTTGCGGTACGGTCGCCCCTGCTCCATAACTACGAAGCTTTTCTCGTCGGTTTGGGATCAGCAGAGTTTCGTATCTCGAAAGATCGATTCCCTCCTCTCTCGGCTCGTAACGATGGAGTGGATTTGCCTGCCCCATCTTGGCCTACGGAGAAGAACACACCATGTCCAATAGGCATGCCCTACCTACCCTTCCGCACCCCTCCTTAGTTTTAAAGCGAAACAACGGCGGTGCAGGAATATTAACCTGCTGTCCATCGCCTTCGGCTCTTGCCTACGGCTTAGGACCGACTAACCCTACGCCGATAAACGTTGCGTAGGAAACCTTGGGCTTTCGGCGCCAGGGATTTTCACCCTAGTTTACGTTACTCATTCCAGGATTCTCACTTCCCCGCGCTCCAGTCAGCCTCACGATTGACCTTCATCGCCCGAGGAACGCTCCCCTACCATACCCAGGCATGATTCAGAGGATCTGACCCTTTTCCCGCCGGATTCACCGCCGGGAGCCCTTTGGCCGTTCCGCTCCAACCGAAGTCGGAGTTTCCCGATCATTGGATTCCCGGTAGATCCACCATTGGGAGCAAGATTTTAGCCTCTGTACCTGAACATTCACGGCTTCGGCGGCAAGCTTGAGCCCCGTTACATTTTCGGCGCGAAACCCCTCGACCAGTGGGCTGTTACGCACTCTTTAAAGGATGGCTGCTTCTAAGCCAACCTCCTGGTTGTCTGGGGAATCTCACTTCCTTTGCCACTTAGCTTGCACTTGGGGGCCTTAGCCGGTGATCTGGGCTGTTTCCCTTTCGACTACCGCACTTATCTGTGGCAGTCTCACTCCCGGGTATCGGATAGACGGCATTGGTGGTTTGATTGGGTTTGGTAAGCTCACGCCCCCTAGCCCATTCAGTGCCCTACCTCCGTCCACCTAGTTCCCGAGGCTGCACCTAAATGCATTTCGGGGAGAACTAGCTATTTCCGAGTTCGATTGGCATTTCACCTCTACCCACAGCTCATCCCAAGCTTTTGTACCAGCCACGGGTTCGGTCCTCCAGTTCGCGTTAACGAACCTTCAACCTGGCCATGGGTAGCTCACCCGGTTTCGAGTCTAATATATGGAACTAAGCGCCCTATTCAGACTCGCTTTCGCTACGGCTCCGGAACTACAGTTCCTTAACCTCGCTCCACACATTAAGTCCCTGGATCATTCTTCAATAGGCACGCCGCCACCCCTTCCAATAAAAGAAGAGGCTACGACCTTCTGTAGGCTTACGGTTTCAGATCTATTTCACTCCCCGCTAGGGGTTCTTTTCACCTTTCCCTCACGGTACTGGTACGCTATCGGTGACCAAGGGTATTTAGCCTTGGAGGGTGGTCCCCCCAGATTCCCACAAGGTTTCCCGTGCCCCGTGGTACTCAGGGTATGCGCTAGGAGTCTTGTCCCTTTCGTCTACGGGGCTTTCACCCTCTATGACGGTCCTTCCCAGGTGCCTTCGACTAGAGACAAGATTTGTAACTCCTTCAGGTCTGGCGAGGCGACCTAAAACGCGCCCTACAACCCCGATACGACATAGGACCTCACTCCACTAAGTCGTACTGGTTTAGGCTATTCCCCGTTCGTTCGCCACTACTAGGGGAATCTCGGTTGATTTCTTTTCCTCGGGGTACTTAGATGTTTCAGTTCCCCCGCTTACCTTCCCGATACAAAACCGGGATAATCCGACTCAACACCGGATTAGGTTACCCCATTCGGGTATCCCCGACTATGCCTGCTAGACGGCTCATCGAGGCTTAACGCAGCCTTGCCGCGCCCTTCATCGGCCCTTGGTCCCAAGGCATCCACCGTAAGCCCTTAATAACTTGACCCACGCTAGGAACTTCAAACTTAATACTTTGTTCTTCGCAGGATTCTCGCTTCCTATTCTTTTGTTAATGTGCGGGCAAGAGAAACGGCGGCTGGGGTTTACCCCGAACCGCCGTCCAGGCTATCCCAACTCTATTGTCTTTTTCAGGTGACTCGCATCAACTGCAAACAACCTTCCGCCAACAAGTATCCTCTTGCGGACTTACGATTATACGGGCGGCATGCCTCCCAGTCAAGGGTCTATGCACGGAGTTAACCAGATTGACTAAAACTCGGTTACCGCCCCTTGAACTCCGGCCGGCGTTTTTCCAGGAATGCCTGGACCGCCTCTTTGTGGTCCTCCGTCGACCGGGCCTGGTCCTGGGCCACGTGGGCCAGATGTAGACTGTCTTTTAGGCTCATGTCCAGGCTCTGGTGCACCAGGTATTTAATCATGGCCAAGCTCTGGGTGGGCCCTTGGGCCAAGCGGGTCGCTAGTTCCATCGAGGCTTCTTCGATGGCGTCGTCGGCGACTACTTTGCTCACCAGACCCAACCGATAGGCTTCATTGCCGTCGATGCGGTCCCCGGTGTATTGCAGAAGCAGGGTGTTGCTCAAACCGATCAACCGGGGCAACTGCCAGCAGCTACCGTCGCCCGGTATAAGCCCCATGCGCACGAAGGCTTCGGAGAACTGGGCCTTTTCGGCGGCGATACGGATGTCGCAGCCCAGGGCTATACCCATACCGACTCCCATGGCGTGGCCGTTAACCGCGGCTATCGATGGTTTCTGCAGCTCGTGGAGCCGCAGGGGCACCATTGCGGCGCCGACGGCCTCGGACGTGGATCTCTTGGCAAACCGGCTCTCCATCCTCCCCCAGGGCAAGGGGGCCGGGTCCGCGCCGGTGTTGGACTTTTCGTCCCGGTCCTGGATCCGCTGGTTGAAGCCACGAACGTTCGCCCCGGAGCAGAACGACGGCTCGGTGCCCGTGAGCAACAACACCCTTTGTTCCGGGTTGTCCTCAAACTGGTCCAGGGCTTGCAGGAGCTCTTGGGCCATCTCAGCGCCCATTGCGTTCCGGGTAGACGGGTCGTGCATGGTGATTATAAAAACCCCGTCCCTGGTTTCTGTCTTGATGAACTGATTATCCATCGTCGCCTCCAATTGAGAGGTTATCTGTCAACTAGCCCAGTGGCAGTTCACGCATGTTGCCGCTATAATTCGGTGAGTTAAGAGCGCAACACAGTGTTAGTCTTTGAAGCCGTTCGGGGCCACAGATTAGCACAAGAGCGGAGACCAGACAACTTAGGAGGCAGGCCAAGATGCAACAGGGTAGCATCGTCAACATCCACATCGCCAGGGTCAAGGGCACACCCTCAAACTCAGTGCAAGAAGCCAACGCAATCTCCGGAATGGGGTTGGAAGGCGACCGTAGCTGTGCGAAAGGGAATATGCGCCAGGTGCTGTTGATGGACAAAGAAACTCTGGACGAATTTGAGTTGGAGCCGGGTCAGATCAAAGAGAACATTACGACCACCGGCGTAGATATGTCCCAGACGCAGCCCGGCCAAGTGTTCTTTATCGGCGACACGATAACCATGGAGATCGTCGGCGAGTGCGAGCCTTGCGGCAAGATGAACGCCCTTCAACCGGGGCTACTGGACAAAATAAATCACCGCCGAGGAATGCTCGCCATGGTAATCAACGGCGGCTCCTTCAAGGTTGGCGACTCGATACGCTTGGATTCCTAGATCGCCGGGTGAGTTCCCTCAAAAGAGCGGTAACAAAAAGGCGGGAGGTTAAAGGCCTCCCGCCTTCTCTTATTGTGCCCATTCTTCCGGTAAGTGGAATCTTGCCTGTAATTGCCTTACGGCGTGCGTCCGGACATGCCCAGTAGCTTGTCCTGAATGCTGGCAGTGATCGGCACTTGTATCTCCGATCCAAAGAAGCCGCCCTGCCGGGCCCCTTCTATAGCCTGGGACAAGAACCCATAACACGCTTCCGCCAAGGCGGAGTCCATGTCGGTATTCTGGCCTGTTGCCGTGGACAGGTCCCAATTGTGGATAACAATGTCTCCCATGGGAATCATGAGGAAACCGCCCGCGGGCATCGGACCGAAGGGCGTCTCCACCGTGGATGACATATCCATGGACTTGGCGGTGGCCAGCACTGCGGCGGTATTGGCCCGGAAAACGGCCTCCGCGCCTTCGGTCGGTATCGGATCCGCCACCGAGAACATCTCACCAGGATCCCCGGGGCCCCGTTCAATACGCTGTTGGCGAACACCGCGACCCTGAGGTTATGGTTGATCAACGACTGAACGTTCCATTCGCTACAGGGAGTAGACGAACTCAATTGATCAGCCTTGATGCTAGCCAACTTAGGCAGCATCAGTTGAATCGCAGCTTCGTAAGCATCGATTGGATTCGGACCTTGTTGAGCCATGGGTTATCTCTTTCTACGCCGCCGGTGACGGCCTTTTAGTAAATTTTGCCGGGCAGTTTCTGCCCAATGTACGTATCGACGTGGCTCCTAGCCGCAATTTGCCGCCCGGATTGTCCCACGGGCTCATAACTTGAGAGCGGATTGTATGGGCAAGGTCCATCCTGCGTCAACCCATAGTTCGTTCTTCTACGTCCTTTACCCGTCTCCAGCCCGGCTGTTAACTCAGTGTTCTCGCAACAGTGCCGGACACATCGGTCACCTGTAGGATATCCGACCAGGCGTTGACCGCGTCTTCCACGCCTTCTTGAGATAGCACCAACGCCACATTCTCCTGGAACTTAGCTTTGATGTTTTCAAAGCCCCACGGGTTTTTCTGGCTGCCCAGGATGTCGGCCCTGGCAGTAACGTGCTCGAACACCCGGCCATCTTTCAACGTGATCTTGATCTTATGTCCGTCATCGGACCTGGTCAGCATCTCCTCGGATTTGGCCATGACCCTGGTCCGCACTTTGCCCATGGTTTCGTTGATGGTGGGGTCGGCTATTTTTTCTTGAGTGAAAGTGTCCACAGCAATTTCCCCGTCCACCAGGGCCGCCGCGACGTTAAACTTGGCGCTGAATTTCCCCTTAAGTTCGTCGTCAGGGTCCTGGTAAAGCATCACCACCGAGTAATACGACTGGTCGACCTCGGCCGAGGCCACGTCTTCGTAGGTGAAATCGTTGTCTCGCATCAGGCTGAACAGGCTATCCAACATGGCGTGATTGCCACCGCAGCAGGGATACTTCTTAATCATCAAAGCGTCCTGAACCCGGTAAGGCTTACCCAGGTTTTCCGCCATCTCATCCAAGTCGTAGATGCCCTCTCCCAGAACGGTGGTAGCGAAACCGAAGGGATGCTCAATGATCTGCTCTCCGGCAGTCAATCCCCGCTGAGCGAGTTGG
The DNA here is from genome assembly GCA_950072105.1 of uncultured Dehalococcoidia bacterium. Classification (GTDB taxonomy): domain Bacteria; phylum Chloroflexota; class Dehalococcoidia; order Lucifugimonadales; family UBA3495; genus UBA11650. The sequence goes on from CATMOE010000058.1 coordinate 6,422, forward strand.
GCCGCGGTCACGCCATCCCGGCAGGTCAGGCCGGCGTGCAACGGCTTGGTCATGGTGCCGAAGTTGTGGATCAACCCGCTGGCCATGGACCCAGCCATGCCCAGCGCCATGACGGTCTGTCCATGGTCTAGCTTCATCAGCTTGGCGCAGGCGGCGGTGCAGGCCAACCGGCCGATGACCGCGGTACTGTGGAACCCCTTGTCCATCTGCTTGTATTTGGTGGCATGTTGCAGCGCCAGCCCAACCTCGCACCCGATCACATAGGCTTCCAGCAGATCTCGTCCGGTAGCTCCCGAGTGCTCTCCGATCGCCAGTAGAGCGGGGAAAATAGCGACAGTGGGATGGCCGAATCCGCCAAAATCGTCGTAGTCCAGGGCATGGCCCATGGTCCCGTTGGCCAAGGCCGCGTTGGCTACGGAGCTTTGAGATCCCGACGAAAGCACCGTAGCTTGAGGCGCCGCCCCTTGATCGGCGACATATTTCTTGATGATGTCACCCACCGGCTGGGCTGAACCCGCCAGGATAACCCCAATGACGTCGAAGCATGACTCATTGGCCACCCGGATAGCGTCGGGCGGTATGTCCTCGTACGTTGTGTTGACGATCCACTTGGCGATTGTATCTGTCGCGCCCATCTACTTGCCTCCGTAAACTCAGAATCTGTGCCAAGATTCTCTTGGTTTTAAGGAACTTCGCGCCCATTATATACCTGGCAGTGGCGACGGCAAGACAGGTATTTGGAATAAAAACCCGGCCTAGATATCTATACTCGTCGACCTGTGAAAGACATATAATTGTGAAACTATCCTCGGAAATGCCGAGAAGAATCGCCGCTGTCCCTGCTTCGGAACCTTTACGGGGTGGAAAATCGAAATTGGATAAACTGACCATATGACTACAACAACCGAAGCCGTAATTATCGGCGGCGGGGTGATGGGTTGCAGCATACTGTTCAACCTGGCCGCCCGCGGATTGACCAACTCGATATTGTTGGAGCGTGAGTCGCTGGGCTCCGGTTCCACCGGCCGCTCTTCCGGGGCCGTGCGGATGCACTACTCCAACGAAGTCCACGCCCGGATGGCCTGGCAAAGCCTGGAGATATTCCGCAACTTCGATCAGGTTATCGGCGGCAGCGTAGAGAACCAGGCTGCCTTCGTGGAAACCGGGTACCTGATCTTCTCCGGCAACGATGACGTGGACGCCTTCCACGCCAATGTGGCCATGCATCAGCGGGTTGGCATTAAATCCAGCGTCATCAGCCGGGAGGACGCCGCCGAGATCGCCCCCGCCTTCAACTTAGAAGATTGCGCCGCCATCGCCTATGAACCCATGTCGGGACACGCTGATCCTTCAGGCGTCGCCGCCGCCTATGCCTCCCGGGCCCGTGAGTTGGGCGCCCAAATAAGGCTACAGTCTCCAGCCACCACTGTGGAGATTTCTTCTGGGAAAGTAACCGCGGTGATCACCGCCGGAGAGCGCATCGAAACACCCATGGCCGTAGTGGCCACCGGTCCCTGGAGCCGGCGCTTCCTACTTCAGCACGGAATAGACCTGCCACTGGAGGCCACCCGGCACGAGGTGATACACCTTAAACGCCCAGTAGACAAGCTTCCCTACCATCCCGGCGGTGCGGATATTGCCAACCTGATCTACTTCCGCCCGGAAGGCGCAGACCTAACTCTGGTGGGCAACGGCAACATTGAGCAAGTGGTGGATGATCCGGAGATATACGCCGCCAGGCCCAGCCAGAGCTTCATTCAAGAAGTGTGGAGCCGGCTGGTTCGCCGGATTCCAGTCATGGAAGAAGCCGAATTCAGCACCGGCTATGCCGGACTGTACACGTCCACTCCGGACTCTCATCCCATCATTGACCGGGTAGACGGAATCGATGGCCTGTACATCTGCACTGGGTTCAGCGGCCACGGGTTCAAACTATCTCCCATGGTGGGTGTGCTGATGGCCGAACTGATGCTGGACGGCCGGGCCACCACCATAGACATCTCTCCCCTGCGCATGTCCCGGTTTCGTGAGGGAGATTTGAACAGTCCAAGCTACGGGTTCAAAGTGCTGGTTTAAGAGGTGTGGATGTGAAGGGCCTATTGCTATTGACGGCGCTTATGTTGCTCGCCATGGTAGCGCTAACGGCGTGCGTCAGTCTGACCGCGGAGGAAAAGACCTACAAAGCTGCGGTGGAATTGCAGGGGCAAGGGAAGCTGAACGAAGCTATCGCCGAATACGGCAAGGTCCTGGAGCTGAACCCCCAGTCTGTCGAAGCTTATGCCAACCGTGGTGGCGCTCGCGCCGATCTGGGCGAATATCAGATGGCCCTGCAGGATTACGGCCAGGCTCTGCTGCTCAACCCTGAGGACGCCAAAATGTATCTCACTCGTGCTAATCTCCATAACGATCTAGGGGAGACTGACAAGGCCATCGAGGACTACAGCCAAGCGATACGGATCACGCCAACTTTCTCGGATTACTACCACCGAAGGGCTAATATCTACGCCAAACTGGGCCAAGTAGACCTGGCCTTGGGAGACTACGCCGAGTCGATCCGCCTCAGTCCCACCTTCGCCGCAATATATGTCGACCGGGGCAAGTTTTACGGCAACTTGAACCAACGTCAACGGGCCTTGGACGACTTGACGGAAGCGATCCGTCTTGACGGGAACTACAGAGAGGCTTATGCGCTACGCGCCGCGGAAAACGCCCATACTGGCAATGACGCCGCCGCCCAGCAAGACCTGGAACAAGCCGTAGGGCTTGGCTATGATCAAGCCCTTCTCGCAGATACGATTCAGCGGATTAGAGCCCTGCGTTAGTTGGGGCTTTGGCATGCCATCACCGTTAAATCGGAATATTGGCGAATCCGTGTGAAGCATACTTGGTTATTTACATTGGTTCTGCTTCCGGCCTGCGCCCTTATCCTCGCCGGTTGTCAGACCGGAAAAGTTCCGGAACGGCAGCAGGCGATTATTTCCCTGGACCAGCCGGTCAACCGGGACCCGGCCGCCGGCCGCCCTTTTCAAGACAGCGGCTCGATTCATGCCGCTCAGGGCAACCTTCAGCGATCCGTCGTGGATTTCGACGAAGCCATTCGGTTGGACCCGAAATTTGTGCAGGCATACTATTCCAGAGGGTTCGTGTATAACCGGTTGGGCCAGCCTCTTCGAGCCATCGAAGATTTCAAACGAGCAATCCTGCTAGACCCAGATGTGGCGGAGGGTTACCTCGGCAGAGGCGAAGCCCACGCCGCGCTGAAGCAAATACCCCAAGCCATCGAGAATTACGGGGAGGCAATCAGGCGTGATCCCGATTCCTCCAGAGCCTATTACGGCCGGGGTAACGTTTACGCCGAGCTGGGCCGACCCCGGCTGGCCATACAGGACTGGGAGGACGCCACCCAGGCCGATAGTCAGTTCGCCCCGCCCTATCATCGCTTGGGCGAAGCCTATCGGGGCATGGCTCAACTCCAACGGGCCCTCACAACCCTGAATCATGCCCTCCGGCTTGACCCGGGCAATGCTCCCAGCCTCGCCAGCCGTGGCGCGGCTTACGCTCAGTTGGGCCAGTTCCAACCAGCGGCCCGCGACCTGGATGAAGCCATCCTGCTGGACCCCGAACACGCCCAATCTCACAATAACCGGGCTTACATCGCCCTCAATCTGGGAAAGATCCAGCAGGCTATACAACACCTAAACACCGCCATCTCCCTGGATCCATTGGCGGGGCCGGCCTACACCAATAGGGGATATGCCTACCACCGATCGGGACGCTACCAACAGGCCGTTCAGGACCTTGACCAAGCGGTGGGATTGATCACGGAAGACATTACAGCCTACCGCCGATGGGGCCTGGCCTACGACGGCTGGGAACAGTATCGCCGGCCCAGGGAAGACTTCGACGAGGCTATCCTTATTGTACCGTGGATTGGTGGGGTGTACGCTGTGCGTGGGGTTGCCAACGCCCTGTTGGGAAGAGACTCAGCCTCCCTCCGCGACATCGACCTAGCGGCCCAAAGAGGATTAGACCGGAGACTGGTGGAGCGGGCCATAAGGCTGGAGCGGTCAAAAGCAGGAAATCAGGGCCTAGGGGCTAGTAACTCTCCAGGCTGATTGAAAGGACCTAACGATATGACTCAACCTACCGTCGATGGCGCCCGGTTAAACCGCACCCTGCAAGAGTTGGGCCGGTTCGGCGACTCGCCCCAGGGTATGCAGCGTATCGCGTTTTCTCCGGACGACGTAGCCGGCCGCCGTTACATCATGTCATTGATGAGCCAGGCCGGATTGGATATCCGCATCGACGCCGGGGGCAACATCATCGCCCGGAAAGAAGGGTCCGTGGCCGGATTGCCCGCCATCGGCATGGGGTCTCACGCCGACACCGTCCCCAGCGGAGGCAAGTACGACGGCGCCTTGGGAGTAATGGCCGCCCTGGAGTGCGCGCAGACTTTGGCCGACAATCACCTAACACTACGGCACCCGGTGGAGGTGATGGTCTTCACCAACGAAGAGGGCACCCGCTTTCACCGTTGGCTGCTCGGCAGCCGAGCCATGTCGGGGCTATTGCTGCCGGAAGACCTTGCCGCCGTCGACGATGAAGGAGTCACCTTGGCCAGCAGGATGTCCGACATCGGGGGAGACCTTTCCCGCGTTGACGAAGCCCAACGGGCGGCGGGAGAGCTAGCCGCCTTCTTCGAACTCCACATCGAGCAAGGCCCCACCCTATATCAGACCGGCACCCCCATCGGCGTTGTGACCGGCATTACCGGCCGGGCCCTGTTTGAAGTGGAGATCGACGGGATGGCCAACCACGCCGGCACCACACCAATGGCGGACCGGCACGACGCTCTTGTAAGCGCCTCCCGCCTGGTGTTGGCGGTCCAGCGCATGGCGGCTGAAGATGAAATATGCCGGGTGGCCACTACCGGGGCGATAGAAGCTCATCCCAACGCCGCCAACGTCATCCCCGGCAAAGCCCGCATCAGCGTGGAGTTCCGGGACGTGTCAATGGATGCTCTTTCCGCCGCCGAAACCGAGCTACGCCGCGCTGTGGAACGGGTGTCGTCGGACGAAGGAGTAACGATGCAGATCCATCGCCAAAGATTCACATCGGCGGTCCCCATAGCCGATTCGATGCAAGCGATGGTGGAAGAAGCTGCCGGCCGGTCAAGCTTGGAGTCACAGCGGCTGCCCAGCGGCGCCGGCCACGACGCCCAGGCTCTTGCCCAGATCGCCGAAATGGCGATGATTTTCGTGCCCAGCGTCAACGGCATCAGCCACTCGCCCGAGGAATTCACCACCCCTGAGGACTGCGCCAACGGCGCACAGACCCTGCTCAATCTGCTCACCCTGGCCGACGAAAGATTTTAGCCATTTCCAGACAGGAGATTTATGAAACTCACCGGAAGTTATGAGGTTGCCGCCACCGCCGAGAAAGTGTGGAATGCCTTGACCGACCCCGTGTCCTTGTCCGGCTGCATCCCCGGTTGTGACGGATTGGAGCCGGTTGGACAGGACGATTACACGGCAACGATGACGGTGGGCGTTGGCCCGGTAAAGGGAACCTACAACGCCAAGATATCCATGCTCGACAAGGACCCTAACCGGTCGTTCCGGCTAGTGATCGAGGGTAGCGGAAACATGGGTTTCGTGAATGGTGAGGCCACCATTACCCTGGACGAGCAAGAAGGCCTAACCACCATCGGCGTGGACAGCGACGCTCAGATCGGCGGTCCGGTCGCCCGCGTAGGTCAACGCCTGATGGAGAGCGTAGGCAGGATGATCATGGACAACTTCTTCAAATGTCTCCGGGAATCCATAGAGTAGAAGGGTTCGCCCGGACTGCCGGACCGAACGCTTCCAAATCCTAGATCAACTGACCTTGATCGATCCATAGGCAACCCTCGGCTAAGGCAACGGGTATCGGCCGATTTATGGATGAAACTGGAACAAACCTCGTGAAGCTCAGCGGGGTGTGCGCCATCCTATATGGCGTCACATGGGTCGCATGGCTGGTTGTCTCCGCGGTCGCCACACCCTGGGACCCCGGCGACATGGGACCGTACCTTTTACAAGTAAACGCCGACCCAACGGCCTACTTAGTCGCCAACTGGCTGGCAGTCATCAGCCACGTCGTAGGGTTGCCCGTCGCCCTGGGGTTTTACCAAGTGCTTCGCCGGTGGGGCGCAATGCTGTGGGTTGGGGTACTAGCGTTGGTTTTGGGGAGTCTCTTTTTTATCGCCGCCAATATCATGTTTAGGGCGTTTGCTTATGAACTGGGGTCTCGCTACGTGGCGGCAAGTGAAGCCACCAGGCCCGCCCTGGAGGTTCTGGCCAGCACCCTGTACCAAACAGGATTGTTTCTGGATCTTATCGCCCACGAACTCTTCTTCAGCATCGGAATCGGGCTCTTTTCTCTCGCCATCTTTCGGACATCAGTGGCGCCCAAGTGGGTCGGGTGGTTCGGTATGTTCGGAGCCGTCGCCGCGGGTGGTTTCAGTCTCCTGACTCTGCCCATCATCGTGGGATGGATCGTCGCTCCGGAACCGGTGGTTGTCCTGGCCAGCGGGGTCATGATCGTTGGAATGCTCGCCGCCTATGGATGGATAGTAGTCATGGGGATAGTTCTGCTGAGGCAGCGGGAGCCGGTCACACTGGCCACGTGAGCATAGATTCACGTCCTATGCCCACTCGATTCGTCAAAGCCGGCCACCGCCCACTCTGAACCGCTCCTGTTGCGTGAGCAGAACACTAGCGCCGACAGAAACCTAAGGGAAAAGAGTCTCCCCGGTCTCGTCGTCAATCACGGTTATGGCGCTAACCGGACAGTCTTGCGCCGCCTCCATAATGTTCTCTTCCGTGTCAGCGTTTGGGTCCGCTACGGTGGACTGCCGGTCGTCGTTGAGAACAAACACCTTGGGCGCGTAGGTTTCGCACATGGCGTTTCCTACACAGATGTCGAGGTCAACGGAAACTCTAAGCTTTCGTGGCATTGCTACTCTCTATTTCAGCGAAACCGGCAGGCTCTTCAAGGAGCGGAAGGTGACGCTGGGCTGATACTCGTAATCATCGGTTTCCAGGCTTATGGAGTCGTACCTCTCGGCTAGGGCCTTGAAGGCTTCTTGGGCCTCCATTCTCGCCAGCGTCGCGCCAAGGCAGTGGTGGATACCGGACCCGAAGGCCACGTGGGTGTTGGGCCAACGGCTGATATCGAATGTGTCGGGATTCTCGTGCTTGGCCGGGTCGCGGTTGGCGCTGGACATGAACCACCGGATGCGGTCTCCCTCTTTTAACAACTTCCCGCCCAACTCCACGTCTTCCGACGCGATGCGCTGGATCGACTTCACCGGCGGATCGTAGCGCAAACACTCCTCCGTGGCCCTTACAATGGTATCAGGGTCCTGGAACGGCGCGTCTTTCAACAGCTTCCACTGGTCTGGATGCTGCGTAAAGGCCAGGGTGCCGTTGCAGATAAGATTGATCGTAGTCTCGTGTCCGGCCAGAAGAAGCAGGATGGCGTCGGCTATCACCTCGTCCCTGGTTAGGGCGCCAGTTTTCTCACCGCTGGCCAACACCGAGAGAAGGTCATTCTCGTCGACCGGTAGGGCCACCTTCTGGGCCACCAAGGGAGACAAGTATTCCATCAGCTCTTTGATTCCATCGGTTAGGGGCTGCATCCGGTCCGCCTCCCCCCTTCCGATGAAAAGAAGCTTCTCGGCCATGGAGCGGATGAATTTCCGGTCCTCAAAAGGCATCCCCATCATCTGTGCGATGACAAAGAGGGGCAGCGGAGTGGCAAAGTCCTTCATGACATCCATCCGCCCGTTCTGATCGGCCTCATCAAGCATATCTTTGACCACTTTCTGGACCATCGGGCGCCACGTTTCCATGGAGGCTGGGTTAAACCACTTGTGCACCACCTTTCGTTGATCCGTGTGCACCGGCCTATCCTGCTGGATGAACCACTTCATGAAGAACTCCCTCATGAATTGGTATAAGCCGAGGTCAGATTCGTCGATCGCCGGATAGGGCGATCTTTTGTCCCTAGACCAGAACTCTGAGGAAAACAACTCGTGATGCCTGGTCATCCAGACCAAGTCATCGTGTCGGGTGATTACCCAGAGCTCGTACTTCTCATTCCAATGGACAGGGTCTTCGTCCCTGATCCGACCGTAGTAGGAGTAAGGGTCGGCGATGGCCTCACCGCTAAACATCTCATCGCTGATAGCAGTAACCATAACGTCTCCACATCTCTGAATTTTGCTCGAATCTAATACTATAGCCGCCTGATGTCAATGGTGATCTAGCTACATCATGTCTCGATAGACTAGGATACGTCGAACAGATCTTTACGGCTACTGCTGTTCCGATGCCCCGGCAACCCCATGGAAATCGTGGCAGTGGGTACGACGCTGATGCCCCATCTCGCGATCCCGGACCTCCTACCGGAGAGTACTTTTCCCCATGGCCCCTACGGATGTAAGATGCAATGGGTCAAAAAGTATTTCATTCTGATGGAGTGAACGGGACGCCATTGCTCCACAGAACGAGCGTCCAACTGGCTAGACAATACTGGCGGCGGCTGTCTAAACATAGTAAAGCTGCCGCCAAATCACGGCGCTTCGTTCTCACGGTTATATGCATGATGGCGCCGAATCAAAAGAATAGGACGGAACATGCCAACAGCACCACACGACACCGAATATTATCTTGATACCGCCCGCGAATTGGCCTCCCGCGTGGCGCCTAAAGTCGACATTATAGAAGCTGAACGCCAACTACCCACCGAACTCGCTAACGAGATTGCCGACAAGGGTTTCTTCCGCCTCCTCATTCCTCGTTCGATGGGTGGAGCGGAACTGGACCATCCGACATTCCGCAAGATACTTGAGATATTCGCCGCCGTTGATGGCAGCACCGCTTGGGCAATCAACCAGAACAATGTGTTCGCCACCGATGTGATGCGGATGCCAGAGCAGATCGCTCATGAGATTTGGGATGAAAGACGAGCCGTTGTAACCAACGGCCCCCCTACCAGATCCGCCAAGGCCGTTACCGTGGACGGCGGATACAGGCTGAGCGGACTGTGGAACTTCAGTAGCGGCTTCGACCACGCCACCTGGATCGCAGCCCTGGTTCCCGTTTGGAGCCAAGGACAAACCGCTCCCACCGGCAGGGAAAACTTCCGCTTGATGCTTCTGCCGAAAAATGAAGTGACTTTCGTAGACCAATGGCATGTCAACGGGATGCGAGGCACCGCAAGTTTTAGCTTCGAGTTGAATGACATCTTTGTTCCCGAGACCCGAACGTATGCCCAAACTGACCCCGTGCGGTCAGATAGCCCCGTCTACGTTATTCCTAGAGGGCTGCTATTCGGCTCAGGCTTCGCCACCGTGGCTCTGGGCATCGCCCGCGCCAGCTTGGGCACGGTGATTGACCTAGCCGCAAACAAGACGCCGGTCCGAGCCAACACGTTGGTGCAAGATCTCTCCACTACCCACCGGCTCATCGGAGAAGCGGAAGCCATCTGGCGCTCAGCCCGGGCGTATCTCCAAGAATGCGCCTCCGCAGTTTGGGAAGGCTCATGCAAGAATGGCGCACTGACGCCGGAGGAGCGCATCCAGTTACGCCTTGCCAGCACGTACGCAATTCGAAGCGCGGCCCAGACCGTAGATATATCCTATAACCTTAGTGGATCGGACGCGATCTTCACGCCTAATGCGATCCACCGTTATTTCCAGGACATCCACGTCATAACCCAACATGCCCAAGGGCGTCCCGTCCACTTGGAAACCGCGGGCCGGTTCTTGCTAGGCCTGAATCCCGATGGCAATCTGTAGAAAGTAGCAATCTGACTGTCAGGAGTAGCGATAATGGAACGGAGAATACCAACGAAAGAAGAGGTTCTGGCTTATCTGGAAAAGGACCGGAATTGGGGGCGTTGGGGCGACGACGACCAGGTTGGAGCGGTCAATATGATCACTCCGGAAAAACGCGCCGCCGCTGCCCGGTTGGTCAAATCCGGCCGCGCCGTGTCGTTGAGCCGCGAGTTCCCGAAAACCCCGGCGCCAAACAATCCTACCCCGGCCATCCACTTCATGAAGCGCGGCGCCAAAGACACGGGCGGCTCCGCCACCGATTTCTACGGCATCTCCTATCACGGCCAAGCGACCACCCACTTGGATGCTCTGTGCCACGTCTGGGACCACAACGGGATGTGGAACGGACGCAACCCCGACGACGTCATAACCTTTGACGGTGCAACTTGGGGGTCGGTGGAGCACTGGAAGGAAGGAATCATTACCCGGGGAGTGCTTTTGGACGTTCCCAAGTTCCGGGGGCAGCCCTTCGTTAAATTGGACGAGCCCATCCACGGATGGGACCTGGAGGACGTCGCCAAGTCTCAAGGGATCACCATGGAGCCGGGTGACGCGTTAATCGTCTATGGCGGCCGGGACGCTTGGAACGAGGTCAATCCACAGTGGGGGTCTCCTCCAGCGCCCGGCCAGCCCCGCCAACGAGCGGGCCTGCACGCTTCATGCCTCAAGTTCATCCGGGAGTCGGACTGCTCCCTGCTGGTCTGGGACATGATGGATTTCGAGCCCAATGGATACGACATTCCCTGGTCGGTGCACGGCTCAATCTTCGCCTACGGCATCGGGCTGTTGGACAACGCGCTGCTGCAACCACTAGCTGAGGCCTGCGCCGAGGAGGGCCGTTACGAGTTCATGCTCACCGTGAATCCGCTTCGTGTCGTAGGAGGAACCGGCTCCCCGGTTAATCCAATAGCGCTGTTTTGAGGGAGAGTTCGCCTGGGTGAGTCCACTACCCCAGACCTAGACGAGGGCCACGATTCCCAGTGTACCCCCCCGCCGGGCCAACAAAAAAGCAGAGACGAATTTGCCTCTGCTTAATTTTCTCCCTGTTCAAACCTGCGGCCATCGTAACCGCAGCCACTAGCTAATCAGACAACTCTCTACCCCAATTGCCGCAGCCGCGGGTCCAGAGTGTCACGAAGCCAATCTCCAAATACATTTGCGGCCATCACAACAGCTACTATCGCCAGGCCGGGAAGGGTGGAGATCCACCATGCGCCCGCCAGCCTATCTCGCCCGTCAGCCACCATGGAACCCCAGGCAGGGGTCGGCGGCGGGACTCCCGCTCCCAAGAAGCTGAGCGTGGCCTCCAGCAGAATGACTATGCCGATCTCCAGTGTGGTCAGCACGATCAGAGTATTGATGAGGCCGGGGAAGATGTGCACGATCAGGATGCGCGGGGTGGACGCACCGGCAACTTTGGCCAGGCCCACGTAATCAGCGGTCTTCAGACTCAGCACTTCTCCCCTTACGTTCCTTGCGATTCGGGGCCATATGGTGAGAGCGAGAACGGCCACGATCAGAACAAAGGACTGTCCCAAAGCCAGGACCATCACCAGCGCCAGCAAGATCGTCGGTATCGCCAGCTTGATGTCTACCAGGCGCATGCAGACCTCATCGACCCAGCCTCCGTACCAACCCGCCAGCATCCCAACGGTCACCCCGATGGTGATGCCCACCAAGATGACCAAAGTTACCACTATCAGGGAGACACGGGCTCCGTGGATAACCCGGCTCAACACGTCGCGACCCAGGTGGTCGGTGCCAAGAATGTATTTGGTGGTGCCGCCGATTTTGGTGACTACCTCAATCTCGTCCCCGATCTTGACTCCGGGGTCGTCCAATGAGGCTTTCTGCAGGGTGATTTGGAAACTCCTCTCGTTGATCGACAACCGCTGTACAACTGTCTTAAGCGATGTTTCGGAACTCGCCCACATCGGCGGCGTGTTCCTGTCTCTCAGGTCACTTTTCAAGGGATCATGGGGCGATATCCAGGGCGCCGCTATCCCCACAAAAATAAAAACACCCAGCATAATAGAGGGTATTATGGGCATCCTTCGAAATCGTCTCAGCCAACGGGCAACCTTTACCCGAGGTGCTTCTGGGGCGAAAACGACGCTACCGGCAGTTTGTTCAGCCATCTCTGCTTCTTCCTTTACTGACTACCAATGCCAACGGTTCTTGAATCGGGGCGGGTATTCTAGGCGTAACGAACCCTGGGATCGATGTAGGCGTAAAGAACGTCAACGATCAGCGCCGCCAGGACGTACAGCATCGTAAACACCATGACCACGCCCTGCAGGAGCGGATAGTCGGCGGCGAACAGAGCCTGAACCGCCAATTGTCCCAAACCAGGCCAGGCGAACACCGTTTCCACAACCAGTGACCCGGTGACCAGAGCGCCCAGGGTTACACCGGCAAAGGTAAGCGCCGGCACCAGGGCGTTGCGCAGGGCGTGTTTCCAGATAACGACGGCGGGTTTTACTCCTTTGGCCCGGGCCAGTTTGATGTATTCAGAGTCCAAGGCGTCCAGCATGGCCGAGCGGATCAGACGCAGATTAGCGGCCACGTAATACCAGCCCAGAGTGATGGCAGGGAGGATGATGCTCAACTTCTCCTGCCGCCCGTAGGGAGGTAGCCAGCCCAGATTAACCGCGAAAAAGAACATCAACATTATGCCCAGCCAAAAGTTGGGAGCTGACTGGCCGACCAATGCAATCATCTTCCCAAATCCGTCCATAAGAGAGCCACGCTTCACGGCGGAGAGTACCCCCAAAGGTAACCCCAATGATATCGAAAACAAAAAGGCCGCCCCTCCCAACTGTATTGTAGCCGCCACTCGTTCCCCAATGATTTCTACAACCGGGCGCTTCTCTTTGATGGATATTCCGAAGTTTCCCTGCATGGCGTCACTAAGGAATATCCCGTATTGCTGATAATAGGGCTTATCCAAGCCTAACGAAACGGTCAGCCGGTCCCAGTCCTCCTGAGTGGAATAATCATCCAGGAAGATGTGCCTGGGATCTCCGGACGCACGGCTCATGGCGAAGATCACCACGGAAACCACCAATAGGGTGATTATGGATATGAAGAACCTGCGAACTAGAAAACGTTGCATAATCTACTCTCCGGGTCCGTTCCCAATTACCAACCGATTCTCGCCGGTACAGGCCGCCGACTCCTGGATTATCGTCGAAATAAAAGCAGCGCTCGATGGCTTAGGTTTAGTAGCAACGCTGCGACACTGGTAGCCACGATAGCTCCAATCACGATGTATGTTATGGGGGTCACATCCGCCGTAGCGCAGCAGGGCACATCTTGCGCCGAACCGAATTGGTACCCTCCCCAAGAGCCGCCGGCCGCCGCCAGCAGCAGCAATGAGCCCATGACGATGAGCCGACCCGCCGAATTTCCATCAAGGTTCAGCCATGCTAGGAACACGCCTCCGGCGACGCCCACCGACGCACCCCCTATGAAGAAAAGCAGTAAGGTGTCGCCGGAGCGGGCGCCGAAAAACACGAAAGATCCCCATCCGATCCCGACACCAAGGAAACCAAAGGTTCCCCCGATAAGCACGCCCATAAGTGTACGTACCGTCAATCCGATCAACGGCCGCAGCCACTCCATGACGACCTCTGTCGATGGCAGAGGCCCGGATTTAGATACCACTCCGGTTTACTTCCAACACTGAATCAGCCTCCAGGGACAATAGTTGTCTCCGGTCTTTACTTTAAAATTACCAATAAAATAGTTGAATCCGGACCGGGCTTGACTGCCCGGTCCGGATTAGTTTCGCTGCTCCGCTCTAGCGGGAGATTCGATCTACTAACTTACCATTAACGAGGAACGATGTTCTCGTAGCCGTTGGGAAGCCGGATGTCGCTGAAGCTGGTGTACTCCCAAGGCTGAATCCTGGGACCCACCGGTACTACACCCTCGATAGTGTAGAGACCGAACCCAAGCTTTTGCTCGTGGGCCATCCAGTCGTACATCTCTAGCGTCTTTTCCATCCGCGCGGCGTCATCCAACTCACCCATCACACCGCCTATGTTCTCGTTCAGGTAGGGGTGGAATGTGCCATAGTTAAAGGTCGATTTATCCAGATAGTTGTTCAAGCCCAGCATCGGCTCCAAACGTATTGAGATAGCGTGGCAGGTCGCGCCGGGCCAAGTGCGGCCAACCAACTGAGGCCGTAAGGTCTGGTATGGGATCCTCTGGAGTTTGACGTCGATCCCAACTTCGCCCCACATGGCGGCGATGGCCTCACAAGCTTCCACCTCGGCGGCAACGCCTCGAATGGCCGTCGTCAGGTCGATAGTGAAACCGTCGGGGTATCCGGCTTCAGCCAGCAACTGCTTGGCTCTTTCCGGGTCGTAGTCACAGGTCCAGTCAGCCGGTACCAAGTGTTCATAGCCGCCCCAATCGCGAATGCATAGGGGGGCGCCGAACCCAGCCAGCAGCGTGTCGACCAGGGTCTGCCGGTCGATCGCGATAGTCATGGCCTCACGAACCTTCCGGGCATTGGCCCACTCGGGGGAATTTACATCAGCGTTGGCCGACACCCAGGCCCGGTCACCATCGAAGTCGCCTTTCTGATCTGGGTCGCCAATGCCAGTGTAAAGCTGGCCGTAGACATTCATCCCCGCTTGGCTGATAAGGCCCACGGAGTTTAGCAATGCGCCTTCCACCTTCTCCACCTGAGGAATGTTGTCGAACGACATAATGAAGGTGTCAAGCTGTCCGGTCTGGAACCCGGCCAAGCGGGCCGACTCCTCCGGAATCTCCCACAAGGTCATCTCGGCGAATGCCGGGGTTTTGCGCCAATGGTTTTGTACCGCCTTCATCTTCCAGAACTCACCGGTCTTGGTCTCCACCAATTCCCATGAGCCAGTCATGGCCGTGTCCCGGCTAGTTTTTTCGATACCTAACTCTTCGCTCTGCTTCTTACTCACCACGTTACCGCTGGTTCCGCCCACGTGGCGCATGAACTCAAGGGCGCGTGTGCTGATCCAGGGTTTGGCGGTTTTCACCACAACGGTATGGGTATCAGGTGACTCGACGCTGCCTTCGGGATTTGTCCAGAAGTCGGCGATGAAGGATGCCCTGGCGTGGACGGACGATTCACTTCCCCATTGCTGGTAGGAGTAAATTATGTCGTCCGCAGTCAACTCACCGTAGCCTTTGTGGAACTGTACCCCTGGCCGAATGTTAAAAGTCCAAGTAAGCGTGTCTTCACCGATGCTCCAGGACTCGGCCAGCATGGGAGCCGCTTTCCGATTCTTGTCGAAGCGGACCAGGGCCTCTCCCATGGTGGTACTAACCACGTAGATCGCCGGGTTCCCGGCGATGGACGGGTGGTAGATGAAAGTGCCCAGCGACGACTGGCCGACGTTGAGGGCGCCCACAGGCTCCATTGCCATTGCGGGAGCCATCGCCGTTGGCGTGGCCACTACCACAACTTCTTTGACTACTTCCTTGATAACCTCTTTTTGTACCACAACCTCTACGGGAACTTCCTTGATGACCTCTTTTTGTACCACGACCTCTTTGATTATTTCCTTGACTACTTCCTTTTCCACCACTATCGGCTCAGGAGCGGAGCCGCCACAGGCGGCGGCTATCGCAAGAATCAAAATCAAGGGGATCCAAATAAGCGCTATAGACATCGGGGTCCTTGGGTAAGCCAAAATCATACCTCCACAAATTACGGTCCAGGGCATTCAATCCCTCAATTCCAAGGTCAGCCGGCCACGAAATCGAAAGAAACTACAGGAACTACGTTGGAGTAGGGTTTCCGGATTTATACACTAATCAGCCGATACAAATAATAAGAATCAATACAAATGACGCTTTCCGTTGGGAGTCTATTGTTAAGAGATTCTACATACGCCATGTTATCATGAAAGTCAATACTATAGGGCACCCTTTCTACCTGTAGACAAGCGTTCGGAGGGACT
>CATMOE010000059.1:0-22188 GCA_950072105.1 uncultured Dehalococcoidia bacterium
CCAGGAGTCCAAACCCACCACCACTCTCATGTTTTTCTCCCCTTAAAAGTGTCCCATTATCGCTGAACGCCTACAGAATGCCTGGATATGGGGAGCCATATTAGCTCTGGGAGGATTCCCGATGGTGGGATTCTTCTGTCTTGGCGCTGCGATGGCAGGATCGCTGGTAGTGATGCTAAAAGTACGAGACCCAGTGAAATCCGTTGAGGGCATGGCGATGGGTGAGAGTGGAACTAGCTGATGTGGTAGAATCCGCCCGCATTGATTTGGGAAACCCTGACGGCATCCTCGTTCTCCGAACCGCTAAATAAGGAACCAAAATAGATGGCCTCCATTGAAACGGGCATTCAATTTCACCTGCCAACCTACGCCCACGTTTCGCTTCCCGAGCTTATCGATCTGGGGAAAGTGGCCAAAGCCGCCGGTGTGAAACAACTCTGGGTTACCGACAATCTGCGAAGCCGCAACGCTTTCGTGGTCCTGGCCGCCATGGCCTCTAACATCGCCATCAATCTAGGCACAGCGGTTACCGTCCAATATTTTCGCAACCCGGTGGACGTGGCCGACTCGGTCGCGGCTATCAGCGAAATAATGGACGGGGATGAGTTGAGCATAGGCATCGCCAGAGGGAACGGGAACACTCCGAATTTCGTCAAGACGCCCAAGCCCCTCACCATGGCACGGGAGATGGCCCAGAGCCTGAAACTCCTGCTGGCCGGGGAAGCGGTGTGTTTCGCCGACTATCCGGCATTGGCCGACTACTTCAACTTCAATCCCACCGCGTCGTTCCGTCTGAACTTTACTCCCAAGACGCCGATCCACCTGTATTGCGGAGGAAACGGACCCTTGGGTCTGGCCGTGGGCGGGGAATCCATGGACGGCCTCATCGTGGGCGGCGAGTTCAAAGCCATTGCCGGGGCGGGACATTTACCGGCCGTCTTAAGTAGATTCGAAGAGGGGGCCACCAAGGCAGGCAAGAGTTCAAGCTATCCCAAGATAGCTGAGATAAAGCTTTCGGTATCAAGGGACAAAGAGGCCGCCCGGGCGTTCGCCAGACCCACCGCCGGCCGCAGATTGTTGAACCTGAGCCGGCGAGGCTACGGGCCGGAGGACATCCTGGCCTTAGGCGTGGCGCCGGAAGACGTGGCCCGCTTGGACGAAGCCGAGCGCCAGGGAGCAACCGAGGAGCGGTTCACTGCGTTGGTCACGGATGCGATGTTAGACGCGGTATTCGTCGCCGGGGAGCTGGAGCACTGCCGAGACCGAATGATTGAGCTCCGAGATACGGCTGAAGAGTACGGATTCAAGCAGTTGATGTACTCCGAATTAGGTCCCAATGTGGAAGAAAGCCTACGGCTATTGTGTGATGAGATAGTGCCGGCTCTGTGATTGCACCTTGGATATTAGCCTTGCCGGTTGCATTCCCGGCGGGTTCCCTGAGAAACTAACAACGATTTAATTGATGAGGAGGGAAGTTCCCTTGACGCAAGCGAAAGACGGTGGAGAAGCGATTCTGGAGGCGTTCCGGAATCTGGATATAGACTACATCATCGCCTCGCCAGGCTCTGAGTGGGCCCCAGTATGGGAAGCCCTGGCCCGGCAACGAATCAACGAATCCGACGGCCCAACATACATCAACTGCTGGCATGAAACCCTGGCCGTGGACATGGCCCTCGGCTACACCAGGGTGACCGGCAGGATGCAGGCGGTGCTGCTTCATGCAGGTGTGGGTCTGCTGCAGGGCAGCATCGGCATCCACAGTGCCACATTGGGCGAGGTACCCATGCTGATTTGCTCCGGTGAAGCGAACAGCTACGGGGAAAATCCAGAAATGGACCCCCAAGCCCAATGGTATCGCAATCTAAGCGTGGTCGGCGGCCCGAACAAGTTCGTCGATACCTTCACCAAGTGGAGCGGCCAAGCCACCAGCCCTTACACGCTCTATGAGCAGTTGGTTCGCGCCGGCGAGATGGCTCAAAGAGTGCCCCAGGGTCCAACCTACCTGGATGTGCCCATCGAGACGATGATTCACGACTGGACACCACCGGCCAAGATTCGCAAGGTACCGCGAGCACCAAAGAATCAACCGACGCCCGATTCTATCAGCAACCTTGCCGAGTTGCTGTCCAACAGCAAAAATCCCCTGATCATAACCGAGTCGGCCGGAAGGACGCCTGAGGGCTTCGCTAGCCTAGTCAAGCTTTGCGACATGCTGGCCATCCCGGTGGTAGAGAGCGCGGCAGTATACTCCAACTTCCCCAAGAGCCACCCGATGCACATGGGGTTCAATCCGCGGCCCTACATGAATGAGGCAGACTTGGTTCTGGTTATCGCCAGCCGGTCTCCTTGGTATCCACCTTACCAGGGTCCGAGCAATGCCACTGTTGTCGTGATGGGCGATACCACGCTGAAAGGACACATGGTCTACCAGAATCTGATGGCGGACCACTACGTGGAAGGGGATTTGCCCATCGGCCTGGAGCTGCTGTTAGATGCGTTGCAGTCCAGCGGTGCGGGAAATACCAGCAAGATCGCAGAGCGGCGGAGCCGTTGGGAAGCCGAGCACAACAAGATAACCGAAAGCATCCAGGCGGAGCAGGCGGCAGCAAAAACAAAATCTCCCATAGACCCGGTGTGGCTCTGCGCCGCATTGAACGAGGTTATGCCCAAAGACGTCATATACTCGGAAGAGACTACCTCCCACCGGGTCGCAATCACCCGCCACGTTAACTGGGAAGATCCCCATGCCTACCTCCATCCCAGCGGAGGTCTGGGCCAAGGGCTGGGTTTGGCGTTGGGAGCGAAGCTGGCCAGACCCAATCAACCGGTGGTAGCTCTGATGGGTGACGGCGGCTTCCTCTACAACCCGGTAACCCAGAGTTTCGGCGTCGCCTGCGAAGCCAAATTGCCCTTTATGACCGTGATTTTCAACAACGGCAACTACGAAGCCATGCGCGGCAACCACCTGCATTACTACCCGAATGGCGACGCGGCAAACTCGGACATCTGGCATGGCGTCCATATTCCCGGACCCGAATACGCCAAGCTGGTGGAACCCTTTGGCGGATACGGCGAGCGGGTGGAAGACCCAGCAAAACTGACGCAGGCTCTGCAGAACGGATTGGACGCGGTACGGCAAGGGCGAATCTCAATCATCGATGTCGTTCTTTCCATTTAAATATCATCGCATGACGGTTTCTGTGAAATCGTTGGCGGTTTTCCGGGTTTTCCCTTGCGGCCCTCGTAACCTGGGGCTATCATAGACGCCATGGAGCAGCCAGAAGTCAAATATACTTTGGGTCCGCTGTCTCTCATCGAGCCCAACACCTTCGGAGAGCCGGGACAGCGCACCTTTAACTTGGTGTTGGAGTCCGGTGAAGCTCGATGCACTGTCTGGCTGGAGAAAGAGCAGCTTTATCAACTGGGCGTCTATCTTCATGAAGCGGTGGAGTCTCTTTCCAGCGAAGACAAAGCCCGGCCCACTCAAGAAAAGGAACCGGCATGGTCCGGGGAGGGGATCTCCCTGGATTTCAAAGTGGGCCAGGTGATGTTGAACTACGACCAAGACAGCAACTCTTTTCGGATGCTGGCTTATGAGCGGGAAGAAGAAGAGGCCACCCAGGAAACCTCCTCAGTGAGTTTCTGGATCAGCGTACCTCAAGCCGTAACAGTCGCCGATGAAGCCTTACGGATATGCGCCGCCGGTCGCGCCCGTTGCTTCTTGTGCGGACTACCGATCAACCCCGATGGACATATCTGTCCCAGGGCCAACGGCCACACCGTTTTGGAGGCCGGTTGACCCAAGGAGCAATAGCGATAGGGGTCCCGTTGAACCTAGAACAGTCTACTTTAGACCTCATTAATAATGGCGAAATCGTTTCTTGCCAGCTCACTCCCGCTGGTTCTAACTACACTTTCCTCGCCCAACTCCAACTGGGCGACCGGCAAGGACTGGCGATCTACAAGCCCAGAGACGGTGAGTCGCCCTTATGGGATTTCCCCAGCGGCACCCTCTACAAACGGGAGTACGCCGCCTTCCTGCTCTGCGAAATCTTGGGGTGGGACTTCATACCCTACACCACCATACGCGACGGTCCTTACGGCATCGGCACGGTTCAGCACTACGTCGATCACGACCCCAAGCAGAACTACTACAGCCTCACCGAAGATAAATCGAACGAACTGAGGAAGATTGCGTGCTTCGATCTGGTGGCCAATAGCACCGACCGGAAACCGAACCACTTGCTGGTGGACGCCGCCAACAAGCTGTGGAGCATCGACCACGGTCTGACTTTCCACTCAGATACGAAGATCCGCACGGTCATTTGGGACTTCGGTGGGAAACGCATCGCCAAATCCCACTTGAACGCAGTGCGCAATCTGGCCAGACAACTGGAATCCCCCGAGGGCCGCGTTCAAGAGTTGGTCGATCAGTTGTACCCTGACGAGGTAACGTCCCTGCAACGCCGTATCGAGTGGGTGTTGGACGAGGGGAAATACCCGGGCCTGCCCGGCCGAGCCCGGCGAAGACGGGATTAGCCATCATAAGGCGCCGGTCAACGTCGCTTCGCCAACCCTCCAGGTGACCGCTCAGTTACTCACTCGTCATTTCAGCGAAAATAGCAACGCCAACCTTAGGCCGCACACTTCGTCATTCCGACACCAGCCCTTTCGCTGAAGGGCGGCGAGGAATCTCAGTTGACCGCTACAACCAGGCATGAGACTCCTCTCCTTCCGCCGAAGGATCGGAGTGACACGAATCGCCCATGTGGGCTGTGGTGCTGGTGCCAACCAGCATGAATGATTCTGATAGAAGCGAAGAATCTACTCACAACAGGGAGATTCTTTCGTCGTTTCACTCCTCAGAATGACGGGTTCATTGTGTTTACATTGAACTTGATGCCGCGGACGCGCTTGGACACCGGCCTACGCCGGTGTGACGATTCAATTCCCTATTCAATGCTAAGGGAAATGATGCGCTGCCAAGTTCCGGACCGAAGATATTTAAGCTAGGTATTGGCGGCGGGCTTCGGCCATCGCCTGCTGGTAAACATCTTGCAGCGATATCCCAGACTCCAGAGCGATCTTTCGGCAATCTTCGTACTCCGGAGAGGCGCTGACGGCCTTCCCGCCAAGGTACTTCACCTTGACACCGATGACACCCAGAACGCTTTCCATGGATTCGATATGTCTCTCGGCCACATATCGCTCTACGGGCCTGGTTCTAACGCCGAGCGTGGTGGTTTCTCGCAGTATCAGCTCGAAGGCCGCGGTCTCCAACTCCTGAGGCACCATCGCGGATAGCATCACACCGGGACGGTTTTTCTTCATCTGGATGGGCGTATACCATACGTCCAGGGCGCCCAGGGCAAATAACTGTTCTTGGGCGTAACCCACAAGTTCCCCAGATACATCGTCCAAGTTGGTCTCAAGCAGAATGATTCCCCCCTGCCGTCCGGCAAGAGACTGCTCCGCTGTTTCGCCCAGCCAAACCCTGATAGCGTTGGGAAAACCCTCCGGGTCTTTGGTCCCTAGCCCCACACCAACACCGGTGACCGAGAAGGCGGGCCGTTGAAACTCGGCCAAGGTAGTGATCAACGAGGCCCCCGTGGGCGTCGTCAACTCTCCGGCTCCTTGGTGAAGCGGCAGGTCCGCTACCACTGGGGCGGCCGACATTGCCACCAGTTCCAGTGTGGCCGGGGCCGGGTTGGAGTACCCGCCGGCCCAGCGGGGAGGCGTCGATTCGCCCAGCACCAAGGGCGCGGCATAGACCCGCTCCACCCCCAACTGTTCCAACCCGGAAACCACGCCCACCACGTCAACCAGGGTGTCGACGCTGCCCAACTCTTCTAGCTCCAGTACTTCCTCGGATTCTCCATGAACGCGGCATTCGGCGCGCCACAGGGCTGATAGCACCTCTCCGGAGCGGGTTTTTACACCCTCGGAAAGGCGGCTATTAATTACCGTGTCCAACAAGAAGCGGGGAGTGTAGCGCGTGGGGTCCTGGATCTTAACGTTGAGTTTAGTGCCCCGCATCTCACAGCGGGTGTCCTGAGTTACCTGCAACTCATAGCCTGATATGTCCAGTTTGTTCAGGTCGCTTTGCAGGGTTTCCAAAGATAGCCCCAGATCCAGCAGGGCCCCCAACAGCATGTCGCCGCTAGCTCCACCGATCGACTGGATATACGCTATCCGCAAGGGGCACCTCTCTCAGAGCCACGCCCATCCGCATTCGGGCGCATAGCATTATTGTACAATCTAAGCCGCTCGATGCGAAGGCAAACCGGGAGGTCAAGGCAACGTGACGGTCCAGAACATAAGCGCGGTGACATTAGCGGTGAAAGACATGGCCCGGGCGGTCGACTTTTACCAAGTCAAAGTTGGGCTAGAGCTTCTCTACGGCGGGTCAACGGCGGCATTCACCAGCTTCAAGGTGGGGCCAGGTTACTTGAATCTCATCCTGGCAACTGATGGGAACTGGTCATGGTGGGGCCGGCTGATTCTTCATGTGGACGACGTGGACGCTCTTTACCATCGCTTGACCGGCGCCGGACTCTCTCCTGACTCGCCCCCGCAAGACGCTAATTGGGGCGAGCGCTACTTCCACATAACCGACCCCGACGGCCACGAACTGAGCTTCGCCCGTCGGCTGGAGAGCTAGTTTCTGGGGTCAGACGTTGATCAAAAAGTTGATGACGTCCCCGTCTTTAACCGGATAGGTCTTCCCTTCGGAACGCAGCACCCCTTCCTTCCGCCCTTGGGGGATCCCACCGCAGCGCACCAGGTCGTCGTAAGGTATGACTTCGGCGCGGATGAATCCCCGGGTAAAGTCCGAATGCACCGCGCCCGCGGCTTCCTGGGCGGGAAGGTCCGCCGGAATGGTCCAGGCCCGCACTTCGTCCTCACCCACAGTGAGGAAAGAGATCAATCCCAGCGTCCCATAGCTCACGTTAATCACCTTGAACGTGGCTGGTTCCCCAACGCCCAACTCCTCACGGAACAGGGCGTCCTCTTCGTCGGACATCAGGCCCAGGTCCTCTTCCAGCTTGCCGCACAGGCTGACCTCGCCCAATTCTTGGGTTACGGAATCTTCCAGGCCCAACTGGCTCACCAGCACATCGGGCCCGGACTCATCGGTGTTGAACGCAATGATCACCGGTTTAGCGGTTAGCAATTGGTAGGCCGCCAAGAACTCGGCCTCCGACGGGGACAGTTCTTGACGGCGCAAAGGAACCCCGGCTTCCAGCGCCGTTTTCGCTTTTTTAACTGCGTCCAAATGACGGCCCATTGCCTGTCTCTCGGCGGGCTTGGCCTTTTTTACCGCGTCATCTTGCCGCTCGACGGCCCGGTCCATGACTTCCAGATCAGAGAACGCCAACTCGTCCAACATATCCGATACATCTCTGCCGGCGTCCACGGTGCCCGTTGGGTTGTGCACCGAAGGGTCGGTGAAAGTTCGGACGACTACCAGAAAGGCGTCGGCGGCTTGCAGGATATTCTTATGCCTGCCACCGATGCCCTGAGATTTTGTGGCGTCTTCGGCGCCGGGTAGGTCCCAATAGGTGATTTCGGCGTTCACCACCTTTTGGGGATGGTACATTTCCTCTAGGATGGCGAGCCTGGGGTCGGGAACCTTGACCACCCCAACATGCATCTCGCCGCCCGTCCCACCGCCTCCGGTAGGCGCCCCGTGGCCCTTGGTCAGCGCGTTAAACACCGTCGTCTTGCCGCTCTGGGCCAAACCGATTATTGCTACATCCATAGTCGAATTATACCGTCATCCCCCAGCTAGTGAATTCGAAATCAGAAGCCGCGTTATCCCTTGCGGCATAGATGTGTTCCCAATCCGTACCCGAATCGGCAAAATTTGAGCCCATTGGCAGGGTTCGGGCAGATGAGCTATTGGTTAATGTATCAGTAGGACTCGAACAGTTTCCCCCACTCGGTCTCCATCGCAGCTGCGATGCGGCGGCGGCCTTTGGTTTTTAGCCAGTAGCCGTTGTGGTAAAGGTTGGAGGCCAAAAAGGCCAGGCTGACCAACGGGGTGCGCAGCAGGAAGTTCTCCAGGGGTTTCAGCGGCCCCCAGTAGATCATTTTTTGGCCCCGGCTGGCGAAGGTGCTTTCAACGCCGGTGAACTTCCAATCGACCTGGCTGATGTCTTCGCCCACCACATCGATCTTGGAAACGTCGCCACAGCCCAGGCCCCGCTCGTGGGCCAGGCGGATGAACTTCAGGCTCATTGGGTCGAAACCCATCATCTTGGCCGCTACGGCGTCGATGGCCACCTGGTCGGCGCTGGCCAGTATGCGGTTCTTCACGTGCCAGCGCATGGCCCGGGGGCCCGGTCCGTCCCCGGCAAAGGTGCCGTCCATCACGGCGAAGAGACCGGGGTGAATCTCTTGTTGAATCGCCAGCAAGTCCACCAGGGTTTCGTGGATCACCGAGTGCGTCCAATGGCGCTTCCGGTGCAGCAAGCCGCCAAAGGCGTTCTTCATCGCCCCGGTCATCGTGGTGAAGACATGGGTTTTCATGGTAGGGAGATGGACGATGTTTCGGCCCTCGAATATCTCCGGTATCTGAATGCCTTCGGGGAATATATCGTCCAGAACCAGCATCTCCGCCTTGGGTTTGTAGTCCACCCACCGGTTAGGGGGTGTGTCCAAGTGAACCACCGGCAGGTTCATCTTTTCCTGGACCGCTTTGTGCTTGTTCTTTTCCTCTCCCTCAAAGGAATCTACGACCACCGTGCCGTTGTGGGCGCCGGTCAATTTCTGATGCCCTAAGTTTCTCAGGGCTCTTATAACCCCTTCCAACTGCCAAGGAGAAGTAGAGCAACCGGGATACCAATGCTGCCAGGAAATGTTGATCTTGAGCAAGGTCTCTAACTCGGGGTTCAAGTGCCGGCCAACGTCCGCCAACACCATGGCCCGTTCTGTATCGGCGAACACGGTCTCCGGGGTAGTGGCCACCACCGCGACAACAGCTCCTCCGGAATTTGGGGCTGGGGGCGTCTCGGGCCGGCCGGCCGGACTTGGGTCGGGTCTTTCAGATGCCTGCATGAATGGCGCTCCTGACTTATCTATGTATAGCCGGTGGTCGTGGCCAATATCAACCCCAGATCCACAACACCAAACCGGAGCCAACGATCCAACAGAAGATCGAGAATATAAGAGGTAGGTCGCAAACGATCAGTTGCTCCGGCGCTTCAGCTTGCTGGCTGGTGTTTAGAAGGTACAGGTATCGGAACAGTCCAAAAGTAACGACGGGCAAAAGAAGCAACATGGTGTTGTTGTCGGGAAGGTTTGACGCTTCCACTGTATACAAAGTATAGCTTAACCAGGCGGAAGTCGCCGATATCATAAGTAACTGGTTGATGAACAAGTTGCCGTACTTGCCCAATACCGGGCGTTGTTGGGCCGCGGCGTCTCCGGCCAGCCGCACTTCGGCATAACGGCGTCCCAGCACGATAAACAAGGCTCCGGCGCCGGTGGTGACGTACAGCCAGGGCGAGGCGGCCACGTCGATGGCCACGGCCCCGGCGGCCGTCCGTATGACGTATCCGCTGGCCACCAGCATGAGATCGATCAGTACCACTTGCTTCAGACCGAGTGAATAGGACACGTTGATGGCCAGATAAAGCACCCCAATGGCACCCAACATCAGGTCCACCGCGGCCATTACCGCCAGCCCTCCCACGGCCAGGGCCGTCATCAGAGTCAGGGCGGTAACGATGCCCACCTGCCCCGATGCGATGGGACGGTTGCGTTTCACCGGGTGCTCCCGGTCTCGATGCCGGTCCATCATGTCGTTCAGCAGATAAGTGGCGCTGGAAAGGGCGCAAAAGCCGGCTGCGAGGAGAGCCAGCTTCACCAGCATGTCCGAGACCGGGTCGAAGTTGCTGGGAGACCAGGCGACGTTGACCGAGAACACGAAGGGCAAAAACACCAGACCATTCTTGATCCACTGCTGAGGCCGCAGGGCTTTCACCAGTGCCATGGGATGGATCGACACCCTAGAGCCTCCCTCCGAGTTATTTGATCTATCGGCCACGCCCATATTGATTGATTTTTAGCGGGCAGACGGTAGGGCTGGATCTCCGGCTTCGGAATCAGACGAGGCGGTCGAATCAGGCGAGGTTGCCGCCATATTCTTGAAACGATGCAACCACAGCAATGCCAACAAACCCACAGCTACCGCGAACCAAAGGGTCGCCAATCGCACCAACAGGGTACCAGATGAGGCCGCCGCACGGCTTATTCCGCTCTGTTGCAGCAGAGCGATCATGCTGCCCTCAGTCCCTATCAGGCCTCCGGGCAGAGCGCTTACCGCTCCGACCAAAGTGGCGGCAGCGTAGATCGGCACAGCCTGGGTGATCGGGATGCCGGCATCTAAGCCCCTTAGGATCAGCCACAGGGCCATCCCTTCGCTTAGCCAGGCCGCAGCGCCTAGTAATACGGCCGGCGCCATCACCCTGAGCGCCGCCAATCGCCGCAAGCCGTCATGGGAAGCCTGCAGGTCGGTCCGCCATCTTCGTAACACCGGCAGATCGAAGATACGGCTCCCGCGGCGCGAGGCGAACAGCACCAGAGCGCAACCGCACAGCAAAAGCGCGGCGGCCAACACCAGCAAGAGGAACAATGGGAGCGAAGCCAACCCGATCGCCGCCAGTAGAACAACAGATATCACGTCGGTCAGTCTTTCCATCACCACGACCGGCGCCGACCGGGCAACGGGCACGGACGCCCGGTCACGGAGCAGGTAGCTTTTTAGAAATTCACCGGCCTTCCCCGGCGTGATCGACATGGCCAGGCCCGATAGAAATACTAAACAATTCAGCACTAATGGGACCCGGATATCGAGTACTCTCAGGTAGAAGGACCACCGGAGGTACCTCAACACGTAATTTAGCGCCGCCAGACCAAGAGCACCCAACAGGTAAGAAATCGGGAATTGCGACAGGTTTCCGAACGTTTCCCGGAAGTCGCCGTACCCGGCGACCCCCACAAAAACCAGCACCGCCAAGATTATTAGTAGTAGAAGCTTCCAGTTAGTCACGAACAGCTTGATCCATCGAGTTTATTTTGTGGATTGATCTTGATCGGATTCGTCCGATTCGCAGTCAGATAGGGAACGTCGTTCAGTGGGCCGCACGGAGTTGGGAGTACATGGCGCCCAAAGCGCTCATACTGGATGTGTAGAAAGTAAATCCGGCGACCGGTATCCACAACCACAACGCGTTCAGATCGGTCAATAACGACAGGACGGTGGCCGCCGTCGCCGTGGTCAACAAAACGATCAACCCTAAAAGACCGCCAAACACCAACGCCCGCTTTGCCGGTGTCGGGGAGTACCCGCCGGCAGCGGTGATACCAAAATAACCGCCGATAAAGGGACCGAACGGAATCCCCACGAAATGCACTACTGGGATCATAGCTAAGATCAACATGATCCCAAATCCTACCAATACTCCCTTTACCACTGGACCTCCGGCGCGAATCGAAACCGCTTTTATTATTATAGACGGTGTATTCAGCGGCAAGCCATGCTCTAGGGACTTGATTGCCTTGACTAAAGAGGACACGGGTCTTCGGGGGGGCTGAGATTCCTCGCCGCCGGCCGGTGCCGGAATGACGAAGTGTGCGGACCAAGGTTGGCAATTCTATTTTCGGAGCAATGACGATAGAACAACATGACAACTAGGCAACAAGATCATTCAACCCTCGATTCCTGACAAGTCCCCGATCAGGGATCTCCAGGGCTCCCAAGACCGATCCAATATCTTCCACGCATGTCCGGCGTTTTCTTGATAAAGACGATGGAGGGCGTTCAAGTTATCCCCGTTCCTGTAGCGCATGACATACGCCCCAGGTATACTTGGACAGTTTTCAGGGCAACGGAATATCTCGTCTTAATCATCTGCATGTCCCATCTCGGATACTTAAGGAGAATCGCATTTGCCGCCAGAAACATCGATCGACACAAGCCATGACGACTTCGAATACGAGAGTCCATTTGCCCAATTACTAGGCATACGGCATCATCCCACGGTTGACGGACTTGGTCTGGCTTCAATGACCATTGAGGACAAACATCGCCAGCGCGCCGGCGTGGTCCAAGGCGGCATCATCGTCACGTTGGCCGACTACGCGTTCCACTTGGCGTGCGAGACCCGCCTAAGCGCCGGCCAGACGGCGGTGACCGTGGAGCTGAAAGTGAATTTCCTTGCCCCGGCCAAAGACGGTGAGTTGAGGGCCGCGGCCCGAATCGTCAGCGCCGGACGCCGCATCATAGTCTGCGATGTTGACGTTACCGGACAAGATAACGAGCTGATCGCCAAATGTCTCGGGACTTACATCGTCGGCGGGCAGGCGGCCTGATCAGCAGCTTCAGCGGCGCCAGGTAATCTTGCCCCGGTTGAGTTGTTTAGCTGGTGTATCAACAATGTTGGAATTGAAATTCGGTGATGCTATAATTTCAACTGAATCATCCGGAGGTGGGCACGATGAGAGTCCCCATGAAAGTCGACTATGGGGTACGGGCCTTGGTGGAGCTGGCGCTGCACTATGGGGAAGGTCCGGTGCAGACTGCGGAGATCGCTTACAGGCAGGGAATACCCGAAGCCTACTTAGACCAATTGATGACGACCCTGAGCAAGTTTGGCTTCGTGCACAGCCGCCGTGGACCACAAGGCGGCCACCGGCTGGCCTCCGACCCGGTTGACATAGACCTGGGCATGGTGATGAAAACCCTGGACGGTAGCTCCTCTCCCCTCGATTGTCTCACCAACCCTTTGGACTGTGTATTTTCCGATTCGTGCGCCCAACAAGAGGTATGGAAGGCGGTTGAGGAAGCCATACAAAACGTTCTCAGCGACATCAGCCTAGCCGATCTTGCCCGGCGTCAACGTCTACTGGCCCCCGAAGCGGTATTGTAGGCGTCTCCTCAATATAAACTTCATTGCGGTAAATCGTGGGATAGGTGTTTGGAGATTTCCGCTATTACGCAACCCCGGCCAAAGGCGTGAACTGTTTGACCTGGTCCCGTATTACTTGACAAGGTCAGATCGCCAGGGATAGACTCAATCTACTGATGACCCCCAGCGGCAACCAAATAACGCACAACTGTACCTGTCCCCAAACATAGGGGGCGGGCGACATAGCGGCTCCCATCAAGCCTGCGCGCACCAGATCGGAAGTTCATCTGGGACAAGCGCAGGTTTTCTTATGGGATAAGCGAACCGCTGGAATTTCAAAGTCCCCCGTTTAGTGGGTACGCGGGCCGGGGTCCCGAAGAAACCCCAAGAATCAACTGAAAGGTTACTTAGGAGAAGGCAAAATGACCCAGCAACCAATGGTCCTGACACCGGATCAAGTCAATCGGTACAGCCGGCATATCATCATGGGCGATGTGGGGAGCAAGGGCCAACGCAACCTTCTGGGGGCAAAAGCGCTGATTGTTGGCGCTGGCGGTCTGGGCTCCCCATCGGCCATATATCTGGCTCTGGCGGGCGTGGGCACCATCGGGATCGTTGATTTCGACGTGGTTGAAATCTCCAACCTGCAGAGGCAGATCCTTCATCACACCAGCGACATCGGACGCCCCAAGTTGGATTCGGCCAGGGACAATATCATTTCCTACAATCCAGACACCAACGTCGTTCTCCACGAAGTTAGACTGGAATCCCACAACGCCCGAGAGATCATCAGCCAATACGATCTGGTGATTAACGGAGCGGACAACTTCGCCACCAGATACCTGGTAAACGACGCCTGTTATCTGGAAGGTAAGCCATTGGTGGACGGAAGCATACTGATCTTCGACGGCCAAGCAACGCTGTTCCTCCCGGGTCAGGGCTGCTACCGCTGCCTCTTCCCCGAGCCACCGCCCCCTGGGTTGGTACCTAATTGCGCCGAGGCTGGAGTCCTGGGAGCACTAACAGGACTGGTCGGCAGCATCCAGGCGACCGAGGCTCTCAAGCTCATCTTGGGTATCGGCGAGTCGTTGGTATCACGGCTATTGTTGATCGACGCCCTTAGCATGAGCTTTAGAGAAGTCCGGCTGAAGAGAAACCCGTCGTGTCCATTGTGCGGTGATAATCCCACCGTTACAGAGTTGATCGACTATGAAATCTTCTGCGGCTTGACCACGCCGGAAGCAGCGGGAGTTTCTTCAAACTAATAAATAATCGTCTAAGCAAGGTCCGGGTGCGCTGACCATTGGCAGAGGAGGGTCGCAAGTTCCCCGTTTATTTCGGGACCGGGCTGTTACGTGAAATCGATAGGCGATTCGAACAATCTAATAACTTGGTGGCAAGCCACTCGCCCACTCAACATAGGCTTCTGCCCTAATCACATTAGGGCCTGCTACGAGTTCGACCCCAGTCGAAAACCGAGAGGTTATGGTTACAAGGCTGACCTACAAAGGGATATTAACGACGATCGGCAACACGCCCACCGTGGAACTCCAAAATATGAGTCCCAAGGAGGGTGTCCGGATATTCGCCAAGCTGGAGGGGCAAAACCCAACCGGCAGTGTGAAAGACCGCATCGCTCTCAAGATGATCGAGCTGGCCGAGCAGGATGGGGAAATCTCCGCATCCCGCACGATTCTGGAGCCCACCAGCGGCAATACCGGAATCTCCATCGCCATGATTGCCCGGGTAAAGGGTTACCGGGTCAAAGTGGTGATGCCGGAAAACGTCAGCCCGGAGCGCACCCAACTCCTGCAAGCCTACGGGGCGGAGATCGTCTATTCCGACGGCGCCCAGGGCACCAATGGGTCCATTGACGTTGCCCAAGATATGGCGGAGAAGAATCCCCACGATTACCTGATGCTTTACCAATATGGCAACAACGGTAATCCCGCGGCCCACTACGAGACCACAGGTAAAGAGATCATCGAGTCGGTTCCGGACATTGACACCTTTGTCGCCGGACTGGGCACCGGTGGCACCCTGATGGGAGTTGCCCGCCGGCTTAAGGAACACAATCCCCAAGTTAAGATCGTGGCCGTCGCTCCGGAGCCAGACGACCTTATATCGGGCTTACGCAGATTGGAAGACGGATTCATTCCTCCAATCTTAGATCTGAACCTCTTAGACTCAAGGATCCTGGTCAGCAGCTTCGACGCTTTCAGCACCACCAAGAGCCTTCTGGAGAAGGAAGGTATATTCGCCGGTATATCCTCTGGTTCGGTAGTTTTCGCGGCGTTGCGCCAGGCCGAACGAATGGACGAAGGCAACATCCTTTGCCTGCTGGCCGATGGCGGGTGGAAATACTTGAGTACAGGACTGTGGACCAAGGATTACGAACAGATGGCAAAAGAGGCCCAAGGCAAGATTTGGTGGTAGCCAGGTCTTCTCCGGCGAAAACCGTTCCTACACACTGTTAATTTACCTCTAATCAACGTCCTCAGGCACCGTTAGTATCCCCATTTATGTCTCACGGTTATATCCGAGATCGCTTCTTCGGCGGGCATAATAGCTCGCCTTGTGTCAAAGCTTTGCCCACGGCTAAGCCCAAGCTACCTGATTGCCTTGTAACCACCCATTTCCGATGCTATAATTTTTATGAAATGGTTCGTCCTCTAGGAAAGCGGGGGGCTCCCGCTTTCTTGCTGATGGAAAGGCTCAGAGTCCGGGTATTTTCACCCAGGGGGCTTGGCCGTGAAAAGCGACTTTTTAATTGCGTTGACCCAGTTGGCCGCGGAACGTCACCTGCCTAGGGAGCAGGTCCTTTCGGCTATTGAGGTAGCATTGGCGTCGGCCTTCAAAAAGGACAATCCGGCGTCTGGGCAGAATATCTCCGTCAAACTTAATCCCAATACCGGAGACGTAAACGTCTACGCCCTAAAAATGGTGGTCGATTCGGTAGAAGACCCCGAAAAAGAGATAACCGTAATAGACGCCCAGCGCATAAAGACGGGCGCCAGCTTGGGTGACGAGGTGGCGGCGGAAGAACCTCTGCCCCATAACGCCAGCCGAATCGCTGCACAAACAGCCAAACAAGTGGTTCTCCAGAGGCTGAGGGAAGCCGAGCGGGAACTGTTATTCCAAGAGTTCTTGCAACATGAAGAGGACATCGTCTCCGGTGTCATTGAGCAAAGTGAGCCAGGCCGGGCCATAACTCTAGACCTGGGCCGGGCTCAGGCCGTCCTTCCTTACGAAGAACAGGTACCCACGGAACGGTATCGCAAAGGGCAACGAACTAAAGTCTACGTATTGAGCGTTCGTAGCGCTGCTAAGGGGCCGGAGATTCTGGTATCCCGCAGCCATAAGAATATGCTCAAACGCCTGTTTGAGATTGAGGTTCCGGAAGTTTACAACGGCGTTGTTGAGATTAAAGCCATAGCCCGGGAGGCGGGGTTCCGCAGCAAGGTGGCGGTCAGCGCTACCCAACCGGGAATCGACCCTGTGGGCTCATGCATCGGGGTGCGGGGAAACCGTATCCAGAGCATCGTTAACGAGCTCCAAGGGGAAAAGATCGATATCGTATCTTGGGACGAGGATCCCAAAGTATTCATAAGTAAAGCGCTCAGCCCTTCTGAAGTCGTCGCGGTGGAATTGTTCCCCAGCGATTCGACTGCGATGGTGGTTGTGCCCGACCGCCAGCTTTCTCTGGCTATCGGAAAAGAAGGCCAGAATACCCGTTTGGCCGCCAGACTCACCGGTTGGCGGTTGGATATCAAGGGTATGACCGAATGGGAAGAGATTCGGGAGGCTCGCAGACTTAAGACCGCCGCGGAAGCGACGGAGAAAGTCGAAGAAGAGACCGCAGCAACCGCCGTGGCCGTGCTTGACGCACATGAAGCCAAAGTCCAAGAGGCAGATGCGCCGGCCGCCACCGATACCCAAGAGGAATCCCCGGTCGCGGTGGTCGACGCTGAGACGGTCGAAGTCGCCGGGCCGGTTGGCGAAAAAGCCGACGAAGACGAAATCCTTGAAGCCCTGATCCGGGAAGAAGAAGGCAGAGAGGCGTTGGAGGCGGCAGCGACCGGGGAAGCTTCTTCCCCGAGCTTCAGTGTTGATGACCTAGATTCGTTCACATTGGGAGACGTCGGGACTATAGAGGACGATGAAGAGCAAGACGAAAAAGAGTTAGTCTTAGTTCCCGATTCGCCGGCGATGGCGGTGGTGACCCCCGATGCCGGCAAGATCAGGTTCGCTGAGGACTTGATCGAAGATGCCCGTGGCGGTGGACGCCGAAACAACCGCGCCCGACGCGGTGGCGCGGCTAGGAAGGGACCGGCTAACCGAGGTGGCGGTCGCCAATAATTGGCGCCCTACCTACAAGGATAATATTGCTGTTGGCCAATAGGCGCCATATACCGGAGCGTAAGTGCGTTGCTTGTGGCCAACGATTCCCGAAACGAGAGCTGATCCGCGTGGTGCGGACGCCGGAAGGGACCATTTTGGTAGACCAGGCCGGGAAGAAGCCAGGCCGTGGAGCTTATGTCTGCCGATCGACAACTTGCTGGCAGCGGGGCGTTCCCAAGACTAGCCTTGAGAGAAGCTTGAATACCACCATGTCACAGGAGAGCCAGGATCAAATAATGGCTTTTTACCGGGACACGGCGGTAAACCCAATCTCGGTGGAGCAGTAGATGACTACTGAACGACGATCTAGCCAACCCCGGCGGAGGCAATCCAGAGTTCTGGTATTGCCCCCAACGCTGACTGTCCAACGACTGTCGGAACTCACCGACCAAAATCCCATAGACGTCATTAAGCAATTGATGCGCAACGGAATCATGGCGGCTATGAACCAAGTCATCGACTACCAAATGGCCACCTTGGTTACGTCCGCTTTCGAAATAAGTACCGTGATGGCGGAACCAGACGAGGCGGATGCCGGTAAAGATTCGAAAGCCGAAGAAGAGGTTGACCAGGCCGGCTTGGTCGCTCGCACTCCAGTTGTTACGATATTGGGGCATGTAGACCATGGCAAGACCACCCTCCTGGATTTTATTCGGGACTCTAGCGTGGCCGAGCGAGAAATTGGCGGCATTACTCAGCACATCGGAGCCTACCAAGTCGAAGCCAATGGGCAGCTATTAACCTTCCTTGATACACCCGGCCACGAAGCCTTTTCCGCCATCCGAGCCCGCGGTTCCAAAGCCACAGACATCGCGATTCTCGTGGTAGCCGCAGACGACGGCATTATGCCCCAAACTGATGAAGCCATTAGCCACGCGAAGGCGGCCGGAGTCCCGATTCTCGTGGCGATAAACAAGATGGACATGCCAGCCGCCGATTCCGAGAGGGTTAAGCGCCAACTCAGCGAGCGAAACCTGCTGGTGGAGGATTGGGGAGGAGAGATAATATCGGTGGAGCTCTCCGCCCGCACCGGGGAGGGCGTAAACGATCTGCTAGAAAACATTGCGCTTGTCGCCGAGATTGCCGAGCTTAAGGCCAACCCGGATAACCCAGCAACCGGAGTCATAATCGAAGCCAAACTAGACCGCAAGCGGGGACCAACGGCCACCCTGCTCGTACAAGACGGCACCCTTGCTGTGGGTGCGTACGTCACCGCGGGAGGAGTCTGGGGCCGGGTTCGGGCAATGAGCAACTACCAAGGAGATGCTATAAAACAGGCGTTGCCCGGCACTCCTGCTGAAATTCTCGGGTTCGGCACCATCCCCGAGGCTGGAGACCTGTTTACCGTGGTGCCCAACGAGCGCACGGCCCGGAACATGGCCTCCGAACGGGCGAACTCAGCTTCGTCCCAACAAGCACAGGCTCGAGCCTTGACCCTGGACGAAGTGGTCAATCAGACTCCGGCCGGAGAACTCAAAGAGCTTAACCTTGTACTGAAAGCAGACGTTAAAGGCAGTGTAGAGGCTGTCAGACAATCATTGGAGAACCTCACCGAAAACAATATAAAAGTTCGCATCTTGCACGCTAATTCCGGCGGTGTGACTGAATCTGATGTGTTGCTAGCCAGCGCTTCCAAAGCCATTATCATTGCTTTTACTGTGGGCATCGAGCCGAGTGCTGACCGGTTGGCCAATCGTATGGGCGTTGAGATTCGCAGTTACGACATCATTTACCAGCTGATAGACGATGTGGAGTTAGCATTGCAGGGCTTGCTGGAGCCCGCCGTTGTTGATGTGATTCTAGGCCGCGCCGAAATCAGGGAAATCTTCCCAACCAGAGGTGGCGTCAAGATCGCGGGTTGCCGCGTAGTTGAAGGCCGCATCACCAAGGGCGTCACCGTGAGAATCACCAGAGACGGTAAAGTTCTGGAGGAAACCACGGTCAACAGCCTGCGCCACTTCCGCGACGAGGTAAACGAGGCAACTCTTGGCACCGAATGCGGCATAGTGCTCCAGGGCTACAACGACTTCGAGCAGGGAGACGTGTTGGAAGCCCATCGCGAGGAAAGAGGACGGCGTTAATCCGCTCCCTACGACGGTCTGACCGCACACCTGTTTAACAATCCCCCGGCGCGGGAGGCCACTATGTCCCGGCGAATCGATCGAGTCAACGAATTGCTACGCCTTGAAATCAGCCAAGTATTGGCGCGCCAGATAAAAGACCCTCGTCTTTCCGGCGTCATTACCATCACTGAAGTCAGGACCACTCCCGATCTCCGAAACGCCTTGGTTCTTCTCAGCGTTATGGGAGATCAGGAAACTAAGAAAAGCGCCTTGGCCGGCATCGAGTCTGCCGCGAAGTTCTTGAGAAGAGAACTTCGCGGGCGATTGACCCTGCGCTACGTTCCGTTTCTTCGCTTCGTCCTAGACGACTCTTTGGAGCACGCCGACCGCCTCATGACGATAATGAACCAGATCCAAGAGAGCCAGATCGGCAACGTAGCAGCTGAGATCATCGCCGTCGAAGATTCTCAAAGCGGCGCGGCGTCGACCAAAGGCAGCTGATTGATGGCGCGACCAAGAAACAATTCCGTTCCGGCGGTCAACGGGTTTGTTAACCTCTATAAACCCTCGGGAATCACCTCCATGGATGCTTTACGGCAGGTGAAAAGAATCACCGGCCAAAGGAAGAAGGTGGGCCACGGGGGCACGATGGACCCACTGGCTAGAGGCGTACTCCCGGTCTGTTTCGGGCAAGCCACCCGGCTCATGGATCATGTGGTTAGCGGCAGGAAGATCTATCTGATGGAGATAAAATTCGGTGTTACTACCTCCACTTACGACGGCGAAGGTGAGGTAGTCAAAACCGGAGACCCCGGAGGATTGACCCGGAAGTTGATCGAAGATGCCCTCGAGCCGTTCCTAGGAGTTATACAACAAGCCCCGCCCATGTATAGCGCGATCAAAGTGGGGGGTCAACGCTTGTACAAGCTAGCCCGTGCCGGCATCGAGATCGAAGTTGCCACCCGCCCCGTGGAGATACACGACATCCGCATCGTGCAATACGATCTTCCCAGTTTGACGTTGGAAGTGGAGTGCGGAAAAGGCGCATACATGCGCTCCCTGGCCCATGATTTGGGCGAAGCCTTGGGCTGCGGCGCTCACGTTTCCGCGTTGGAGCGTCTCTCGTGCGGGGAATTCAAAGCCGAAACCGCCATCACTCCGGACCAATTGGGGACAACCGCCGATAATCAGGAAGATTGGCAACAGCACCTGTTACCGGTCGACTGGGTATTGCGGAATCTCGAAAGCGTTACGGTTGGCCCACAGGCCGAGCAGTACTTACGTCATGGTCAAACCGTGAACCTAGGACACGCTCCGCAGAACGCGGGTTATCTGGAGGAGTTCCGGGCTTACGCCAACGACGGACGATTCCTCGCCCTTGTCCGCTTCGAGCGCAGCGAAAACTCCTGGCGGCCGGTCAAGGTTTTCGAGGTCGATTCACCCTCACCCTACGCCCCTCAGCCCACCTAAAACGCCGCGATAAATGCCTTTACGAAGTCGTCCCAAACGGCGCTACGATTTTAACAATCCCCAACCTGCTACTGGGCTTCTTCACGCCTTGACAATCTTCGTGTTCCCTGTATATTGAAAATCGTCACGTTCGCCTGCGCGTCGGCTGATGAACGACTGGGCCGGCTAAGATTGGTTACTCAAGCCAACAAGGCTTTAACGGGGCATCCGCAGTCCTCTTAGACCCTGCTCTCTGAAATAATTTTCAGCCGGGAACCAGGCTACAGATCACGTAACCAGGCATGCCTAATCCATTCGGGGGTGCAGATTATGGAAGCCTACTGCTTCAAGTGCCGAGGCAAGCAAGAGATTCAGAACCCGCAGCAAGTTACCCTTAAGAACGGACGCCCTGCTACTCAGGGTGTTTGTCCCGTATGCAGCACGAAGGTCTTCAGGATCGGCAAGTCTTAACTAGATAACCGACTCCTACCGCTGCCCCAAGGTGTTCATGCACTAGAGTCGGACGCAGGGACAGGGCCAAATCCCAATTTGACCAATAGGTTTTGCGGATTAGTTTCTAATAGGGCGTGGGCTTCTTCTTTGTTGAGGCCCGCGCCTTCAGCTATTTTGTCTATCAGATCGAGAGTCAACAGATCATCAGGTTCATGAGCATCGGAGTCCAATACCGTGGCCGCGCCAACCTGCCTGGCCAGATTGACAACGTGCCCATTAGTCAAGCTATGCCCCTTCCGTGCCGACACCTCTAGATAAACCCCGTTCTCGGCTGCCAGCCTGGCGACCTCATAGCTGATCAGCCCGGGATGGGCTAAAACATCCACGAACGCCGAACGCACTGCTGCTTCATTCGTACCGGGCTCAACCGGCTCCACAATGGTTTCGCCATGAACCGTCACCAGTTTCGCGCCCAGTTCCTTGGCAGTCCTGGCAACCATGTCTATGTCATCTTTGGGCACGTGAGTAATCTCCACACCGGGCATCGCCAAAATGTCCCACCGGTCAGTCGCGTTGGCGCAATCCACCACCAAGGTTTTCACCACGTACTCTATGTTACCGATCCCAACGTGGTCGGTTACCCCAATTGCTTTGTAGCCCCGCACCAGCGCGCGTCGTATCAGTTCAATGGGGGACAGCACACCGTCGCTAAGAAAGGTATGGGTGTGGAAATCGTACATCTATCCTCTCAATCGGGGTCTTAGCTTCGGACCAAGTCAGGCCCAATACCCACACTAGTATAAGACTGGTCGAGACTCCAGAACAACAACTATGAGGTGGTCCCGGTTATTTGAACAATAACGGGGCTAGATTAAGAGAGTCTTCCGCTGCCAGAGGCGTTGTGTTGA
>CATMOE010000060.1:0-20468 GCA_950072105.1 uncultured Dehalococcoidia bacterium
CACCAGGAGTCCAAACCCACCACCACTCTCATGTTTTTCTCCCCTTAAAAGTGTCCCATTATCCCTGAACGCCTACACTACTAGGATCGATGCAGCCGCGTCTCTTCGCCGCACCGAACTGAGCCACACTTTGCGCCGCTATTATTTGATTCAGGCAAATCGTGTCCTCCGTATAAGCCCGCGTAACTCGGTCAATCGCTGGCGCCAAGTTCACAATAACCTTCCTCCGCCATACCGCCGAAGGATCAACCGCGGTTATAGATTAGGACCGGCCTAGCACCCAATGTCTATCTTTTCGCCACGCAAATCAATTCATTTTTTGGTAGAAGTTTAATATTTGTTCAAAGATGACCTTGAAATTCGTTGACATAAGCCGCTCGCTGTCGATAAGGTCAGCTTGCAATAATATATTCAATTTCAGAACGGGATGGAGCCAGGAGGAAATGAAATGATGGTGATACAAGAGTTGACCCTGGAGCCGGTGGAATTTTCCACCATCGTGCAGTGCCGCCACCATTGGATAATAGAGTCTGCGGAAGGTCCGTTGAGCCAAGGGGTTTGTCAGAACTGCCACGAGTTCAAAGAATTCCAGAACTCTATAGTCGAAGCCGAGAGGGACTATTAATCACACCATCGGCGGCCGGGACGAAGACCCGGTTCCCATGATTCGCGGGTTGATCAGGCCCGCCGGCAAGGTGGACTTCAAAACAGGGACTGGAACTCCATGCGGATAACCAGTCCGACGGATAGAATCACCGACGATTAGAAGCGTTCGGACTAGACAGGGCCTAAAATTGGCAGCCTGACTGCCGGCGCCATAAGACTGGGAGGTTGTTGAAGATGCGAGTACTTTGGATCGGTTTCGGACAAGCTGGTGGAAAGTTAGCCAACACAATGATGGAGGTGGATCGGAAGCTGTATAGCGCCATCGCCATCAATACAGAGCAAGCAGATCTGGTGGGCCTGGACCACATCAGAGAAAAAGTCCTGATCGGACGATACATCCTTAAAGGCCGGGGAGTTGGCGCCGACATAGAACTGGCGGCCAACGTGGCCGAAAAGGCCTTATCGCAGATCATGGATAGAATCGAGATCCTGGTACGCCGGCACGACCCGGAAGCCTTCTGGATCGCCGCCGGTCTGGCCGGAGGCACAGGAGCCGGAGGTGCTTTTGTCCTTGCCAATGAGCTCAAACGAATCTACAAGAATATACCGGTATACGGGCTTGGCGTGGTGCCGGCCGTAAGCGGCATGCCCTCGGACAAAGAGGCGTTGATCCTCTCAAATACCGTCAAGAGCTTCGAGTTATGGAACCACTACTTCAATAACATCTTGCTGGTGGACAATCAACAGTACGAACAGCAGATAGTGTCCCGGGAATCGGTGGAGAAATCGTTCCAGCGGATAAACCGACAGCTGGCTCTGATGTTGACCACCTTGTTAAGCGCGGGCGAGATCAGGCCCTCGCCTCAAGAGGTATTTAGTTCATCGGAAGTTACCGCCACCATGGGCAACATCGGGGATATATCCACCATCGGATATTGCGGCGAAGAAATCAACCTGAAGTCGCGGCCCTGGAGCAAGAAAATGGAACCCGGCACCCATGAACTGGAGAGCATCATTGAGAGAAGCGTGGAGAAATCTGCGCTGACTTTCCCCTGCGACGTCAGCGGCGCAAGGACCGCCGCGTTGATCGTTAAGGGGCGGCCCGAGCATCTGTTCACTCAGGCGATCGCCAAGGGAAAGTCTCGGCTAGAAGAGATGACCACGGTGGGCAAGGTCCGCTACGGAGACTATCCGGACCGGAACAGCAAGTACCTGTCTGCCATCACCCTGGTTTCGGGAATCACCGATTTTTCCAGGCTGGATCAGATGAAGCGCCGGGTGCAAGAGTTGGGCGAGCATCAAGATGCCCCCCAGACAACCTACGGCAATGGTGTAGCTCAGCCGACCGCCGTGTAGAGCCGGTCCCACACCGGTAACCACGGTTTAAGCATTACCCACATGAAAGCCCTCGGCGTTGCCGGGGGCTTTTTTCTGTCCAAGCGGGGCGGCCCACCCAACCCCGAACCGCCCCTCCAAGCTGGCCGGTGATATAATGGACTCAACTTATTTAGCGAGAGGTACTGATGCGGAGCAGCGAAATTCGGTTGACTGAGCTATCCCACTGCGCCGGTTGAGCGGGTAAGCTTAGTCTTGAGGACCTGGGTCAGGTCCTGAGTAAACTTCCCCAGATCACTCATCCCGATCTGCTGGTTGGCAATAACACGGGGGATGATGCCGCGGTCTACAAGATCAACGACGAAACGGCCTTGATCTTGACCGTGGATTTTTTCACGCCCATAACCGACGACCCATTTGAATTCGGGTCCATCGCCGCCGCCAACTCCTTAAGCGACGTTTACGCCATGGGCGGTAAGCCCTTACTGGCCATGAACGTTGTGGGCTTCCCGGCGGACCTGGCCCAAGAGATGCTGGCCGACGTACTTCTGGGCGGTTATGCCAAAGCAGGCGAGGCCGGATGCATGATCGTGGGCGGACATACGGTGGACGACGCCGAGCCCAAATACGGTCTTTCAGTGGTCGGCGTGGTTGAGCCGGGCAAGCAAGTATCCAACGCCGCAGCCCAACCCGGAGACCATCTGATCCTGACCAAGCCCATAGGCACCGGTATCATAACCACCGGCGCCAAACAGCAGAAAGTAGACCCTGACGTCATGAAGAACGCCGTTGAAACCATGGCCACTCTGAACCGGGCGGCCGCCGAAGCCATGATGAAGATTGGGGTAAACTCTTGCACCGACATTACCGGATACGGTCTGATGGGGCACCTCAGGGGTATGGTCAGAGCCAGCAAAGTGGGCGCGCGCATCCACTTCAACAATGTCCCGATCCTCCCAGGGGCATGGGACCTGCTGAAGCAGGGAGTTGTTCCTGGTGGAACCCATCGCAACCTGCAAAACGTGTCGGATACGGCTCGGTGGGACGCGGAGATAACCGATGATCAACAGATTCTGCTCTGTGACGCGCAAACCTCGGGAGGGCTGCTGATATCCGTCCCTGAGTCCAAGGTGGATCAGCTATTGATTGAACTAAAGGCCGAGGGAGTTCCCATCTCCGCCGTAGTCGGCGAGATAACAGACGGCCCCGCCGGGACGATAGAAGTGGTCCCCTAGGGTATACAGGCAACCCAAGGACACCATGGATCAACAGACGTAAAAGTGGCCGGGGCTGGGCTCCGGTAGCCCGTTATAGAGGTGTTGCTTGAAGCGGCCCGATCAGATCAAAGAAGCTCCGGACCAGGGCATGGGAGACCGGGTCCCCCCGGGACAGTTCCTGTCCAACAAGTTTCCGGTCCTTACCTACGGCTCCACCCCGAAAGTAGACCTGGACACGTGGAAGTTCCGGGTGTTCGGCCTGGTTGAACAAGAAGTCGAGTTGACCTGGGATCAGTTCACCAAGCTGACCTGGACCACCGTCACCGCCGACTTCCACTGTGTCACCCAATGGAGTTCTTTGGACAACACCTGGGAGGGAGTGACTTTTCCAGACCTGATGACCCTTGCTCAGCCCAAACCTGAGGCCAAGTTCGTGATGGCCCATTGCTTCGGTGGCTATACCACCAACCTACCCTTAGAAGTGGCCATGGAAGAGGGTCTTCTAGCCCACAAGCAAGACGGCGAGCCGCTGGGAGAGGGCCATGGCTGGCCGTTGCGGCTAATCATACCCAGCCGTTATGGCTGGAAGAGCGCCAAATGGCTCAATGGAATCGAGTTGATAGCTGAGGATGCGCCAGGATTTTGGGAGCAGCGAGGCTACAACAACAACGCCGACCCATGGAAAGAGGAGCGTTTCTGGCCGGAGTTGACCCATTAGACCACCCCGGACTTGATTCCAACCCGGCCACCGGTAACCCTGCCGCTGTATATTGCTTCTGCCTTCGAACTCCCGGCGAACGGTAGCCGTCCGCCGGGTTGATTACGCGGCGTTCGCCTTCGAGTCCGCGTCGGCGTAGGGCCTGGGGTCCTTCACCTTATGGGGCTCTTCAATGTCTTTCATGTACCCGCACTGTATGCAGCTGGCGTACTTGCCGAAGACATCCTCGGTTAGATACAGGTCGCCCGTGCATCTGGGACATACCTTAAAGTTGATCACCACAACTCACCTCCTCACTGGGCCAGATCTGTGGTACATATAACCCAATGCGCATTATAATGGTTGACACGCTTCGTATCAAGATGTATCATACGAACTTAGGTAACTTATGTCTGCGCTGGGCAAAATCGATACCAAGTTCTATCCGGCAATCAATAGATGTCCGGGGCTGGTCCAGCATTATGTAACTTTTTGTATTACGAGTATATTACGAATTGCATGCATGATTGGATTCGTTAACAAGAATCCAATTTCCTAGACGCCACAACCATCGGGCCGTCAATTTCCGTAGATTGATTCAGACGCCGACCCAGAAACATGGAGAACGACCAGATGTACCAGAGGTCCAGATCGCAAGGGGTCGCCGGCAGCGATTTGCCACCCCAGGCGCCGCCCCCACCGCGGCCTCAACATTCCGAAGTAGCCCGGGTCCGGGAGGAAGACCGGGAGGATACGCCCGAGCAGGCGATGCACATGGAGGGTGTTTACATCATCTCCGTGGCCGCCCGCCTGCTGGACATGCACCCTCAAACCCTCCGGAAATACGAGCGGCTAGGTTTAATCAGGCCGGGCCGTACAATAGGGATGTTACGTCTCTATTCCCGGGACGATATACGTAGGGTCCGCCTGATACAGCACTTGGCAGGAAACTTGGGGCTCAACTTGGCCGGAGTCGAGTTCGCTCTGGGTATGGTCGAAGATTTGCTAGCCCTGCGCCAGAGGCTGTCCGCAACCAACGAAGGTACGCATCTGCAACAGGCCGTGGAACAAGAATTTGCCGCGCTTTTCCGCGGCATGGACCTGCCTTTAGAAGACTGATGGTCAAGTTCCACGATTCCGTTTCCGGTTCCATCCTTCGCTCCAAGAGAAATGTGAATGACGAAAGAAAACAGTGAATGGCAGATACCTCCTGAAGAGCCGGAGGAGTCCCAAGCAGCAGGCGGCCATTACAGTCACTTGCCGCTGGAGGACCAGGTTCCGGCCCTGATGAAGGACCTGGAAGAAGCCCGGCAAGAGGCCAGCCAAAACCTTGACCTTGCCCAGCGGGCCCAAGCGGATCTGGTCAACTACCGGCGCCGCACCGATGAAGAGCGTATCTCCCTTAGCAAGTTCTCCAACTCCCGTCTCATTACCAAGCTGCTTCCGGTAAAAGAGGAGTTGGACCTGGCTATTTCCCACTCTGATAAGGTTGGCGCCGCCGATTCCTGGCTGCAAGGCATCAGGCTGATACAGCGCAAACTACTTAGTCTGCTGGAGTCGGAGGGA
The DNA here is from genome assembly GCA_950072105.1 of uncultured Dehalococcoidia bacterium. Lineage (GTDB taxonomy): Bacteria > Chloroflexota > Dehalococcoidia > Lucifugimonadales > UBA3495 > UBA11650. The sequence continues at coordinate 5,422 of CATMOE010000060.1, forward strand.
GTAGAGCTCATCGAAGGGGTGGGAGACTTGTTCAACCCTCTGGAGCACGAGGCCCTGGGGACCGACGAGAGTACCGAATACCCGGCCGGCCACATCATAGAGGTGGTGCGTACCGGATACCGGCTTCAAGATAGGGTGATTCAGCCGGCCCAGGTAATCGTATCTCGCTAGACCTAAAATCAAAGACCAATCGACATCAATCACTTCACAAGATAAAGGAGAATTCTAATGGCTAAAGTCCTGGGCATCGATCTTGGAACCACCAACTCGGTAGCGGCCGTGATCGAAGCCGGAGAAGCGATAATCGTGGAGAACGCCGAAGGAGCTAGGACTACGCCTTCGGTGATTGCCGTAAACGCCAAGACCGGAGAGAGGTACGTGGGTCAGGTCGCGAAACGGCAGGCCGTCACAAACCCGGAAAATACCCTATTTTCGGTCAAACGCCTCATGGGCCGGAAGTTCGACGATCCGGAAGTACAAAACGCTATGAACCATCTGCCCTACAAGATAGTCCAGGGACAAGGCGGTGATGCCCATGTGGAGATGGCTGGCCAAGCTCACGCCCCCGCCCAAATCTCTGCCTTTGTCCTGCAGAAGATCAAGCAGGACGCCGAAGCAAAACTAGGTGAAACAATCACCCAGGCGGTGATTACCGTCCCGGCTTACTTCAACGATGCGCAGCGTCAAGCGACCAAGGACGCCGGCACCATCGCCGGCCTGGAGGTGCTGCGCATCATTAACGAGCCCACGGCCTCTTCTTTGGCCTACGGTGTAGACAAATCAAAGACTGAAGCAACTATTGCCGTCTTCGACTTGGGTGGCGGCACCTTCGACATCACGATTCTCCAGATGGGCGAGGGTGTATTCGAGGTTAAATCCACCAACGGTGACACCTATCTGGGCGGCGACGACTTCGACCAGGAAATCCTGGAATGGCTGATTGGGGAGTTCCGTCAAGAGACCGGGATCGACCTGAGCAAAGACCGGATGGCCCTCCAGCGCTTGCGCGATGCGGCGGAACGCGCCAAAGTTGACCTTTCCAGCGTTATTGAGACGGAGATCAACCTACCGTTCATCACCGCTGACGCCAGCGGACCGGCTCACTTGGTCAAGACCCTGAGCCGCTCGCGGTTGGAGCAACTGGTTAGCGTATTGATCGATCGGACTGAGGCGCCATGTAAACAGGCTATAACCGACGCCGGTCTGAGTACGAGCGACATTGATGAAGTGATCGTCGTGGGCGGCATGACCCGTATGCCCGCGGTATTGGAGAAAGTAAAAGGATTATTCGGCCGGGAGCCCAACCGCAACGTAAACCCGGACGAGGCGGTGGCCCTTGGGGCGGCCATCCAAGCGGGAATCCTCGTCGGCGACGTTAGCGACATCGTCCTGCTCGACGTAACTCCGCTAACCCTGGGATTAGAGACTTTGGGGAGCGTTCTGACAGAACTTATCCCTCGGAACACCACCATCCCTACGCGAAAGAACGAGACATTTACCACTGCCGCCGACGGGCAGACCAGCGTGGACATTCACGTTCTGCAGGGCGAACGGCCCATGGCCGCCGACAACAAATCCATCGGCAGGTTTATGCTGGACGGTGTGCTCCCCGCGCCCAGGGGCATACCCCAGATCGCAGTGATGTTTGACATTGACGCCAACGGAATTCTCAGTGTGTCGGCCCAAGACAAGGGCACCGGAAAAGAGCAAAAGATCGTGATTCAGTCCGGCTCAGGTCTCTCCAAAGAAGACATCGAGCGAATGGTCAACGAGGCCAAGGCCCACGAGGCCGACGACCAGCAGCGCCGGGCTGAGATAGAAACGCGAAACCAGGCCGACTCCCTGGTCTACAACACCGAGAAGTTACTGACCGACAACGCTGACAAAGTCCCGGAGGACCTGAAGACCGAGGTGGAAGAGAAGATCGCCACTTTGAAGACGGCCCTGGCGGACAATAACGTGGCCGAGATGCAAACAGCCATGACGGACTTGAACAGCTCGATGCAGCGTCTGGGAGAGGCCGTCTATAGCCAAGCCACGGAAACGCCCACCGAGGAACCGCCCGAAGGCGCTGAGCCACCGGAAGAAGGACCGCCCAAGGACGATACGGTGGAAGGCGAGTTCAGAGAAGTCTAAAACATGGGGAAAATAATGGGGCTGCCACCATATTTGCCAGGGTGTTACATCTGTTATACTGTGACAACAGTTCAGACCTCGTAACCGGCAAACCTTAGGTTTAAGCTGATGGAGAGGAAATGAGCGCACAGCAAGATCGTGCAGACCAAGAAGTGATTGAGAGCGGGACGACAGGGGTGGTTGAGGGGATCGATCAGGATCTGACGCCTCTTCAATATCACTATTTAAGTCTGTTGCAGCGTCTGATAACACTGAAAGGCAGCTACCAGACGGATCCAAATTTCGAAGCCTGGTTAATGGGCGCGATCAACAAAGCGATTTACTCGACTTTGCGTGATTCTATCGAAGCCAATATCGGCGATGCGGCCAAAGAGTTGTTGCGCCGGGAGCACCAAGTTAACTAGCCGCGCCAGCCTAACACAGTCCTTGATCTAGCGGTCCCAATGGTACCGCTATGCATCACAGAGAGTGTGTTGGGAACACCCGCTCTTTTATGCGTTCCACGCTATCTTCGGCGTACTTTTGCGCCTCTAGTCGCATGTCGTCCGGAACGTTGGGGGTTATCGTATCCCTCAAAGTCCCGCCCCCGACTTGCTCCACAAGAGATGCAGGCAGATCGTCGGGCCATTCCACCTCTAACATCACCCCATAAGCCAACGCCCAAGACCGGGCCACGGCGCTAAGGTCGTAACCCCCGCCCCCCAAGGCCACCCAGGGAATTCCCCACCGGGATATTTCCTTGACCGCCTCCACGTATCCTCTGGTAGTGATCTGCAGGTGCGTCAGCGGGTCGGAGTGGTAAGTGTCGATCCCGAGTTGAGTCACCAAGACATCGGGGGCAAACGCCTTGACCAGGGGTGGAACGATTTCATGAAACGCCGACAGATAAATCTCATCGCCGGTGTAAGGGTATAAGGGTAAGTTCACCGAATATCCCTCGCCGCTCCCCACGCCCGACTCCGGAACAAATCCGGTGCCTGGAAAGAGGTACTGGCCCGACTCGTGGATTGAGATGGTCAACACCCGGCCGTCGTCGAAAAACGCCTCTTGCACCCCGTCACCGTGGTGGGCGTCTATGTCCAGGTACGCTACTCGTAACCCCTGCTCCAACAGGTACTTGATGGCCAAGGCCGGGTCGTTGAACACACAGAATCCTGAGGCGTGTCCGGCGGATGCGTGATGGAGACCCCCGGAGATGTTGAAAGCCACGTCCACCTGTTTGCTGGCCACCATCTCGGCCGCCACCAGTGATGCCCCGGAACTCAACGCGGCGGCATCGTACATCCCCCGGTACATGGGGTTGTCTCCTTGGGCGCTGAAGTTGAACCGGCCAGGTTCGTACCCGCTAAGGCCTTGGCTAAAGCTCCGCACCGCTGCAACGTATTCCGCGGTATGAAGCATCCCCAGTTCCTCCTCGGTGGCTGGCCGCGGCGGCACCAGCAGGGAATTGTTTTGGTCAAATGCCCCGTAACTTTGGAGAAGATCGAAGGTGTATTGCAGCCGCACCGGCCGCATGGGGTGATCCCCGCGCAATTGGTGGTGGGACAGAGCCTCGTCGTAGATAAATGCGGCTTTGCGGCTCACAACGCCTCCTGGTATACCTGGGATAATTCGGACATCATATTGGTCCAGTGGGTTCCCGGCCAATAAACCCGGCAGCACACCTGGCACTCTAGAAATTTGGTCTGGGTCAGCAACACGTAGGGCGGCAAGCGCTCCGCCACATCTCCCTTGGCGAGGGGGCGTAATGGCTCGTTGCAGAGCACACAGCGGGAAAAACCACCGAACAGGTTCAGACCCAAGTCCCGAACTAGCTGGCTGAGTTGACTCCGCAAGTCGTCCTTCTCTATGAGCGCCACCGTCATCTGGCCGATGCGGGCAGCCCGCCGTTGGGCGATCCCAGCATCTCTCGTCACCAGCACCCGGTCTTCACTTAGAGCGATGCGCACCAACTGGTTGTCGCCGCTCTCTTTGGGGAAGAGGGTGTCATAGCCCATCACTCTGAGCCACTTGGCCAGACGTCCGACGTTCATATCGACCACGAACCGGAGTTCAGTATCCATTTCTCCGCCGGCGAACCCGTTTTGCCAATCTCTTTGCATCCCCATCGACTTCGTTATGAAAACCGAGTCTATTGGAAGATGAATACATGGTCAAGGAAACGCCCGCTAGGGAATCCGGGCAACGGCTCGATGAGGGGCCACGCCACGTTTTTATTACAAATTCCTCAAAACTCGTTCAGGAGTCCGTAGGCACCTATAGGGCCAGCCACGGTATATTATCTCTGCAATATTCTTTCTAGTCTTGCCCGGCCGTAATTCCAGTATGTGGCTCACGGTGACCACGCCCGCCCAACTTGCGCCATACCGGGCAGAATCCTAGTGCTAGACCGGCGGGTATCAGGTGTTTGATCGCAAGCCGAGCCGGGACATTATCACAAACTGGCAACCTGTACGAACTAAAGGAGATGGGTGATGTTGAGTGGGTTTGACTCCTCCCTGGATTCAAGACTGAGAGAGGCTGAAGAGGCCGAAAAAGAGCTGGTGCGGCTCCAACCGGTGGCCGAAGAAGCGCCGAAGCTGCGCCTGGAAAAAGCCAAGGTGCAAAAAAGGCAGGAGCGGGAACATGCTAAAAACTCAGCCATGAGAATTGTCGAGCGATCGATGCATGCCGCTACCGAAAAGCAGACCCGTGTGCCGGATCTCCTGGAATCCGCCGGCCGGGCGGTCCAGACTCTTTACACGGTAATGAAAGAGTTGGACGGCTACCGTAGAGAAGCCTCCGAATCTATGGCTATTGTCGACCGGGTAGATTACGAGATTGAAGTAGAGGAAGGCGAAGAGCACGAGATCTCCCTGGATCGCGACCCCAGAGGCTTGGCTTATGCCTTGGCGGCGCGTCACGGCGACGTGCGGGTCAAGGAGCTTCTGGAAGAGATGGAGCCGGGCTTCACCTTCCTCAGAGGTTGCGACTTGTCCGAGCCCCTGTACCGTGACGTGGCTAAATTCGTGCTCCAACACGCCATCAACACCCCGGAAGGGGAAATCGCGGCGATGACTGAAAATCAGCCGGTAACAACCAATGGTCGAACGCAGAGCAGCTCTGGTCCAGCGGTACAGGAACTAGAAGAATAAGAAATCGTTCCCCTATATACCCAAGAGACGAATTTATACCGGTTTTAGTATGGATCGCCCTCTTTGAGCAAGCCGAGGCGGCTAAACGCTGCATCGGCGATATGCTCGATCTGGGCAAGGTTCTTTTGACGCCTAACCTATCTGGTACGTTTCGTCAGTCCTCATTACAGTCTCCGGATCCTGGGCATTACCACGCCAAGGACTACGGCCCCGATGGCCAGCACCAGACCGTTGGTGAGTAAAGCGATGCGGGAACTAGTCAGGCCTGCCAGGTAGCCTATCTCCAGTTGTCCCATGGGCGCCATGCCTATCCCGACGATCCAGGCGCCCATGGCCCGTCCTCTTTGGTCGTTGGGCACGCTCAACTGCAGCAAAGTATGGTGCAGAATGTCGGTTCCAGTGGCCATTATGTTAATCAGCGTGACGAATACCAAGGCCGACCAGTAGTTGGGCGATTGAGACAACAGTATCTCGCCAACTCCGAATAGAGCCATAAACGTCAACAACAAGACTCCCTGGCGCTTTACCAGCCCCATGGCGGCGCCGGCGAAGACCCCCAGCGCGCCGCCGAAGAACCGGAAAGCCGTTAGCAGTCCTAGTCCCGCCGGCCCGACGCCCAATACCTCTTTGGCCAGTATCGGCAACACCACCTGGTGGGAAAACCCGAATACCTCCGCCGCCGCCGTAGTGACCATCAAGACGGACAACGCCCGGTTGGACCGGAGGGCGTTGAAGTAGCTCACCAGGTTTTGCCACAGCGCCTCCCTGTCTCGCGGCACCGAAGCTCCTGCCTGGCGCAGCCAAAACAGCACCAGTAATCCGGCGATGTAGCCCGCCCCCATCACGAAGAATGCTTGGCCAGACCCCCAGCGGTGAATAACCGCTCCGGCAAGCAGAGCGCCGAATATTCCGCCTACCCTTTGGGCCATGGAGATCAACGCGATACCATTTAACGCCCCTTCGGAGCCCACGATGTCCAGGACATAGGCTTGCCGGGCAGTCATATAAAAGGCTTGGAAGGCGCCTAGAGCCACCGTGGCAAGCATCAGTCCCCAAACAGGCAGATTGCCGGTGACCGCCAGTATCCCCATGGACACCGAGACCAGTGTCATCCCCAATATAGACACCCGGATCAGCAACCGCCGGTCCAACCGGTCGGTCACCGATCCGGCCAGAAACCCCACCACCAGGTTGGGAGCGGACCGGGCAGCGAATACCGCGCCGACCATGGCTCCCGAGCCGGTGATCTCGAAAACCAGCCAACCCAACAGCACCTGCTGCATGCCCTGTCCCAGTTGGTTGGACACCGTGGAGATCCACAGCACACGAAAATCGGAGTATCTAAAGGCGGCCAATAACTGCCCGATGCGTGACCGGCTCACGTCTAGATGTTGTTCTCTGGGATTATCCAAGCTCAGTCATATCCAATGAATCGGAATCATCCGTTGGGAATACACTCCAAAGAATGCCGAGTCTAACACAGTGGACAAGACATCCAACCGGCATTAGCCCAGCCAGATCGCCAAACCAGGCGTGTCCCGCGATATCGTCACGCCGTAAAAGGGGGAACCGCGCCTAAACGGTACTTGAAAATACGCCCATTTTCTGGCAATATGTACCGATGCGTATCGGTGCTTTTGAGCTAAACGAGCCCGTCCCCGAGTTAAATGACCCCCACGTTTTCGCGATGATCCGCCCCTGGGTGGACGTTGGAAGCGTAGGCACGCTGACGCTGAACCGGTTAGAACGGTACCTTGGCTCCACAGAGTTGGGCAAATTGGCCCGGCCAGGCAATTTCTTTGACTTCACCAGGTACCGGCCTACCATGAAAAACGTTGACGGCCGCCGCGAAGTAAAGATACCCAACAGCATCATTCGTTACGCCAAGACGGAAAATGGGCCGGACTATCTGTTCTTCCACCTGCTGGAGCCCCACTCCAACGGAGAAGATTACACCGACTCCATCATGGAGTTGATCCACCATTTCAAAGTAAAAAGATACTGCCGGGTAGGGGCGATGTACGACGCCGTGCCCCACACCAGGCCATTGCTGGTTACGGGCACTCTGGGAGACGTGAAACAGATAAAGTCTGTGGCCAACTTCCGGGTCCGGCGCAGCAACTACCAAGGCCCTACCACCATAATGAACCTGTTGTCTGAGGGAGTGGACAGTTCGGAGATCGAGTCGATCAACTTCATGGTTCACTTGCCCCAATACGTTCAATTGGAAGAGGATTACGCTGGCGCCTCCCGCATGATTGAGGTGCTGTCCTCCGTCTACGAATCGATCCCATCCGATCTGGCCCCGGTGCGCCGTGGGCAACGCCAGTATCGTGAGCTAAGCGCCACCATCGAGCGAAATACTGAACTGAAAGACCTGATTCGGCAGATGGAAGCTCACTACGACGCTCAGTTGGACTCGGAAGATGGCAAGACCGAGGAAGCAACGGAGCCTACGGCGAGCTTATCCCCCGAGATTGAGGCGTTCCTTACCGAACTGGGAGGGACACTGGATTCGGAGCCGGAACAGTAACCTCCTTACTCCCGGCCTCTCCGGTCTGTATATCCAGCCCGCCCCCACCCTCCGTAGTCTCGTCCTCCGTCATCTGGTAATGTTCTGGAAGATTTAGAAGCCTTGATGGTTCTGATACCCGTGTGCTAGACTTCCCAGGCTCTAACCGCGACTCTTACGCACTCCAATCTTGATATAAAGGAACATACAAGTCACGAGCTATGGTTGTACGTCAGGAACCGGCCCAAGGTAAAAAGGGCGTCATTTTTTCGGGGATGCGGCCCACGGGGTTGCTCCATCTTGGCAATTATATGGGGGCGTTAAAGAACTGGGTAGAGCTTCAAGAAGAATACGACTGCATCTACTGCGCCGTTGATATTCACGCCTTAACCACCATCGAAACCGCCGAAGAAGCGGCCCAGATCCAGCCGAATATCGAGGACATGATCCTAGACTGGCTGGCCGCCGGCATCGATCCTGAGCGCAGCATCGTCTTCGTTCAGTCCCACGTCCCGGAAGTTATGACCCTGCACTCTTTACTGAGTATGGTTACCCCTTTAGGCTGGCTCATGCGGGTGCCCACATTTAAAGACAAAGTCCGCCAGATGAGCGAGACGGAAGAGAGCGTAAATTACGGGCTGGTAGGATATCCGATCCTTCAGACCGCCGACATCATCCTGTACAAGGCCGATACCGTCCCAGTGGGGCAAGACCAGGTCCCCCACTTGGAACTGGCCCGAGAGATCGTTCGCCGCTTCAACAACCGGTACGGTGAGATTTTTCCTGAACCCCAGGCCAACCTCACTGAAGACCCTCTGATTGTGGGGCTGGACGGCCAGCAAAAGATGAGCAAGACATTGGACAACCACCTGGAATTGGCCGCCACGCCCGAGGAGACAACCCGCCGGGTGATGACCGCGTTTACCGACCCGCAGCGCACCCGCCGTGACATTCCAGGCCGCCCAAACCTGTGCAACGTGTACGCGCTGCACAAGACTTTCAGCCCCGCCGCCGAGGTAACCGCGGTTTACGATGAATGTGTTACCGCCCAACGGGGATGCGTGGACTGCAAGCGCCACTTAGCCGCCAGCATCAACGACTATCTGGCAGAGCTGCGCGAGCGGCGCAACGCCTTGAAGCAGCGGCCCGGGTATGTTCAAGAGGTCCTGGCCGACGGCGCGGCCAAAGCCAGGGTAATAGCCCAGAAAACTATCGAAGAAGTTTATTCCAAGATGGGACTGGCGTAGGTAGCTGTCAGCTATCAGCGGTCAGCCATCAGCTATTTCAGCGACGTTCGCTGACAGCGTAAGGACTTTGGCGGTATGACTCAGACCCCTCCTGAACAATTACCCTTGTCCACTTCCGGCAGGTCCGCCATGGACGTTGCTCTGGAAGCTGCCCGGTTGGCGGGAGGGATGATTCGCGACCGGTTCAATTCCACGTTCCAGGTCAGCTTAAAGGGAAGAAACGACATCGTTACCGACGTGGATGTCGCGGTGGAGAAAGCAGTCCTGGAACTGGTTAGCCGGGAATTCCCCGACTTCGGTATCCTTGCCGAAGAGTCCCAGCCGGTTACCACAGGCTCGCCGTACCGGTGGGTAGTTGATCCGATCGACGGCACTCGGAACTTCGCAATGGGTATCCCCCACTTCTGCACCATCGTCGCGTTATCCCATGGAGACGAGCCCGTCATAGGCGTGACCTACGACCCGATGCGGGATGAGCTATTCACGGCCGAAAAGGGCAAGGGAGCATTCCTAAACGGAGAACGCATCTCTGTTTCCGAAACCCCGGTTTTGAGCGAAGCGCTGTTGTGCTGCGACCTGGGTTATGTGGATGAAAAAGCGGGTCTGGCCATCGACATGATTCGGTCGATCTGGCCCGGCATGTTAAGCCTTCGCTTATTGGGATCGGCCGGCCTGGGTGTCGCCTACGCCGCGGCCGGCCGGGTGGATATGTACTTCCACCACTCCCTATCGCCCTGGGACATCGTCGCCGGTCTCGTCCAGGTGAGAGAAGCAGGCGGCCAAATAGTCGATAAACAAGGAAAACCGGCCAATCTCCAGACTTCCGGCGTCATCGCCGCCAATCCCACCCTCATCGCCGACTTCTTAAAGCAGACTGATGGGTTGCCGTGGCGGGATTCGTAGGCCGATACTCACCAAGGCGCCGCGAAGAGCAGGTCACGGCAACCGCCTAAGCCTGGGAAGACCGATGGCAGCGCCCAAACTCACGATCGCCAAGACACCTCCGTTAACCAAAAGCGCCCCCGGAGCTCCCAGAACACCCGCCAGCCAGCCGACGCCCAGGTGACCCACCGGAGCGGTCCCTATGCTCAAGACCCACGATCCCATGGCGCGGCCCCGTTCTTCTTCAGCCACGTTTTCCTGCATCAATGTCTTGTACAAAGTATCCACGGCCATGGCGCAAGCATTGACCAAGGCCAGGACCGCCAGGAAGAACAATAGATTGGACGACACCGAGAACGCCATCAGCGCCAACCCAAAGGCCCCGGCAATCACGAACATCAGCCTGCCTTTCCGCCGGTAATCACGCAGGCCGGCCAGCAGAGCCAGTCCTATCAAACCGCCACCCTGCCGCACGGCGGTCATGATTCCCAGACCCACCGGTCCCACAAACAATACCTCTTTGGCGAAGACCGGGAGCAGCGTCATGTGGGTAAATCCAAAGATTTCGGTGATTGAAGCTAGGCACATCAGCACCAGCAAGATACGGTTTTCCCGGATGATTCGAAAGTAGCCGGTCAGGTTTCTAAGGATGGACTCGCGATGCACGTTCATCGCCGTGATTATAGGACCGGTGGCAAGCAGCACGGCGGTGGCCGCGAGATAGCTGGCCCCCACGGCCAGGTACTGCCAGCCAGGACCTAAAGACCCTATCAACGCGCCTGACGCCAACGAACCAACGATCCCTCCCGCCTGCATGGCGATGGCAGCCAAGGACAGACCGTTCAGCGCACGTGAAGGGCCAACGATATCGTAGGTATATGCTTGCCTAGTCGTGAGAGCGAACGCCAGAACGCATCCACCAGCCGCGACCAACCCGATGACCGGCCAAACCTGGGCTTCGCCGGTCAGGAGCATGATGGCGATGACCCCAGCCACGATCACGCCGGTCAGATTGATGCCGATCAGAAATTTCCGGCGATCTAACCGGTCGCTCATGGCCCCCGAAAGAAGCCCAAGGAAGAAGAAAGGCGCCATCCTTGCGGCAGCGGCCACGCCCACCATGAATGGCGAGCCGGTGATGTCGAATATCAGCCAACCCACCGCCACGTTTTCCATGCCGGTACCCAGGGAATACATCAGGGTAGAAGCCCATAAGAGCCTGAAGTCGCGGTAATGGAGAGAAGCGGCCCACGGAGCATTTCCAGCCAAACGGAATAGCGCGGCTGGCGATAATAACGTCATGCACTCACGCTACATCGCGTGTGAACTCTAAGCGTCAACCGCGCCCATCAACCGCGCCCATCGACTACGACGCCGGAATCGAATAGGTCTTCGATCTCTTGTTCCGCGAACCCCGACTCTGTCAATATTTCCCAGCTATGCTCGCCTAGCATCGGGGCCCGGCGGCGGATGCTGCCTGGCGTGGCCGACAGTTTTACGGGTATTCCGATATTATGTAATGTACCCAGATCAGGATCTTCCAGGTCAACCTTCATCTCCCTGGCGATGACCTGAGGGTCATCATAAACTTGAGCGATGTTGTTTATCGGTCCGGCCACCATACCGGCCTTCTCCAGCGTCTCCAACCAGTAAGCAGTGGACTGTTGGCTGAAAATTTCCTCCAGTAAAGCGGCCAGTTCCTCCTCCCTTGCTTTGCGGTCTCCCGGCTCCCTGAATCGCTGGTCCTCGATCAACTCCTCCTGGCCGATGGCCCGGCAAAGCTGCTCCCAAGTACGCTGTGTGGGCGCACCGATGTTGATGTAGCCGTCGCTGGTGCGCAGAGCCTGGTACGGAGCCGAAACCCGGTGGGCCGACCCGAGGGGACCGGGAATCTCCCCGTCGGCGAAATATCCCGACGATTCCCATATGGTGTAGGCGATACCCGCCTCCAAGAGGGATGTGTCAACCAACTGCCCCTGGCCCGTCTTTTGGGCGTGGATATAGGCGCATAACACGCCGTTGGCCGCCATGATACCCGCGGAAATATCGGTGATAGGGACACCAACCTTCACCGGAGGGCCATCGGGAACGCCGGTGATGCTCATGAGGCCGCTCATACCTTGGGCTATCAGGTCGAACCCGCCCCGGTCTTTATAAGGGCCGGTGCCGCCGTGGCCGGAGATGGAACAGTAGATCAAGCTAGGTTTCAATTTCGAGAGGCGCTCGTAGCCGATACCGAGGCGCTCCATCACACCTGGGCGGAAGTTCTCCACCACCACGTCGGCCTGTTCCAGCAGCCTTTCAAACACCTGCCGTCCTGACTCGTCCCGTAGATTCAAGGCCAAGCTTCGCTTGTTACGATTGGCAGCCATAAACCCGGCGCCCTGTCCGCCGATGAAAGGTGGCCCCGCCCGGCGGTTGTCGTCGCCCCCGTCGGGCTTCTCCACCTTGATCACGTCGGCCCCCATGTCGGCCAGCATCATCCCGCATACGGGACCCGCCAATATCTGAGACAGGTCCAGAACAACCATGCCGGCCAGGGGAAGGGGATTCGGATTACCTACCATACTTCTCACCATTCAAGAATATTACCGCTGCGCTCGCAAGGGCGCCGAGCTTGCTTGCATCTTATCTCGGGCCGCGGCATCTGAAGTATACTAGAGCACCCAGCGTACCTGCCACGTGGATTCACCTCAAAAAATACTACAGGAAGGCCGGATTGGAAAAGGTTGTAAAACGGGTGAAGCAAGACGCCGACTACATCTTCCACGAGTTGACCCGCAGTATCTGTCCCGAATGCAAAACCGTGATCGACGCCCAAATCATCATCCGGGACAACAAGGTTTACATGCGCAAGCGCTGCCCAACCCACGGCTGGTTCGAGGGCATAATCAGCTCCGACGCCGAGATGTACGTCAACTCCATCAAGTTCAACAAACCCGGCACCATCCCCCTGGAATTCAGCACCGAGGTTAAAGACGGCTGCCCCTTGGACTGCGGTCTTTGCCCCGAGCACAAGCAACACATATGCCTGGGCCTCATCGAGGTCAATACCGCCTGCAACCTAAGCTGTCCCGTCTGCTTCGCCAACGCCGGAATCGGCTATAGCCTCACCATGCAACAGGTAGAGGGAATGCTCGACCGGTTCGTGGAGACCGAAGGCGACCCGGAAGTGATCCAGTTTAGCGGCGGGGAGCCGACCATCCATCCCCAAATATTGGACATGATCCAGGCGGCCAAGGACCGGGGCATCCGCCAGGTGATGATAAACACCAATGGCGTACGTATCGCCCGGGACGACCGTTTCTTGGAGGGTCTGGCCAAGTTGAACCCGGTGGTTTACTTCCAGTTTGACGGGCTACGCTCGGAAACCTACCAAACCCTGCGGGGCGAGGACTTGCTGGACCTGAAGATGCGCTCCCTGGACCGGCTGAACGACGCCGGATTGGACGCCGTTCTGGTGGCGGCGGTGGAGCGAGGAGTAAACGAAGACGAAGTTGGGCCCATTATCGAGTTCGGTCTGAAGCACCCGGCGGTCCGGGGCGTTGTGTTGAAGCCGGTGACCCACGTGGGCCGGCACATCGACTTTGACCCGATGGAAAGGGTCACGATACCTGACGTGATCCACGGCATCGTTGACCAGACCAACGGCCGGTTCGTGCTGGAAGACTTCGTTCCCGTGCCCTGTTGCTTCCCCACTTGCCAGGTCAACTCCTACGTTTTCGTCGACGGCGACACCGTTGTGCCCCTGCCACGGATGCTAGACATCGACCATTATCTTGATTACATCACCAACCGGACTCTGCCCAACCCGCCCAATTCCGCCGACGTGCAAAAGGCCCTTGAAGGCCTCTGGTCGGCTTCCGCCGTACCTGGCACGGAAAAGGCGGCCGGTGATTTCCAGTGTGCCTGTGGTCCCGGCATGGATCTGGGATACGAGCTGTACCATCTGAAAGACCACATCTTCCAGATCGCCATCAAAGATTTTCTGGACGCTTACACTTTCAGCGTGAAACAGGTTATGAAGTGCTGCGTGGGTATCCTGGTGCCCGACGGCAGAATCATACCGTTTTGCGCCTACAACTCGGTTGGGTACCGGGAGGCGATCCGGGATCAACTAACCTTGGAGCAGGCGAAGGCCCCCCGCCCAGCCAAGTTACAATCGAAAGTCTAGTTATCCACCCCCAGGCCCGCACTTGCCAAAGCGCCGAACGCCGCGGTAACTTGGATCCACACTGCGGAAAGGTGACCTGACTTGAATCTAACCGAACAAGCAGCCGCCAAAGCCTGCTGCGCCGATCTGTACCAATCGGATTTGGCGCGGTTAGTATTCGGCGACACATTGCATCCCGGAGGGCTGGGGCTGACCAACCGGTTGGGCCGGCTGATGGCCATCCACCCCGGCGATTGGGTCGCCGACTTAGCCAGCGGGCGAGGCTCCAGCGCCTTGGCCATGTCCCGAGTTTTCCATTGCAATGTGATCGGGGTGGAGTTTGGCGCCACCGCGGTCACCCAGGCCAGGGATTCGGCGTTGGAATCCAACGCTTCCGGCGCCTGCTTCGTTAGGGGTGACGCGGAGTACATCCCGCTACGCTCCGGGCGATTCGACGCCGTGTTCAGCGAGTGCTCGATAAGCCTATTCTCGGACAAGCCCGCGACGGTCCGGCAGATAGCCAATCTGTTGCGCCCTGGAGGACGGTTCGGCCTAAGCGACGTGGCCTTGGACACCGGCAGCCTGCCATCGGAACTGGACGGCACCCTGGGACAGCTCCTGTGCATGACCAACGCGCTTGACGTTCAGGGATACCAGGAGTTGTTACGGGACGGCGGCTTGGACTTGGTCCACTCGGAGGACGCCTCCGATGAGATCATCAAGATATTAGATGACGTGGAAAGTAAGATGGGCGCGCTACGGGCGTGGCAATCCCTGGCTCGGCCGGCAGATGCGCCGGATGAAATGTTGGACAAGGCCCCCTTGTTGGTTTCCACGCTTCGTCAGATGGTCCAAGACGGTGAATTGGGTTACTGGCTCTTCGTTGCCCAGAAACCGGGCTGAACCGGCGTCCACCGCCACCAAGACCGTCGAGCTAGCATTTCCCTGACTCAAACTAGAGTCGGCTTTGCTCACTCATCGAC
>CATMOE010000061.1:0-20211 GCA_950072105.1 uncultured Dehalococcoidia bacterium
TCGTAACTGATATAGATAGGTCTATGTGGCGTAGTATCGGGTCCGGATAGCGCCTGTATAGTCTCAAGGATCAATCTGCCGTCTCTCCCGTTTCGGAAGATCAGCCTGGCCCGGATAAACCTGACGGGGGAGCCGCCGAGCATGCCCAGCATGGATAACATACTCCTAGACCCCACCCCATCGGAATTGATTCGGGCCATCGAAGCCAATACCATGTAACCGGTCTGAATCAGATGGTAAATACGGCGATGGTGTGCTTGCTCTCCGGTTAGGTTGCCGCCACGCCTCGGGCGTAAAGCTGGCGCAGAGGGACGCGGCCGAAGCTTAGCGTCATTATCACCAAGAATGCTAATCCGCCGGCTCCCAGGATCAGTGGCGCCGACAAACCGGTCAACCCAGCCAGCGCCCCGTTGACCAAGTTGAAACCGGCCATCGTGCCGTTGGTGTGCCAACTGTAGACACCCAGCATCCGGCCCCTGATCTCGTCCGGCGCGATGGTCTGGAGCAAGGCATGGCTCAGCGTCATGAACCCGCCCTGGGCAAAACCCATCGCCGCCACCGACAAGATGGCCAAGGGAAGGTTGGGCGACATAGCTAAAGCAACGGCGCTGGCGCCGCTGAATACCCCAAGCCCAAGCAACCATCTGCCCCTTGCCGCCTCGCTTCTCACGCCGGCTAACATCAACGCCGCCACCAGGGCCGCTACTCCAAAGGCCACCATTAGGTAGCTGAACCCGTTCAGGACCGCGGCGCTGCCTTCCATGTTCAATTTGTCCTGGGCGAATATTGGGAAAAGGGACTCGAAGGACATCGTCATGCCGCAATGAGCTACCACCAGCAGCACCAGGGAAAGGATCAAGGGATGCCGGTACATATAGCTCAGCCCGGCCATCAAGTTACCCAAGAACATCTCCCGGAACTTCCCCGCTTGCATCGCACCCCGAGACGCGGTTTTTACCGTCAAGATCGTGGTAAAACCAAGAACATAGAGACCGGCGCACAAGAAGAAAACCCAGTCCTGGTGGCCGGTGGCCCAGAGCACCACCAGAATCAGGAAGGGGCCCACGAACCGGGAGCCGTGGAAAGTAGCCTGATATAAGGCGACGGCGTTCAGCAGCCGCTCTCGGGGCACCATGTTGGCCAGTAATGCCTGGGCGGCGGGCATCTGGGTAGACCGGCCCGAACCGGTGATGGCCGACAAGATCAATACATGCCAAGGTTCGACCAGTCCAGTCACCACCAGGATGGCCAGAACCAGGTTATCGCCCACGTTGACCAGATATGCATAGGCTAACACCGTGCGGCGGTCGAAACGGTCGGCCAGGTATCCGGCCACGGGCGACACCAACACCGAGGGAATCATAGCGGCGAAGGTGACGGCTCCGGTCCATGTGGCCGAGCCGGTCATATTAAACACCAGGGCGGCTCGGGCTACGATCAAGGCCCAGGAAGCCGACTGGGAGCACAGTGTGGCCAGCCATAATTTACGATATTCCGGGTATTCCATGGATGCCAAGTATCGGGACATGATTCCATGCCCCAATTTAGTTAGGCTGGACACGAACGTTGCTCCTAAATTCCGAGGCCGTGCGGCAGATCTCACGGCCCGCCGGGCCAATCACTGTGCCCGAACTATACGAAGGTCCCTGGCCAGGCTATCTGTAAAC
Organism: uncultured Dehalococcoidia bacterium; assembly: GCA_950072105.1. Taxonomy (GTDB): domain Bacteria; phylum Chloroflexota; class Dehalococcoidia; order Lucifugimonadales; family UBA3495; genus UBA11650. The sequence goes on from CATMOE010000061.1 coordinate 1,668, forward strand.
CGTACCGAAAAGTGGTTCGACAGGCTCACCACGAACGTTAGCAGAATTTTTTAACCGTTCGTCTGAGCTTGTCGAAGGGCTTAATCGGCGCATCCACAATCGTTTAAAGCGACGGGCGAAGCGTCCGCCTATGGAGAATAGGACGTTCTTCGCAAGATACTGTTTTGAGCCCTGCGGTTTAGAGGGCCGTCGACCTCCGAGGCGGCACGGGCCTTGTGCCATTCCGGGTCCGAGCCGAACGCTCCCCATTTCTCTTCCCGGTCACCCAGACCGTCGTACCCCAACATGTAGGTGAGTTGGTTACTGGTGCCCACGTCGGCCGTCCAATAACCCACGTTCTCTATACCGTGCTTTTCAAACAGGTTCATGGTGTGGTTGGCGAATCGCTCGTTCAACGCGGGGAACTTGCCGGGCATGGCGGTGTAAACCCGCATCTCCTGGATGGCGGTAGTCATATGCGGTTCCGGAGAGTAGGGAGTGAGCCGTAAAAAGCTGTTTTGGACGGAATCGACGAAAGGGCCGTCCTTCTCCGTCTCGGCCCTCACTTCCTGCCATCTCGGGTCGGCGCCAAAGGCGGCCCATTTCTCTTCCCGGTCCGCCATGCTGTCGAAGCTCAACATATAGGTGAGTTGATTACTTGTGCCAATCTCAGCGGTCCAGAACCCGATGATACCGATGCCGTGGTCCTTGAAAAATCCGGTGGTATGGTTGGCAAAGCGGTCGTTAAGCGCCGGCAGTTTGCCTGCTCTGGCATCGTAAACCCTTAATTCATAAAGCATGTATTACCTCTCCTTGCTCCGGGATGGGGTGCCGACCTATATATCAACCTGCAGTCCGATAACTTCATGAAGAACGGCGCGTTCCCACACCATTCGTCCTGATCACGCTGCAGAACAAGTCTCCGGCCTGGATCGCCTAGTTGCGGGGCCGGTCAAGGCCTGGCCGGTAAGCTAATCGACTACTTCCAGGAACTCTAGATGCACACCGTCCGGGCCTTCGAAGAAGCAGACCTTTCGGCCGTTGCCCACGGTGGTCTCCTCTAGAATCTTGGCCCCGCTGGCCTTGAGTTTTGCAACCAAAGCGGGCATGTCGTCGGTATCGAGGGCTATGTGCTCGATCCCGTACTTCTGCTCGTGCTTCTGGCTTTCGATGAATCTGGTGACGTTCAGCGTGAGGCCGTGCAGGTCCAAGCGCAGCCCGTTCGCACCGGCTTCTCCGATGATCTTGGCCCCCAAAGTGTCCACGTAAAACTGGGCTGTCTTCTGCGGGTCCGGGGTCTTGAGATGGACGTGATTCAGCTTGAATGCCATGTTGGTCCTCCTTCAGCCTGCCGTATTTGCCAATCTTCGATCGCGGAAATTACTTTGGACGTGGAGCTGCGGGGAATGACGGCATTATATTGACTGGGTTAGTGTGTGGCAACCCTCGCCCTGGCTCTTTTCCCAGAGGGAGATGGGTGACGCACTTGGAATGGAATTGGTATTATAATGCCCGGTGGTCAGCCATGAGCAGTTTGCAAGATTAGGAGATTTCGATGCCTATAGAAAAAAATGCGCCTGAGTTAGAGCGCATCGTGTCATCCGGTCAAAATATCGAAAAATTGGGAGATGGCTACGGTGGCGGCGATGGCCCGGCGGAAGGACCGCTATGGTGGAAAGAGGGTAGTTACCTTCTCTTCAGCGACATCCACAACAACCGGCGCATGAAGTGGGCCCAAGGCCAGGGTGTGACCCTCTTCCAAGAGCCGACCAACCGGGCCAACGGCCTTACCCGGGACCTGCAGGGACGGCTATTGGCCGCCGAGCACGACAGCCGCCGGGTGACCCGTCAAGAGCCTGACGGCAGTATCACCGTGGTGGCTAACAGCTTCAACGGTCAACGGTTGAACCGGCCCAACGACGTGATCGTCAAGTCCGATGGGGCCATCTACTTCACCGACCCCTGGACCAGTCCCTTGCCTCGGGAGCAGTGGGACCTGACTTTCTCCGGCGTGTATCGTGTTACGCCCGACCTGGGGACTTTGACCCTGCTGGTGGGCGACTTTATCGTCCCCAACGGTCTGGCGTTTTCCCCCGACGAAAGCGTGCTGTACATCAACGATACCAGGAAAGGGCATATCCGCGCCTTCGATATGCTGCCCAACGGTACGCTGGCTATCCAGTCCGAGCGGGTCTTTGCCGACCTGTCGGGAGACAGGCCGGGAGTGCCCGACGGCATGAAAGTAGACGTGGAAGGGAACGTTTACTGCGGCGGCTCCGGCGGCGTCTGGGTCCTGGATCCCAGCGGCAAGCACCTGGGCACCATCGCCCATGGCGAGACCGCGACCACCAATGTCGCCTTCGGCGGCGACGATTGGAAGACCCTTTTCTTCACATCCCGCAACACCCTAGGCAGCGTTCAGTGCAAGATCGCGGGTGTGCCGGTGCCGGTGGGGAATTAGAGGGTGAACCGGGGCGGCGGCGCAACCGGATGCCAAAATTTGCCGCCCCCTTCTATTCGGACACCGTCGGCCCGCCGTCACGTTCACCGCCAGACTTGCGCTTCAGGCCAGGGAGTCCCGGAGCACTTCGACCAAGTGGCGGGCCGGACGGCCCGTGCCATGCTCGATCTGCTGGCGGCAGGACACCCCCATCACCGCTACTTCCCAGTCCTCACCCTTGGCGTTCACCGCCGGGAATAGCGCTTGGGCGCCGATGTCCATGGAAAGCTGGTAATGTTCCTTCTCGAATCCGAAGGACCCGGCCATGCCGCAGCAACCGGCGTTGATCAGCTCCACCTCGTTGCCTGGCGGCAGCCGCAAGGCGGCCAAAGAGGAGGCGGTACCCACCAGGGACTTCTGGTGGCAATGGCCGTGGAACAGGATCTTTTTCCCCACGTCCTTGAATTCCAGTCGCAGTTCCCCTTTTTCAGCCAGCATCGTCAGAAATTCGTCAATCATGTAGCTGTTCTCGGCCACCTTTTGGGCCTTGTCGTTCTTGACCAACTCGGGGTACTCGTCGCGGAAGGTCAGCAAACAACTCGGTTCACAACCGATGATCGGTATGCCTTGTTGGGCGTAGGTGTAGAGCAGGTCCACGTTGGCGCGGGCGTGGGCCGACGCTTCGTCCAACATACCCTTAGAGATCATGGGCCGGCCGCAGCAGCCACCGTTGGCCAACACGACTCGGAGCCCGGCAGCCTCAAGCAACTCGACCGCGGCCTTCCCCACCTGGGGATAGTTGTAGTTCATGAAGGTGTCGTTGAATAGGACAACAGTGTTTGTCGTAGCGGAAATCCCCCTTTCCTCCCCCTTTGGTAAAGGGGGACCGAGGGGGATTTGGCTGCGGGAATCAAACCACTTGGGCAAGGTTTCTCTGGCGAAGGATGGCAATGACCGGCGTGGGTGGATCCCTAGGACCAGCCCGGCGAAGAATCTGCCGATGGGATTTTGGGAAGCCCAGTTGGAAAATGGGGCGAACCGGCTGCCCCACTGATTTACCAGGTTGATGCGGCCGAAGATCTTGTTTCTTAAAGGTAGCCCGTTGGCTTGGAAGTAGTGGTCCAAGAACTCGTACTTGAGTTTGGCCATGTCTACGCCGGAGTCGCAGTCTGCTTTGCAACCTTTGCACTCAAGGCAAAGGTCTAGAGCGTCGAACAGGCGTCTGCTGGTCATTGTACCTTCCGGCAATACCCCCGACATAGCGGCGCGCAGCAGGTTGGCCCGGCCCCGGGTAGAATGCTCCTCATCGCGGGTAGCCATGTAAGAGGGGCACATGGTGCCCTCCAGCTTGCGGCACGCGCCCATGCCGTTGCACATCTCCACGGCCCCCGCGAAGTTGGTGTCGATGGAAAAGTCCAACTTGGCCGGTATGGTCTGGGCGTGATAATCGGGCCCGTAACGCAAGTTCTCGGTCATGGGCGGGCAATTGATGATCTTGCCGGGATTCATGATCCCTTGAGGGTCGAAAGTGTTCTTTAGCTCCTGAAATGCCCGGTATATCTCTGGACCGAACATCTTCTCCGTGTAAACGCCCCGGACTATCCCGTCGCCGTGTTCGCCGCTCAGGGAACCGCCGAACTCTTTCACCAGGTCGCTGATCTCGTCGGCGATGGCGACCATGGTGGCCACTCCTTGCGAGTCTTTCAGGCTGACCAAGGGACGGATGTGCAGGCAACCCACGCTGGCATGGCCGTAATAGGCGGCCTCAGTCCCGTGGCTGCGCACGATCTCATCGAACCTACGCACGAAGGGCCCCAGCTTCTCCGGGTCAACCGCCGTGTCCTCAACAAAGGGAAGGGGTTTGGCGTCGCCGTGGATGCTCATGAGCAAACCCAATCCACCCTTTCTGAGGTTCCAAACCCGGTTCTGGCCCGGCTGGTCCAGCACGTTGACGCAGGCGTAGGCCAAGCCCTTACCCTCGATATCGTCTTTCAGGGAGCGGGTTTTCGAGATTAACTCCGCTTCCGACTCGCCGTAAAACTCCACTGCCAGCAATGCTCCTGGGTCGCCTTCGATGAAAGATAGGTCTGCGGAGTGGCCAAGGGACTCCCGGGACCGTTGGAGTAGAATGTTGTCCATTACCTCCACCGAGGATGGACTGTGTTGCAGCACCTTCACGATGGCTTCGCTGGCTTGCACGATATCGGCGAAGTGGAGGATCGACAATGCTGTCAAAGTTGGCCGGGGCACCAGATTGACCTTGGCCTCGGTGACCACGCAGAGTGTCCCCTCTGACCCGACGACCATGCGCGTCATGTTGAAGGAGTCGTCACTTAAAAACTCGTCCAGGTTGTAGCCGCTGACCCGCCGCATGATGTTGGGGTAACGGGTCTTGATCTCCTGAAGGTTGTCCTGGGCGATGCCCCGCACGCCCCGGTAGATGTCCCCTTCCAGCCCAGTTCCGCTCAGCTTGGCCTCCAGTTCGTGGGCTTCCAGGGTCCTGAAATGGGCCTGGGAGCCGTCGGTAAGTACGGCGTACACTTCTAAGATGTGATCCAGAGATTTGCCGTAGATCACCGAATGGGCGCCACAGGTGTTGTTGCCGATGCCTCCGCCGATGCAGGCGCGGCTGGAAGTGGTTGGGTCGGGCGCGTACATCAATCCATGGGGGGCGAGTTGCCGGTTGAGCTGGTCAAGGACGATTCCTGGTTGGACCCTTGCCCAGCCTTCTTCGGTGTTGATCTCCAGCACCTGGTTGAGGTATTTACTGAAGTCGAGGATTATGGCATGGTTGACCGTTTGGCCGGCTAGGCTGGTCCCGCCTCCCCTGGGCAGCACCGGGACATTGTTCTCTCGCGCGACCTCCATCACCGCCAGCACATCGTCCACGTTCCGGGGAATCACCACTCCCACAGGCTCCATCTGGTAGATGCTGGCGTCGGTGCTGTACAACACCCTGGAGAAGGCGTCGAAACGGACCTCTCCGGAAACCCGCTTCCGCAGGATATCCGCCAATTCTTCTCGTTCTTTACCGTGAACCCGGGTTGCCGTGGTGGAGGCCATTGACACCTCTTTGGGGCGTTCAGCTTTCAGCTATCAGCGGTCAGCTTATCGTAAACGTAGCGGGGCTTCAACCGCGCGGTGACTACGTTGGCAGACTCGTTGCGGTTGGGCTGAATTGTGGCCGTTCTTGGCCGGTGTTACACTGGGTTCCGCGTAGCAGATTAACCCCTTTACGGTATGCAACTAAACCTGGAGCATCAGTATGAAAGTCGGCTTTTCGTTAGCCAATAATCAAGGCATCGAAGACATCCAGGCTCTTTTGCGGATGGCCGTTCGGGCCGAGGAGCTGGGTTTCGAGTCGGTGTGGGCCAGCGACCACGTTTTCAACGCAGGCCACGTCTTTGAGCGCATCGGCGATAAGCCCTACTACGAGCCGTTGGCCGTTCTCAGCTACGTAGCCGCCACCACCAAAAAGGTTTTGCTGGGCACAAGCGTCCTGGTGCTGCCTTACCACAACCCCATCAATCTGGCCAAAACGACGGCGACGTTGGACGTGATGTCCGGCGGCCGGTTGGTGTTGGGCGTGGGAGTTGGGGCGGTGGAGAACGAGATGGAGGCCATGGGCAGCCCCTTCGCCGAGCGGGGCGCCATAACCGACGAGAGTATCGCGATCATGAAGGAACTGTGGACCCAACAAGACCCGAGTTTTCAGGGGAGGTTCCACAGTTTTTCCGGCATGAAATTCTCACCCAAGCCAACGCAGAAACCCCACATTCCTCTGGTGATCGGCGGCTCCAGCCGGGTGGCCATCCGCCGGGCGGCGCGCGCCGGGAACGGCTGGCACCCCACCGCGTTGCCACCAGAAGAATTGAGCGAGGGTATCCGCTATCTTGCCCGGCAAGCCGAGGCGGCCGGACGAGACCCGTCGGAAATCCCAGTGTCGGTCAGCGCGCCATTGGGCGCCGGACGTGCCGGCCGGTATTCCCTGGGTACCGAGCCCGGCGAGATCCTGGAAAAGGCGCGGACATATCAGGAATTGGGGGTGGCAAGGCTGGTCGTATCCACTCCCAACACCCGCAGCGTAGAGGAAACGGCCCATGCCATGGAGATGCTGGCGCGGGAGGTGCTGCCCCAGCTATGAAAGCCCTCTTCGTGTGCAACGCCAACATGGGCCGAAGCCAGGTCGCCGAGGCATTGTTCAACCAACTATCGAGCGAATCCGCAGGTAGCGCGGGCACCGTGGCCGATGCGATTGTCGAAAGGACAAACCCGGCCAGCAGGCGCTTGAAAGACGGAGGCAGTTCAGCGATAACTTACATGAGCGAACAAGGCGTAGACGTTTCCGAAAGCCTGCGGGAGCAACTAACCGCCGAGATGGTCCAAGAAGCGGACAAAGTTATAGTCATGGCCGACGACGATACCTGGCCGGATTATCTCCGCAACAGCGATAAAGTCGTTGTCTGGACAATCGAAGACACCCGAGGCATGGGCCCCGACTCGGCCCGCCCTCTATACGACGAGATTAAACGTAGAGTACAGGAGTTGGTCACGCAGGTTGGGTAAGCACCGCGCACCAGGCCCGTGATAGCTGATACCTAACAAAAGGAGAAATCATGGCAACCCATACTGGACCGGAAGTAGATGCACTGACGGAGTCTGCCTTGGAGCACCTGTGGGTGTATCTGAGAGAACCCAGCGACATGGCGGAGAAGGGCGAGCCCCAAATATTCGTCGAGGGTAAGGGCGTTCACGTTACCGACGCCCGGGGCAACGAATACATCGACGCCATGTCAGGCCTGTGGTTGAAGAACGTGGGGTATGGGCGCCACGAGATCGCCGATGCCGCCTACGCTCAGATGCTGAAGCTAACTTATATGCCATTGGGCACCACCAACGAGCCCGCCGTCCTCCTGGCGGAGAAGATCGCCAGTATCACTCCCGGCGATCTGTCACGGTGCTTCTTCACCAGCGGCGGCTCGGAGTCGGTAGAGACTGCCATTAAATTGTCGAGAGCCTACTTCAAGCGGGTGGGTGAGCCTACCCGGTACAAGTTCATCAGCCGGAAAGGATCCTATCATGGGGCGACCATGGGCGCTCTGGCCTTGGGTGGCACGCCGGGTTTTCCCAAGCAGGACTATGAACCAATGATGCCCGGATTTTTCCACGGGCCTCAACCTCTTCCCTATCGTTGTGAGTACGGTGGGACAACTCCGGAGGAATGCGCCGAGCGGTGCGCCAATGCCATCGAGGACATCATAAAGTTCCAGGGCCCGGACACCGTGGCGGCAGTCGTTGCTGAGCCGATCTCCAGTCCTTATGGGGCGGTAGTGCCTGGACCCAACTACTGGCCGATGCTGCGGGAGATATGCGACCGCTACGGGTGTTTGCTCATTGCCGATGAAGTCATCACCGGCTTCGGGCGCACCGGCAAGATGTTCGCCTGTGAGCATTGGGGCATCACTCCGGACATCATGACCGTGGCCAAGGGCCTCACCAGCGGGTATATACCCATGGGCGGAGCCATCCTGCGCAAGCCCATCGCCGACGCCTTCGTGGGCAGCCCCCAGGCCGCGTTCAAGCATGTCATCACCTTCGGCGGGCACCCGGTGGCGGCGGCCGCGGCTCTCAAGAACATCCAGATCATGGAAGAAGAGGGCATGGTGGAGAACTCGGCTCGCATGGGCCGGTACCTCTTGGACGGTCTGGAAGAGCTGAAAGAGAAGCACCAGATCATCGGCGACGTCCGAGGGCTGGGATTGCTCTGCGGCATGGACATCGTCAAGGACCGGCAGACCAAGGAACCCTTCCCCGCCGAAGCAAACCTGGGAGCGCGTCTCACCCAAGGATTTTCCGATAACGGAATCATCCTGCGGGGAGGCGACGCCATGAACATCGCCCCACCCCTATGCGTGACCGCCGGAGAGATCGACGAAATAGTTACCGTATTCGACAAAGTAATCACCCAAACCGCCCGCGACCTGGGTGCGGAGTAGGCGAGGCTAGCCACAGAGACACAGAGACCACGGAGTAAAAATAAGAAAATCTCCGTGCCCTCTGTGTTTCTGTGGCAAATTCAACGGGAGATTAAGATGGCGGCAACTAAAGTAGGGTTTATTGGCCTTGGCCGCATGGGATTGCCCATGTCGTACCGGCTGCTGGCGGCTGGGTTCGATCTGACGGTGCATAACCGCAGCCAGGGTAAGGTTAAGGAGATTGCGTCGGCGGGGGCGCGGGCTGCCACGTCGGTGGTCGAAGTGGTCCGGGAGGCCGACGTTGTCCTAGCGTGTTTGCCGGACGTGGCGACTTCGGAAGAGATATTCCTGGGCGATGACGGCATAGTAGCCAACGCCAAGCCCGGCCAGGTTCTTGTTGACCATAGCACCGTGGGGATGGCGACCTCCAAGGCCTGCGCCGCCGCCGCCGAAGCCAAGGGAGCCTTCTTCCTGGACGCGCCCATAAGCGGGGGCACCGAGCGAGCCGCCGACGGTACGCTGGTCATCATGGCCGGAGGACCAGTTGAGGCTTATCAGCGGGCCTTGCCGTCGTTCGACGCCATGGGCACGACCGTTCGGCACATCGGTCCCACGGGCACCGGCACCGTCGTGAAGTTAGTCAACCAGCTTCTGGTGGGCATCCATTCGGTCGCCGCCGCCGAGGCCATGGTGGTAGGAGCGAAAGCCGGCGCGGACCCGGCCCTGGTGTTTGAGGTAGTCAACTCGGGTTGGGGGCACAGCTTCATGCTGGACCGTAACGCGCCGGTGATGCTGGACCGGGACTTCGATGGGGCCCGTACCCAGATCAAAGTATTCCTAAAGGACATGGGTCTTATTCAGGACCTGACCAAAGAGCTAGGCATTGAGATGCCTGGCGCCAATCTGGCCTATAGCTTCGTCAAGCAGGCGGTTGACAAAGGGTTCGGCGATATGGACTCTGCCGCGGCCGTGATGCTTCTGGAGGAGCAAACCGGGTGTATCGTGGAGCGGAAGCCTGCATAGTGGTTTGTCTTGGGATTTCGGACGTCGCGGATGGCTCGGATCTCAACTCGGAAGGCGGAGCGGTGGTTCGACAAGCTCACCACGAACGGGTTCTTAGGCTCACGACGAACTGGGTAAGGGCGTTACCAGTCTGCAGAATTCCACCGTCGTGGGTAAAACTCCGATTTAGGATGCCCTGTAGGGCCCCAACTCGTGGATGATCTCCGCCAGCCGCCTAACCCGTTCCGGGTCGATGAGGTTGCCCACGATCCCATCCCGTTTCAAGCTGGTCCCCACGATAGCCCCGTCAGCCTCCGCCAGTATCCGGGCCGCGTTGGCCTCGTTTATGCCACTACCGACTAACAAGAACCCATCCGGCACCGCCTTCCGGGCCACTGCCACGTCGGACTCCTCGGCCGGTTGTCCGGTGACCGGGCCGCTGACTATCAGCCCATCGGCCAACCCCCGATAGGTGGTCTCCTGAGCCATCTGGCCTAGGTCTTGGGGACCGACGGGGACCGCGTGCTTGACCAGTACGTCGGCCAGAATCTTCACCTCGACGCCCAGGGATCTGCGGTGGCGCAAGGTCGCGTAGGCATCCCCTTGGACCATTCCCTCTTCGGCGGCCATGACACCGTAGTGGACATTCACCCGGATAAAATCGGCTCCGGTCGCGGATGCCACCGCCAGCGCGGACTTGGCGTCGTTGCGCAGCATGTTCACGCCCACCGGAAGATCGGTTCCGTGCTTCACCCGTGCCACTGCCAGCGTCATAGCCGCCACGGTGTCGGGTTCCACCGGGCCGATGCGGAAGGGAACGTCCCCGAAATTCTCAACGATGATGCCGTTGGCGCCACCCTGCTCCAGAACCGAGGCCTCTTCTTGAGCCCGATCCAGCACCCAGTCCATGTCCCCTCCCCAACCGGGTGAACCGGGTAGGGGTGGCAGGTGCACCACGCCGATAAGGGCTTTTTCAGTATTCGCATTGTTGAACAAGCCGTGGGCCATCTTTCGTTACCCCATATTCCCATTGCCACTTCTATGTTCGTTACAGTATAAGGCGAAACAAACCTGACGAACCAGGCGCAACGACTTAACATAGTGTTGTCTGGTACCTTAGGAGTGCTAAAATATCCGCGATTGAATATGTGATAGGTGTGGTGTGATGCCCCAGGAATTCATCGTTATCAAAGGCGCCCGCGAACACAACCTAAAAAACATCGAGATCTCCATTCCCCGGGAGAAGCTGGTGGTGATCACCGGCGTGTCCGGGTCCGGCAAGAGTTCTCTGGCCTTCGACACGATCTACGCCGAGGGTCAGAGGCGTTACGTGGAGTCATTATCCGCTTACGCCCGCCAATTCTTGGGACGCATGGATAAGCCGGACGTCGACTACATCGAAGGGCTGTCCCCGGCCATATCCATCGACCAGAAGGGCGTGTCCCACAACCCCCGGTCAACCGTGGGCACCGTCACGGAGATTTACGACTACATGCGGCTGCTTTTTGCCCGGCTGGGAACGCCTCACTGCGCCAAATGCGGGCAACCGGTGGAAAAGCAGACCGTGCAGCAGATCGCCGACGCTATCATGTCCTTGCCCGAAGGCAGCCGCATCTTGTTGCTGGCGCCCAAAGTAAGGCGCAAGAAAGGGGAACATAAAGACATTTTCGACGCCGCGAGTAAGTCCGGCTTCGTTCGGGTAAGGGTCAATGGTACCGTCCACCTCCTGGATGAATTGGACCAATTGAACCTGAATCGGCAGAAGTGGCATTACATCGAGATCGTCGTGGACCGGCTAATCATCCGGGATGACACCGAGGTAAGCCGGGTGTCAGAGTCGGTTGAGGCTGCGTTGCGGGAAGGAGACGGCGTAGTCCTGGCCGCTATAGAAGACGGAGAGGAGTTGGTTTTCTCCGAGCAGTTTGCTTGCGTGAGTTGCGGGACCAGCTTGATGGAGATTGAGCCCCGGACGTTCAGCTTCAACAGTCCCCACGGCGCCTGCAACCAATGCACCGGTCTTGGCTACAAACTTGAAGTGGACCCTGACCTGGTCATATCCAACAAAGCGTTGTCCCTAGCCGAAGGGGCGATAACTCCCTGGTCTAGGGGCGGCCCCTCAAGCAGCTGGTACGTGAGTCTCCTGGAGTCTATCGCCGGCGCTCACGGGTTTTCCGCTAAAGTCCCGGTCAAGGACCTACCCAAAGAAAGCTTGGACTTGGTGCTTTACGGCAACGGGACCAAGAAGGTCACCATCCGGCACCGGACGCACCGGGGCCGTACCTATAGCTGGGACACGAATTTTGAGGGTGTGATTCCCAACTTGGAAAGACGCTATAAGAACACCGAGTCGGACCACACCCGCCAAGAGATAGAGCGGTACATGGCGGCCCGGCCCTGCCGCGCCTGTCAGGGCAACCGGCTACGGCCTGAAGCCTTGGCGGTGACGGTTTGTGGACTGGGAATCATGGAAGTGTGCGCCAAGAATGTGGGTCATGCCTGGGAATGGGTCCGTGAGATCGACCCCGACGTGCCCTGGAAAGGTCCCCGTCAGACCCTATCGGTACGGGAAAAGATCATCGGCAATCAGATCCTCAAGGAGATAGAAGGCCGTCTGGAGTTTCTGAAAAATATCGGCCTTGATTACGTGACCCTGGGCCGTACCGCCAAAACCCTCTCAGGAGGTGAAGCCCAGCGCGTTCGGCTGGCGACCCAGATCGGATCGGGGCTGACAGGCGTGCTCTACGTTTGCGATGAACCTACCGTGGGCCTACACCCCCATGACGATCACCTCTTGATCAGCACTCTCACGAACTTGCGTGACCTGGGCAACACCGTGGTGGTGGTGGAGCACGACGAGGCCATGATGCGGTCAGCCGACTTCATCGCCGACATGGGGCCCGGAGCGGGCGAGCACGGCGGCTATGTGGTGGCGTCCGGCACGATCGACGACATAATGGATTGTCCGGAATCGTTGACCGGTCAGTACCTCAGTGGGCGCAAAAAGGTTCCGTTCCCCCAAGAGCGCCGTCCCGGCAACGGTCTGTTCCTAACGGTCAAGGGATGCGAGGAGAACAATCTAAAGAAGATCGACGTTGAGCTCCCTCTGGGCCAGTTGGTGTGTATCACCGGGGTATCCGGTTCGGGTAAGAGCACCCTGATCTACGACATTCTGTACAAACGTCTCGCCCAGTTGATCAACCGCGCCCGCGACTTGCCAGGCAAGCATAAGGAAATCGTTGGGGTCGAAAACATCGACAAAGTCGTCAACATCGACCAGTCGCCCATCGGCCGAACGCCCCGCAGCAACCCGGCCACCTATACCGGGGCCTTCACGCCTATGCGAGAGCTGTTCGCGAATCTGCCAGAAGCCAAGATACGGGGGTATGCTCCGGGCCGGTTTTCCTTCAACGTCAAGGGAGGCCGTTGTGAGGCCTGCCAGGGCGAAGGCTACAACCAGATAGAGATGCAGTTCTTGCCCGACGTGACCGTGCCTTGCGAGATCTGCCACGGGCGCCGTTACAACCGGGAGGCCTTGGAGGTAACGCTGCGCGGCCACAGCATCGCCGATGTTCTGGACATGACGGTGGACCAGGCTTTGGAGGTTTTTAGCGGCTTCCCTCGGATCCGTCCTAAGCTGGAGACACTGCGTGACGTGGGCTTGGGGTACATCCGGTTGGGGCAGCCCGCCACTACCTTGTCCGGTGGCGAGGCCCAAAGGGTGAAACTGTCCACGGAGCTTTCCAAGCGGGCCACCGGCAAGACCCTGTACTTGCTGGATGAACCGACGACCGGGCTGTCTTTCGAAGACTGCGCCGCCCTGCTTCGGGTCCTCCACCGGTTGGTTGATGGCGGAAACACCGTCATCCTCATCGAGCACAACTTGGACGTCATCAAAAATGCTGACTGGATCATTGATCTGGGACCCGGCGCGGGAGATCTGGGCGGCCGCTTGATCGCCCAAGGGACTCCGGAGCAGGTAGCCAAAAATAAAAAATCATTCACCGGCCAGTACCTTCAGCCGATCTTGAAGAACGGCCGAAAAACCGTTGGCGAGCCCGTCGGAGCGGCGGTGGGGGATTAGGTAACACATCGTTATTGGACGTCGCTTTTCAGTTTGTACTCAAAAGAACTTGGCGAGTTCCCGATGACTGTGACGCGGCACCCAGTTTTGTCACCCGCACCCCGTTTTGATAGAATGGCTATCGTAAACTTGTTGTCCCACCGTTATCCAAGCGAGGAGAATCATGCCCTTTCATTACGATGGCGAACTGAAAATCACCAAGATAAACATGGGTCCCTACAACAACAATGGCTATATCGTTATTTGCCCTGAAACCAACGAGGGTGTGATTATCGACACTCCCGCTGAACCGGAAAAGTTGCTCGGCGCCATCGGGGATGTTCAGATAAAAAGCATCCTGATCACCCACAAACATCAAGACCACCTTCTGGGTTTCGACGAGATCACCGGGGCTGTTCAGGTCCCCGTGGGCATCGGCACAGATGATGCCGATGGTCTACCCAGGCCTCCTCAACTCGACCTGAAAGACGGCATGGTGATAAAGTTTGGCAACCAGGAGATGACGGTTCTGGACACCCCCGGCCACACCGAGGGAGCGACCTGCTTCTTGATTGGCAAGCATCTATTCTCCGGAGACACCCTCTTCCCCGGAGGGCCCGGCAAAACCCGCAGCCCCGAAGCTCTACAGCAGGTAATCGACAGCATCACGAAAAAGCTACTCGTATTGCCCGACGACACCGCCGTCTATCCAGGCCATGGTGACGACACAACAATCGGCGAGGCTCGCGAGCAGTATCAGGTATTCGCCTCCAAGCCGCGAGACCCCGGCTTGTTCGGTGATGTAGCCTGGTTAGTTTAATCGCTGCCCGCCGGAAAAATTGTCGCGTCCAGGGAGCGGTCTCCGCTCCCTGTTTTCTTAGCCGGTACGGGCTTTGCGTCCCGGCATTAAACGTATGAGGTGAACATGTACCAACGTTCCGTCCTGGATAACCAGCTTCGAGTTTTCACGTCCTCTATGCCCCACACCCTGTCGGTTTCGATCACCCTATGCGTCGGCGCCGGCTCTCGCTACGAAACCCCTGAGCTGGCCGGTGTTTCCCATTTTATCGAGCACCTGCCCTTCAAAGGCACTAAAAGCTGGCCCACCGCCCAGGCGGTTAGCGAGGCGATCGAGGGTGTAGGCGGAATAATGAACGCCAGCACCGACCGTGAAATGACGGTTTTTTGGTGCAAAGTTGCCAGGATTCATTTCCGCAAGGCCTTGTCGGTGATGCTGGACATGATTCTCAACCCGGTGTTGGACCGGGAAGATGTGGAGAAGGAGCGGGAGATCATCCAGGAAGAGCTACGGATGACCTACGACCATCCCACATACAAAGTGGACCTGCTGATCGACGAGGCGCTGTGGCCGGACCAGGCCATGGGCCGGGATGTAGGCGGGACGCCGGAGACGGTGGAAAAGATTTCCCAGGAAAGCATACGTGAATACATGGCCCAGCAATACAATCCCGCCAACACGGTCCTGGCGATCGCCGGAGACGTTACCCATGAAGAAGTCCTGGACATGGTGGGTGAGGCCACCGTCCAGTGGGAGCCTCGGGAATCACTAGACTGGGAGCCGGTCGTAAACGGCCACTATGATCCCGAGGTCCGAATGGAGTGGCGGCGAACCGACCAGACTCACATCTGTTTGGCGGTGCCGGGGCTGTCCTTAAACGACCCGGACCGGTACAACCTGACCATCCTCAACGTTATCTTGGGCGATGGGATGAGCAGCAGGCTTTTCCAAAGCCTACGGGAGGTTCAGGGATTGGCGTACGATGTCAGCAGTTCCAACAGCCACTTCCGGGACTGCGGGGCGCTGACGGTTTACTGTGGCGTGGAACCTAAGAAGAGCCGGCTAGCCGTGCAGGGGATCGTCCACGAGCTACAGGGGATGCATCAAGAGGCTCCCGAGCAGGAAATTACCAAGGCCAGGGAATATACCAAGGGCCGCCTGCTCCTTCGCATGGAGGATACCCGTGCGGTATCGGGATGGCTTGCCAGCCAGGAGTTGCTACAAGGCGAAGTCGCGACACCGGAAGAAGTTGTCCAGAGATTAGACGAGGTAAACTCAGAAGATGTCGCGAGGGTTGCTGAGCGTCTTCTCCAACCGGAACAGATACGCCTGGCGGTGGTGGGACCTCATCGCAGTGAGGCGCGATTCCTGAAATTGCTTCAATTTTAATTTTTGGCGATCGTGGATCACGTAAACGCGCCGTCCCGCCTGGTTCTGCCTGAACCCGGCCACGCAGCATGGAGGATAGATGGACCCAACCAAGTCGATCCAGGTCGACAGCCTGGAGGAAGCCCATGAAGAGATGTACCGGTTAGGATGGACTGACGGCCTTCCCGTCATCCCGCCGACGGCCAAGCTTGTTAGTGCTGCGTTGGACTTCCTGGGGCGCGATCCTCAAGAAGTGATCGGCGAAATACCGCCGAAAAACCGAATAGCCACAGTGGAGAAAGTGGTGGTGAACTCGGTGATGGCCGGGTGCTTACCCGAGTACATCCCGGTGGTCATAGCCTCCATAGAGGCGATGCTGCATAACGAGTTCAACCTAAACGGGATTCAGGCCACCACCAATTGCATCAGCCCATTGGCGATCGTCAGCGGACCGGTTGTCGAGCAATTGGGATTTAACGCTGGCGACAACGTGTTCGGAGGCGGCTCTAGGGCCAACGCCGCCGTCGGCCGCGCCATCCGTCTCGTGATGTGGAACATCGGGGGTGGATACGCCGGAGAGATCGACCGGGCCACCTTCGGACATCCTGGGAAATACACTTTTTGCGTCGCCGAGAACAGCCAGGATAGCCCGTGGGGGCCCCTGCACCAAGACCTGGGGCTCCCTGCCGAATCATCGGCGGTAACCGTTTTTGCCTGCGAGTCCCCGCACCACATCGCCACCGGATCCGGCTACGTTCTTACCGGCGGCGATATCCTGGCGGTGATCGCCGACAGCATCGCCACCGCCGGTAGCGCGGCCATGAACGGCGGCGGCCAAGTTCTGCTGCTTATGGGTCCGATGACCGCCCAGAAGCTGGCGTCGGACGGCTACGATAAGCAACAGATCCGGGAAGAGTTGCACCAACTGGCCCGCAAACCGGTTCGGTTGATGAAGTCCAACAAATTCTTGAACCCGGAACACCCGTTCCACTGGGCCAACTTTATAGACCCGGAAGACGATGACGCGATGATTCCAGCGTTACGGACGCCGGAAGACCTGTTGATCATGGTGGCCGGGGGTTGGGGTTCAGGGTCGGGGTTTAACGCCGTGTGTCACGGCTGGATGCAAGCCGGAGGACTGGCCCAAACCCGGCCGATCGAATTGATCCCGTCATAATCTCATTGTTCGAAAAGGAGTGAACGATGCCACCAATCGAACTCTTTAGCCCCATCGGGGAAGAAGCTCCCCACGCCAAGGGAATCTCTCCCTTTCCCGAGTTAGGGGGAAGCAAGATAGCCTTCCTCTTCAACGGACACGTGTCGGTGATTCCCTTCTGGAGGAACCTGGAGGAGGAGATCAAAACCCGTTGTGAGCCGGCTGACACGATCACCGTCATCAAGCCCAACACTTTCGCTCCCGCCGGACCTTCCACTATCCAGGATTTGTCGGATGTGGACCTGGCCTTGGTTGGGGTGTGCGCTTGAGGCTCCTGTACTTCCGGCTCCGTGCGAGACGGTATTAACCTGGAAAACAAGGGTGTCCCGGCCGTAGTCATTTCCCACGATGTCTTCGGAAAAGCGGCCCAGGCACAGTCCATCGCCCTGGGTCTCCCAGAGTTACGGGTCATAATCTACAATCAGCCCAAGGGCAAACCCGACGAAGTAGAGGGAGCTCGGGCGGCCAAGGAGGTCGTGGACCAACTATTACAAATGGTGCGAGATTCCGACGTATAAAAACCAAAACGGCCGGATTCTCTTGGGGCCAGGGTTGAACTAAAAGTAAAAATTTGAACAGATGGCGCTTGATGGTTTGGCTAGAGCCACTTTCAAAATCCGTTGCGGCCCAATGCCGGGTCCTTCGATAGGGTCAGGACGAACGGTAATCGGACCGCCTTCCGTTCTTAGAGAGCTTGTTGAACGGAGTTTTAATGGACCGGCTAATATCAGTCGTTTCCTATTGTGCCGCCGCGTCGAACTCGGCCTCAACGGGGTTGCTCAACACCCCGATGCCGGGAATCTCCACCTCTACCTTGTCGCCCGGTTTCATGGCCTTGGTTGTACCGGTAGTGCCGGAGAAGACCAGATCGCCTGGATGCAGCGTAACTTGCTGGCTAATATAGCTGACTAACTCGGAAAATGTGAACAGCATATCGCTGGTGTGGGCCCGTTGGACCTCCTCGCCGTTGAGACGGACCAAAATCTCCAGATCCTGAGGGTTGATATCCGTCTCGATCCAAGGTCCTACCGGAGCGAAGGTGTCCGACCCTTTGGCGCGCCAGAAGGTAGAATCCTTTTTCTGCCAGGTCCGCTCGCTAACGTCGTTGCCGCAGGTATAGCCTAAGATATACTTCCGGGCGTCTGACGGGGTCACCCGGCGGCAATTTCTACCGATAACCGCCACCGCCTCGCCCTCGTAGTGCACGTCGCCGCTGGAGTCCTTTGGTATGATGATGGGGTCGTTGGGCCCGGTAAGGGAATTACGGCTCTTGTGCCAGGGCTCCGGATGTTCGGGCAGCTCGTCGGCGCCTTCACCCAGAACCGACGCGGCGAATTCCAAGTGTTCAGCAAAATTGAGGCCCGGCCCCCAGATCACCGCAGGCTCGGTGGGCGCCAGGATGTTTACGTCCGCCAAAGGATACCGGGTATCGGTTAGCCTGAAGCGGGTGTAGATACTTCCACGGATCTCAACAATTTCATCTCCCATCACCACACCGAATGCCACTCGCCTGGCGGCTCTAAATCGCGCGATTTTCATGCTTGCCGCGCCCCTCGTATTTAATTGGGATGGGAGACTCGGTGGGGATTGTAACCGTTCACTTGCTCTGTCGCAAGAGGAAAACGCGGGTTGTTGCCGAGGTAAGTTTTCGAATAAAATCAACCGATTGGTGCTCCATTCATCATGGACTCTGTTAGCATTGGTA
>CATMOE010000062.1:0-19616 GCA_950072105.1 uncultured Dehalococcoidia bacterium
CTGGACTACGAGTCCTTGAGCGGATCCAATCCGGGGCTGGTCATGGCATCCATCAGCCCCTTCGGACAGACCGGCCCCTGGAAAGATCTCAAGTCCTCCGACCTGATCGCCATGGCCGCCAGCGGCTACATGCAGATCACCGGAGAGCCGGACCAGCCGCCCGTGCGTCAAGGTAACGAGCAGTCCCACTTCCCCGGCGCTCAATACGCCGCGGTGGCCATCATGGCTGCCCTGTATCACCGGGACATGTTGTCGGGAGAGGGCCAGTACATCGACGTCTCGCAACAGGAGGCGCTGATCACCTTCTACACCGATGCCCATCCAGCCCTGGCCTGGATGCAGATGGAACAGAATGTCACCCGGGTGGGCACTAACTCCACCCTGGTGATTCCGCTGGGTGCTTACCCTTGCCAGGACGGGTGGATATCGGCCGGGGTTATCACGCCAAGGGAATGGGATAGCCTGGCCCAATGGATATATGAGGTAACAGGGAACGACGAGATACTGAACGAGAAGTACAAAGGCGGCAACCAGGAGCGGGCGCCCCACATGGACGTTATCACCGCCCTTTTTCTAGAGTTCAGCGCCAGGTTCACCGCCGACGAACTGTTTCATCAGGGGCAAAAACGGAATCTGGTTTTCTTGCCGGTGAACGATGTTTCCGATCTACTGCACGATACTCAACTGGACGCCAGCCATCTGTGGACCGAGTTGAATCACGATCAAACGGGCGTGCTCAAGTACCCTCTGGGAATCTTCGACAGCGAAGACTTCGCCCCGGCCCAATCAGCAGCACCGTCATTGGGACAGGACAACCAATCGATCTACGAAGGAGAGCTAGGATTGACCGCCCAGGAGATGGCCGGGCTTCGGTCGGCTAGGGTTATTTAACGTGGTTATGAAACAGAATCGAATAAGTGGGAACGCTCTGTGTGCCGGCTGCCGGAATGGCTAAACGAGCGTTGGAAGGCATACGAATCGTTGAATTGGGTCCGTACGTGGCCCTGCCATTGACCGGACGAATCCTGGCTTCATTGGGAGCCGAAGTTATCAAAGTCGAAACCAATAAGGTGCTTGACGAGATGGCCTTCATTCCCGCTTGGTCCAAGGGAGCTGGACAGCCGGATTACCAGCGCCACAAAAAGCGCATAACCCTGGACGTTCGGACGGATGAAGGGAAAGACCTGCTTCTGCGGTTGCTCGCGGTCAGCGACGTTTTTATGACCAACTTTCGGCGAAACATCTTGTCACGCTGGGGCGTGGACTTCCCGGAGGTCAGGGCGGCGCGGCCGGACATTGTCATCATGTGGCAAACTGGCCTGGGCGGCAATGGACCCTACTATACCTACAAGTCTTTCGGCATTCTGGTTCAGCATATGTCAGGTGTTTCGTTGATGAGCGGGTCACCCGGATCGCCGCCGGTGGCGGTAAACACGTCGTATTCGGACTACCACACCGGGGTGTTTCAACCGACAGCCATTATCGCCGCCCTGATGCGGCGCGGGATGCAGGGAAAGACAGCAACCATGGAGTCGTCGATCTTCCGGTCGGGGGCAGTCACCGCGGGTCCGGCCATCCTGGACTACCAACTGAATAACCGGTTGCCGGAGCGCCGGGACAACCGGGATTCTTCGGCGGCGCCCCACGGGGTGTACCGCTGCCAAGGCGACGATCGGTACTGCGCCATCTCGGTGGAAGGAGACGAACAGTGGGCCGCTTTTTGCCATGTGTTGGGCAACCCGGCATGGACCCAGGAACTTCGGTTCTCCACAGCGTTCGCCCGCCTCAACAATCAAGATGAATTGGACCGGATGGTAGGTGAGTGGACCATCCAACTCACATCAAAAAAGGTAATGGACACCCTGCAACAAGCCGGAGTACCGGCAAGCATCGTGTCCCAAGGCCAAGACCTGCACGACAGCGAACATCTGAAAGCCAGAGATTTCTACCGGGAGACCAACTATTATGTGGCTGAGCGGGGAACCCATGCCTCCCAATGGGACGAGGGGCCCAGCCTCTCATGGTCGATGCCCTTTAATATGTCCAAGACTCCCGTTGAATTTGGCAACTACAGCAACATCGGCGAGGACAATTCCTATGTCTTCGGCGACCTTTTGGGATTGAGTCCCACCGAGATCGCCCGGCTATCTGAGCGAGAGGTAATTTATTAGCTGTCAGCTATCAGCGTTCAGCAGAATAGAAACGAATCGGAGGTGTACCTTTGGACTACGGCCAATACCAGCATATCGTGATAGAGATTCGCGACGGGGTGGCCTTGTTGACCATCAACCGTCCTGAAGTTATGAACGCCACCAATGCCAAGCTCCACAACGAACTCAGCAAGATTTGGCTGGATATGGGCCAAGACCCGGATGTGCGGGTGGCCGTGATAACTGGGGCTGGCAAGGCCTTTTCCGCCGGAGGAGATTTTGAGCTGATCGAGAATACCATCGGCAACGCCGACCTGGTGGCGGCGACCATGCAGGAGGCCAGCGACATTGTCCACAATATGATTAACCTGGACAAACCGGTGATCTCGGCCATCAACGGCGTCGCCGTGGGAGCCGGGCTTGCGGTAGCTTTGCTGGCGGACATTTCCATCGCCGCCGAGGACGCAAGGATAACCGACGGCCACGTTCGCCTGGGAGTTGCCGCCGGGGACCATGCCAGCGTCATCTGGCCGTTACTTTGCGGAATGGCCAAGGCGAAGTATTATCTGCTGACCTGTGACTTTTTAGACGGCAAGGAAGCTGAACGCATCGGCCTGGTCAGCATGGCGGTCCCTTCGGACGAGTTGATGCCTAAGGCCATGGAGGTCGCCGAAAAGTTGGCTGCCGGCTCCCAGTCTGCTATCAGGTGGACCAAGCGGTCGCTTAACCAGTGGCTGCGCATGGCGGCCCACACGTCGTTCGACTATTCTCTGGCCCTGGAGATGCTTGGGTTCTTCGGTGACGACATCAAAGAAGGACTTCAGTCTCTTAAAGAGAGAAGGGCGCCCGAATTCCCGTCGGCCCGGTAGAGGGCGTGTTGCGTGTCTGGCTCGGTGGCCTGTTTTGGCGGTGTAGGGGCGCACGGCCGTGCGCCCCTACGGCACTCCAAGGTTGTCGCATCGTAATTATGCCGTGAATATGATTGGGCATGATTACGAACTCATCCATCTGCACTTCCGCCCGAATGATTTCGGTATACGTCCACTCCTCATGGGCCAACTGGCCCAAGTGATTCAGGGCCATCTCTCCATGTGTGACGGTGCCGAATACAGATTCTCGGCTGTAGGTACATATTGTGACGGAATATGCCCCAGGTTGGGTGAAATCGAAACCTGGCAACCGGATGGACCGCCGTTGGTGGATTTGGGGGTTGTAATTCATTTGCAGGTTCTTCCGGTGGCTATGGGCGCGGGGATAATCTTGCAGCCTTTTGGGACCTGCTTTCAAGTATGTCTTGTCAGGAGTCCGTGTTCGGACCGTACAGTAGATTGGTTCCTGTCTGGTGGCACTCATGCTGCGAGGCCCACTATAATGTCTGTCGGGCTGGAATTTATGGGATGAGGCCGAAAGAGGACTTAATGGATAGTTTTAGCGAGCAGTTGAGGGCTGAGGCGGCGCCCATGTGGAGCAAGATTTTCGCCCAGCCATTCTTACGGGAGATCAAGGACGGTACGTTGCCGTTGGAGAAGTTTCAGTACTACTTGGGACAGGACTATCTATACCTGGAAGGGTTCGCGCGCACGGTGTGCATGGCCCTGGCCAAGGCCCCGGATTCCCAGACATTGGAGGAGTTGGCCCACCGGGTGATGACCCCGGTGGAACGTCCATTGCATCATAAACTGGTGGCCGAGGCCGGGTTGACCATGGAGGATATCAAGAAGGTAAAACGCTCGCCCACCAACACCGGTTATGTCAACCACATGATAACCACCGCGTCTCTCTACGGACTGGGCCCCACCGCGGCGGCTCTGCTGCCCTGCCCCTGGTCCTACCACGAACTCAGGGAGAATTTGGGCCAGTCGGAGCACCCTCTGTACGGTCAGTGGACCCACTTCTACGTGGCGGGTTTGCTACAAAACAGCGTTGATGCCTGGCGAGGCTTCGTGGACCAGGCGGCGCGGGAGGCAAGTCCCCAAGAGTTGGAGGCGATGCGGGAAGCATTCATGATCAGCAGCCGCTACGAGTACATGTTCTGGGACATGGCCTATAACATGGAAGAGTGGCCGGTTTAGGGCACTGTGCAAAAAGTATGGGCGGGTTTGATACCCGCCCATACGCGCATTCGCATTGCCGCCTGGTGCCGCTAAGGCGCCATCCTTCCTGGCCCCCACCCGTAAGGGATGTTGACCAGGTTGGGTTCAAGTTCACGGATGTTGGTTTGGCCGCAGTAGGACATTGCCCGGTCCACTTCTTCCCGCAATAGTTCCAGTACGCCATGGACACCGTCGGCGCCGTTCACCGCTAGTCCCCAGAATAGAGGCCGGCCGATGGCCACGGCCCTCGCTCCTAAAGCCAGCGCCTTGATAACGTCGCTGCCCCGGCGCACTCCCGAGTCGACGTATACCTCTGCTTGGCCTTTAGCGGCCTCAACGACCTCTGGCACCATCTCGATGGCGCCCATGGTCGAGTCCATCTGCCGCCCGCCGTGGGTGGAAACCAAGATACCGTTGACGCCGTTCTCCACTGCCACGTGGGCGTCCTCGGCGGTCCTGATGCCCTTCAATACCAAGGGCAGGGAGGTTAATCCACGCAGCCATTCCAGATCTTTCCAGGTGATGGGAATGGCGCGGGAGACTTCCCAGCCGGGGGTTTCGTCGGTACCGCTGATCTCGCTTTGAGGGCGGTCCATCGCCCGGAAGTTACCCAGCTCAAAATTCCGGGAGTATTGGTTGCGAAGGTCCCGCTCTTTGGGGCTCGGGGATGGGGTGTCGACGGTCAAGCAGATCGCTTTGAAGCCTGCCTCCTCGGCCCGGTGGACCAGCATCTCGGTAAGGTCATATCCCCGGTGGTAAAGCTGGAACCACAGTGGGCCGGTGGCGGCCTCGGACACCTCTTCCATGCTGTAGTTGGATGAGGTGCTGAGCATCATCAAGGTATCGGACATCCCGGCGCCCCGAGCCGTCGCCAGTTCGCCGTCTGGGTGGGCGACCATGTGACTGCCCGCCGGGGAGACCATCACCGGCATGCTGATCTTTTCGCCCAGCACGGTGGTGGAGATGTCCCGTTCGCCGATGTCCCGCAGGAAACGGGGGCGCAGGGTCAGGTCCTCGAAGGCCGACCGGTTGCGCCGTGTGGTGAACTCGTCCATGGCCCCGGCGTCGATGAAGTCCCAAGTGTCGTGGGAGAGGGTTAGTTTGGCCCTGGCCTCGTAGTCGTAAAGATTGATGGGGTCCATGCTCATGTTCATCTCCTGGACGGCGGGCTTTTTAGCTTAGAAGGATATGGGTCCGGGTCCCCAACCCGCCGGAATGTTGACCAGGTTGGGCTCCAGTTCCTGGATGTTGGTCTGGCCGCAATAGGACATTGCCCGGTCGACTTCTTCCCGCAACAGCTCTAGGACGCCGTGTACGCCCTCGGCTCCATTCACCGCCAGTCCCCAAAAGAGGGGTCGTCCGATTCCCACGGCACGTGCTCCCAAGGCCAGCGCTTTAATCACGTCGCTGCCCCGGCGCACTCCCGAGTCCAGGTAGACCTCCGCCTGGCCTTTGGCCGCTTCCACGACCTCGGGCAGCATCTCGATGGCGCCCATCGTCATGTCCATCTGCCGGCCTCCGTGGGTGGAAACGAGGATACCGTTGACGCCGTTCTCCACGGCCATGTGGGCATCTTCGGCGGTCCTGATGCCTTTCAGAACCAGGGGCAAGGAGGTCAATCCACGCAGCCATTCCAACTCCCGCCAGGTAAGAGGGGTGGTGCTGGAAACGTTCCAGCCGGGGGTTTCGTCGGTGCCGCTGATCTCGCTCCGGGGCCGGTCCGAGCCTCGGAAATTACCCAAGTCGTGGCGCCGTTCGTACTGGTTGCGCAGGTCCCGTTCTTTAGGACTAGGGGACGGCGTGTCCACGGTCAAACAGATCGCTTTGAAGCCTGCCTCCTCGGCCCGGTGGACCAGCATCTCGGTTAGCTCATAGCCGCGATGATACAGTTGAAACCACAGGGGAGCGGTAGCAACGTCGGCCACCTCTTCCATGCTGCAGTTGGAGCTGGTGCTGAGCATCATCAAAGCGTCGGACATGCCGGCGCCCCTCGCCGTGGCCCGTTCTCCATCCGGATGTGCTTTCATGTGTGATCCCGCCGGGCAGATGAAAACGGGCATGCTGACCTTCTCGCCCAGCACGGTGGTAGAGATGTCACGTTCGGTGATGTCCCGCAGGAAGCGGGGGCGCAGGGTCAGGGACTCGAAGGCCGACCGGTTGCGCCGGGTGGTGAACATGTCCATCGCTCCAGCGTCAATGGTATCCCAGTCGTTGTGGGGCAGCGTAAGCTTGGCTCGCTCTTCGTAGTCGTATAGATTGATGGGATCGTTGCTCATGGTGGCCTCCTGAGGGCGTTGGGTAGCAATCAGCCGTCAGCGGTCAGCGTTCAGCATGCGGCTGATGCGGCGGCTCTTGGCAAAACCTTCCCTACTCTAGCGGGTGGGCCGGGCGGTGGCAACCCATAGATAGAGGATAGAATTTATTGGGATGACCGTCTGACGGGGATGGGCGTAAGGGTGTGAGTGTTGACTGACGCGGGTGCGGGGCTATGGACACGGCATGCCGTGCCTCTACCAGGATGCATGAACCACTCCTCTGGCGGACAACGCATGTAGATGCTCGGCGGGGCGATTGGTTCGATGAATTAAAAAACAGAGGCGGGTTTTAAACCCGCCTCTGTCAGTTCACGCGATGTAGCCTGGTATCTAGTCTTGGCCCATAGTGACGGGTATCACGCCGGGTAGCCACCACTTTTCCCAGCTTTCGTCCACCCGGTCTTGGAAGATCTTGATGTCTTCCTTGGTGAAGTGGGCGAACCGGCCCTGGCGCATCAGGTATTCCTCTACCGGCTTACGTTTCCGGATGCCCCTGGCGATGGCTCGAGATGGGCCGTTGAGGGTCAACTCACCTTCTATGATCTCGTACTGCACCCACAGCCCGGTCTCTACGATCAGCATGCCCAACTCGTGGGAGAACTTTGGGTCGTAGTCCCAGCCTTTGGGGCAGGGGTCGATGCTGTGGATGAAGGTGGGTCCGCCGATGGTCAGCGCCCGGCGGATCTTGTTGTTGAAGTCCAATCCGTAAGAGCCGTTGGCGGTAGCCACGAATTTGACGTCGGGGTGGCCCACGGCCAACATGGGCGCCGTGTTTTTCTTCCACCGTTTGTTCATTATTCGGGTTTCTTTTCCCGGTGGGCTGAAGGTGGTGTTGGCGCCGTAGGGAGTGCTGCCCGATGCCTGGATGTCGGTGTTGGCGTAGGACTCGTTGTCGTACATCAGGATCAGCAGGTTGTATTCGTCGTGCTGCAATGCTGCCGAGATAGCGGCCAAGCCCATGTCGGCGCCGCCGCCGTCGCCGCAGAAGGCGATTACGTTGATCGGCTCTTTATGCATCTTGCCTTTGCGCATCATCGATGCCAGGCCGGCGGCGGTGCCGGTAGCGGCCGAGCCGGAAGATCCCAACTGGGTGTGCATCCACGGCACTACCCAAGGAGTGCTGTAGTAGGTGGTGTTGGCCACGTACATGCAGCCGGTGCTGCCCACGACGATGGTCCTCTGGCCCGCAGCCTTGATCATCAGGCGCATCACCAGCGCGGACTCGCAGCCCTGACAGGTGCGGTGGCCGGAGGTGTAGCCTTCGGATATGGGTATATTCTTAACACCTTTAATCTGGGGAAGGTCTTGTACCGTAGTCATATTAATTATCCCTCACTCCAATCCAGGTGGCTTCCTGTTCGATTATGCCAGTTTCGATGGCTTTTTGCACGATGTCGACCATATCATTTACGTCGTTGACGTGGACCTCGCGGCCTCCCAATCCGGCGATGAAGTTCAGCATCAGAGGCCGCTTCTCCATCGGGTATAGGGCCGAGCGCAGTTCGGTGAACAACACCCCGCCGTAGGATGGAGCGCCGTAGGAATAGTCGCGGTCGACTACACAGACGGCTTTGCACTTGGTCAGAATCTCCTGAAGCTCCTCGGTGGGGAAAGGCCGGAAGAACTTCACTCTAACGAAGCCAATCTTCCTGCCTGCCTCTTGGAACCGCCTAACGGCAACCCGGACGGGCAACGCCAGAGTGCCCATACCGACGATGATTATATCAGCGTCTTCGGTCATGTATTCTTCGACGAAGGGACTAGGGTCTCCCCGTCCGAATATCTCTTTAAACTCTTCATAGGCTTTTTTGATGACCCCAACGGACCGGTGCATGGCTTCGTCCGATTGACGGCGCATCTCCATGAGCCAGTCTTCGTTCACCTGGGGCGCGATCGTTATCGGGTTGTCCGGGTGAAGCTGAAGCTTTCCCCGATCATATGGCGGCAGAAACTTGTTGACCTGTTCGCTGGTGGGTACGTTAACGATGGCCTGGGAGTGGGTTAGGAACGAGCCGTCGCAACTGACGGCGAAGGGGAGGAAGACGGTGGGGTCTTCCGCCACCCGCCAGGCCAGCAGCGCGATGTCCAAAGCTTCTTGGGCCGTGGCGACCCAATAGAGCATCCAGCCCAGGTCCCGCACGGCCAAAGCGTCGTTGTGCTCAACTCCGAATGCGCCCGGGTCGTCCAACGCCCGGTTGCCTACCATGGCGACCACGGGCAACCGGAGACCGGCGGTAACCGTGATTGCTTCGAAGGCGTAGAACCAGCCCACGCCGCTGGAGCCGGTGAATGTCCGGGCTCCCACGGAGGAGGCATGCTTGACAATCTCAAACTGAGAGTGCTCGCTTTCGGCTACGATGAAGTCGCAGTCGAAACTGCCGTCAGCCTTGAGCTTGGAAACGTACTGCATAACGGTGTCGTAGGGACGGATAGGATACGCGGTAATGACGTCCACATCGGCCAAAGCGCAGGCCAGTGCGATGGCCTCACTGCCGCTGATCAGCTCTTCCTTCTCTGTCTGGAACAGCTCGTTCGTCGCTGTAGTAGTCATTACGCATCCTCCGACGCGGCGATTTCTTCGGTGTAACCACCGACATGGTGGAAGCCGTGGGTGCGGGTTTCCGCTTTCTGCTTATCCACCAGGGCGGTCATCCACTGTTGGTAAGAGGGTTTGTCTTCCTGCCAGGCTTCCCACTGGCTGCTGTTGTCGTTGAAATCGGCTTCGCTGACCATGGTCACGCAGTCGGGCACCGGGCACACGGCTTCGCATACGCCGCAGCCGCAGCAAGACTCCATGTTGGCGTCGTACAGCCCGTCGGGCGTGATGTCGAAACAGGTGTCGGGACACTGCAGCCAGCAAAGTGTGCATTTGATGCAGGTCTCAAAGTTAATCACCGGGCGCATGGACCGGGTGCTATATTTCTTGAACACTTCGTTCCGGTCCGGTTGGAAGCCCTCGTCGCCGCCACGGAAGCCGCCGCCCTTGCCTTGGGCCCGGATGACCAATCCTTCCTCCATGGTTTGCCAGCCAAGGAGTTCGAATTTGTAGGGTACCTCGGAATTTCCCTCTCCCGGCTCGACCGTCCGGATCGTGGCGACATCGTAGGCTTTTTGCGCCGAGGCCAACTTGGTTTCGCCATTCCCCTGCTCGTCCAAAGCTTGGAGCATGGAATCTATGCTGAAAAGCTGAGGGCAAACATTGCAGAGCGTGCCTAGGATCCGGGCGTCGGTGTGGTCGTCTTTGTACACCCACAGGCCGGAGAAGCTTACCGTGCTCTTGATAATGGACAGGTCGAAGGGAGTGTCCTTCTGGTGGATGTCCTCGACCAAAGAGTCGGCATCCTGGCGGGAGGTCACGATCAACGTCCCGTTAGGCTTGGTTAGCTGATTGATGGGTTGTAGACCGTACCAGGCCCAGGACTCGATCCCTTTGCACATGGTGTCGTCTACGTTGATGGTTACGTCAACCTCGGTAGGTTCGTAACGTGCTAGAACTTCCTCCAGTTCTTCTGCGTCGTCGGCTACCACGGCGAACTGTTTGGCCGGGATACCATTGCGCTCCGGGGAGTCGCCGTACCGGCCAAAGGCGGTGCCGATCTTGCCCTCCTTACGCGCGGCGAACACTATGGACCGTACGATGTTCCGGGCCAGGGTTCTTTGGAATATACCGCGGTATACAACCTCCACGGCAACTGTGCTCATGGCTATTCCTCCAAAAGATTCTGTTTAGTTAACTTTGACTATTGGGCTGTCAGCTATCGGCTTTCAGCGGTCAGCAGCTTCTCCCGAACCAGATTTCCGTTCAGGGATTGAGAATCGTTGCCAGTCCCAAAATCCTGATGGCTGAAAGGTGACTGCTGATAGCTCGATACGTTTTCCGGTTCCACGGTGGTCAGGTGGTATTCCATCGCCCGGCGGGCCCCCTCAGCGTCCCCGTTGTGAATCTTGCTGAGGATCTCCCGGTGGGAATCTAACGAGCGCTGGGGACGTCCCGGCTCCTGAAGCGATTGGTCACGTGACCGCCGGAGAATGTCCTCCACCGCACTGACTACCTTAACTAGCGCCGAGTTGTGTGTGGCCGAGGCCATAGCGAAGTGAAACGATGTGTCAGCGTCGACTCCGGTGCCTCCCCCGGCGATTTGCCGGACCTGCTCCTCCAAGATACTCTCAAGCTCGGCTACTTCTTGCTCATTGGCCCGCTGGGCCGCCAATGCTGCGATCTGTGGCTCAAGCATGTGCCGCATCTCGAATATGTGTTTCAGATTGTCTACCCCGGTGTCGGCCCCCGATGTAAGGGTTGAAGCGATCAGCGCCACCATAGATTCCAGGTTATCCGTATTGATAAACGTCCCGGAGCCACGTTTGCTGATCACCAGGCCTTGTAGCTCCAGGGAGCGGATAGCTTCCCGGACTGAACTGCGGCTCACTTGAAGCTGTTCGGCCAACACCCGTTCGGATGGCAGGCGCTCGCCGGGCTTCAATACGCCTTGACGTATCAGGGAGCTGAAGTGCTGCACGATGTCCTCGTATAACCGGCGGCCTTTAATCGCGTGATCCGTCATATACTCCTGGGAAAGTGGTCAGACCAATTCTACGCTGGGATTATACACCACCAGGCGTAATTGTCAAGAATCGGGGAGACTCTAAACGGCTGAGAATAAACAGAGCCGGATATTGATATGTTTCCTGGATAACCCTGAACAGGAATAGTATAATCGGGCTGTTTTAACTCCCCATAAGGGGATGTTTAGAGGGCTAGCCAACTTGGATGATGTAATCGTGGTGGGCGCCGGACCGGCGGGTAACAACACCGCCTTGGGGTTGGCAAGGGAAGGCTACTCTGTAACCGTCATCGATTCCCGGCAAGAGATAGGGGATAAGCTGTGCACCGGTCTTATCGGCCGGGAGTGCGCCAGCCGTTTCCCTATAGATCCCGCTCTGGTTTACCGGGAACCCCAGTCCGCCCGGTTGGTGGCCCCGGGCGCCGGCCCGCTCTTCTTTGAAACAGCCAGACCCCAGGCCTGCGTCGTCGACCGAGTTGCCTACGTGGCGTCTTTCGCCCAACGGGCCCGGGACGCCGGGGCATTGTATCTGCTTGGAGAACGGGTCCACCGGATAGTTTCCCAAAATCAGGGTGTCACCGTGATTACCGGCCAGGGAAGCCGCCAGGCCCGGGCCGTGGTTCTGGCCACCGGATTCGGCTCACCGCTGGTCCGCCAAGCCGGATTGGGCTCGGTTAGCGATTACGTTACCGGCGTTCAAGCAGTGGTTTCCACCGATGGTGCGGATGAGGTGGAAGTGCATCTGGGGTCAGACGTAGCGCCGGGGTTCTTTTCCTATCTGGTCCCCACGCTGCCAGGTCGAGCCTTGGTGGGTCTATTGTCACGGAAAAAAGCCCAAACCCGGCTGACAAACTTCATCCAGAAACTCCGCCAAGCCGGCAAGATCAAAGAGGTGGTTAACGAGGCCGCCACTTGGGGGATTCCTCTAAGGCCCTTGAAACGCACTTATCTGGACCGGATGGTGGTAGTTGGGGACGCGGCAGGTCAGGTCAAGCCAACAACCGGAGGCGGCATCTATTATTCCTTGCTGGCCGGCGAGGCCGCCGCCCAGGTATTGTCTGAGGCGTTGGCCGACGATGACCTTTCTTCGGGCAATCTCAGCCGGTATCAGTCCCGCTGGCGGGACCTGCTGGCCGCCGAGATAGAGGTAGGATATTCGGCGCGCCGGCTATACGAATTTCTAACTGACCAGCAGATCGGCGCGTTGGTGAAGCGGGCCGCCGCCAATGGCTTCAACAGCGAGCTGGTTGATGCTTCGGAAGGCACGTTTGACTGGCACGGAAAGATGATTGCCCAAATAATGGGCAATCCGGGATTGGGCGGTGCGTTGCGCTTGATAAACCCGCTTTTGGCCCGCCTGGCCCACCGCCCCGATATCGGAACTGCCCAATCCCAGACCACACCCGCCTATCACGACTGACCATAGACGATCGTATCGAGCCGTCTTTGAGGAGTAGAGGCACGGCTAGCCGTGCCCCTACTCCATTTAGATTGTCATTCCCCCGCAATTGACAACCTGCCGTCAATTGATTGAAGATGTGAACGAACGCTGAACAATAACCTACATTAACAATGCATGTGTCTCGATGAGTTGATATGACTCTATCTACGGTTAGACGGCGAGTATTCGTGGTTGTTTTCGTAACGATGGCCCTGATGGGATTGTTGGGGCCATTGGTGGCGCGGGCTCAAGCTCCCCACGTTCTGATTCTGGATGTCAGCGGAATCATCAACCCGGTCAAAGTTGGATACATCTCCCGGGCGATCGAACGAGCGGTGCAAGACCGTAGCACCATGGTGGTTATCGAGTTGGATACGCCGGGCGGTTTGCTTTCATCCACCCGGGAGATAGTGCAATTGCTTCTGGAATCTCCGGTGCCGGTGGCGGTTTACGTTTCCCCACAAGGCGCCGGGGCCGGCTCCGCTGGCACGTTTATCACCGCTGCCGCTAACTTTGCCGTCATGGCGCCCGGGACCAACATCGGGGCGGCCACGCCGGTCTCCTCTACCGGACGAGACTTGGAGGAAACCCTGGCCAGTAAGATCGAGAACGCCGCCGCCGCGCTGATCCGCAGCATCGCCCAAGAGCGGGGCCGCAATGAAGAGAAACTTGAGGAAACGGTAAGGGAAGCGGCTTCATTCAGCGCCAAAGAAGCGGTGGAGTTCAATATAGTGGACTTCGTCGTCGAAGACCTTAACGGGCTGCTGGCCCACGTGGATGGGTTGGAAGTGGAGACTTCCAGTGGATCTAGGATTCTCGACACGCGGGATGTTGAACCGAGGCGATTCGGCAAGAATCTGCTGGAGTTGTTCTTAGAGGTCATATCCGACCCCAACGTCTCTTTTATCCTGCTTACTCTGGGTAGTCTGGGCCTGGTCATTGAGTTGTTTAACCCCGGCCTCATCGCCCCGGGGGTAGTCGGAGCTATCTGCCTGCTGCTAGCGTTTCTGGCGGCGGGTAATCTGCCAGTTAACTGGGCGGGGGTAGTGTTCGTTTTGCTGGCGGTGGTCTTGGTGATACTGGAAACCCAAGTGAGTGGGTTCGGCATCCTCGGCGTCGGTTCAATCATCAGTTTTGTTGTCGGCGGTCTGCTGCTGTTCAGCCAATTTGGCGATAGGTCTCCGACTTTGCCAGAGGTGTCGGTGAGCCTGTGGCTCATTGGCGGAATGGCTGCTACCTTGGCGCTTGCCGTGCTTTTTATCGTTAGGTCGATCTATTCCTCCCGAATGGCGACAATCGGATCGGCCGATGCGGTATTGCTGGGCTCAGCCGGTATTGTTGCCAGCGATTTGGCGCCTCGAGGCCTGGTGCGACTGGGAGACGAAACATGGACAGCGGTCAGCCAA
This sequence comes from uncultured Dehalococcoidia bacterium, assembly GCA_950072105.1. Taxonomy (GTDB): domain Bacteria; phylum Chloroflexota; class Dehalococcoidia; order Lucifugimonadales; family UBA3495; genus UBA11650. The sequence continues at coordinate 13,968 of CATMOE010000062.1, forward strand.
GATGGTACCGTTATCCCACAAGGGGAACCAGTCAAAGTAATCAAGGTTGACGGCTTGATTCTGACAGTATCACCGTCAGATGATACGAATAGATGAAGGATTCCCTCATTAGGAGGTAATCATGGCGACAGGCATAGTTGTAGTTAAGCAGTACGAACGGTTGGTGATATTGAAGTGGGGGCGCCTACAAGTCGTTGCCCAACCTGGGTTCCGTTTCCTGATTCCTATCATGTACACCGGGCGCTTGGTGGACACCAGGGAGCAGGTAGACCGAGTGCCCACTCAAAAATACATCACCAAGGACAACGTGGTGGTGGACATGGACTTCGTCCTCTATTTCAAAGTGGTGGAGGACGAAGCGGAAAAATCCGTTATGAATGTCGCCGACCACCGGGCCGCCGTGCGGGCATTGGCGGTGGCCGAACTGAGGTCAATCATAGGAAACATTACCCTGGCTGAGGCCCTGGCCGAACGGGAACGGATACAGAACGAACTCCAGATCTCGCTGGACCAAAACACCGGACGCTGGGGCGTGAAAGTGCAGGGTGTGGCCGTAAATGAGATCGACCCTCCCCAGGGGGTGAAAGCGGCGATGGAACGGGAGAAATCCGCCGAGGCCATCAAGACTGCCGACATCACCGAGTCGGAAGGGCAGCGCCAATCTCAGATCAACCGGGCCGAGGGCGAGAGGCAAGCGGCCATCCTGGAAGCCGAGGGCGATCGCCAAGCGGTGATCCTTAGAGCGGAGGGGGAACAGCAAGCCCAGTTGCTGCGGGCCCAGGGTTTCAGTTCGGCATTGGATAATATCAACCAGGTAGCTAACTCCGTTGACGCTAAGACGATGAGCTTGCAATACTTTGAAACCCTAAAGGATTTGGGGAATAGTCCATCGACAAAGTGGATATTCCCCATGGAGTTCACGTCGATGCTGTCCGGCTTCCTGGGCATGGGCAACTCTAAGGACGGGAACGACGGAAACAGTTAGGCCAGTTTAGTATCCACAATGTCTTGTTAGGACGATCAAGACAAAATGAGGGCCGCGCTTCACCCGAATAAGATAGGGTAGCGCGGCCCTCTTGCGTTTCGGCGGTTGATTTGGCTCAGGCGGATTCTGGCTGGACCATCCCCAAGTCGCCGTCGTCGCGCCGGTAAAGCAGACTATACTCGTGGGACTCAGTGTTCATAAACATGAAGAACTTATGGCCCAGAAGTTGCATCTGGAAGGCTGCTTTCTCCACCGTCATGGGTTCATCTGAAATCGTTTGACTCTTACCAGATTGCCGGCGCTTAATACTTCGCTTCCGTCGTAAGCCGGGACTCGGGAATCGTCCTCGGCCTGCTGGGCCCCCAGCGGGACGACCTGCCTGGCTCTCTCGCTGCGGTAGGTCAGGCTCTTGTAACGCTCGATTCTTCTATCCAGAACTCCGGCCACCAGATTGACTGCCTCTATGGCGTTTGCCGCCCGTTGCTCAGCCCGGAGCAATGAGCCGCCCACGTTCAATGTCACCTGGACCGTCATGCGGTCGTCTTGGGAGCGGGTCGGCTGGGAGGACAACTCCACCTGCACACTGGATATAGCTGGGAGATGCCGGATGAGGCCGCCAAATTTCCGTTCGATATGTGCCCGGAGTTGTTTATTTACGTCGACGTTGTTCGCATTTATGTTCAATTCCAAAACACTGTGCCTCCCGGGAAATCTAGGGCCAATCGCTATCCCCTACATCTAGTCTAAGCTCGGTTTGAGCGTTAAATCAAGGATTCTTCCGGGAGTTACGTTCGGTGTCCGGTTGAGGCTCTCCCCGCAGACCGGCGCTAGGGCGAAACGTTTGGCCCGGAAGGCTACTATTCGAACCGGCGCAGGGGCATTAAGCGGCAACTTTGGCGGTGTGGTTTTCCATAGATAAAGAATAAGACACGATCGCTCTTGATTCGGTGGGGTTGAGGGAGAACCTAGGCAACTAACTAGCGGGGGTCAACTCACCCTTGGCCGCTTTCCAAGGGTGAGTCATGTTAGTGGGGCGGAATTCAGCGGGGCAGGCGAGGCAGAACCAACCACCCTTCTTCACCGGTGCCCAACATATCGGTTTTCTCCTGGAAGTGGAGCAGGGCGGTGTAGGCGTTTATAACCGCGTCGCAGGTATTTCGGTCCAACTCGTCCACGTGTTTGTCCAGGCCCTTCACCAAAGGTGTGAGGTTGTCTTTCATGAAAGGCAAACTGCCGGGGCTGCTTTTCGGAGGCACTTTGTCGCCGAAGAGGATCGTCTTGGTGGCGTGGGGATAAACCTCAATCACTGTATGACCCTGTTCGGTTAATTTACGGCTGATGTCGATGCCCCGGTAGATCAATGTGCGGATGATCGAGCGCTTGTTTGTGAAGAAGCAGCTTATGCCCATGCGGGAAAGCTCCAATTCCGCCTGACGGCCCTTCTTCTGGGGAGTTATGGTTTGGCAGGAGCAGGTGGTTTCCAAACAGCATAGACCGGTGGGCAGACTCAGCGGGGCCCCAATGGCGATCAAGCTGGGTTTGTGGGTTTCCCCCATTTGCAAAAGCTCGCTGTCGTCGCTGAAGCTACTGAGGAATGACAGGTGTGCCCCGTCATCCAAGGCTACTACCGAACTGGGACGCTTTGGCGAGGCTCTGAGATCAACACCAAATATCATGTCAAAACTCCGAAGGTGAGACCGATTAATTATCGCAGTTCTCCAGAAGGAGACAGCGAGGGTATCTCACCAGATTTCACGGTTTTATCCGGGAAGCCGGACGCCGGGAAGTCTAATCTTCCTTGGTAAATAAAGAGCCGAGCAATCCAGCTGGTCCGTTGAACTTGGCCAGGAAGTCTATTGCTGAAGAAAACGGTTCCGCTTCTTTGCCGGCCACTTTCTCCAACATCGCAATCAAGGTTGGGTCACCCTCGACTAAGGCTTTCAATCTGCGTCCCACCTCCTCCTCCACCGCCTCCAGAAATTCTTGCTTGCGCCGCTGGGCTCGAAGTTCGACCAGTTTCGCGGAGGATGCCAGATAATCCCGATGCTCTTGAACTTTAGACCAGAGCGCTTCCATGCCTTCACCGGAGAGGGCCTGGGTCTTTAATATGGGAGGGTCCCAGTCTCGATGGGAAGAGTCCAACCCCAGGTTTGCTCTTATTGCGGCCGCCATTTGATCGGCACCATCACGGTCCGACTTGTTAACCACGTAGATGTCGGCGATTTCCATGATGCCAGCTTTTAGGGTCTGAATGGCGTCGCCAGATTCGGGCATCATCGTCACCAAGACGGTATCGGCAACCTCCATGATGCCGAGCTCCGACTGCCCGACGCCCACAGTTTCCACCAGTACCACGTCCGTCCCCCAGGCGTCCAAGAGCCGTACCATCCCCTTGACGATTCTGGGCACTCCCCCTGTGTGCCCACGGGTTGCCACGCTACGGATGAAGACTCCGTCATCCAGGTAATGGCGCTGCATTCGTATGCGGTCCCCGAGGATAGCTCCGCCGGTGAAAGGGCTCGTGGGGTCTACCCCGATTATGCCGACCTTTAACCCTTCTTGCCGCAGCAACTGGGTGAGCCGGTCGACCATCGTGCTTTTGCCGGCCCCAGGTGGGCCTGTGATCCCCACGGTATAGGAGCCACCCGTGTGGTGGTCAATGGCCTTGAGCACCTGGGCAGCTTCCGGGGCGCCCCTTTCTAGTTGGGAGATTACTCGGGAGAGTATGCGCCTGTCGCCCGCCAATAACTGTTCTGAGATTTCTGTCATCGGCAGGTACTCCGGAGCCAACCAATCGGCTGGTGAACCGGGGTATTGGAGCCTGCGTGGACTCTAGCATCCAGCCATAGTGCCGTCAATAGAATGAGTAGGCCTGGATAAGTATCCATAAAGGGTGGATAACTCATTATGGCGGTGGGCATTCGCTGGGCCCCTAATGTGAACGTTAGCCAGATTGCGTAAGGTACGTCACTATTGCAAGCGTAACCGTTTAGGCAGCATCAAGATGATATTCAAAACTTGCCGTGTGAGACGTGAAAACTATCTCTAATCAGAATAATCCCGGTGGCGGGGAGAAAAGCCTCGGGCGCGGCGGTCCTATCCGGAGAGCCATGGCAAATAATGGGTCAGTGATGAGTGCCTTGGAAGCCGAATCCTTTGGCGTCCGCGGCGATAAGCAGCTCAGGACGGTTACCCCACCTTCGAAGGAAGCGCCCAAAGTTCTTTCGGCTCAGCTCATCCCGCTGATTCTCGTCCAGTTCGGTCCATTGCCGATGCTCGTGCCGGACAAAGGGCAGGGAGCCGTCCGAGACGATGCGATATCCCTTGTCTTTGAACTGGAAACAGTAGTCTATATCCAAGTTACGGTAGAAGCGGAAGCACTCCCGCATCAGTCCAACGGTAGACACTAATTCCCGCCGGAACGTCATGCAGTAGGCTTGCATGGCGTCGGCTTCCCCTTCCTCCACCTCTTCATGAAAGTGCTGTAGGTCATCCGTGGACAAGCCATAGGGTCCGAAGATGCCGATCGACTCTTCGGCCAGCCGTTGCCCGATGGGGTCGAGGATGTTGCCGACGATCTCGGTCGAGCCGTCCAACATGATTATGTTTCGGCCTAGACTTTGCTTGAGAGCGATATTCTTCCCCGCGGCGTCTCCCACGTTGTGGTCGCAGTGGATCACCCGCAAAGTGTCGTGGGAGGATTGGAATTCCTCTAGCCATTCGGCCGTGCCGTCGGTGGACCCGTTGTCCACGACGATTATCTCGCTGGAGTAGTCTCCCGAGTACTTGAGCATGCTGCTGACGCAACGCTCCACGTCTCCCGGATGGCCGTATGCGTTGAGAACGAAGGAAAAGTCGTATTTGTCGGGCTGATCCAGAAGCGACTCCACTTCACGGGAGGACGAGACTGAGGCCCAACGCTCTCGTTGCTGTTCCAAGGGTGTCTTGGGGCGGATACGCGCTTCTTCCAGGGTGTCTTCCAGCAGGAACCCCTTGGAGAGAATGTCGGCGCGCAGGGCGTCGGCGGCCGTGTAATCGGCCTCCTGGCGCAGGCTGCCCCGCTGGCCCACCGAGGCGGCTACCGGTTCAGGCACGGCGTATTCCACCGGTACTTGATCCAGGTCAAGGCCGTAGATGCTGTCGTACTCCAACAGCAGCGCTAACTTGGCTTGTCCGGGAAGGCTGGAGCGCACCATGTCCCATGTTTGTGCCAGCGCCGCCGGCATGTCCAGATCGTTTTCCACCGCGGACCAGAATTTCTGGCGCCACTCGTCTGTCTCGGGAGGAAGCTCGTCCAGCGGGGGCAACCCCTTCCAAACCCAGATACGGTGGCGGAGGTTGGTCAGCGCTTTTTCGGCGGCCTTTAGCGAGGTAAAGGTGAAGTTCATCCGGTGGCGGTAGCGAATCGTCAGGCAGAGGTAGCGGAAGGACAGGGGAGCGAACCCCCGGGAGATCAGTTCATCAAGAAGGAATACGTTGCCCGAAGATTTGGCCATCTTGGCCCCGTCGGCCAGCAGGTGTTGGGCGTGGACCCAATATCGCACGTGAGGCTTGCCGAAGGCGGCCTCGCTCTGGGCGATCTCGTCCTCATGGTGGGGGAATATGTTGTCCACTCCCCCGGTGTGGATGTCGAATTCTTGGCCCAGATATTTTTCGGCCATGGC
>CATMOE010000063.1:0-19480 GCA_950072105.1 uncultured Dehalococcoidia bacterium
GGGAGCCGATGGCGACGGCGGGAACCCAACAGCCGCGGGATTGGACCGACCCCACGGGGTTGGCGTAGACCGGGCCGGCAACCTGTTCATCGCCGACAGCAACAATAACCGGGTGAGGGTGGTGGGGTTGGCCTAGTGTCCTGCCTATAGCTTTCTTCGAATACCTGGCCAAAGCTCGGATTTACAAACCCCGTTCGTGGTGAGCCTGTCGAACCACCCTCCGTGGCGGCCGCTAGCGCTGAACCGTATCCCTCAGCCGCCGGCGGAAGTCGTCGGGGACTTCCCGCAATCGCTGCCGGAACCCGGTATTTTCCCGGTCAGACACCCGGTAAGAAGCCTCCAGCATCAACTCGATGCCACCCAGGAAATCGTCCACGTGGATGTATTCAGCCTTTATGGCTCCGTCCTCCCCACCGTTATGATAGTTCCCCAGGGGAAAGGCGATGCCGGTGGTCCGGTAACCGTGCAGGGCGAATGCGCTGGCCTCGCAGGTGCCGCCACTCATCAACTGACGCTGTACATCGAATCCCTGGGGCCTGGCCTGCAACGTCTCCCGAGCGCGAATCAATGCCGACTCAGCATCGGAGTCGAAGGTATAACCGGCGTCGCCAACCCGCACCACCGGCCCGCTACCCATCTCCGCGCCGGGCAGGGTGCGGCTGGACTCAACAGACAGGACCAAGGTGTTGGCCGGTAAAGTACCCGCTTCGGCCATCAGCCGGGCTCCGACCAATCCCACTTCTTCGGCGCGGGTAAAAATGCCATAGACATCCCCATCGGGCGCCTGTGCGGCAAGTCCAGCCAAGACCGCCAGGATACTGCCACAACCGGCCAGATCGTCTACCGCCCGCATGCGAATAATATCGCCGTCCAACAGGAAATCGGGAAGGTCGAAAACCACCGAACACGGCAGACCTACTTCCCTGGGTTGGCCCAATTTAATGAGAACCTTTCGCTCGCTCTCGTCCCCGTGACGGCCGGCGGTCTCCGCCGATAGGCGCTCTCCATCGGCCAATACAACCTGAAGCGGCACTCCTTTGTCGAAACTGGATTCCGGCACGCCGCCCAAAGCTTCGCCGACCAAGTACCCATCATGGACCGCCACTGCCTCGAAGCCCGGATGATCCATGTGGGCAACTAATGCCAGAGGCGAAACTTCCGAACTTCGCCCAGGAACGCGCACGATGATATTACCGAATTCATCCACGCTGAAAGGCAGCGGCATCTCTGAGAGGATCGCCGAGATTGCCGAAGCGACGCCGCCTTCGTAAAATGCCACCGCCGGTTGGGCGCCCAGACGCGCCATGATGCTCAGGGCTTGGTCTCTAGCCATTGTCAATTCCGCACCACCCTCGATAGGAATGGCGCGATTATATCAAGGCATGATGCTGGGAGCCATGGACGGGTTTGGGCCCTAAGGGGCGTAATACACTTTGACCGGCGCCCAATCCAGGTAGTAGGTCAGGCCGCCGGAACCGTTGGTTGTGACCCGCGCCCAGAAATTGCTATCGCTGAGTTCCGCGGCCGCCCAAGTCCGGCCCCAGGTATCTGAAGAGCCTCCCAAGATCGCACTGCGCTCCGAGGTGCTTTCCACCGCGTCGGTCTTGGCCGCCGTCCACGAAGTCCCGCCGTCCCAGGACAGCTCCACGTCCATGCTGTTGCCGCCGCCGAGAGCGCTCAGCCACCAGTCCAGCCGCACTTCGATCCCGCTGATGCCGCAACTGCTCTTCAGGGAGATTCCATAGTCATAGAACCGGTGCCGGTCGCCGTCGCCCCCAACGTTGGTGGCGGAAGAGGCGTCGTCGGCAAAGGCGTTAGTTGGATCCGACTCGAAGCCGTCGCCGTCCCCACCCGTGTCGGCGGCTTGAGTGGTGGGGCTCAAATATCCAGTGTCACTTACCGCGCAGATACAACTGAAGTAGCTGGAATCCAACACCCCCTGAGGCGTGACCACCACCACGGTTCCAAGAGTATTGTCCTTGAGCGCCAAGAGCAGAGTGAAAGTGATCGTAGCGGTTTCATCAGGGTTCCAGGCGTTCGGGTCCCGGCTATCGGGACTCATGCTGATAGTCCAATTCGAGGTGTACACCAGACGAGACGCGACCTGATTTTCCCCACTACCGGTGTATTGGACCAAGATGTCCATCTCGGTGAAATCGGTGACTACGGTGTCTCCGGTGTTAGCTACAGTGGCAGTATATGTAAGGCAATCCGTGGTAGTGTCTGAAGTTGATTCCACATCGATGGCGGTGGCCTGCCGCTCCTCGATTCGCTGAGTGAATTCTTGATGGCCGTATACCTGGGTGTTCCACACGATGTCCATGATCTGGAATACCAGAACGGTAACCAACATGAACATGGACATGCCGATTATACCGGATAACGCGCCGCTCACTGCCGCCGCCCTCCCGGCCGTCTAGTCCTGAGGACGTTTGGGTCTCCAGACTTCGGAGGTCTTGCCACTGCCAAAGCTACCTCACCTAGTCCCGCTAGAGGGAGACGGCCGGAGACACCTTTTGGCGGGTGCTAAATCCGGTGGAAACTAGCTTCGGAACACTGGCGCCCTGACGGCGGCGAGCGGCCCAAAGTGCTCCGAAAGACATGGCCAACGCCAGGCCGCTGCTCATAGCCAACACCGGAGGATTAGAATCGGATCTTGCGTCAAAGATTCCCGGCGGTAGCCCCGTCATCCCAGTCATAGCGTGCAACGGGGCTAGGACAGGCCGGGAATCGGACAGAATACCCTGGGTCGTTGCCGCGTTGAGGGTTTCAAAAATGGGCGGCGGTCCCCATACCAACATCAACGCCAACAATGCCGTGATGATTAGCCCCGCCGTGGTTCCCAGAATCAGCCATATCTTGAATCTTGGGGCCAGATGTACTTTTCGCATCAACCGATCCCTACACTTGAACTTCTGTATTCTCCAACTTCCCGGTCAATCCCTGAATTTCAATTTAGGCAAAGCGAGTCTTAAGTTCAAGCCGGGAGTCAGAAAGATTGGGGATTTTGATTCCAAAACTCACTGAGGTTGGACGAGCACACCACGAACCGGGGCAGGGGCGGCAAAGCTGGAACCCCAAGACTGATCTTTTCCCGAACACTTGCCTCGGTGACGAAATGTTTCCCGGATTCTCCTTCCGCGGACGGGCCGGGATGACGCGGGCGGGGGACTACGATGCCTAGTCTCCAACTCATTGGATGCCCAATGTAGTCCGATGCTATACTGCCAGGACAAAGGCGCAACGGACGCGGAGTGATTTGCCTCCGCGACATTAAATGGATGCCCAACAGGGCGAAAACTAGGAGAGTGGCATTGCTAGAACAGTTCAGAGTTAACCTGGAAGAAGCTGAGATCGTACACGGGGACGCCCTAGGACAAACAGTGGCCCACATATTCGAAAAGCTCGGCGTGCCGGCGGAGGACGCCAAGCTGGGGGCCGATGTGCTGGTATTAGCCGACCTGAGGGGCGTTGATACCCACGGCGTATCTAACATGCTCAAAAGCTACATAACCGGGTTTCAGAGCGGCCAGATCAATCCCCGTCCGGACTGGAAGGTGGTGCGGGAGTCGCCAAGCACGGCCACCATCGACTCTGACCGGGGCCTGGGCACGATCATTACCCCGAAAGCCATGGATATCGCCATCGAGAAAGCCAAAAACGTGGGATTGGGGATGGTAACTATCGGCAACGCCCGGCATCTGGGAATGGCGTCCTACCACTCCATGATGGCCCTTGAACACGACATGATCGGCATCTGCATGACCAGTTGCCCTCCCTCGGTGGTGCCAACCTATGGAGCGGAGCCCCGTCTTGGCACCAACCCCATCGCCATAGCTGTGCCCGCCAAGAACGAGCCTCCTTTTGTCTTCGACGCCGCGACCAGCACCGTGGCCGGCAACAAGATCGGCATCGCCCGCCGTTTGGGCAGCAAACTGGAGCCAGGTTGGCTGGCCGATGCCGAAGGCAATCCCATCATGGAAGAGATTGACGCTCCCGATAGCTACACTCTTCTGCCACTGGGCAGCACTCGGGAGCTGGGTTCCCACAAGGGTTACGGCCTATCCTGCATGGTGGATATCATGGCCGGACTGCTCACTGGAATGGGATACGGGGCGGTCCCCGGACGGCCCAACTTCGGCCACTACGTCGCGGCCTACAGCATCGACGCCTTCACCCCGGTGGACGAGTTCAAGGAACAGATGGACGAGTGGCTGCAGATGATGAAGAGCACCAAGCCGGCCCCAGGCCACGAACGTGTGCTGGTGGCGGGTCAGCCCGAGGCCGAGGTAGAGGCGGTGCGCCGGAAAGAGGGCATACCGTTCCACCCGGAAGTCCTCGAGTACATCAGAGACACCTGCGCCGAGCTTTCGGTGCCTTGCTTGGTGTAGCCGTCAGCCCCGATAAAATCGGGGCTGTCAGCCGTAAGCAGACGAAGCTCGACTAGTCCTTCAACGCGGGAATCACTTCTTTTCCGAAGAGTTCCAGTGACCGCATCGTGTCTTCATGGGAGAGGCGGCCTCCCTGGGCCTCCAACAGAAGCGCTCCCACGCCCAACCGGTCTTTGATGTGGCGTAACTTCTTGATCACCGTTTCCGGACTGCCAACCACCAGATGGTAGTTTTCCTGCAGCTCGGTGTACGACATCTCGTTCAGGGGCGTGGGGCGCCGGGCAGCCACGGCGGCGGTGCCGGCGCGGGACGTGTAACCGGGGGGCGACCAATACTCTCGGGGACCCCGCAGGGGATAGTTCATCCGCCATAAAAAGGCCTTACCCGCCTCTTGGGCTTTTTCGTCGGTTTCGTTCACGTGGCAACAGATCATGAACGCGAATTTTTCGGGACCAGGCTCCCAACCGTCGGTGGCGGCGTAATCCCGGTAGGTCTGGAACAACTTCTCAGCGACGTCCAAAGGCGTAAGAAACGCCGCGTAGGTGTACCGGTTCCGGGCCGCCCATTCTACGGTCTCCGGACTGCCCGTGCCCGGGACCCATATCGGGGGATGGGGCTTCTGTATCGGCAGCATCCAGGGATTGACCGCCCGGTATTGGTAATGCTTCCCTTCCCACCGGAATGGGCCTGGCGTAGTCCAAGCCTTAATGATTAGGTCGTGGCACTCTTCGAACCGCTCCCGGTTGTACACCGGATTGGTGTTGTTAGCCCAGCTTTCAATGCCGATACCCCGGACGAATCCGGAGACGATACGGCCGCCGGATATCACATCCAGCATGGCGATCTCTTCCGCCAAACGCACCGGGTTGTCGGAAGTAGGCAGCATATTTCCCAGCATCAAAATCTTAACCCGCGAGGTGATTCGGGCCAAGATACCCCCGCTGATATTGACCTCCACGTCCATGCACGAAGGGGTGTTGTGATGCTCGTTTATCATCAACCCGTCAAAGCCCACTTCTTCAGCGTACTGGTACTCGTCTAGGTACCGCTTGAACAGATCCTGAGCTTTCTTGGGATCGAAATAAGTGTTGGGAAAAGTAAGCCGCATCGACGGATACTTATCCACCTCCGACTCGGGAAACTCGGCATAGGGCATCTCAGTAAAATAATAACAATCCATGAAACCTGAACTCCTTGATCTGAATGCTGACCGCTGATTGCTGACCGTTTTTACGCCATGAATTCCAGTGCCGTTTTGACAAACTCGTCTGGCTTTTCCACTTGTGGCACGTGGCCGCAGTTGTCGATGATTACCAGGTCTGACCCTGGGATCGCCTGGTGGTAAAGCTGGGCGCACTCCGCCGGTACGATCTGGTCTTCCCGGCCCCAGACGATGCGGGTAGGGATGTTGACGCGCCCCAGCAGTTGCGGCAGGCGAAGGTCGTACATGTAAGGCTTCCAGCACAAGCGTACCGTCATTTCCCTATTTCCCTCGGCGATCGCTACCTGCTCCGGCGTAGGTGTTTGTCCGTAAAGCTGATCGTACTCGGGTGCCTGCTTGGGGTCGTGGTAAGCCAACGCGGTAACCTCGGTTGGGCTGATGATGAAGATGTCGGCAATTTCGCCCTGCTGGGGCTTGATACCCACCGCGTCCACCAACATCAGCTTACTGAAGGCGTGGCGGCAATTCACGGCTATCTCCGCCGCCAGCCAGCCTCCCATGGAGAAGCCGATGGCCCGCGACCCTTCCAATCCTCGCTGTTCCAGGAACCACGTGTAGAACGAGGTCATGTCGGCCATCGTCTCCAGCCACTCCGGCCGCTCCGATTGTCCGTATCCCGGATGAGACGGGATATAAACGGTATATCGCTCAGACAGCGCCTGGACGTAGCGAAGCCAACCGGCGTTCCCTCCGGCCCCATGCAGTAGCACCAGCGGCTCACCAGACCCGCCTGACATCATGTGGATCTTCGTGCCGCCCACATCAACAAACTCTTCGGTAAATTCTCCGGCCATGATTTATTCTCTCCCGTGGTTAATGGATGGTTCTCGACAAAGTGGATAGTTCAGGAAGCCATCAAGCCGCCAGAGACAATCCTAACCGTGTCGGCAAAGTGGGTCAAGGAAATCCCAGACCGGGCGCCGGTTCAGCCAACCCCAGCATGAGTTGCCCTCGCCGCTAAATGCACAGGAGACGGTCAATGCCCGAGTTTCTATGCTATATTTGAGATTCAACTGACACTGGGACGCAGGGTTCCATTATTCCCCGCCAACTCACCAACAGGACGTCTAAACATGCCCAGAATATTGGTCGCCGACCCCATCGCCCAAGAAGGTGTGGACCTGCTGGGCAGTCGCGCCGAGGTGGACTCCAAACACGGATTAACCGCCCCGGAACTGATGGAAATATTGGGCGGCTATGATGCCTTGGTCGTCCGTAGCGAGACGAAGGTCACGGCGGAGGTCATCGGCGCCGGCAAGAAGCTTCAAGTGATTGCCAGGGCCGGCATCGGCGTTGACAACATCGATCTGGAAGCCGCCACCAGCGCCGGCATTCCGGTGGTTAACGCCCCCACCGGCAACACCGTGGCCGCCGCCGAGCACACCCTAGCGTTGATGCTGGCCCTCGCCCGGAATATCCCCGAAGCCCATCGTTCGGTTAAGGGGGGAGAGTGGCGGCGCAGCGCCTTCATGGGCATCGAGGTGCGCAACAAGACACTGGGAATCGCCGGTCTGGGCCGGGTCGGCACCGAAGTCGCCCGCCGGGCCCAAAGTTTCGGCATGCGGCTGGTCGGTTACGACCCATTCATCTCCCCCGACCATGCCAACCGCCTGGGCGTCGAACTGTTGACCCTGGACGAAATGTTGGCCCAATCCGACTTTGTGACCTTGCACACTCCCCTCACCGATGGAACCCAGCAGATGATCGGCGCCCGCCAACTGGCGCTGATCAAGCCTGGGGCAAGACTGATCAACGTCGCCAGGGGTGAGCTTATCGACGAAGCTGCGCTCCTGGAGGCCTTGGACGGCGACAGGCTCGCCGGGGTGGCCTTAGACGTATTCGCTCAGGAGCCGCCGGGCGACAATCCCCTGTTGAGCCATTCCAAAGTGGTAGCGACTCCTCACTTGGGGGCCTCCACCCAGGAGGCGCAGCGGGAGGTGGCGATAGAGGCGGCCGAGCAAGTGCTGGCGGTGCTGGCTGGGGAACCGGCCCGCAACACGGTTAACGCTCCTTTCCTGCCACCTGAGGTCCACGCCGTGCTGGCCCCTTACATCCAGGTGGGCCTGATAGTGGGGAAACTGCTGACTCACCTGGCCGAAGGCCAGTTCGTGGGCGTAACTATCCGCTACGAGGGCGAGATTGCCCAGCACAATACGGCGATGCTCAAGTCGGCGGTATTGGCCGGTTTGCTGGGACCGGTTACCGGCGATCAAGTGAACTTGATCAACGCCCCATTCTTGGCCCAACAACGCGGTCTCAGCCTGACTGAACAGAGCAACGAAGCGGCCGCGGAATATGTCAGTATGATCACCGCCACGCTGGACACCACCGGAGGCCCTATCACCGTCGCCGGCACATCGATGCGGGACGAGGCCCACGTGGTAAAGGTGAACGACTACTGGCTCGACATCACGCCATCCAGCCCATACCTGCTGTTCGTGGACAACCAGGACCAGCCCGGATTGATCGGGGCGGTGGGCACCCTGGCCGGACGCCACAATATCAACATCAGCTCCATGGACGTCGGACGGCTCAACCCAAGGGGCATGGCCATGATGGTCATCGGCCTGGACGACCCGGTGCCGCCTGCGGTGCTGGAGGAGATCAAGGCCCTGCCCCAGATCATCAACGCCCGATTGGTCTCGCTGTAGCGGACAGGGTCTGGACACTCGGCAACCCCACCGTCGCCATACTTGCGAGATCTTTGCCTCTCCACTAGTATTAACCGGCCAGCCCCTATGGGCTCGGCACGCCGAATAATCGCCAACAGTCCGAGGCCGCCCGCCGCCGCCTCTGGGCAGGAGTATTAAAATGGGTGACAAGATTGGCATCATGGGAGCCGGCGCGGTAGGTAGCTACGTGGGCGCCTACTTCGTCAAAGAGGGCGAGGACGTAACCTTCATCGACATGTGGCCAGAGCACGTGGAAACCATGCGGTCCAAGGGATTGCGGGCCAGCGGCAGCCAGGGCGACTTCACGGTGCCGGTCAACGCCATGCACCTGACCGACGCCCAGAACATCTACGATCTGTTCGACATCGCTATAATCAGCGTCAAGTCCTACGACACCGAGTGGGCCACCCATTTCATCAAGCGGTACGTCAAGCCTGAAGGCTTCTTCGTTTCCATACAGAACTGCTGGAACGACCCGACCATCGGCGAGATCGTCGGTCCGGACCGGGCCTTGGGCTGCGTGGCCTCCCACATCGAGGTCGCTCTCTGGGAACCGGGCCACGTGAACCGGGGCGGCGAACCCGGCCGCGATCACGGCCACACCGTCTTCCGGGTGGGGGAGCACAACGGCAAGATCACCCCCAAGTCGGAGAAGATCGCCGGCATGCTGGACCGTATCGACGCCGCTTACGCCAGCGACAATCTGTGGGGAGAGCGCTGGTCAAAGCTGTGCCAGAACTCCATGGGCAACGCCATCTCCGCCATGTCCACCATGGGTTCCCAGGACCTGGCCAAAGACCCCCGGACCCGGCTGTTCCGCATCCACCTGGCCAAGGAAGGCACTCAAGTAGGCTTGGCCCAGGGCCTCAACGTGGTGGATGTGGGCGGTAAGCCCGCCCAGATGTGGTCCGAGGCCGACAAAGGCGACGTCTTCGAAGAGCTGGACGACTTCCTGAGCAGCCGCGGCGGCAACGTTAACTGGCTGGCCTCCATGGCCCAGGACGTCCATAAAGGCCGCCACTCGGAGATCGACTACATGAACGGCCTCATCTGCCAAAAAGGCCGGGAAGTAGGCGTCCCCACCCCCTTCAACGACGCCATCGTTGAAGCCATGCACGGCATCGACGACGGCTCCATCAAGCCCGACCCGTCAGTGGTGGACCAGATCATGAAGGACGTTGGGCGGTAGACCACCCTTAAACAAACTCAGGAGGAACGCAGGGCTGGAGAAGAATAGCAACCTAGCGCCTGGATGTGCCGGACAAAAAATAACCGCCCTCGAAGGCGGTTGGCCTGGTCACCAGATGCGATCGGCAAAAAAATCGCCTCAACAATTTGTTGAGACTGCCGAGCATTATAGCATATCCGGAGTAAGCCCGTCAAGCTTTTCAGCCTAAATCGATAAAAAGGTCCTCCCATAGGCAATGCTGCCGGTCCCGTTCGTCCTGAGCTTGTCGAAGGACCCACACACTGAGGAACAACCGGCTAAAACCAGTCGCAGATAAGGCGGTGCCAACGTGTTCATAAAAGTCGAACCCGCCGACTTCTTAATGTTCCGGGTCATCATGACCTTTGACCTGGAAAACCCCGACTCGGAAGATCAGCAAGTCCGCGACTACCTGACGGATCACGACCTAGAGCCCAGGTACACGAACCAGGGCGAGTTTGAAGAACGCCAGTGCGAGTTCATGCAGTTCGGCGGCTGCTACCTGGGCAACCACCTGCAAAACATCTCCCAGATACAACGAGTGGCCGTGGAAGTCGAGCTTCTCACCGCGGAGATCCGTGTCCACCTGAACATCTCACCCGATGCCACCACGCCCCTAGCCAAAGACCAGCAGACCACCATCGCCCAACTGGTAAAAGACTTCCACCGGGATTCATCCTTCCAGACCAACGAAAACGGGGAACTTATCGCGGTGTTGGACGGTGACGAGGTCCGGGCAGCCGCCAGCCAACTGGCAAGCGTCTCTTCGGACGACTAAGCTTCGGCTATAAGGTCCGTTCTTGAAGTGGAGCGGGCGATGGGAATCGAACCCACATGGCTAGCTTGGAAGGCTAGAGCTCTGCCACTGAGCTACGCCCGCTGGTTGAGACTAAATCCTGGCATTTTTCGGCCCAAAACGCCACTTTTTGGGTCACCTTTCCAGGCACGTTTTTGGTCACCTAAAAATTTCCAAAATGCCACATTGATATGATAACTCAACTGGTCACTGGATGGTAGCGGGGGACCGACAAAAAGGGGTGCCGGCCGGCGACAGAGCGACGGCCAAGGTGGCAAATGTGGTGGGCGGTAATGGACTCGAACCACTGACCTCTTGCGTGTCGAGCAAGTACTCTAACCAACTGAGCTAACCGCCCACATTTGAACGGATGTGCCTTATAGGTCGGGGAAAGATGGTTAGGTATTATGAAGTTAGGTGTGTTGACATCAGGCCAGGTACCCAGCACACTAACGCGACATGAATTCGGAAGATCGCGGAGGAGAGATACGAATAGAATTGTTCAGGAGCATTTACGACTGGCGATTCAGAGGGAGGAGTTCGGAGGATTTTCTTCGTTAGTTATGCGATAGATAACGAGGCACCAATCAACACTCTAACTAAAAAGGGGGGGTACCACGAGATGAATAGGTTTCTGATTCCATTGCTAGCGCTTGCTTTAATGTTTATTGTGACGTCCAGCCAAACTGCATCGGCTCACGTCACTTAAGTAACCATCAACTCTATAAGTAGTACGAATCTTGAAGCTGGCGACACCTTTACTATCAACTTCACAGTGACTGCAAGTGGATCAGCCAAGTGTGTGAATGTAGCGCAAGGGACTTCAACTGATGCGTATCAATCCCTAGGCACTATCTCCTTTCCTATTAATCCAGCCAACGTCACTACGACGATGACGCTGACTGAGCCAACCGGATTTACACCTGGTCCAGGCACTATTCGAGTCACGGCTCGGGGGGTCGTTGGTTGCTCGATCCCGCCGCCCGGACAAGCGGGCAACGGCAACGACGTATTCCACGACGACATAGCGGTGACCAAAGGAGACGTAACGCCGCCAGTTATTTCGAGCGTGTCTGCGGACTCGAGCGTACTGTGGCCGCCTAACCATAAGATGCGTTCAGTGGCCGTAGCAGTGGTTGTCTCCGACAACTCTGATCCGAGCCCCTCATGCAGTATCATTTCAGTCGGTAGTGACGAGCCTGTCAGCGGCAAAGGCGCTGGCAACACTTCCCCTGACTGGGAAGTCACTGGTGACTCGACGGTGGACTTGCGAGCGGAACGTTCAGGTAAAGGTGACGGACGAGTGTACACAATCGAAGTCGAGTGTTCCGATGCCTCAGGTAATACCTCGACCAGCACCACCGAAGTAACCGTACCCCACGACCAGAGCTAGAAGAAATAGCGATCCAACCTGACTCTGTCTAACTAAGTTAGATCGAAGGGCCTTGAGGATAATGTTCTCAAGGCCCTTTGTGTATAAAACAACCCCCGGTTTGGACCGTGGACTGTTATTCCCGTGCCCAACCCCAACGTTCCACCCCAGGATAATCATCAGATATATGACACCCAAGTGGGCTTAAGGTGCCGTGGAGATAGGAGTACCCGTAGCTCTCATACATCCAGTAGTTACTTGGAATTAACAGAAGATAACTGGACAGATTCAGAGGTGGTTCGTAGCTACGGAAGCACAGCGTTAACGGCGGGAGGCGTGTCGAGCAAGTACTCTGATCGATGCGACAGCACCGAACAGTCCCTCTCCGCATCCCCAGCCCCCCATCCGCATCAAAAGCCATATACAATCCTGTGGAACTGAATCTGGAGGGGCTAGCCGATGTGGTTATTTGGGGCGCTGGCTGGGAAATCTGGGTACATCATTGCGTTCTTGCTGATCGCCTTGGTGCTGGCGGTTTTTCTTTTGCCGCAGATCCGTCAGTCCGTGCTGAAACTCCGGTCCCAACAGGTAACGATAGCGCTTACCCCGGGTCAGGCTGGAAATAGTGGGGACTCGCTGGTGAGCCTGGACATAATTACCGTCCTGGGGAAGGACGGCATACCCTCCATAGACAACCCCCGCTTCGTTGGGCCTGGTGAGGCCGACCAGCAGATGCAGTCCTTCGAAAGGGTCCTGGGCGTTTCGATCAACGGCGACCACCGGGCCTATCCGTTGAACATGCTGAGCCGCCACGAGATCGTGAACGACACCGTGGGAGGGGTGCCCGTCGCCGTTACTTGGTGACCCCTCTGCTTTACGGGCATTGTATATGCCCGCGACATCGGCGACACCACCCACACCTTCGGCGTGTCCGGCAAGCTGATCATGAACGCGCTGGTGATGTACGACCGGCAGACCGACACCCTATGGAGCCAGTTCCTGAACCGGGGCGTCAAGGGTCCGCTTACCGGCACCCAATTGGAGATTTTGCCGTCCCTGCAGACTACCTGGGAGCAGTGGTACCAGTTGCACCCGGACACCCAACTGCTGGACAAGGGCGGCAGATACAACACGGATAGCTACGAGGGGTACTACCGGGGCGGGTCGGCTGGCATCATCGGAGAGTCCAACAAGGACCGGCGGTTGCCCGGCAAGGAATTGGTTCTGGGCGTAAACACCGAAGGCCTGGTGAAAGCCTATCCCTTCCAGACCATCGTCCGGCAACCGCTTATCAACGACTCCATCTCCGGCAAGCAGGTGTTGGTTGTCTTTGACCCAACTTCCGAGACCGGCGCCATATTTGACCGTAACCTGGAAGGCCGCAGCCTGGGCTTTGATATCTTGCCCGAGACCGGCGACGGCATCTCCCTGATGAAGGACCAGGAGACGGGCAGCACCTGGCAGCTTTTGACCGGCCGGGCAATCAGCGGCGAGTTAGATGGGATGGCCTTGAAGCGGCTGCCCTCTTTCTACGCCTTCTGGTTCGCCTGGAGCGACTTCCATCCGGACACGGCCCTCTACGAGGCCGGCGTAACGGCGGGGTAGCTCTAGCCCCCGCCGGGCACGTGGACGATCGCTTCTACCTCTACCAGGAACTCCGGCCGCACCAAGGCCGCCACCATTACGGTGGAACTGGCCGGAGGACCGCTGTTGCCGAAGGTTTCCGACCGTACTTTCCCATAGGCCGCATAGTCGGCCACGTCGACCAGGAAACAGGTGATCTTCACCACGTCGTCCATGGATGCCCCCACGGCGGCGGCGATAGCCTTGATATTGGCGAAGGTCTGGCGTGTCTGGGCTTCGCAGTCGCCGACACCCACCAGGTTTCCGGAAGCGTCGTTCCCCACGGTGCCGGATATGAAAAGAAACTCTCCTACTTGAACACCGGGCGAGAACGCTGGATTGGCGGTCATCCCTTGCGGTGTCACTGGTTTTCTAACGGCCATGGTTTTCTCCTTACTGAATAAGCTGAGACAGCGTGATTTTAATACTTCCAAGGGATAAGAGGTAGACGATAGGATCCCAGAATCGTGGCGTTGAAGACGTGGCTAGTGGCGGCTTCGGCCGGTCAACTGGGACGAGGGGGTGTCTTAGGGACGCCGGTTCTAAACGAAGCCGGGGATGCTGGAGCGGTCCCGGGTGACCGAAGTTACCCCGCGGACACCTTCCAGCTTGGCGAACACTTTGCCCAGTTGGTCTAGCCCGGTGGTGTGGACGGTCAGCTCCATCGTGACGGTGCCGTCCGGTAGCTCTTTGGTGATGACCGACGCGATGTTCACGTGCTCTTCTGAAACCAGGAGGGTAACATCCCGAAGCAGCCCCACCCGGTCATAGGCTTTCATCTTTATCCTGACTGGGTAAAGCTCGTGGGCCTCTCCCCAGTCCACAGTCACGATGCGTTCCGGCTCATCCTCGTTCGTCAGGCTCGCACAGCCCTCTTTATGGACGGTTACCCCCCTCGTTCGGGTAATGAACCCCATTATCGGATCTCCGGGAATGGGATTGCAGCATTGAGCGATGCGGGTAAGTAGATCTCCCACGCCCAACACCGAGACTCCTGAGGACGGACTGGAAAGGGGCAGATTGGGCTTGATGACTGGCTGCTCGGGCTGATGTTCCTGACTGGCCTGGGAAAGGCGGTAGGCCAACTGGCTTTCGGTGAGGCCCCCGGAACCCAAGTTGGCCAGAAGTTCGTCCATGTTGTCGAACTTGCACAGGGTCACAATCTCGGCGTCTTCCAGCTTTTGGCTCACCCTGCGGAGTTCACGGCGCAGTAGCTCGCGACCCCTCTGGATGTTGCTGCTACGGGCCTGACGGCGGAACCATAATCGGACTTTTTGCCGGGCACTGGCCGATCCTACGTACCCCCGGTTGGGGTTAAGCCAGTCCAAGCTGGGGCCCCTCTCGCCCTTGGATGTCATTATCTCAACGGTATCGCCGTTTTTCAGCTTTGTATCAAGGGAAACCAGCCGGCCATTAACCTTGGCCCCGACACATCTATGTCCCAAGTCAGTGTGAATCTTGTAGCCGAAGTCGATGGGAGTGGAACCGGAAGTTAGCTCTACGATCTCGCCCTTGGGAGTGTATACGAACACTTGGTCGTGGAAAATGTCCTGCTTTACCGACTCGATGAATTCGTCGGTTCCGGCCATCTCCCGCTGCCACTCCAACAACTGGCGCAGCCAGGTCATCTTTTCTTCGAAACGCAGGTCGCCGGATCTGCCTTCCTTGTACTGCCAGTGGGCAGCTACCCCATACTCGGCTATCTGGTGCAGATCGAAGGTTTTGATCTGCACCTCCAGGGGATTGCCGCCGTCGCATATCACCGTGGAATGCAAAGCCTGGTACAAGTTTTCCTTGGGGTTGGCGATGTAGTCGTCGAATTGGCCGGGGATGGGATGCCAGAGTTGATGGATAACGCCCAGGGTCTTGTAGCAATCCTCCATTGAGTTCACCAGAACCCTTAGGGCATACAGGTCGTATATGTCGCTGAGTTCCTTGCCTTGAGTGGCGTATCGTTCGATCTTGAGATAGATGCTGTAGATCCCCTTTGGTCTACCGACCACCTCTCCTTCCACATTGAAGGCGGCCATCTCTTCACGCAGGCGGGAGGCCACCTTTTCCACGTACGCTTCCCTTTCCACCCGTTTGGCCGCCAGCATCTTGGCAATCTCGTGGTATTTCTCTTCGTTCAAATGCCGGAAGGCCAAGTCGTCCAGCTGCCACTTGATCTCCCATATACCCAGGCGGTGGGCCAGTGGCGAATAGATATCCAGCGTTTCCTGAGCGATACGCCTTCGTTTCTCGGGGGCCAGCGCGTCCAGAGTACGCATATTGTGTAGCCGGTCAGCCAACTTGATCAGCACCACCCGTATGTCCTCGGCCATGGCCACCAGCATCTTGCGCAGGCTTTCGGCGTAGAGGTGGTCCTGTTCTTCCGAGAGGTTTGCATCGGGGTTGGCTTCCAAGGATCGATCGTCCATTCTGGTCAACTTGGTTACACCATCAACCAGCTTGGTTACTTCATTGCCGAACTTGGAATCCAACTCTTTCAACGTAACGCCGCAGTCTTCGACCACGTCGTGAAGCAAAGCGGCTACGATGGTGTGGTGATCCAGGTGGAGGTTTGCTAGGAAGAGGGCGGTTTCTAGGGGATGAGCGATATAGGGTTCACCGGAAAGTCGCATCTGACCTTGGTGGCATTGATCGGCGAAGACAAAGGCTTTTTCCACCAGCTCCGCCGCCTCTTGAGTCAAGTACGCAGAGACCCGGTCGATGAGACCCTTAGAATCGACTGTAGCTACCACCATCTAGGTTACCCCGTATATCTTGATGATATTATCGGGAATTCCGATTGTCCAGATGGGCCGGGAATAGGTTTTGACGCATTCTACCCTTTGGTAAGTAGAATTGCCACATTTTCGCTTCCGAACTTTCGCACCTTCCTGATTTGGGCTTGGCCGGGCCGGGGACCATTGCCGGGTATCGAATCTAAGGAATCAGGCTTGCTGAATCATCTAACGGCCTTCCCGGCGTTACGGAAATATTCCACTGTCTGGCTTAACCCTTCCGCCATCTCCATTTTGGGTGTCCATCCCAGGTCTCGGATCGCTTTGCTGCTGTCCAAGCTGATCTTGTAGACGTCCCCGTGTCTGGCAGGGCCGTGCTCCGGTCCCCAACGGTACCCGATGATGCTCTGCAGCGACTCGAATATTTGGTTGACGCTTGTCTTCTCGCCGGTCCCGATGTTGAAAGAGCCGCCGTTGCCTTTGTTAATGGCCAACATATTGGCATCGACCACATCGTCCACGAACACGAAGTCCCGCTCCTGGTTGCCGTCGCCGAATATCTGGGGCTGGTGTCCCTCCAGCATCGCCTGGGTGAAGATGGCAACCACGCCCGCTTCACCGTGGGCCTCTTGGCGGGGGCCGTAGACATTGCCGTAGCGCAAAGTGGTGAAGTTGATCTGATAGAGCCGGTTGTACAGGTCAAGATAGAGTTCGGCTATATATTTGGACATACCGTAAGGCGACACCGGCAGAACGGGGTGTTCCTCGGTGCATGGGTCTGTCTCGGGGTCGCCGTACAACGCGCCTCCGGTGGACGAGTAAATAAACTTCTCTATGCCGCATTTCCGGGCGGCCTCCAGAAGGCGCAACGTCCCGAAAACGTTAACGTCGCTATCGTGGAAAGGATCTCTGGTAGACTGGGTCACGCTGACTTGGGCCGCCAGATGGAACACCAGGTCCGGCTGCTCCCGCTGGAAGACCTCGGTCACCGATGGTTGAGTGATGTCCAAGTGATGAAACGTGGCGGAGGGGTTCAGGTTTTTCAGCTTACCGGTGCTCAGGTTGTCGATGACAACCACCTTGTGTCCCAAGGAAAGGAGGCGGTCGACCAGGTGTGACCCAATGAAACCGGCGCCACCGGTTACCAGTGCGGTTTTAGGCTCGTCCATCCGAAATAATCAGTCCCCTCACAAGAATCTAGCGGATATGATAAACCCGTGGATTAGTTCGCACAATGGGTGCTTAATAACACGTCTGCCGGTTTCGCCGATGCGATTCTCAAGGCGAGAGCGGCATCGGACCCGAACTCGGTTCGAGATCGACTAGCCTCCACATCAGTATCGAAGTGTTTCGGCCACAAGCAGGCACGTGTTAAGATATCCAAAGGCTGGCCTCAATGCCACTCCCCGTCCCCCCTCTACTTCGGGCCGTTAGCTCAGTTTGGCAGAGCACCGGACTTTTAATCCGGGTGTCGTGGGTTCGACCCCCACACGGCCCACCAATCACAAGATTCTCAGCTACGACTCAGCTAGGAAACCGCCCGACGGGGCGGTCTTCTTATTTCGGGGAAAACCCTCAATCCGGTACCCGGACTAAGAAAGTTTCGAACTCGGTCCCCGACACCCGGACTTTCCCGGCCTCCCCGGTTTCCTTGCCTACCAGACACTTCATCTCAAGGGAGGCAAGGATCTACCATGAGTATAAGACGCAATGCTCGGTGGGAAGACATGGAAAAGGGGAACATCGAACTATTCAGGCTGATCAAGCACTTCGAGAGTTTCAACCGGAGCGAGGGTAAGTCGCCCAGCACGTTGGAGTGGTACACCTATGTGCTGGAGTTCTTCCGTAATTGGTTGGAAGAGTGTGGTTTGTCAACCGCGCTTGAAGACATAGGTGAATACGAAGTCAGGGAATTCATACTCTACCTCCAGGAACGCCAGGTGAACGGCAGACCCCTCAGCTCACACACCGTGGCCAACCGGGTCAGAGGTCTGAAGGGGTTCTTCTCGTGGCTGGGGACGCAAGGATATACCAACGGTAATGTACTGGAAAAGCTCAAGGTACCGAAAACGGACCAGAGGTTGGTGGAGGTCTTGACCCCAAAAGAGGTAGACCGATTGTTCTCGGCCATCAACGCTGACTCTGCGCTCGGCGCCCGTAATTCGGCGATGGTGGCCCTGTTCCTGGATGCGGGACTGAGACTGAGCGAGTTGGCCAACCTCAAGGAAGAGGATGTCCACCTGGACGACCGGTACGTCAAAGTGATGGGGAAAGGATCGAAAGAGCGGATGCTCCCTCTAGGTGCCAGATGTCATAGGGCCATGCTCCATTACTACTATCACTTCCGGCCAGAGCCGCTGCACACAGGTATAAACACTTTCTTCCTGACCCTCGACGGCTACCCTCTAACCCCCAGGGCGGTCAGGTCCCTGGTGGCCAGGCTATCGAGATCGGCCGAAGTACCCAGGCTGCATCCCCACCTGTTCCGGCACACCTACGCCACCCATTTCTTGATAAACGGAGGAGACCTTCTGCTGCTGAAGCAGAACCTGGGACACAGCAGCTTGACCATGGTCGAACACTACCGGCATGTTGCCAGCCAGATCGCAGCCGTCACAAGTCGCGGGTTTTCTCCTCTGGACCACATGCAGGTACCATCCCTCAGGAGGCACAAGAGAAGAGAAGGCACCTCGACCGGGCAGACCTACCCCAATGCCGGCCGGCCCCGAGGTCAAGACCTGGCACGGCGGTCTGGGGCTCGCGTCAAGTAAGACTCCGCAGATCAAACACCGCTCTCTGCTTCGCCCCGACTCCGCAGCGGTGCATACCCTGCCGCCAGAAGAAGCTCGTTCACGTCTTGAATGCTCATGGATTCCGAAGTCGCCACCAGGGCCAGACCGAGCTTCATAACAGCGTCTCTCGATGGATTCTGACGCTCACCTGATTCGAGCCTTAGGATGTACGCCTCATCCAGCCCAGAATACTGGTTGAGCCGGTACCGTGACTTACCTGATTTGGTTCTAAGGTTTTTTAGGGTTTGTCCGAAGGTCATCGGATCCTCCTATGTTATGAGCGTTGAACCCTCTGGTTCCCAACTGCTAAGATCTTTGGTCGTTGGATCCCAGGCAGGCTCGGTCCACCAGACTCCGAGTCGTCCGGGGTGTTAGCTAACTAAGTTTATGATCGGTGCTTCCAGACTCGGCCATTCAGGTCTCTTCGGTATTTGTGTCACAGTCAACCGTAGGAAAGAGTGCTCCAGCTTGAACACCATGACCACACCGAAGCGGAGCTTTATCTAGGCGTCCAACAGGTGCCGCCACGCTCAAAAGTTAGCTAGGTCATAAGGATTTGCCTGATACCGGCAAATCGCCCTACCGCTCTTCGTCGGTGTCAGGGACCGGGACTTCGTTCTGGTAATGGGGACAAAAAACGTGGTCGCCCTCTACGTTCTCCTCGTCCACGGTGAGGGCT
>CATMOE010000064.1:0-19355 GCA_950072105.1 uncultured Dehalococcoidia bacterium
GAGTTGGAACTGTTGGTCCCCAGGGCGGTTTCGACTGAGACCCAAGAGCCGCAGATTGTGAACACCGGACCAAGGTTGGGATGGGGCTAAAACCCGTCACCTCAATCACTTCTCACGATGGAAACCGAGCTATCCAAATCCAAGACATTAAACTCTGTGACAGAACTTGAGACGTTGATTCTTAGTTTACTTCGGGTAACGGCGCCTAAGAACCGATGATTTCCTCGTACGTGGGCTCAGGCATCCCCTTTTTCCACGTAGGGTCCCGCAGTTCAAGCCTGTTGCCGCTGGGATCGAAGAAGTACAACTCTCTGCCGGTGAAGACACCCTCGGCACGGTAGGTCAGGTAGGCCACCTGGACCTGATTTTCTTGAAATACCTTGAAGGCCGCGTCCAGCGTCTCCGGACTGACTGTGAACGAGTGGTGCGCCTTTTTCTCAATTTCCGCCATGTCATACACCGGTTCTTCCCGCTCACACAGCAGGATATTATGGTCGCCAACGTTGAAGCAGGACATCATCGAATTGCCCAAGCGTCCTTTGGCGGTCAAGCCAAGCAGATCGCCGTAGAACTTTTCCGACTCCGCCAGATCGTTGACGGGAATGGACCAATGGGTAACCCCTTCGATCTTTATCACTCCCATGTTAGCCCCCTTATGACTATCTGAGTCCGCCAATGGTATCACGACCGGCGGGCAGCCTTCCATATCGTAGCCCGCATGGCGCCGAGTAGGGGCGCACGGCCGTGCGCCCCTACACTAATTGGGGAATCACCCGATCGTTCATCAGCCGCAGGTTGGTCATCTGCAGCTCGTAGGGTATGCGGCGGCCGAAATTAATCTCATAGATTATCTGGTCCAATTGGAGGTCTTCAATCAGTTGCCCCAACCGGTCGACGATAGCCTCGGGAGTGCCGTACACAACCTTGTCCCGCAACCAGTCGTCGTAAGTCATTCCCTGGATATGTTCCGCCTGGGCCTCCCAATTCCCGCTGGTGCCCTCCCGTGAGGCGCTGCCGGCTACACGCTGGCCCAGGTTATACACCGAGGCCATAGCGCTCTCCATGGGCTGGTTATATGCGTCGTCGGCCTTCTCCGCCGCATATACCGGCACCCTTAACCCCACGTTGCCTTCCCCTGGATGTCCGGCTTGCTTCCAGGCTTCCCGGTAGTTCTGTATGTTGGGCGCCAACTCAGCCAGGGAAAAGACCCGGGAGGGGTTGATGAAGATGGGATATCCCATACGCCCGATGATGGGAAAGGTCTCCGCCGAAGTGATCCCCACTCTTATGGGGGGATGAGGGTCTTGAAACGGTTTGGGGCGAACCTTCAGGTTGTGACACTGGTAGTGTTCTCCCTCGAAGGAGAACTCCTCGGTGGTCCAGGCCTTCAGGATAATCTCCAGGTACTCTTCAAACCTGCCCCGGCTTTCGGCGAAAGGCGAGTTGAACGCGTCATGATGGTCGGGGAAAGTGCCCCGGCCTATCCCCAATTCCAGCCTACCTTGGCTGATGTGGTCCAGGGTAGCTGTCTCCTCGGCGATCCTGATCGGATTGTTCAGCGGAAGAAGCAGCACGCCGAAACCCAGCCTGATCCGCTTGGTGCGCGCGGCAACGGCGGTGGCTACGGTGAAAGGAGCGGACAGGACGCTGAACGGAGAGAAATGGTATTCGGCCAGCCAAACCGAGTCCACGCCCATGCTCTCCGCCTCGTCCACCATGGTAAAGCCTTGGGCAAACGACTCTTGGTCAGTGTAGCCGTCAGGCGTTGGGAATTCAAGGAAAAGTCCGAACTCCATGGGGCCTCCGGGTTTTGGCGGAATCGTAGCTTTATTTTATCGTTGCCGCCGGGGTCTCCGGGTACATGCGGCCCATCAAGGCTTCGCGCCAGTCCAGGTCGAAAGGAATCACATCCTCGGCCGACCGGATGTTGTAGTAGGTCGGCGCCACACCCGGAGGGTCGCCCCCGTCCATCACCGTGTTCATCGCTTCTTCCAGCATTTTACGGGTGGTGACGATGGCCATGTCAGAGGGTCCAAGAAATTCCTTGGTACGGTCTACGATACGGCCCATGCTTTCTTGGATGGCGCGGTCCTGTATGTTGACGCCGGTAATGCCGGTGAAGGTCTCGTTTTTCTGGGTCTCACGGTTAATCATGTAGTCGTTGGAACGGTTTTTAACAGAGCGGAAGCCGTTTTCAACGTCGATGTCGGTCCCAAAGTTGTTGCCTGAACCCCGGTTGAGACCCTCTTCCGGCAGCAGCGGGTCTTCGCCCCAGCTATAGCCCCAGTTGTAGACCATGACGTTATGGTCGTCGATAGGAATCCAGAAATGGCCGTCGACCAACGGCTTTTGGCTGCCGCTGGGCCGGATCTGGGTGAAGGGCATGACGAAGTGATAGGCACGCACGTAATTGCCCTCGTCACTCAGAGGCCGGATGCCGTAGTACCGGTAGCCGTAGTCCGTAACGTCCACCTCCAAGGCAGGAGCCGCGCCTTGGACGAAGGGGGAATCGAACGGTATCCCCGGCTCGTTGGTTTCAGTGGTAGTCCTTCGATGCAGGATCGGGGCGTGGGACGTGTCGATACCCCCTTCCAGAGCTTGCAGCCAGTTGCACTCCTGCACCACTTTGGTCATGTAGCGGTGGCTCTCGGGGACCTGAGTCCACTCAAACTTAGGCGGCGCCGGCATCTTCTCCACCGGCCCCATGTAAGCCCAGATCATGCCGCCCAATTCCACCGTCGGATAGGCGGTGAGCTTAACTTTATCCGCGAACTGGTTCGGCTCGTTCATCTGGTCGACGCAATTTCCATCAACGTCGTATTTCCAGCCGTGATACACGCAGCGCAGCCCGCATTCCTCATTACGTCCGAACCACAAAGAGGCAAGGCGATGGGCGCAGAATTCGGCGATGAGGCCGATGCGGCCATTGGTGTCCCGGAAGGCTAGCAGTTCTTCGCCCATGAGCTTGACCCTGACTGGCGGGCAATCAGGTTCCGGAATCTCGAAGGATAACAATGCCGGGATCCAGTAACGTCTCAGGGTGTCGCCCATGGGAGTGCCCGGGCCGATGCCGGTCAATAGGTCGTTCTGCTCTCTACTCAGCATAAAACGTCTCCTAGTCCAGGCGAGATCGGGGAGCCGCCCCGCGATGGCCTCAGTATAAAGCATAGGGCCACCGTGGGGTCAAGGAAATCCGGCGGAACTGGGTTGCCGGAAAGCCGATGGGGGTGAGAGACTAGCCCCATGGCATCAAACGCACCGGAGTTAAACACGCCGGCGGTTCGAGGTATAAACCGCATCCTACCTTCTTCGATGAGGTACGGCCATTTCCGATTCTACTGGTTGGGCCTTCTAGCCGGAGTGACGGGACACCAGATGTTACTCAGCTTCACCCTGGGTTGGCTGATGTTCCAATTGACCGGGGAGGAGCGGGACCTGGCGTTCTTGGGGATCGCCATCGCCGTCCCCGCCATGACCCTCAACGTGGTCGGCGGCACCCTGGCCGACCGTCTGGAACCCAAGTTTTTGGTAGCCATGGCCCAGTCCATCTCGGCAACGGTGGTGGTGGGCCTGGCTCTGTTGGTAATGACGGAACGGGTCGAGGTGTGGCACCTGCTGGCGGCTGCCGTTACCATCGGCGCATTGCAAGCCTTCGATCAACCAAGCCGGGCCGCCGTATTTCCCCGGCTGGTGGAGCGGGAACACATCGTCAGCGCCGTGACTATGTCCGAGTTGGTTTGGAACGGCGTACGGGTGTTAGGGCCCACCCTGGCAGGGGTCCTTATAGAGCAATTGAGTATCGGAGCCTCCATGTTGTTCAGCGCCGGGACATTTTACATCATGGGGACGGTGACGGCATTCCTCAGACTTAGGCCCCGGCCGCCTGCCACGGGACGTGTATTGCAACAGGTGTTCGAAGGTTTGCGCTACGTGAAAAAGCACGAGATTTTTGCTCTCATCATGCTCCTGACATTCTGCAACAGCATGTTCGGTATGACCTTCATTCACCTCATGCCGTCTTTTGCCAAGGAGGTGCTCGAAGTGGGGGCCGACAAGATTGGCATATTACTGGGCGCTTCTGGCCTAGGGGCAATCCTGGGCACGATCACCGTCGCCAACCTTCGGGGGCATCACCCGAAAGGACTGGCGATAATAGGCGGGGCCATGGCGTACGGACTGGCGTTAATGTTGTTCGCCGCGGCCGCCTCCCAGGGTTGGTATTTGATAAGCATGGCCATGCTATTCGTCGTGGGAATCACCAACTCGATCTACTTGGTAGGCGGGATGACCACCATCCAACACCTAGTGCCCGACCGGCTAAGAGGCCGGGTGATGGGTGTGTACGCCATCACCTGGAGCTTGGGTCCATTTGGCATGGTCCAGGGCGGATTCATCGCCCAGTATTTCGGAGCGCCGGTGGCCGTAGCCGTGGGAGCCGCGATCATCATCTTCGTGGCGATATCCATCCTCTTATACAGCTCCAATCTGCGTGGACTGCGGGCCCAGATGCCGGCAGAGCTGCAGTTAGCTTACGCCGAGTGACCCTTGATATCCCAATCCACCTATCGATACCCCAAGACCGGTCCGCGCTCAACGATTGACAAGCCCGGGTCGAGGGCCATATTCTCTTGCCTGTCCCAATGCGGAATCGCGTAAAAGAACCGATCTGTTTCAGATAACCCAAACTCCAAAAACTCACCGAGGGAGAATGTAGATGGATAACATTGGACGCAGAATGGTGGAGATCGCCGAGGCGACCGTAGGCTCCATGTCAGCCAAGGAGGTCCACGAAAAGAAGGAAGCCGGAGAGCAGATAGTGATCCTGGACGTTCGGGAGCCGGACGAATGGGAAAAGGGAGTCATCGAAGGCGCGGTGCTGCTATCCAGAGGGCGCATAGAAGGCAGATTGGAAGAACTGGTTCCAGACAAGGACGCGCTGATCGTAACCCATTGAATGGGCACCGCGCGAGCTGCCCTGTCAGGGCAGACAATGAAGGCCATGGGTTACACCAACGTGGTCTACATGGCCCCTGGATTCAATTCCTGGAAAGAGGAAAACCTTCCCTTTGTTACGCCAAGTTAAGTAACAAACTCAAAACCGTATCGGCAAGGAGCAGGGTCCTTCGACAAGCTCCGTTAGATGAGGGTCGTTCCCCCGTTCGTGGTGAACGGGTAATAGCTGCACATTTTGCGACTGGTTGAACAGGTGACATTTGCTCGAACCCCATTATGCCACGATTTGTGGCGGGAATTAAGTCCCGCACCAGGCACGAACGGCGACGGGCCGACAGGCACGAAGTTTCGCCATAGCGGCGGCCGCCTTCGCCAACGAAATCCCTTCGTTCATTTTACGTCCTGCTGACAGCACTCCCTTGCGACTCGTACGCCCGCTCCCTAGAGTCGGTCGTATCCGATTCGGCGGGAGGCCCCATGCCCAAGAAGTCCAATGCCCCGGACGGCGCAGCTCGCCCGAGTATTCCGTGGCGGATCCGGGTTCGGAAGGATGAGGAGTTCAGGCCGTTGTCTGTGTCGATGGAGAGGACGTTCCTGGGGGGATGTCTATCGGCGGCCGGGTGGAGGAGGATTCCGAGTGGTGAGAGAACGACCCAGTGTACAAGATGCACTACCGGATCACGTTGGAGGACGGGCGGGAAATGGCAATCTTCAGAATCAATAAGACGGGGAGTTGGTACAAGGCTGATACCAACTCCAGCCGGATCGGTTAAACAGTCCGGCGATCACCTTCCAGGCTGGTGACTCAACGGTGACCCATCCTCTGTAAAGTTCCGCAGACAGCACAAACGAGCAAAATGGGAAGTCATTCTTGAGCACTCATGATAAACCAGGAGTCATCAGAAGACTGGTCGTATTTGATTGCCATTGCGGCCACCGGTGGACGGGTCTTGT
The DNA here is from genome assembly GCA_950072105.1 of uncultured Dehalococcoidia bacterium. Lineage (GTDB taxonomy): Bacteria > Chloroflexota > Dehalococcoidia > Lucifugimonadales > UBA3495 > UBA11650. The sequence continues at coordinate 5,908 of CATMOE010000064.1, forward strand.
TCCTCACCGTCCTGGAGGCGAAACATCCCTAAGCGAACTCCCGCGTGTCTGTCCGAAGTGTAAAAGCGAGGACTGGGATCAGCCTGCCGACCCATCCAAAGGCGATTAAGACAGGGAGTTGGGACCGGGCGGGGGGCAGATTAGTTATCCCTCGCAATTGGGGGAGTACGTGCTTCGGCACCTGCCTCCCGGCTGTCTGGGATCTTATTGAGTTGTAGGAAATGTTCCCACCGGTCCGCCACAGGGCAATCCTTATATTCTCTCCACGGAATAAAGTTCAGAAAAGCCACAAGCCCAACCACGGTCAGCGGACGGTCTGGTTTCCCAGGTCCAAGACCTTTTCCGCCATCTCCGCGTAGACTCTCCATGAGTCTTCGGGATGTCTTAGAGCCTCGGGGTCGTCCAGATAAGTGTCCAACAGAACGTAGTCGCAGCCCAAGGCTTCAAGCTCCGCCATGTCGCGGTGTATCTGGTCAAGGGTACCCTCGCCCACCACCCGTTCCCCTTCAGGCATCGGTGAACCGGTCACGTGCAGTTTGACTCTGGGGCACAGCGCGGGTACAGGACGCCCCTCCTCGGCAGCAATCTCATTGAGCCGTGGGATGCCGGTGTTCTTCAACCAGTCCATCCGCATCCGGATGGGATGCCAGGCATCGCCGTAGCGGACGGCGCGGCGCAGAGCGGCGTCGCTGGGACCGCCCACCCAGATCGGGATATGGGGCGAACGGAAGGGCCGGGGCGCGGTGTCCACGTCCTTGAACGACACATACCGGCCTTCGTAGGAGGCTCGGTCTTGAGTCCACAGAAGTTTGATGGCTTCCAGGTATTCGTTGGTGATGGCCCCTCTCCTCTTGTATTCCACCCCCAACCCGGCAAATTCCTTTTGTGCCCAGCCGATACCCACGCCCAGAATAACCCGCCCGCCGCTGAACTGATCGATGTTGGCGAAAGACTTGGCGATCTCCAACGCGCTGCGGTAGGGCACGATCAAGACCGTCGTCCCAATCTCGATAGTCGTCGTGATGCCGGCCAGCCAGGCCAGGGTGGACACCGGTTCGTAAAAAGGGGCCGGATAGCGCCCCTGAACATCCGGCGTGATCCCGATATGGTCGGAAGTCATCAGCAGATGGTAGCCCAGCGCTTCGGTGAGCTGCGCCCAGCGTTTGATAGAATCTGGGCTGGCGCCCGGTCCAAAGTTAATAAGGTTCACGCCGACTTTCATTTCAATCTCCTCTACTTGGTGTTGTTAATCAGCCACAGAGACACAGAGAACACGGAGTTTTTTATTTTTTTTAATTCTCTGTGGCCTCTGAGTCTCTGTGGCAACCCCCGTCCCACAGTCTTGCGCCAATAGTTCCCCAGGCGCATACTGGGCGATGTTCCGAAACTGTTCATCGAGAGGCTTTGCATGGATAAAGCGGATATTCCATTTCTAACCGTGGCTCAACTGTCCGAGCTTATCAAGAATCGCACGGTATCACCAGTGCAGGCGGTGGAAGCCTACCTGGACCGCATCGATAGCCTGAACGGCACGTTGTTCGCCTACCTAACCGTCTGCCGCGACGAAGCATTGCAGGCCGCCCGGGAGTCGGAGCAGGCTTTGGACCGGGGCGAGTATAAGGGCCCGATGCACGGCATTCCGGTGGCGGTCAAGGACCAGATCAACACCGCGGGGATCCGCACGACGACGGGCACGCCCATATTCAACGACTTTGTGCCGGATCATGACGCCACGGTGATGGCCAATCTGAAATCGGCGGGCGCGATTCTCTTGGGCAAGCTGAACATGACCGAGTTTGGCACCACCAGCCTGTCCCACGCCTTCGATACGGCCCGCAATCCCTGGGACCCGAGCCGGTTTACCGGCGGCTCCAGTAGCGGTTCCGGGGGCGCCACGGCCGCCTTCATGTGCGCCACGTCCCTGGGTGAAGACACCGGGGGGTCGGTGCGTGGCCCCGCCGCCTGGTGCGGATTGGTCGGCCTCCGCCCCACCTGGGGTAGAGTCAGCCGATATGGGTTGAGGCCGGGAATGTGGTCCATGGATACCGTGGGCCCGATCTCACGGACCGTGGAAGACTGCGCCTTGACCCTGCAAGCTATCGCCGGACGCGATCCCAACGATTCCTACACCTGGGACGTGCCCGTGCCCGATTACCGTAGCGCGCTGAACCCCGACGTTCGGGGCACCAAGATAGGCATACTGAAGGAGTTGCTGCACACGGACATGGTGGACCCCGAGATCCGGGACGCCGTGTCTCGCGCGGCCAATTCACTGGCGGAGTTGGGCGCGGACGTGGAAGAGGTATCCATACCTCTTGCCAGCCACTCCAACACGATCTCCTCGATTTTAAGGGTGGAGGCCCCGACCAATTACCGGGACCTGATCCGAAATCGTTTGCAAGAGATCGAACACGACAACCGCATCGCCTACCTCACCTGGAGCATCACGCCGGCGCTGGCCTACTACAAGGGTTTAAAGCTGCGGGCGTTGCTGCGCCAGCATGTGCTGGAAGCGCTGAACAGAGTGGACGTACTGCTGATGCCGACGATGGGTATCGCCGCGCCCAAGGTCGAACCAGACCCGGTCATAGATTCCATCGAGAAAACCACCCGGAACCGTGCCGGCATGACCACGACTTTCAGCCTGGCCAGTTCCCCGGCGGTGAGTATCAACTGCGGTTTCACCTCGGAAAATCTCCCCATCGGCCTGCAGATCGGCGGCAAACCATTCGCGGAACAGACCGTCCTTAACGTGGCCTACGCTTACGAGCAAAACACCGATTGGCACAACCGCCGTCCGCCGATCGGCTAGGCCTCGAGCATAGATTTACATTGGCGGGATCGTTCGACGTTCCTCCTCACGATCGTCTTTCCGGCGTAGGCCGGAATCCAGGGAAGCGTCGGCTGGATCCCAGCCTACGCCGGGATGACGGACCGGGTATCAAGCCATAGGCGAGACAATTGACTAGAAGACAAGGAGGACCTAGGGTGCCTAAAGCCGAGTACGAGTTTTTCAACCACGAAGCCGTCCCTTGGACCCCGGTGGAGGCCGGTTCCGGCGCGGCCGCCGAGGGAATGGTGGAGAAGATCCTCAACTGGGACGAAGAGGCCGGAGTATCCACCAGGATGCTCAAGTTCCCCCCTGGCGTAGAGACCTCCGAAGTGATCTTCCACGATTTCTGGGAAGAGGTGTTCATCCTAGAGGGCGAGCTGCACGATAAATCGATCAATACCACCTTCACCAGTGGGATGTACGCTTGCCGCCCTCCCGGAATGCCCCACGGCCCCTACATCTCGCCCATTGGCTGCACCACTTTTGAAGTCCGCTATTACCGCAAGTAACCCGGTACACCGGAGGTTCACCCTATGGCAAGTTTGGCCGTCATCAACATCGGCGCCATAGTGTCGGGAGATCTGGCCCAACCGGTCCTGGACGGTGATTGCGTGCTGGTGGAGGATGGGAAGATCAGCGCCATCGGCGGATCGGACCAGTTGAACGCCAACACCGCCGACACAGTTATCGACGCTTCCGGCGCCACCGTCCTGCCTGGCCTTATTGACTCCCATTTCCACGTCGCCATCGGCGATTATCAGCCTCGGCAGAAAGTGGTGGACTTCATCGGCAGCTATGTTCATGGCGGAGTCACCAGCATGATCTCGGCAGGGGAGATACACACACCAGGACGGCCCAACGACGCCGCCGGAGTAAAAGCCCTGGCAATAATCGCCCAGCGATCCTTTTCCGTCTTGCATCCCGACGGCGCTAAGGTCCACGCCGGAGCGGTGGTGCTGGAGCCGACACTACAAGAAAAAGACTTTGAAGAGCTAGCGGCGGAAGGTATCTGGCTGGCCAAATTCGGCTTCGGCAACTACCGGGATCCCTACGACGGCGAACCCCAGATCAGGTGGGCCCAGAAGAACGGCCTGAAAGTGATGTGCCATAGCGGCGGCGCATCCATCCCCGGCAGCACCGCCATCTCGGCAGAGCATCTGCTGCGCCTCAAACCCGACATCTGCGGCCACGTCAACGGCGGACCAACTTCTCTGGACAACGACGGACTGCGCCGCTTGGTGGCGGAGACAGACCTCTACCTCCAACTGGTACAGGCAGGGAACCTTCGCTCATCCCTCTTCATCTTGGACTTGGCGCAGGAACACAAAGCGATGGAACGGGTAGTAGTCGGCAGCGACACGCCAACAGGAACGGGCATGATGCCACTTGGGGTGATCAAAACGGTCACCGAGCTGTCTTCTTTGGGAGGCATCCCGGCCGCCACGGCATTGTGTTTGGCTACCGGCAACAACGCAAAGGCCTGGGGATTGAACTCGGGAATCATCGCTCCAGGCAAAGACGCCGACCTGCTTATCGCCGACGCTCCCAACGGCTCGACCCGGAGCGACCTGTTTTCCGCCATGGAGAACGGCGACGTTCCCGGGATTGGAGTTGTAATCATAGACGGCGAAATCAGGGTCGTCCGCAGCCGCAACACACCGCCACCCGCCAAGGTCCCCCTGGTGCTAAAACAACCCACGCCTCCCCTGCCCAGCTTCTAGCCTGCACACGAGTAGACGCGCCACAGCGACACAGAGGCTTTTTTATTTTCTCCGGGCTCTCTGCGTCTCTGTGGCTATCCTAGATGGCTCAATCTTAGATCGACGGCCGCTGCTCAAACCAACGGGCTTCCTGTTGGTAGGCATAGGCGGCGCGGATGACTCCGGGCTCGTCGAAGGGTTTGCCGGCGATCTGCATCCCAACGGGCAGGCCGGACGCCGTGAAGCCGCAGGGGACGGAGATAGCCGGGAGACCCGTCAGGTTGAAGGGAGCGGTAAAGCTGGGACCCCTGACCGTGCTGGTAGCGTCGTAGCCCTCAAAGGCCGGCGCCGGTTGGGTCATGGTTGGTGTGACCAGAACGTCCACCTTCTGCAAAACCTCGGCGAACTCCCGGTTGACCAGCTTTCGGACCCGCTGCGACTGCACGTAATCGCTGGCGCTGAACAGCCCGCCGATACGGAACCGGGCGCGCACCATCTCGCCGAAGTCGTGGGGCCTTGTCCGCAGATTCTTCTCGTGAAAGGCGAAGGCCTCGCTGAGCATGATGACTGAGTTGGCCGCCCGAACGTATTCCAGGCTCGGTATCGTCACTTCCTGGAGGTTCGCCCCCAGACCTTCCAGCACCTTCAGTCCTTTTTCCACCGTGGCGACGACCTCCGGGTTCACGTTCTCGTGGGGGGCGTAGAAGAAGTGGCGGGGAACGCCGATGGTCAGACCCTTGATGTCTTCCCTTAGCGATAGCGAGTAGTCCGGCACGGGGGCAGTGCTGGTAGTGGGGTCCTTGGGGTCGTACCCGGCCAGCGCCTGCATCATGTATGCCGCATCTTCCACCGTCCAGGTCATGGGACCGCAATGGTCTTGGGACCAACTCAGGGTTACCACCCCCGCCCGGCTCACCCGGCCATAGGTTGCCTTCAATCCCACGATGCCGCACAGGGAAGCCGGGCCACGGATCGACCCGCCGGTGCATGATCCCAACGCGGCCATCGCCTGACCCGAAGCCACGGCAGACCCGGAGCCGCTACTGGAGCCTCCAGTGATATGGTCCAGGTTCCAGGGGTTACGGGCCGGAGGGAAGGGCGTGGTGAAGTCGGGCCCACCCAGAGCGAACTCGTGCATCGCCAGCTTGCCCAAGAGAATGCCTCCGGCGGCTTTCAGTCGGGCCGTGGTGGTGGCATCCTCCGTGGGCACCCGGTCGATATACACCTTGGAACCGGCCGTGGTCGTAACCCCGGCAGTGTCGTACAGGTCTTTCAGGGCGAAGGGGATACCGTGCAAAGGTCCCTTGTAGCCGCCACGGCGTATCTCTGCTTCGGCAAGCCGGGCGTCATCCAGAGCCTGTTCTTTCAATACGATGATGTACGAGTGCAGCCGGTCGTCGGTGGCTGCGATGCGGTCTAGGAACGCTTGGGTCAGCTCCACCGGAGACAGTTGCCCGCTTTTCAGTAACCCGGCCGCCTCTCTGATGGTGAGATGATAAAGGTTAGCTTGGGAAGTCGTCATTGTTGCCACCCCTCGGTATATTCGGCATTAAATATGGGTTCAAGTCGCCAACCGGCGAATTAAGCAGACGGCCATTCGGGGTGAAAATTCAAGCCGATCTCTTCGGCCTGCAGATCGATGGAGTGCAGTTGCTGGATGTAATGGGAGTACATGTCGTACAAAGGCTTCAACTGGTCCAACTCTTCTTGGCTCATGCCAAGCCCGGCGCGATCGCTCATGAGCTTGAACTCTTCGGGAGTTACCTTGTCGCCTGGTGAAGTTGCCATAGCGTTGCTCTCCTGTATGAGACTTTCAATCTATGAACCAGATCGCATATCGGACAGGCTTTCGTCATTCCGGCCCTTCCGCCGAAGGGGAATCCAGTAATGTCCGCCATTCCGTTCGATGCGGTCCTTCTTCAGTGTCCTCTGGATTCCCGCCTGCGCGGGGATGACGGTTGAATCGCGGGAACGACGGATGGCCCTTTAAGCCGGTTTCAACAATTACGACACTTTGGTCTTTCTTGTTTTCGCCGATGGAATCTGGACTACCGTCAGGAAATTGTTCCTCGGCGGCTCAACGTGATACCGTGGGCGCATAGGAGATAATGGCTCTCCTGAAATCCAGCCGGTCTCCTGCACGGCCCTAGTTTACACCAGCATGGTTTAGGGTCAACCGCCGTCACACTGTTCTCGAGGAAGAAATATGCAGCCTTTAGAAGGCATCAGGGTCCTTAGCGTCACCGTTTACCTGGCGGGGCCGTTCTGCGCCATGAACCTAGCTCGGTTGGGCGCGGAAGTCATCAGGGTGGAGATTCCCGGAAGGGGCGACCCAGTGCGGGGAAACGGTCCATTCGTCGGGGCCGACGGCTGGCACGACGAACCCCAGAACAGCAATGACCTTTCGACTCGTTTTCTCAAGCGGGCCCAGGGAGTTAAGAGCGTGACCTTGGACCTGAAGCATCCCCAGGGCAAGGAGATGTTTCTTGGACTCGCCAAGTCCTGCGACGTGGTCCTGGAAAACCTGGCTCCGGGCTCGATGCGGCGCTTGGGACTGGGCTACGAAGAGCTTTCCCAGGCTAACTCCGGCATCGTCTACGCCTCCATATCCGGTTACGGACAAACCGGCCCTTACTCCGCCAAACCGGCCCACGACCCCCAGATCCAAGGGATGAGTGGCCTCATGGACATCAACGGCGACGCTGATGGACCGCCCACCAGAGTCGGATTTTACATCGGCGACCTAGTCACGCCCCTGTTTGCCTGCTACTCCATCCTGGCCGCCCTCCGGGAAAAGGACCGTACCGGCCAAGGCCAGTACCTGGACGTTTCCATGATGGATACCCTGGTGTCTCTCATGTTCATGGAGAATCTGGAGGAAAACATCGAGTTCGGCCAGCCACTACGCACCGGCAACATCAGCCGCAGCGGCCCCACCGGTCTATATCACGCCAGCGACGGGGACCTTTCCCTTACCGTCACCAGCGACGATCAATGGGCCAGACTGGCCCGGGCGTTGGACGCCCCCCAATTCTTGGACGACCCTCGTTTTGAAAGTTTTGTAACCCGCACGGCCAACGTGGAGGAGGCGCGGCAGCAGATCCAGGCAATCATCGGCGAGTTTACGCTGGAAGAAGCCCTGGATCGCCTTGAGAGCCATGATGTGCCCTGCGCCCAGGTGCGCACCGCTGAACAAGTTATGAACGACCAGCACTTCTGGGACCGGGGCAGTCTGGTGCCCATGCGCCACGCCGGATTGCCCGAACCGGTAAAGGGCGTTGCTTCAGGCTTCCCGGTGATCTTTTCCGGAGGACCTCTGCCGGAGATGGCAGGCGCGCCAACGTTGGGGATGCACAACGGGGAAATCTTCTCCAAGCTTCTGGGCCTGGATGAAACTGACCTGGCCGGCCTCAAAGAAAGTGGCGTGATTTAGAGCAGCCTTTCGGGCCTCGACCCATTCAAATATTCAAGGAGGAGCAATGGTCACACCGGAGCAACGGGTCGTCGTTCTTCAGGCGGAAGTGGAAGCGTTCAAGACCTACTTGAGCTCCCTCCCCGCCGAAGCCTGGAACCAGCCCAGCGCCTGCGAGGGTTGGACGGTGGCCGACGTGGTTGCCCACTTGAACGGGCAGGACTTTGCGTCTCGAGTTACCAGGGGATTGGGAGGCGATGCCTCGCCGCCGGAAGGCTCCCCATCGGTGGAAGATCACGACGAGGACCGCTTCGCCGAAAACATCTTTCAACGGGCTTTGTCGAATCGGGAACGATTCGGCGAAAACTTGCTAGGATCTTTGATTCAACGACTCGACGAGTCTGTCCAGGTGTTCCACACCGTTGGACCGGAGGACTGGGATAAGCCTTGCTACTGGCCTCCGGGCCCCGAACCGGTGCGAACAATGTTGGATATGCGGATCGGCGAGTTAACGATGCACGTTTGGGATATCCGTTACACCATCGACGGCTATTACCACCTGTCCGGCGACAATGTCAACGTGCTGATAGACACCGTCGGCCGGGCCGTACGCCGAGCCTTCCGCCCTGACGACTCCGTGGACGGCCAGATTCGCTACCGGTTCGAAATGAAGACGCCAATCACGGCTACCGCTGATATTGTTGTCGCCGCCCAGGGCACCCACGTTGAGCCTGCCAGTGCAGTCGCCGCTGACGTGACATTTCGATGCGACGGTGAGACCTACGTGTTGGTCATGTACGGCAGGCTCAGCCCTGAAGATGCCATGGCTCAGGGCCGATTGACCTTCCAAGGCGACTCGGAACTAGCCGGAAGCTTCGGACGCCGCTTCAAGGGAGGTTAGGGCGTTGGCGCAACTCCCTGCCGGAATCACCCGGGTGCTGATCCGATGAAACGAGCGCTGGTGATCCGCCACTCCGCGGCCGAAACTCTGGCCGCAAACTTCACATCGGTTCTGCGATCTGAGAACTTTGAACTGGAGCCGCTAAACATCTTCGACGATGCTCCCGGCTACCGATCGTTCCAAGCTCCCCCCTTGGAGGACATCAGCCTAATCATCGCTCTGGGCGGTCCCATGTCGGCCAACCACGACTACCCGGCGCTGCGCGTAGAACGCGAGTACTTAGGAAACGCGATGGCCGCGGGAAAGCCGGTGATGGGCATCTGTCTCGGCGCCCAGATCATGGCCCAGGCGCTGGGTGGCAAGGTAGAGCCAACGGGCGGATACCAGTTCGGACTGACCAGGCTGTTGATCACCGAGGAAGGCGCCGCTGATCCGGTGTTCGGCAAGATCGGCGTGCCCCTGGCGCCCACCCTGCACGGCGACCGTTTTAGCACCCCCAAGGATGCGGTTAAGCTGGCCGAAGGGTATATGCTTTGCCGGGATGGCACTTACCGCCGAATCGACATGGCCTTTCGGTACAATGATTCCTACGCCTTCCAATTCGAACCCCAGCTTACGTTGGAAGAATTGAAGGTATGGAACAAAGAGTTCCCAGAAGATTATGAACTGATGGGGGACCGGTTCGACTCTAGGGAGGAGTCTGCCCGAAACCTGCGGGAGTTCGCCAAGTTTGCTCCCCACCACGAGGCTCAGATGCGGAAGATGTTACTGGCTTTTTTGCGGAACGTGGTTTAGCGATCGGGATCATCATTCCATCATCCAGCGTGTCACTACCAATCATTGTGGGAGGACAAACATGGAAAAGATTCGACATAACCATCCGGACATCGCGCCGTCTGGTGCTTCATACAGCAGAACCGTGCGTGCCGGAAATCTTCTTTTCATCGCGGGCTGCACCGCCCGGGGCACGGAGGCTCAAGGCAAAGACTTGATGACACAACTGAGGGTCACTCTGGACCGGATCGTGCGTGTTGTAGCCGCCGAAGGTGGCACTCCGGGGGATATCGTCAAGATAACTACCTACGTCACCAGCATCGAAGAGTGGCGGAACGACACCGCCGCTCAGGATTACCTATTCGCGGAATTTTTCAAGGGCGCTTACCCGGCGAACACCTTAGTTGAGATTGGGGCTTTGGCCGAGCCAGGTCTGGACGTGGAGATCGAGGCCATCGCCGAGCTGGGATAGGTTCTCTTGGTGCAAGATTCGCCTTCATGTGGTAACTTGGGGCGTAATCAGCAGCCTGCCCCAAAGTTCGTTCCCAGTCAGGAAATCACCGTTCGGAGGTTCTATGAGCGACGTTAAGATCGAAGAAGGTGTAGTCGTTGCCAAGGGGGGCGGACGGGACCTCAAGGCAGACGTCCTCCGCCCGGCCAACCAATCTGGTCTGGTCCCCGGGATTCTTTTCCTCCCCGGAGGCGGCTTCCGAAACGCCGACCGCGCGCCGCTCACCGAGCGGTACGGCCTGGCAATGGCCAACCACGGCTACGTCTGCGTCAACGCCGAGTACCGGGTGATGGACGAGGCTCCCTGGCCGGCCCAAGTACAAGATGTCAAAGCCGAGATTCGCTGGATGCGAGCCAACAGCGCCGATCTGGGCATCGACCCGGACCTCATCGTCGTCGCCGGTAAATCGGCGGGCGGATTACTGGCATTGGTCGCGGCGGGCAGCGGCCACGTCAAAGAATTTGACGGCGACGGCGGCAATGCCGGAGTGAGCAGCAAAGTTGCCGCAGTGGTGGGTATGTCTCCGGTATCCGATATCTCCGAACGGGCAGTCGACCCGGAATTCGAGGCCCTCTTCGGCAAAAACCCCACCGCCGAGTATGTCAAAGCCGCAAATGCTATCACCTACGTCAACAAGGACTATCCGCCGGCTCTGTTCTTTCACGGCACTTCCGACACCCGCGTCCATCACTCGACCACAATGCGGATGTACGAGGCGCTGGAACAAGCCGGAGTTCCCGTGGACCTGCATCTCTTTGCTGGGGAAGACCACTTCTTCGACCGGGAACCTCATTTCTACAAAGCCACTACCGACTCCATCGCGATATTCCTATCCAGATATGTCCCCATGCGGGAGGCCGTGGCAGCTTCCTAGGCCTCACATAGGCCGCCTGGCAAGTCCCAGCTAATAGTTACTTGCGGAAATCAGATTTACCAACCCCGTTCGTGGTGAGCCTGTCGAACCACTTTTCCGCGGAAGGACCCTTCGACAAGCTCAGGGCGAACGGTAGATCCTTACGGCTATTACGAAACTCGGCACTAAGAGAGGATGTCATGGCTGTCGTTGGATTGGACCACTTGGTAGTTAACACCAGAGACGTCGAGGGCTCGATCAGTTTCTATCGAGACGTGCTGGGCATGGAGATACTGAGGCTGGACGAGTTCCGTGAGGGTAAGGTCGGATTCGTATCGGCCAGGGTTTCCCAGGAGATAATCATCGATATAAGGCCCACCAAGTCTGAAGACGCGGTGACGCCCAACATGGACCATTTTTGCCTAGTCCTCGGCCCGACCGACATGGACAATCTGTATGAGGAATTGAAGGCCAAGGGCATCCACATGGATGGGGACGTCCACCCCGCTTGGGGCGCCCAGGGCATGGGACAGCAGTTCAAGATCTGGGACCCCGAAGGCATCAAGATCGAGCTCAGGTGTTACTCATGGTCCCCATAGCCACCCAAATTCAATTAACTAATATGACTTTATGCCTTACTTAGAACTTCCCGGCGTCGACCTATGGTACACCGACACCGGCGGCGCCGGTACCCCGGTGATATTTTTGCATGCTGCCTCGGGCAACTGCGATTGCTGGGTGTATCAGGAGCCAGTGTTCACCTCGGCGGAGTATCGCTGCATCGCCTATGACCGGCGGCATTGGGGCCGTTCCCGGCTGAATCAGTCTGGGGAGCAGCCCGGCTACGCCAGCGACGATCTGCAAGGACTCGTCAATCACTTGGGCTTGGACCGCTTCCACCTGGTAGCGACCGCGGCCGGCGGGATCGGCGCATTGGACTACTCTTTGCTACACCCCCAGCAAGTACGCAGCCTGGTGGCCGCCAACACCATCGGCGGGGTGCAAGACGAGTCATACCTAGAAGTCCAGCACCGGCTCCGCCCGCAGGAGATTCAGGCGTTGCCGGTGGAGCTACGCGAACTGGGGCCGTCTTACCGGGGCATCGATCCCGAGGGCGCCGCCCGCTGGTTGGAGATCGATCACCACAGCCGTCAGGAGGGAACGACGGGAGCGCAGCCGTTGCGGGACCCGATGACCTATGCCCGCCTGGAGACCATGCAGATACCGGTCCTGGTGCTGGCCGGCGACGCAGATCTGCTATCGCCGCCGGCCATGATGCGGTTGCTGGCCGGCCACATCCCGAGCTGCGAGTGGGGGACGGTGCCAGCGGCGGGACATGCCGCCTTCTGGGAGGAACCGGAGGTCTGGAACCGCCTTGTGCTGGAATTCATCGGCCGCCACTAGCACCGCTTCAATGTCGAACTGAGAGACGCCAACGCCCCCCTCCTTAATCCTCCTCTGGACTCATATCTTTGGCCGAGAGGCCGCCAAAACAGGTCGCATAAGCAATTGCTGGCAATCAGTTCCAGAGTTGTCGCATGGTCCGCAACAACTCTGCCATGCAGAATGGCTTAACGACCACGGGATTCCCGGTTGCGGAGAGGAAATCGCGAGTACCAGAACTCACGGTATCCCCAGTAACGAATACAATCTTGCTTGCCAGAGGTTGGCTGATTCCTTGGATGAGTTTGTAGAGTTCTGGACCACTCATGCCGGGCATCTTGAGATCGAGGAGAATACAGTCGTAATCGATGTTGGCCAATTTCCTCCCCGCTTCGCGCCCATCCTCGGCCAGGTCCACAGTGTAACGCTCCGACTCCAGATATTTCCCGAGTAGGTTCCGGATCTGGGGTTCATCGTCCACCACCAAGATGTGCTTGGTCGTCGTGGCAGTAGATTCACTGAAAGGCATCGGGAAATCCTCGATTTCTTCCGGAGCGACCACCGGCAGAACTATGTGGAATGTAGTACCTTGTCCTTCAACACTCTCGGCCCAAATCTCTCCGCCGTGCTGCTTAACGATCCCGTGGCTGATACTGAGTACCAAGCCCGTTCCTTGCCCAACTTCCTTGGTAGTGAAGAAGGGCTCAAAGATCCAATTCAAGACATCGAACGGGATTCCCGGCCCGTCGTCTTTGATCGTTATCTTGAAGTCGTCGACCGAACTTACTTTGCTAACCCAGATTCGTCCCTTGCCGTTTGCCTCGTGAATCGCCTGTTCCGTGTTTGTCAGGATGTTCAAGAACACCTGGACCATTTGGTGTTCATCGATCATCGTTTTACGAATCTCCGAGGAAAACTGGGAGATAACCTCGATGTTGTGAGGTGGTCCCGGTTATTTGAACAATAACGGGGCTAGATTAAGAGAGTCTTCCGCTGCCAGAAGTGTTGTGTTGACTCCGGGAATTAAAACCACTTCTTGCCCTGCTGGTCGTTCCCTTGGCTGTTCCCGTTGGAACATCTC
>CATMOE010000065.1:0-19254 GCA_950072105.1 uncultured Dehalococcoidia bacterium
TATGTGTCGGGCGAATTTGAGTCAGAAACAATCAGCGGCAGGTGGTTCAGCGTCGTGGTCGGCTCTGACGCAAAGGCGTGGGTCACCGTGAAATTGCCTGGGCCTACCGGGAAACTGAAAACGGAGGTCTGGAAAGACATCTCCTTGGCTTCAGACGTACTGGTTAAGGAATGCCCACACTCAGTAGCTGGCTACTACGGCGATCGTCAGTTTTCATGTAGCTTCACAGCGGATGAACTAACCACCGGGTCTTTCCGCCATTACTACTTCAAGGTCTATTGGGACGGCGAGGCCATTTACGAACCAACAGACCGCGGAACCAGGGAAGCATTGACGACCAACGCTCTAGGGCCGACTGTGACACCTACCGGTACTCCAACTGTCACGCCCAGCCCGACGCCTACTGTCGTTCCAATCGCCGTTCCACCTACCGCCATGCCGACGGCTGCTCCGGTCCCGACACCTACGCCCAGGCCCACGGCTACGCCACAACCAACCTTGGCCCCGATCCCCACGCCAACGCCGGAGCCCGTTCCGTCAGCGATCGATAGCCGGTTGGTTAATCCCAGCGGTATCGCCGTCGACAGTGAAAACGGCTGGCTTTACACGGCGGACGCGGTCAATCACCGGGTGCGGCGCTTCGACAGGGAAGGCCGGGTATTCAACACCTGGGGCGGTCCGGGAAGCGCCGAGGGTCTCTTCCTTCAGCCGGGCAGCATTGCCCTGAACCTGGATTCCCGCTGGATCTACGTAGTTGATACGGGGAACAACCGGGTCCAAAGGTTCGACTATCAAGGCCGCTTCCTCGACGTTTGGGGAGCGAACGGAATCGCCGACGGTCAGTTCCAGCAGCCCGGCCAGATCGTCTTCGAACCTCTGAACCAGTGGCTCTATGTTTTGGACACTGGCAACAACCGGATACAACGATTCGACGCCCGAGGCAGGTTCCTGGGTAAATGGGGCCGCGAAGGCCAGGGGAACGGACAATTCCGGCGACCAGAAAGCCTTGCTTTGGGCCTGGGTTGGCTCTATGTGGTCGACGTGGATAACAACCGTATTCAGTGGTTCGACTACCGGGGCAGGTATTTGGGAAATAAAGGCGGCAAAGGTACAGCGGAAGGTCAATTCGACCGTCCCGCCGGTATCGCCGTAGATCAGACCAATGGTTGGATATACGTGGTGGATTCGGGGAATAACCGGGTACAACGCTTCGATTCCAGGCTTAGGTTCTTGAACGCTTGGGGCACTGAGGGCGGAGCCGAAGACCAGTTCCTAAATCCCACGGGAATCGCGTTGGACGAGTCTAACGGCTGGGTCTACGTAGTCGACGCCGGGAACAACCGAGTCCAGAAATTCGACTCTCGCGGCAACTTCTTGAAGGTATGGGGGACTTCGGACATTGGAGACGGCCAGTTCCAAGCGCCTGGGGCGATCACGGTTGATGAGTCAGGGTCGGTGTACGTAGCCGATACGGGGTCTCACCGGGTCCAAAAGTTCGACAGCCGGGGCGGCTACCTGGGACAGTCGTTCACCGGAATCGCGGACAATAGATAATCTCAGGATAGTGTCCGCGGTTCCCGGCGGCCACCCGGTGTTGTTACGTGTAATTGGGACAGTCAGCCATCACAGTTGTACTTCCGCAGCGATCCTGTAAATCAACTATCGTCTAACCAGCAGGTTCTTGCGGAACGCGTCGCGTTGAATCCCAATGGAATAGCGTATGTAGGCACGCAGAATTCGCCGTGGGACCGCTTGCCGTACCGGATTTAACGCTCTTGTCTCGGCCCCCGGCGTCCAATGAATTCCTGAGCCCCTTCCGGTATCAGGGTGATGGATGTGGCCTTGACGATTCCCTCTTCGTCCCTCTGGCCGGTCACCCGGATCTGAGCGCCCTGTTCCAGGTCTTCCAAGGAGCCGTCGACGATTTTTCGCACGGTGGTGTCGCCGCCGGTTGTTACCGTTACCGGTCCCCGGGGCGTTGTGACAGTCAATGTGTTTCCTTCAATGCTTTCGATAGCTCCGCCAACTCCCCGCCCGCCTCGCCGCCCGCCGCCGCCGGAGTCTTCTCCGGGTCCGCCGCGGAAACCGCCGTCAAAACCCTGCCGGTTGCCTTCACCCTGACGAGACCCACGGGACTCCGGTCCGCTTTGACCAATTCTCTGATCCCCTCCTGAGCCGGCGCCTTGGCCGCCTCGTTCGAAGCCGCCGCCGGACCTGGCGCCTTGTCCCCTGCCTTGGGGCCGGTCACCGCCGGACCGCTCTCCCGGCCCCTGGGAGAAGCTTCCGGCAGCTTGAGCTTCGCTGGGGGTCTCTCCCTGGGTCTTGCCCAGTGCCACGCCGCTGGCGAAAGCTCCGCCTAGCGAACCTCCCAGTATCAGGGCCACCATTAGAAACAATGAAAATGCCTTGTTCATACCCTATCTCCTCGTCCGGCCCAAGTGGTTACTCGTAACGTAATGCCTCGATGGGGTGCAGCCGGGCGGCCCGCATCGCTGGATAGATACCAAAGAAGAGGCCGATGGCCGCTGATACGACTAGGGCCAATACTGCGACTTCCGGACTGAATACGGTTTGGGTGGGCGTACCTAACAGGCTACGTCCGTTTAGCAATATCGAGAGCACTAGACCCAACAACACTCCTGCCGCGCCACCGCCCAAGCTGAGCAGCGTCGCCTCGGATACGAATTGGAGCAGGATATCCCGGCGCTTGGCCCCCATGGCCTTGCGGATGCCGATCTCCCGGGTCCGCTCGGTCACCGACACCAGCATAATGTTCATGATGCCGATGCCGCCCACCAACAACGATATCCCGGCGATCGCGCCCAGGAACACGACGAAGGTGTTAGTGGTTTCCTGCAACGTCTCGATGGTCTCCTGTTGGCTGGTGATGGAGAAGTCGTCTTCCCGGGTGATCCGGTGGCGCAGACGCAGCACCGTGGCCACTTCTCTGATGGCTTTATCCACGTCGTCCACGTCGTGTAGCTGGACATTGATGGTCTGGACGTTGATTCCCCCTTGGGCGGTGCGTTGGGACGAGAGGCGATAGTAGGCCGTGGTGATGGGCACAAGGGCTTGATCATCCAAAGAGAAGAATCGGTTGCCCCCTCCCTTACTTTCCAGGACGCCGATCACTTCGAATTGGCGGGAATTTATTCGCACGTTTTGTCCAACGGGATTCCGGAAGCCGAACAATGTCTCGGCCACCTCTGAGCCTAGGACCACCACTTGGGAGTTTTCGTTCACGTGTCCAGGGGCAATGAACTGTCCTGAGCTGAGGTCGAAGTTTCGGGCCGACAGGTATTCCGGCGTAACTCCATATATCCGTGTGTTGGTGTTGTTTCTTCCGGCCACCACTTGGGCTGACGTGCTTATCTCTGGGGCCACCGCCGCCACTGAAGGTGTGAACACGTCGTCCTTTAATGCAAAGGCGTCAGCCATGGTCAAAGTTGTCGCGGAGCCTTGGCCGCGGGAGAATCCCCCTTGGTTGGCGTCGCCGGGCCTCACGAACAGCAGGTTGGTTCCCAGCGACTCGATTCTCTGGGTTATGGATTGCTGGACCCCCTTTCCGATGGACATGAGGGTTATGACAGCGGCGACCCCGATCACCACGCCCAACAGCGTTAAGCCGGCGCGCATCTTGTTGGCCCCCAAAGAAGAAAGGGCGGTGAACAGTATGGTCTGGACGTTCATGTAACCGCTTCCTATCCGATCCCGGCCAGGGCCATGCGTTGGTTTTTCACCGGCTCGTCGCTGACCACAACGCCGTCCCTGGTGGTGATGATTCTCTGGGTGGAGGCGCCGATGTCCGGCTCGTGGGTTACCACCACCACGGTGAGACCCTGCTCTCGGTTCAAGTTTTGCAATATGGCAACGATCTCTTCGCTAGAGCGGCTGTCCAGATTGCCGGTGGGCTCGTCGGCCAGAACCAGCGAGGGATTTTTCACCAGAGCCCGGGCGATACCCACCCGCTGTTGCTGACCGCCGGAAAGCTCAGTTGGCCGGTGGTGCACCCTGTCGCCAAGGCCAACCTTTTCCAGCGCTTCCATGGCCCGGCGCCGCCGGTCGCGGCCATTGCCGTAAAGCAGAGGCAGTTCCACGTTGGCCAAGGCCGTCAAGCGAGGCAGCAGATTGTAAGTCTGAAAGATAAACCCAATCTTACGATTGCGAATCTCCGCCAGCCGGTCGTCACTCAACCGCCCCACGTCCTCCCCTTCAAAGGTGTACCGTCCGGAATCCGGAACATCCAAGCAGCCGATAAGATTCATGAGGGTTGATTTGCCCGAACCGGACGGCCCCATGATGGCCACCATTTCGCCCTGTCCAACGGTGAGTGACACTCCTCGTAAAGCGGGGACTTCCACTTTACCCATGCGGTAGATCTTGGTAACGTTCTCCAGTTCAATCATGCTCTGCCACCCGTCTCCCGCCCCGGCTAACGGCGGCCTCCTCTCGACCCGCCACCGCCCCTCCCGGATGATCCCGTGACCCGGCGGAACTGGCGGAAACTGAACTGGCTGGTGCTGACATCGTCGGCTACCATGGCCACTTGGTCACCGTCTTTCAGGCCCGTGCGGACCGACACCCAAAATTCATCGGATTCTCCAAGCTCCACAGCCCTTTCTTCGATCACTCCTTCGCCGTTGACTACCCTGACCACCGGCTTGTCAAAGCTACCGTAAAGGGCCTGCTGGGGAACTAACAGCACGTTTCTTTCTTCACGTAAAACGATGCTGGCGACGGCGGTGAGCCCTTCCCGGAGCGTCACATCTTGAGGAACCTGCACCTGGATCCGGATCGGGTAGGTCACCACGCCTTGTTGGTTGCTTGCGCCAGGGGAGATCTCCGTGACGATTCCTTCCAGAGTTGCACCTCGGAGGGCGTCCACCGTGACTTTTGCCCGGATACCCAGCTGGATCGACAACACGTCAATCTCGTCAACTATCCCATCGACTTCGATAACCGAAGGGTCAACCACATCAAGGATAGCGGTGTTCGCTTGTACCGTGTCGCCGTCCTCGACGCTGATCTGGGATACGAATCCGTCAAGTGGCGCCTTGATCGAAGAATCATCTACCAATTGACGGGCATCTTTCAGAGCAAGTTGGGCGGAAAGGAATTCGGCCTCCGCCACGGCGACCTGGAATGGGTCCGGCCCGGCCTCCAATTCGGCCAGCGCCTCTTCGGCGTCTGCTAAGGTTGCCTGGGCCAGAGTTACTTGATCTGACTTTAACGCCACGGCCAACGCGTCGGCGCCGGCCAACAGTTCGGCCAAGTCCTCTTCGGCCTGGGTCAGAGTTGCGGTAAGGCGGGCCACGTCAGCTTCTTTGGACGCGGTCTCCAGGGGTTCAGGGCCATCCATAAGTAAAACCAGGTCCTGCTGGGCATCGGCTCGGTTGGCTTGGGCCAAGGAAAGCTTGGCCTCCCTCAGGGCCAATTCTGATGGGTCAGCGCCGGCGGTGATAGCCGTCAAAACCTCCTCTGCGGTGGCCACGCTGATTAGCGCATTGGCCACTGCGGATTCCGCGGAGGTTAACTCCGGCTTACTTACTCCGGAAGACTTGCCGGCGGCCAGAACGTCTTTCGCCTTTTCTAGTTCGTCCGCGGATGCTGCAGCCTCGGCAACTTGCATCGCCACGGCTTGGGGGCTATCCTGGCCCTCCACATCCGCCAGGGCGTCTTTTGCCTCGGCCAGATCGGCCTGAGCCACCGCCAGATCGGATTGGAGTTGCTGGCGAAGTAGCGAGTCCGGACCTAGTTCCAGGCCGGATTGGACTTGCTGTGTCTTGGCCAGGTTGGCTTCGGCCAGTTCAACCGCAGCCTCTAGATCCCGGCGTTGTAACGGGTCAGGTCCCTGCTCCAACCGGGTTAGCTCTTGTTCTGTGTCCGTCAGAGTGGTTCGAGCTACCTCGACCGCTGACTCTAATTGACGGCGTCTGATAGGATCAGGACCGAGTTCCAGTCTGGCTAGGTCCTGTTGGGTTTGTTCTAGCTTGGCTACGTTCAGCTCGACCGAAGCTACAAGCCGGTCGGCGGCGGCGAGAGACTCTAGGGTATCGGCCAGATCCTCTTGGAGAAACTGCTTTGACTGCTGGAGGGTGATGATGCGGAGGTCCAGGCCGGTTAAGCCCGCATTGGAAGAGTTGATGGCACTGTCAATACTGGCGTTTATCTTAGCGAGCTGTGCATTGAGGTCTATTCTCTTGGCGCGGTCCTGTTCCAGCCAGCGGGTGTTCGCATTCTCGTAGGCTTCGAGGGCGTCTCGCGCCGCCTTTAGTTCTGATTGGGCAACAGGCTCATCCAGACGAGCCTGGCCTAGTTGGGTATTGTAGTCCCTATGGAAGTCGACCAAAGCCTGCTCCGCTTGGTCCAAGGCCGTGGCGGCCAACGCCGCCTCCTCCCCGGCTTCGGCTAATTCCAGGTCGTAGTCAGGTGAGTATGCGGCCAAGCCCCGTTGTGCCAAGTCCAACGCCACTTGAGCGTCGGCTTGATCCTGCCGTGCTTGGGCAAGGTCATCGGTATGAATCCGGGGCAGATCGTCCAGGGACTCCCTGGCGGTATCCAGGGCCAATTCAGCGCTGGCTTGGACCTGCTGGGCAAGAGCAACTTGTTGGGTATAGTCACGGGCGAAGTCGGACAACTCTTGCCGGCTAACGTCGAAGGTCAGGTCAGCGTTAGTTTTGACTTCTCGCGCCTGGGCCAGTTGAACCGCATGGTCCCGAGCCAGGCCGGCCAGTGCGCGCTCAGCCGATTGCAGGTCTAGTCGTGTATCGGCTACCAACTGACGTTGGGTTTCTATCTCCTGCGCCGTATAAGGCTCTCTGGCATCCTCCAGCGCATCGATAGCCTCTTTCGATTGAAACCTGGCGCTGGCTACTGCTTCTTTTTTCTGTGCTAGCTCAAGAGGATCTATTGCTCTGGTTTCTTCCAAAATCTCTGTGGAATCGTTCAGGTCCAATTCCCTTTGAGCAACCTGCTGCGCCAAGGGTGCCACGGACGTGGCGTCTAGTTTGGCTAATACCTGGCCGGCGGTTACCGGTGAGCCTTCTTCCACTAATATCTCCATCACCGTTCCAGGTGAACCGAAGGACAGCGTTTCCCGATTAGGGAATACGAGGCTCCCGTTGGTGGTGATTTCATTGATCAAGTCGCCGTATTTCACCGGGATTAGCTGCTGGTTTTCTTCCAGGTCCACCAGATCTGGGGAAGTGCCGCGCACATATCCCCCGTAGGTTGCGCCGGCGGCTCCGAAAAGCACCACCGTCAGAACAGCTATTTGCCATAAAGTTAAAGACTTGAAGGCGTTCCAGATTGATACCATGCCTATCTTCCTCTCACCGCTGGGTTTCGCCGATGCTAAGTAGCCTCAGTATACTCGTTATGTCTCGCCGATTCCCGGTCCGTAGGCTTACGGTTAGCGGAGAATCGGCGTGCTCAAAGTCCAGATATACATAGGTCATCAAGATTCCGGTCATCGATTCACGGAATCCCGGTTGTCACTTTCACAACCCCACATCGCCCAAGGGGAGTTCGAATACGAACCGGCTGCCTTGCCCCAAGTCGCTTTCGGCGTGTATGGTCCCACCGTGCGCCTCGACCAGTTGCTTTGCGATGGTTAGACCGAGCCCGGCGCCACCGGTGGACCGGGCGCGTGACGGGTCTACCCGATGAAATCGCTCAAATATATTTGGCAACTCTTGGGTAGGTATCCCTTCTCCTGAGTCTGATACGGTGACAGTCGCTTTAGCGATGGCTGCTTCGCCCAACCGGACCTCTACCCGGCCGCCACTGGGGGTGTGCCGAATAGCGTTCTCCAACAGATTGGCTACCACCTGAGCGATGCGGGTCCGGTCCATGGTTACCAGAGGAAAATCGGCCGGTGTGTAGATGGATAGTTCTACCCCTTCTGCTTCGGCCCTTGCCCGAAATGCCTCAACCGAACGTCGCAGCACCTCTGGCAAGGAATCAGGCTCAATATTTAAGCCAAGGCTCCCTCCCTCAACTTGGGCCAGCAGCCGCAGGTCCTCCACCAGTTGGGACAGGTGAACGGCCTGCTGATAAATCGTGTCTATGGTTTCCTCGTTGGGCTCTAGAAGTCCGTCCTTGACCGCCTCCAGATATCCTTGAATGTTTGATAGGGGAGTACGTAGCTCGTGGGCCACGTCGGCGACCAGGTTCCGCCGCTGTTCCTCCGCATTCTGCAAACTACCCGCCATTGCGTTGAAAGACCCGGCCAGGTCCACGAGTTCGGTGGGGCCGGTAGCCGGTACCCGCTGGGTTAGGTCGCCGCCACCCAATCTCCTGGCCGCGTGACCCAGGGCCTGCATTGGAGAGAGCAATCGCCGGGACACCAGTGAAACCATCAGGACACCGACTACACCCGACGCCAGACCGGCCCACAAGAGGTAGCGGTTGACGGCGGATGCCAGACGCGAGATCGGCGGCTCCGGGATGGCCCCGGGCGCGTTCTTCGAGTCCAACGCAAAGAAACCGACTTCTTGGTCGCCGACCACGATGGGCGACGATATGATTGTTTTGTCATGGCGCCGCCATGGGACCCCGAATCCCTTATGGGAATCTCCCACGATATCGCCATGTTGGTTCGTGACCACGATGCGACGGCCCGAGACGCGGCCTGCCTGCTCTAAGGCTGGCTGGATCTGCTCCCATTGGAATTCCACGGAGTAGTTCCGGGAAACCAATCTTTCGATTCGGGCCCGGCGGATCTCGTTGCGCCTGGTCTGCATAGACTCCGCTTCCCGCTCGGCGGCTTGTCCTACGTAGTAGCTTACGCTGCCCAGGGCCAAAGCCAGGATGGCGGCAAATCCGATGATCAAGCGAAGTTGCAGGCTGTATAGGACCTTACGCATCGCCGAGCCTGTAGCCTACTCCATAGATGGTGTGAATGTACCTTTTGTCCCCGGCAGCCGCTTCAAGTTTACGGCGTAAGCTATAGACGTGAGAGTCCACAGACCTATCGAATCCTTCAAAATCGTAGCCAAAGACCCGATCGATGATCTGGTCCCTGGTAAAAGTCCTGCCCGGCTCTCGCATAAGCAAGGCCAGCAAGCGGATCTCAGTAGGCGTGAGGTGGATCTGGGTTTCGCCTACATGTACTGCACGCTGCCGCATGTCCATGGAGATTGAATCGTAGGCCAAACTGGAAGCGCCTGCTTCCAACCCGTCGCGAGCGGATCTGCGAAGGACGGCCCGGATACGGGCGGCCAGCTCCCGGGGGCTAAATGGTTTGGTAACGTAGTCGTCGGCCCCTAGATCTAGGCCGGCCAGACGGTCCTCTTCATCCGCCCGGGCCGTCAGCATTACTATGGGAACGTCCGACTCCTGGCGAAGGGTTCGGCATATCTCCAAGCCATCCATTCCGGGAAGCATCAGGTCCAAGACAATAAGGTCGGGCTGGGCTTCTCTGGCCAAGCTCAGCCCGGCGATGCCGTCCGTCGCGGACAAAACGGTATGTCCGTCCCGGCGCAGGTAGAGTTGGACGACCTCCACCGTGTGGGGGTCGTCCTCCAAAATTAAAACCGTAGTTGCCACCTATTTACTCCTGGCCGGAATCCCCGGCCGGATTCTGCCCCTACATCATTTTAGGAAAAGTCTACCCTTCCGGTCCCGTTATTGGGAAGCTGGATCAGTTTCCGATGACGGCTCGATGGGGGCTACTTCTTGCTGAAGGGACTTTTGACCATCGTGATTATGCCAACCGGAGCTGCTGAAGTCCGGGCCGGCCCACCGGCCGCCACGCCGGTGCATTCTCATTCCAAAGCGTTTGCCCTCGAAAGACTGGACGTGGCCGAAGCCGGGCCGCTGGCGGCCTTTTTTCCGGAAACTGCCCGCCACGGAGTCGGGGCGTGACTGGAACCAAATGAACTGCTCCTCTGCTTCCTCGGAAGTTATCCGCCCGTTTTCCACTTGCCGGTCGAGCTTGTCTCTGTAGGCCTCAGTTTTCTGATCCTTGCGGGCCTGCTGGAAAGCATCTTCGACTGTTGCTTCATCCAGGCCCAGAACGGCGGCTACCCGGCCCAGGATTGTCTTGGGAGCCGAATTCTCTGCCTCGGCGGTATTCTCTCCCTCTCCGGTATCTTGGGCCGCCACGACGCCGACGGTGATGGCTCCCATCAACAGAGCGGCTGCGGTGAATATGCCTATCCAATATTTCTTCAACACCGGTTCCTCCTTTCTAGTTAGATATTTCCTGTTTACCCGTTCTTCAAGCGCTAAACGACGGATCCAATGTAGATTGTAACGCCCAATCTTGAAGAAAGTTTCAAGGAAATCGGGGTAATGGGCAAAGGGCCGGAATCGCCCGATGAAGAAAGGTAGTGCTGTTGGGGGCAATACAAAACGCCGCCTGAAAAGGCGGCGTTCTTGGTTGAACCGGGATGCCTGACTCTAAATCCGAGGCGGCATCAGGAAAGACATCGTGTTGATTCTGCTAGGAACTGCGCATCTTCTCTTTAAGCGAACCCACATATCCTTCGGTTCTGTTCCGCACCTTATGGGCCCGCATGGCCACGAATCTCCGGGTCACTTTTCCGGGTTTCGGGGCCAACAAAAGACCGGCGGCGGCGCCAACGGCCGTGGCGGCGACCAAGGCAGTCATTAATACGTTGCTGCTAGACATTTTATCTCCTCCTATGGCGTCCTGATTGTTACCCGAATGAAACGAACTAATACATTATGTACATTACATCCGTCTGCATTACCCGGTTATTACCAGAGCCGGCCGAAAACCCACGTGGCATGATCAACATGGGGGTCATCTGCGAGAGAATGCCCGGTGTTGGCGAATCTGAAAATGGCGGGTGGGGCCCGCTCGGGCCGGTGACTAACTCAGTCGCCGGAACCGCTTATACCAGTTTCACACCTACGGTTGACCGGCCAACAGGGGATCAACACCCATTCTTCTCTGGGTGTTGGCATGACGAGACCGGGATGATCTAGCCTCGATCCGTGATTGACGTTGATGCTAGCCCGGCTGCGCCGATCGCAATCGTGACTTGTACGTCTCTCCGGGCCACGATTGCTCCGACCCTCATTGCTAGATGCCAGCGATCTTCGCGGGGCGCGGCCGTAAGGCAATTATCGAGGCTAAATCGGTCCCAATTGCGCCAAGATAAATCTCGGGGACACTTGCCGCATCATACTTAGTAAGCAGCCGATGAGAAGCGACAGGCTTGGGTCCGGAACCAGGTCGAGAGCCCCCTCAAGAGCTACTAGCAAATAAAACAGGAGATATTTCGAAAGCACTATGGCAACACTTACACTCAAAAATACTTGGAAGAATCTGACTTTGGTAGCAGCCGGAGCTTTAATGGCGACCTTGATCGCAGTACCCCTGGGAGGTATCGCCAGCGCCGATGTAGACCCAAACGATGATCTTCCTTACATAGCTCCCATCGAAGCGCCTACCTACACCATCGAAGGTAGCAACGGGTTTAGATCCACCTTCGAGCTGGTCGAACGTGATGGGGAGATGATGCTGGTTTTGTTTACTGACGAGACTGATTTCGTCGCCCCTGAAGACGACGAATAATCCCGGGCAACGTCTGCGTAAGCATATTGTCCTAACTTCCAAAGGCTCCGGTTTAGACCGGAGCCTTTGGCTTTCTAAAAGGTTCATAAGTTCGGTGCATCACCAGTTATCTAGCGTTCCTGAATGTGACGTGAGCGGATCATCTAAAGGGCCGCTTCTAGGACGCGATAAGACGCGACGAAGGTATCTAGGGTGGCTGATCGCGGGTTAGACTGCACTGAGATTGCGGGCATCTTTGATTGCGCCGCGGTGACCGGCCCATTATTATTCTGGTAGGGAATCTAAGATAAAGTGTGGGGGACCGGCGTTAATCAAGATGAAGCCCACTGAAGAAAAGGATACCGGTGGCCATCCGATGACTCAGATAAGCAGGCGGGATTTTCTACGAGCCGCCGCGGCTTTGGGCCTATCAGCCGGCGCCCTGGCCATTTTTGAGACCGCCTGTACTACCGCCGAAATCCTTACCGCCACCCCCGTTCCGGCGCCACTACCCACCTCCACCCGGGCGGCTGCGATACCACCGGTAACTACGCCAACTCGGATGCCTACCGCCACGGCCCCTCCCGTGGCGACACCGGTGGCGAATGCCGTGCCCACATCGTTGCCCACGGCGACACGCCCACCTACCCCAACACTAACGCCGGTCCCGGCGGCCACGGCAACTCCGCCCCCGACTCTTACGCCCACTCCCACCGCGGCGCCGGCCCCGGCGAACCCAACGCCGGAGCCTACCCCCCGTCCACTGATTCTGGAAGACCCGCGAATGCGTATGGGCCATCTCTTACGCCGGGCCGGTTTCGGCGCTAACGAAGAGGAGATGGACCGTTTCTTGGCGATGGGTGAGGAAGCGGTGGTTGAGTATCTTATCGAGTACGAATCAGTAGATGATAATGCTCTGGAGAAGCGGCTTTCCGGCCTCGATCTGGACCTGGAGAAGTTGCGAGACCTACAGCGATGGTCCCTGCTGAGGATGATTTACACCCAACGGCCATTACAAGAGAAGATGGTTCTTTTCTGGCACGGTCTCCTGACCAGCGCCTTCAAGAAAGTTGGCAAGGGACCCTACATGCTCACCCAAGACCAGCTTTTTCGACGGCAAGCGCTGGGCGAGTACGATGTGCTCTTGAAGGCCATTTCCCGGGATTCCGCCATGCTGATCTGGCTTGATAGCAAGGTGAACAACAAAAAGGCGCCCAACGAGAACTTTGCCCGGGAGCTGATGGAGCTGTTCAGCATGGGCATAGGACCCTATACCGAGGCCGACGTTCGTGAGTCAGCACGCGCCTTTACCGGATGGGGTTTGAAAAAGAAAGAATTCATATTCCGGGAGAACCAGCACGACTACGGTACCAAAACGTTCCTGGGACGCACCGGGGCGTACAGCGGCGACGACATCGTGGACATTATCATGGAGCACCCGGCCACCGCCAATTTTGTTTGCCGTAAATTGTTCACGTTTTTCGTCCATGACGAACCAGACGCAGCCACGCTGGCTTCACTGGTCTGGACCTTCAACGACACCCGCTACAGCGTGAAAGCCGTCATGAGGCGGATCCTGACCTCTCTCGAATTCTATTCATATAAGGCTTATCGGGCCAAGATAAAAAGTCCAGCCGAGTTCGTTGCTGGGACAGTGCGCATGCTGGGCATCGAAACCGACGGTCGGCCTCTGAATTCCCTAACCGACCACATGGGGCAGATACTCTTCAGTCCATTCGACGTATCCGGCTGGCCAGGGGGCGCGGCGTGGATCAATAGCAGCACGTTGCTCCAACGACTGAACTTCGCTAACAAGATAGCCACCGCCCGGGGCCGAAGCTTCAAGTTCGACCCATTACAAGTAGCACAAGATCACGGCTTCAATGCCACCGCGGCGGCCGTGAATCACTTCATATCGCTCCTGTTAGATGGCCAAGCCCCGTCCCAGGACCGCCAGATACTTTTAGATTATGCCCAGGGTTTGGACGGGTTATCCGGAAGCGGCGATTCCAGCGCCACCGTGGATGAAAAACTGCGCAGCCTGGTTTATCTGGTCATGTCCTCGCCAGATTTCCAGTTGGCTTGAACGATGGAGACTCCATGCTAATAACTAGACGGAATTTTCTTAAATCCAGTGTGGCCCTGGTACCGGCGTATGCCTTTCTTCCCTCCGTATTCCGCCGTGCTGTAGCGTCCTCGATCCTAGAGTCACCTACGGGATCAGCCGCTTTTCCGGACCGGACTTTGGTGGTGATTCAGATGGCTGGCGGAAACGACGGGCTAAATACGTTGGTACCCTACTCCGACAACCGTTATTACGACCACCGGCCTAACGTGGCCATCCCAGCGGGCGACCTGCTTCACTTGAACAGCGAAGTCGGTCTTCACCCAGCGATGAGCAAGCTCAAAGAACTCTGGGACGAGGGTGTCTTGGCCATTGTGGAAGGGGTGGGTTACCAAAATCAGAGCTACTCTCATTTCGAGTCGATGCATATCTGGCAAACCGGAGGCAGAAGCGACACCCTGAACAATGGTTGGCTGGGACGATATTTCGATACGTTGGACCGGAGCCAGGACCAGGGATTTCGCGGAATGGCGGTGGGAAGGATTCTACCTCCCGAGTGCTCAACCGCTCACTCTCCCATTCCGGTGGTGGAGAGCGTGGCTTTATATCAGCTTCAGAGCGACCCTCGCTATCCTGACGCGGCCCAGATCCGAGCGGATTCTCTCCTTAAACTCTTTTCGGCTTCGCCACGTGAGACTCCTTACGCCGTGCTTTTGGACAACACCATGGAGGCTGCTTACAAGAGCTCCCAGGCATTGCAAGACGCCGATAAAGCCTACAAATCCGCGGTTGAATACCCCAGCACGTCGCTGGGCAAGGGCCTTCGGCTTTTATCTGAGGCCATAATCGGGGATCTGGGCATCCGAGTGGGGCACGTCACCATTGGCGGATTCGACACCCACGCTAACCAACCGAAGGATCACGACGATCTTCTGAGGACGGTGTCGGAAGCTTTACACGCCTTCTATCAAGACTTGAAGGCCCATGGTAAGGATCGCAATGTGGTGATAATGACGTGGTCGGAATTCGGACGGCGGGTCAAGAGCAACGACAGCGAAGGCACCGACCACGGCAGCGCCGCCCCCCTCTTCATTTTGGGGACGCCGGTGGCGGGAGGATTGTACGGAGAACGTCCCGACTTGGGCTATCTTTACAACGATAACCTAAACTTCACCACCGACTTCCGCACCGTCTATGCCACCGTTCTGGACGATTGGCTCGGCGCATCATCCGAAGCAATCTTGGGGGAGAAGCGGCTGGATACTCTACCGATTCTCTCTCCCCCATAGCCGGTTTTTCGATAGGTTCTTAAACGCCGTTCAGAGACTTTCCTGTTTCCTGAGGCTAGCCGTCATCGTCGCTACTGCCATCGTCATCCCGGTCCCGGCCCCTTCTTCGATCGCGGCCTCGGGGTTTTCTAGGCTCTCTGGCTGCTTCCTTGATGGCCTTTTGAGCATGGCGCCAGGCACTCTTATACTTTTTGATCGCATCGTCGAAATCGTTATCGGCCTGTTCCGAGTCTCTCCGGTTCAGGTCATCCTGCGCCCTGGCCAACTCCCTATCCACTTGTCTCTGCCGTTTGGGGTCTTGTACCTCCGCAGCCGCGGCGTCATCCAAAGCCGTCTGGGTTAGGACGCGGTCTGCAGCCACCAAGGCATCGATGGCGGCCTGGGAGGCACCCAATGCCTCTGCACTGACTTCGTTCCGGCGATGACGGTCATCGTCGTCAAAGTTTTCCTTGAGCAAGTGCATCAGTTGCCTGACGGCGGCCCGCTCGCGGTCGAACACCTTGTGGCCGTGCCTGGTGTCCAAGTGCAGGTCGTCATCCCACAGCCGCGGCTCAAGGCTCTTCTGGACCAAGCTGATCGCCTTTCTGATCCTGCGGGATTCCCCGGCGAATGGAGTGAGGGTATCGATAGCTCCTTCCTTGAGGTCCCTAGGGCCGGAAGGCGGCGCGGCGGATACAGTCACCGCTATGGGGGTGTGGCGTTTTGCGAGGTGACGCATGCCGGGGACGGCGTACCGCAGCCGTCCGGGTCCCCGCCGTCGGTTGCCCGTACTTGGATGGTGGCGTTGCCCTCGGCCCAGGTGTCGATGATCAGTTCGCGGGTCGGGCTGATGGTCGCGGTTGCGACCAGCGGATTGCTCGTAGTCGCGATCCAATCTATGTCAACGGGAGCGGTCTCCACGTCCGAAACTTTGTCGTCCAAGGTGGTCGATGAAGACGCACCTACAACCAGTGTGAGGCTTGAAGGTAGACCAGCCAACACCGGAGCGTCGTTAACCGGGCTGACGTCAATAGTTGCCGTGGCGGTGTTGCTGACCGTCAGCGCGGTGTCTGTAGCTTGGTAGGCGAAAGAGCCGCCGCTGCCGTTGTGGTTCAGGTCGGGAACCAGTGGCACTGGTCCGGTGACTGGACCCACGATGGGACCGCTAACCCCGGTTAGGCTAAGGGCTACGATTTCAATCGCGATGGTGTCGCCGGCATCGGGGTCAGTACAAGCCAGCGAGACCGAACCGGAAACATCCACGGTGATTGGCGCGGTCACGTCGGGGCAGACGGTGCGTCGTTCACTGGAGTGACATCAATGGCTACGGTGCCGGTGTTGCTGATGGCCGAACTGGTGTCGGTGGCCTGGTAGGTAAAAGAGCCACCGCTGCCTTCATGGTTCAAGGCCGGGTTCAGAGGCACCGGGGCGGTGACCAAGCCGGGGACGGGCCCGCTGACGCCGGTCAGGTTGAGGGCTACGATTTCGATTTCAATAGAGTCTCCGGTGTCGACGTCGGTGCAGGCCAGGGAGACCGACCCGGAAATATCCTCAGTGATTGTCGCGGTCACGTCGGGGCAGACCGGGGCGTCGTTGACCGCGGTCACGTCGATAGACGCCGTGCTGGTACCGCTGACCGCCCCGATGATGTCGGTGGCGAAGTAGGTGAAGGAACCGCCGCTGCCGTTGTAGTTCAGGTCGGGAACCAGTGGCACTGGTCCGGTGACTGGCCCCACGAGAGGACCGCTGACGCCGGTCAAGCTCAGGGCTACAATTTCGATAGCTATGGTATCGGCGGCGTCGGGGTCGCTACAGGGCAGGACCGCAAAGTCCGGGGTGTCTTCGGTCAGTGTAACGCTCAGGTCGCTACAGACTGGGGCGTCGTTTACCGCAGTCACTGAGATGGTCGCCGTGCCGGTGCCGCTTACGGCGACGCTGGTGTCGGTAGCTTGGTAAGTGAAGGAGCCGCCGCTGCCGTTGTGGTTCAGGTCTGGGTTCAGAGGCACTGGGCCAGTGACCGGACCGAGGAAGGGACCGCTGACACCGGTCAGGCTAAGGATCAGGATCTCGATGGCGATGGTGTCGCCGATATCGGGGTCGCTACAAGGCAGCGAAACCGACCCGGAAACATCCTCCGTTATTGTCGCGGCTATGTCCGGGCAAACCGGGGCGTCGTTGACCGCCGTTACAGCAATGTCCACGATGGCGGTGTTGCTTGGGGCCAGAGCGGCGTCTTTAGCTATGTAGGCGAAGGAGCCGCCGCTGCCGTTGTGGTTGAGGTCCGGGGTGATTGTTATGGGGCCGGATACCAAACCCAACGCAGGACCGCTCACACCAATCAAACTGAGAGAGAGTATTTCGATGTCTATCGTGTCGCCGGCGTCGGGGTCGCTGCAGGGCAGAACCGCATTGCCCGGGATGTCCTCGGTCAGGACGACGGCCAGGTCCTCGCATTCAGGGGTTGGTTGGGAATTAAGTCGAAAGGATCAATTGACGCGGAAGGAAGAAAGTCTGTTCCGGCGCCCAAACCGGCAAAGGAGAAGGGCAAGTCGCAAAATCCGGCGGGAGGATCCACGTCGAAGCAACCCTCCGACGGTTCGTTGAAGTCGGCGAACCAGTTGCCGCCGATTGGCGCCGCCAAGTTGAAGAGGTTGCCGCTGCCGAAGAAGTCATCAGCATCCAGGGCATTGGCTTCAAAATTGTTGTTGTATACCTCAGTCCCAGTCGCAATTACCAGAGTTAGACCGGCCCATGGAGGGTTGGCGTGGTTCGTGAACAGGTTTCGTGTAAGCGTGTTGCCAGTGCCGTTTTGGACAAGTAATCCCCCACCCGGAGAGTCGAACGTGTTCCCGGTGAGGTGGTCTGGGAACAGGAGTGGCTGTGGGAACAGGAGTTGCTGTAGGTGTTGGAGTGAATGTAGGTGTTGGTGTATCAGTGGGTACTGGAGTTGAAGTTGCAACAGGAGTTGGCGATTCAGTTGGAATAGGACCCGGTGCTGGAGGTAACAAGGTTGCAATGATTTCTAGAGTAGGTGTGATACGAATCTATTGAGTTGGTATAGCTGGAGTAATTGTATTGGTTGGAATAGGAGATGGCGTTGGGAGAGGACTGGCAACGCTATTGCAAGCTATAGCTAATAACGTGGCACAAGCAAGGAATAGCGTTCTACCGCGTCCATTCTTAATAGCATTTGGCATAACTCTATGTGGCTAAAATCCACCTCTCTTTGGTCTTGTGAAGCGCATACAGACCCTTTGCCTAGTTGGTAACTCTCTTTCCCTCCCCCATTTTTCTTCACCACTAATTAATATAAGTAACTAACGAGTAAATCATTTCTTGAACACTTCGGACTTAGACGTATCCTGTTCGCTTATATTTCTCCAGTCGACTCAGTAAGAATTTCACGTGTTTGTCGTCAGGGGTTTGATCCAACTTAAAGAGCACCCTGATGCGTTCACGAAGTTCTTCTGCGGTTTCTTGTCGTTCTAGGTGGTCTTCTCTGACTGGTCGGGCTTTCTTAACCAAGTTGCACTCCTTGAGTCATTCCTAGGAGAGGGCAAACTCTGCCCTAATTTCCGTTCTTGAAAAATAGTTGTGGAATGTTTTAGATGGCTAGACATTCCTTTCTTTGGCTCTGTGAAGCTCATACAGCGGTATTGGCCTGTACCCCGGCTCTGTGCCGTGGTGGCTGCAATCTAAGCAGATGAACAAACCCTTCGCCCATTATGAGAAGGTTCGTGTCGCCATGTCCCAAGCGCTTTCACATCGTCATCGCCTTCCATCCATTACTGCGCCTATCATGCTTCATCGGTTGTCACTCCGCTAACCCTTGCTGGACACGATAGATGGTCATCTTCGGCTGTAACGTGAAAAAGCATCACTGTCTCCTCTTTTTTAGATTGCTACCAATTATTTTGGCGTCTATAAATTCCTAAGAATAGACAAGGCCTCTTGTATCTCTTTGCCTTTCTGGTCGTTGATGTCCATTAGCTCTTCAGGAGTTCTAGTATCTGCGATTTCATGTCTGTTGGAATCCACAAGCCTCTAAGTCGTAGTTTTTCTTCTCTATATCAGCCCTACTTACTGTCCAGCTATTTTCGCTATCTGCCCTTGTGGGCAGCAGCTGGAAGAGTTCTTCAGAAGAATTAGAGAAGGAGCATCAAGATGCGATTGGGAATGCTTTAATCCCAAATTCTGTTTAATTCCACTAGGTCTAATTTGGAAATCGACCGAGTGAGATTTAGTGTTTCAGAGATCGCCTAATCAGGAATCAGTTGAAAAAAGTGACGCAACAAAGAAGATTGAGTAGGAGATACTGCTGAATCAGGCTTGATATTTATGGTGGAGGTGAAGGGAATCGAACCCTTGGCCCCCTGCATGCAAAGCAGGTGCTC
>CATMOE010000066.1:0-18901 GCA_950072105.1 uncultured Dehalococcoidia bacterium
CCTATTTTTCTTGCTGAATTGCGGGGTAGACGCGACCTACTCCACCTCCCGATACCCTACTTTTGTTACCTTCCGGCATTAGGGTTTCCGGAGTCGAGTCGTGGGTGCGGAAATTGGCCGATGTGTACAGGCGGTTAGGGAGAGTCATACTCGTCCATAAAAGCGTAGATATTCGATCTATAACTCCAGCTTTTTTTCTGCCAATTCACGGAGTTTGAATTTCTGGACCTTGCCACTAGGAGTCATGGGGTATCCTTCCATGAAAAGCACATGACGCGGCAGCTTGAAGCTGGCTAATTTACCACGGCAATAATCTATAAGGCTGCCCTCCGAGATCTCTTGCCCATCTATAGCAACTATGCAGGCGCATGCTACTTCGCTCAGGCGGTCATCCGGAACTCCGACGACCTGCGCTTCAGCCACTGCCGGGTGACCCATCAGCAACACTTCGACCTCAACCGGGTCCACGTTTTCCCCTCCGACCTTCAACAGTTCTTTGTAGCGGCCCATGAAACGGACGAAACCATCATCTCGGATAACAGCGACGTCACCCGTGTGCAGCCACCCGTCTTGGTCGATTGCCTGGGTGGTCTCCTCAGGCTTCTTATAATACCCCTGCATCATTGCATAGGTTCGGACACACAACTCACCCATCTCCATAGGCGGCAGGTCGGCACCGGACCCTGGGTCTACGACCTTGAACTCGTAGCCGGGTAGGGGATACCCGGACCCTAAGCAACGGTCTTCTTCATCGGAGTCTAGGAAAGACAGGGACGCCCCTACTCCCACCTCAGTCATCCCCCAACCCGTCACGGTTGTACACAACATCTCCTGAGTGCGGCGAGCCACCGATTCGCTGCTGGCCATTCCAGCAGCTAACAGACCTGTACGCAGACTGCTTCGATCGGTGGATTGGCAATCTGGATGAGAGACTAGCCCGTGAAAATGGGTGTCGAAGCCATGCAAGACAGTGATTTTTTCGCGCTGAATAAGTTGCAATGCTTCGCCGGGGTCGAATGCGTTCGTAAGCACAGTACGAGCGCCAGTCATGGCAGACATGAGTGGTCCCTCGTAAAGCCCGAAGGCATGGAACAGCGGAAGGTACATCAATATAACATCCCGTGGGGTCATGCCCATTCTGTTCGCTTCATCGTTCACGTTACGCAGAATATTGTGCGTGTGAACTACTCCCTTGGGGAAGCCCGTCGTGCCGGAGGTGTACATGATTAAAGCAGGGCTATCCGGGTCAACCATTTGTTGACGTTGCTCCAATTCACGAGGCGGAGTCGCCCCGGAGGAAGATAATATTTCCTCCCATCTGACGGTTCCACGATAATTCGTGTCACCCAATACCACTATTCTTCTTAACTCTGGGAAGGCCTCGGGGCACAGGCGATTGGGGTCCCCAGTTTCTACCTCAGGGCATAACTCCCGAACCATCCCCAGATAATCAACCGGACCTGAACGGTCCACAGTAATCAGAGTCTCGGAGTCTGATTGTCGAACCACGTATTCCAGGTCGTTGGTGCGAAAGCGTGTATTGATGGGCACTAGAACCGCACCGATCTTTGCCACAGCGAAAAGCGAATGGATCCACTCTGGTCTGTTGGGCATCCAAAGCGCTACTTTTTCGCCTGGATGTATTCCAAGCTGTATCAGACCGCTGGCAACGCGATCCACCTCATCCTTGAGCTGACCGAATGTCCACCGGTTGCCTTCATAGCACAGGGCCTCTTTGGTCTCGAATCGCCGGGCGGCCACATCCACTAGTTCGCCTATAGGTGTTTTCTCAAACCAATCCGGCATTACCTAACTCCCTCTAACCGGCTCCTATGCAGAGATTGCTATGAACAGGTTCAATGTGGTTTGGACGCAAATCTGTGCGCTAAAGCCCCTGTTTGATAAATTCGGCGGCCCGCTCGGCAATCATCATTGTAGTGACGTTAGTGTTGGCCCGGACCACGTTGGGCATCACCGACGCGTCCACCACCCGTAGGCCTTCCACCCCGCGCACTTTCAGGCGTTGGTCGACGACGGCTTCCTGGTCGCTATCTGGGCCCATCTTGCAGGTTCCCGAGATATGGAAAGAAGAACTCACATTTCGGAGCAGCCAGTCGTCCAATGTTTGGTCCGAAACTAGGTCGGTATCTTGCGGGGCGGTCCGTTCTTCGATGATCCCAGAATACGCCGTGTCTTGTAAAAGGTCGACGCATTTTCGAATTGCTTCCCTCAGTCGCTCGCGGTCCCAAGGGTCCTCAAGGTAATGGTAGTCCATGCTGGGCTGAGCCTGGGGGTCGGCCGAAGTTAGGCGAAGCTCACCCTTTCCAACTGCCAGGTACAGTCCGCAGTTGACTGTATGGCTTGGGTCGTCGCCTTCTTTGATGACGGTGTTCATAGACGCCGGAGAGAGAATCATATCATTGGGGGTATTGGAGCCGGTGGCAGTAAAACGTAGGCGCAGTGCCCTCATCCCATTTGGATCGTCATAGGTGCCCGTTTTTACCAAAAATTTTACGGTCACATTTGGGTGGTCTCGCATGTTCTGCCCAACACCGGGACGGTCGGCTACCACTGGAATGCCAAAATCCGCAAGGTGACCTGCCGGACCTATTCCCGATAGCAACAACAACTGTGGAGAGGCTACTGCACCGGCACACAAGATAATCTCGTCGCCTTCTACAGTGAAGCGTTCGCCGCCACTCTCCACCTCTAAGCCGGTGGCTCGGTGGCCGGAAAAGACGATCTTTAGCGCCTGTACCCCGGCCTTTACGGTTAAATTGAGCCGGTGACGACTGGGGTCGAGGTAGGTTAACGCCATGCTCATTCGAACCCCATCAACGTTGTTTTCGGCTCGGAGACCGATGCCTGTCGAATCTGGCTCGTGTATATCTGGGAAGTCCGGGTATCCGGCAGCAATGCAGGCTTGGTAGAATGCCTCTTGGGAGGGCGGCCACGTCTCGCGGTGGTGACGCCGTACCGGCACAGGTCCCTCGGTGCCGTGGAAATCACCAGAATAATCTTCGTCGCTTTCGAGCTTTCGGAAAAACGGAAGGCAGTTGATATAAGACCAATCGTCGTTGCCCAAGGACGCCCACGTGTCGAAGTCCTCGGGAGCCCCCCTTATAAAGGTCTGGCCGTTTATCGAACTGGTGCCGCCCATGGCCTTGCCGCGCGGCACTGGCATTGGTTCGGGTCGTTGGGAGGTGGCCCTACCGGAGTACGACCAGTTGAATGGGCCGCCGGCTTTCCTCGCTTCCAGATTGAGCATCCCCCAGCCGTATTTCAACGAGTCTGGCAACTGTTCAAAATCCGGATATTCGGGTCCTGCTTCCAGCAACAGAACTGAACGCTCCGTGTCCTCCGACAATCTGGAGGCCACGATGCAGCCCGCTGTTCCACCACCGACAACTATTTGGTCGTACTTCATGATTAAATTCCTTCGCAGGCATTGCTTCAAGTGGCTAACACTATATCAGGTACTAGAATCAAATAATGAAGTGATCATTACCGCTGGTTCAACAGTTAGTGACTGTGAAATCTATGTGATGGAGGCCGATAGGCCCGGTCATATATGTGTCACGTCTACAACAGCGGGAAACTCTTTCCCGATCTGGAGGAACTCACTGGTTGTCCCATCAGAGAACACCGCCCGGTGAGTACCTGAAATCGTGTAACCTCGAGAGAGTGAATTTCGGCGCGGCGGCGATAGTCGTTTAAAAGGGTGCAAAACAATGAATGTCATACTCTGAGCGTCCTCTCATAGCTGTCGTCTCGCTCCGTCACTCTTGGGTCCGGGGCGATTGTGAACCGCGAAAGCTTGAAGGCGATTTTTCCGTGTTCTTGGTGTAAATCATCAGCACATTTGGGAGAGTGTGGGTGAAGATCGGGATGGACGGTTGGGGGATATTGTCCCGACTTCAGAATCGATATAGAGTTTCGATTCCGAAGGAGCCAACATGGTCAACGCAAACACCAACTTTGATCGGGCAGACGCCAACGCCAGACAGGTCATACGCCGCACCAAGCAGATCACCCGGCGTCGGATTAGCCCAGAAGAAAAGGTGCGAATCGTCATTGAGGAAATCCGTGGAGAGATCAAGGTCACTTCCCTCTGGAGACGGGAAGACATTGCTAGCAACGTCTATTACAAATGGCTCAAGGATTTCATGGAAGCTGGGAAAGGCCGGCTCGAAGGAGCCACCCTCTAGGAGGCCGGCCGGGCCGAGGTCCGATCCCTGCAGCGGAAGAACGAACGGCTGAAGGAACTGGTGGGGGCCTGGAACGCGGCGACACTGGAGGAGCGCCACCAACTGCTAACCATGATGCTGGACGCCGTATATGTGGACATGACCCAGGGCCTGGTACTGGGACTTAAACCCAAGCCCGAGTTTCTACTGCTCTTCAACCTGGGTGAGCCCGTCACAACGGGAGACTCGGCTTTAGTTACTGGAGGGGTGGAGTAGAGTCAAATTCCCCAGCAACTAAATTTTTCAGACAGGCTTAAAAACACGGCCAGCGTCGCTTGGTTGGTAAAAGCCGCCTGAATAAGCTGGAATAAATAAACCCTTCTCCCATATTGCTGAGAGAATGCTATGCGGATTAGGCTTGCCTGTGGCATGGCAGGGGAATATTGAAACAACTACTCGGAATAGCAGTAATCATGGTTCGACAACGGAGACCTAGTATCTTATAGTCGCCCAATCTAGAAAAAAATTGGGAGGACATCATGGAATTTCACATCTCGTGCCATCACACTCCTGACAATTGTGCCGTCCACCGAAGTGAGCCGCCAATCACTAAAAGCTGGGCTGAACACTGCAAAGAAGTCGGTGTGACATTCATCAAAGGTGGTGTTAACGCACCTCAGCATAACCATTTCATATTTGTGGAAACAGACGATATGGTTAAATTACGGAATTTGATGCAACCATTTATAGGGTATTGGGATGTTGTAATAACCCCCGTCATGGATTTACCCTAACCGTAATTCCGTTTCAAAAATCTCTTGTGTAGTTTCTCGTGCACTTTTTGAAAACCCTGGAAAAGAAAGCCCCCCGATTTACCGTCGAGGGGCTTTTTCCTCACTAGATTTGGTGGTGCCGAAGGTCATAGTCGAACCGCCACGGTGTTGCCCCACCGGTTTTTGAGTTCGTCGCTGTGCCTAGTCATAAGTGAGGTTGACATTATGCCCCAAAACCAATGATGCCCTATTTGTTAGTCTTACCTTCCCGCAAGAATGGCTATGCGCCGCCTTGCGGACCGGACATCCCGCTTAACCCTTCTCTCAGCAATATGGGAGGAGGGTTTTGCTGCCCCGGTTATTGGGCTATTTAGAGGGTACCTAGTTGATAGATGTTACGGTTTTGACCTCCCCCCGAAAACCGGCCCAGGTGTAAAGTTAGACATGGGCTGGATGAGCCGAACCCATCCCAGAACTTATAGGACTAACATAAATGCTGGTACAAAGATCTGGGTAGGTCACTATTCACAAACTCACCCACACACTTAAGTGAAAATTAACGGTCTGTTAAGTGTTCTATCGCCTGGGGGGTTGCTATATGGGCTCGCTCCAATAACTGCTCATGGGTTAAGATGACGATTGGATGATCGATAATCGCCAATCCGTAGTCCGGGTTACCCCTCATGCGGGACATGGCCCTCGCTTGACTAACGAAAGGTCTGGTAGTCAGGACTACCGAAGGCGTACCCAGTAACTCGGTCTCCATCGCGTCGTGCACACTGCACGCGGTGCAGGACCCTCATTCGGCTGTGGCATGAATCGCCACATCACATTTGGCGGCGAACTCTTTCAGCGCCTCGGAGTTGGCGGGCCACTGGTGGCTGCCCTTGTTGTATTCCACGGTGCCCTTGATGCCGTATCTCTCTCTTATGTTAGTGGCTATCATCTGCAACAACTCTTCGGAGTGAGGTTTGTTATTGGACAGCAAGCCCAAGGTCTTTCCATCTAATGTATGGGGGCGCGGAGCCAAGAGAGCCGGGCCGTGATCGCTCTCGTCTCTGGGATCCAAGGTTACTAACTTATTCTCAAGGTTCGTCATATTCCGGTCAGCTCCTTACCTCGATCTTTCTAGTCACTGGACGACTGTTGCCCCAGGAACCGATAACGTCGACATAGACGCCAGCCGCACCTCCTGCGGCAAACAAGGTGATCCGGCTGGGGTCGGCTACGCAACCGACGAGTTGGTCTTTGTCTGGGAACCTGTCTGGATGTTCCACTCGCCTCCAGGCGATCCATTCCCTTGCAGGTAGCCGCGCTTTTTCCCATAGGAACTCTTGTACCTGCTGCTTGGACCAGCCCGCTTCATCCACGTATTGCATCACTTCCGGACTCAGGGCCACGAATACCTCAGAGACAGACGGACCTAGACCGATCATGGCATGTGCTACGCCGGCAAGAAATGATTCAGGGTCTTTACCACCGAAGACGCTGACTTGGAGTGGCGAGTAGGCGGCAACAACTGTAACTGCGCTGGAGCTGCCATCGAACCCCTTATCTACTGCCAATGATGGCCAGTTGCCCGCATCAAGGTTCTCAGCGAAGCAGAAAGTGTACTTGCCCGGGTGGCCGAAGGTACTGTTATCCATCTCCTGTGGGATCGAGCCATAGAAGTTCGTCTTGACCAGGTTGACCGCCCTTCCGATTGATGCGTTGGCATGATTGCTTGGCCCCATAAGTCCGGTAGAGGAGTTCATACCGATCTCTTGAGCGTAATCTCCACTCACCAACACCAACACGGTAACTCCGTTGGTGGAGGTGCTACTAGCATGCAAGTTAAAGACCGGTTCACAACAAGCTGCTATCGCTGATGTGACCACCGGAAAATATTCAGGGCGACAACCGGCCATGACGGCGTTGATGGCGACTTTTTCAGCGGTAATGTGTTTCTGGCGGATCGATTCAAAGCCGATTATTTGGTCTGGGGGTAACCCCGAAAACTCCAACATAGCTCTTACCCGGTCTTCGGTAGGCGGCATTATGGGTAAGCCGTCAGTCAGGTTGGCTCCCAAGTAATATTCTTGGACTTGTTCCCAGTCCGCGAATTGGTGCTGTAGTGAGGTCAGGTTTTGGGATGTCATCTCAGGATGGGCTCCTTTCGAGCTTTTGGATATACCCCACAGTTCGGATAGAAGGACCGGGTAAGTACCGAGTTTTAATGATGCTGATGGTGACATTCTACACGACACCAGTTTGGCGCGATCTGTGATGGCCCATGCCCGCGCCCGTAACTTATCGGTTTGATTCAAAAGGGTCTAGGCTTAAGCCAACAGCTCTCGCAGCCCTGTAATCACGTCGAACCTCCGGAGCCCGAGTTTCGGCCTATCTAGGCGGCTCTTGCCAGCCAAGCGACGCTGTTTGTCTCGGTAAGGGGAC
This sequence comes from uncultured Dehalococcoidia bacterium, assembly GCA_950072105.1. Lineage (GTDB taxonomy): Bacteria > Chloroflexota > Dehalococcoidia > Lucifugimonadales > UBA3495 > UBA11650. The sequence continues at coordinate 7,394 of CATMOE010000066.1, forward strand.
GGTGGTAAAAAGTTAACTGATGGCGCGCTAGAGTAGGCTTAAGCACACGGTACCCAAGTTTTGTCCGTTTACCCGCGTGGCCCGTGACTATTATCCGGCTTCGAAGGCCGTGCTTACGCAACCGGAATGGGGCGAAGAGAAGCGGAAACTTCTGGGTCATGGCTGGGCCTCCTAATACCTTGATATTTAATAATGGTTGTCTCCGTCCTGTCACCAAAATTACCCCCGAACGTTTTCCACCCCAGGTCCGGGCCCACGTTTATGTTCCTGGAATATTTCCACTATGTTCCCAGGTTCTACGGGGACGACTTCGGATTTTAGCCCCTCCGGTTGACGCTGCATCTAGCCTCAGATACACTTGGTCTCATTCAGCAATGCCTGTGATGGCGGCGTTCATGGTTGCTGAATATTGATCCACCGGGCGGTCGAGGATAGTAATTCATGTGCGGCGTTGGCGGCATTCTTTACAAGAAAATCGGGAACCAGGGCACATCCCCCGTAGGTAAGGACCTGGTCAAGATGCTGGAGTCCATGACCCATCGGGGTCAAGACTCCAGCGGTTTCACCGTGGTTGGTGAAGATATTGACGGCGATCTGGTGCTCCGCATCTGGACGGATGACCCGGCTCAGGCTGCGGATGTACTGTCTATGGCAGAAGAGGCGCTGCAGAAGGCTGGCGGTGTGGTGAGAACCCGTAGCGCCTGGGGTCAGTTTTTGCGGCTGACAATCGATTACGAGGGAGAGATACCTGCTCTGGCGGAAGCGATTTTGAACACGCCAGGGGTAGCCCTACACAGCATAGGTGAAACCTCCGAAGTCATCAAAGACGTGGGCACACCCGTCGCGATGGACGGCATCCACTCCTTGAGTCAGATGAGGGGCACCCACGGCATTGGACACGTTCGCATGGCCACCGAGAGCCGAGTCGACGTTAACCACGCCCATCCTTTCTGGGCGTATCCTTTCACTGACGTTACCGTGGTCCACAACGGCCAGCTAACCAACTACCACAAGCTAAAACGCATGTATGAAGACCAAGGCCACCGTTTTCAGACCGGCAACGACTCTGAGTTGATCGCCGTCTACCTCGCCGACAAACTTGCCAACGGAGACACGTTGGACAGCGCTTTGCGGAGTTCGCTGAGCGACCTTGACGGAACGTTCACTTACCTGGTGTCCACCAAAGACGGCCTAGGCTACGCCAAAGACCAATGGTCGGCCAAGCCGCTGGTGACCATGGAGACTGACGATATTATCGCTATAGCATCTGAAGAGATTGCGCTCCGGGGTGTTTTCAACCAGGAAATCGACCGGGTAGAGCCTCAAAACAACGAGGTCATGACTTGGTTATTGTAGACGCCGCAGGGCTGACCACCCGGGAACTGAACGGCCGCCTTAAGGAGTTGGCAGCCAGTGGCCAGGAAATCACTGTTCTGAACCCTCATGCAGGGCACAACATTGCCGTGGGGATATTCGAAAGTTGCAGAATACAAATAACCGGCAGTGTGGGTTACTACGCCGCAAGCCTGCTGGACGGTCCCGAGGTCGCCATCGATGGCAATGCGGGCTGGGCCTTGGGTGAGAACATGATGGCTGGCAAGATCACACTGACCAAAGATGCCGGAGCCTCGGTAGGCTCGACCATGCGAGGAGGAGAGTTGTTCGTGGGCGGTAACGCCGGGGCCCGGGCCGGCATATCCATGAAGGGCGGCACCCTCATCGTTGGAGGCAACGCCGGGTTCCTCACCGGATTTATGATGCAGAAGGGCCGAATCATTGTTTGCGGCGACGTGGGTGAGGCGGTGGGGGATTCCATGTACGAAGGCGCGATCTACGTGGGAGGAGAAATCGGCTCTTTGGGCACCGATGCCAAGACCGAGGAAATTGGTGAGGATGAGTTGTTGGATATCCTGGCAACTTTGGAAAGTCACGGAATTAAACAGAGGTACACATTCACCAAAGTGGTTTCGGCCAAAAAGCTATATCACTTCGACTCCCTGGAACGCCTGGAAAAGACTGTTATCTGACCACAAGTTCGCAATCTCACTGCAGAGTACGCAAATGCGCGGAAGAACACTACTTGAGTGCCCGGCGATGAGTATCGGTGCAGGCAAGGATCTTTTATGGTAATGGGCAGCAGCCAGTTATGGCCACCCTGGGTGATGGAGGATATCCATGCCAAGTCGGAGCTTGGTCGCTACCGGATCCGGGGATTCAGCACCTTCCAGAAAGTAACCCACTTTGACGACCTCACCTTCCTGTCGACCGGCCTGACTCGCTTCCCACTGGAAGGTTACAAGGAACGCTGCAACACCCGGACGGTCATAGGCGCTCGTTATGCCGAGAACCCCTTGGTACTGGATACACCCATCTACATAAGCGGAATGAGTTACGGCGCCCTCTCGGCCAATGCCAAGACAGCCCTCGGCAAAGGCGCGGCCATGGTCGGTTCCGCCAGTTGCACCGGAGACGGAGGCCAGCTGCCCAGCGAAAGAGAAGCGGCGGACAAGCTGATCTACCAGGTCTTGCCCAGCCGCTACGGTTTTAATCCCCACCACCTGGCCCAAGCCCAAGCCATTGAAATCGTGGTGGGCCAGGGCGCCAAGCCCGGCACCGGCGGTCTTCTCATGGGTGTCAAAGTGCTCGACGACATTGCCGACATGCGGGACCTGCCGCAAGGGATTGACCAGCGCAGCCCGGCCAGGCATCCTGACTGGCTAGGACCTGACGACTTGGCTGTTAAAATCGAGCAACTGCGGGAGGCGACAGATTGGCGAATCCCCGTCCATGTCAAGTTGGGGGCGTGCCGCGTCGGCGACGACGTTAAGCTGGCTGCCAAGGCAGGGGCCGACGCCATAGTCATCGATAGCATGGTGGCGGGCACCGGCGCTTCGGCGGAGGTGTTAATCGAGCACAGCGGCATTCCCACGGTCCCGGCCATCGTGATGGCCCGGGAAGCGCTTCGTGAATTGGGACTTTACGGCAAGGTCAGCCTAATTGCTTCCGGTGGCATCCGCCATGGGGCGGACGCCGCCAAGGCTCTGGCCCTGGGGGCCGACGCCGTGGCCATCGGCACTGCGGGCTTGATTGCATTGAATTGCAACAAGGAAATTACCGAATCGGACTTTGAATCGGAGGTAGGCGTGCCCGCTGGCTTCTGCCACCACTGCCATACCGGCAAATGCCCGGTGGGAATCGCCACCCAAAACCCCGAATTGACCAAGCGCCTGGACCCAGACGAGGCGGCCGAGCGGGTGGCCAATTTCCTGAACTCCATGACCATGGAAATGGCCCTCCTCACCCGGTCTTTAGGCAAAAGTGATGTGCATAGCCTGGAGCCCGAGGACTTGGCCGCCCTCACCATAGAGGCTTCGGCCATGGCCCGCGTGCCCCTGGTTGGGACCAACAAGGTTTATTGAGCGATCAGCCGTCAACGATCAATGGTGGCCATTTGCCCTTTAAACTTCGTCAATCCGGAGAGGGCCGAAATTCATATGCGGGCAATTCTGGGCAGGGCAAAAGTAATGGCAGGAGAGTTTCTTACCGGGAGTGTCTCTCAGCCGATGGCTAACAGGTCTCTAAAGGAGAAATTTCATGGCCACCATTGAAGAAATTCGCCGGCGAATGGACGAAGACAAGATCGAGTATGTCCTGACCCAGTTCGTGGACATCAATGGCTCACCAAAGGTCAAGATGGTCCCAGCTTCCCATGTGGATGACGTGGTGGACACCGGCGCCGGGTTCGCAGGTGGGGCGCTTCCGGGCATGGGTCAGGGTCCCCACTCCCACGACATGCTGGCCCGAATCGACCTTGACACCTACACCCTGGTGCCTTGGACCGAAGGCGTCGTCCGCTTTGCCTGCGACCTGTACGTGGACAACGAACCCCACATGTTCTGCCCTCGCCAGAACTTCAAGCGGGTGCTTTCCAACCTGCGGGCCGATGGCTACGTCTTCAACGTAGGCATTGAGCCGGAGCATTTTCTGGTCACTAGGAATGGCGACGGCTCCATTAAAGTCTGGGACCCCAACGACGTGGACACTCTGAGCAAAGCTTGCTACGACTTCAAAGGCATCGCCAATGTCATGGACTATCTGAGGGACATGATGGACGGCATAAAGCGGGTGGGTTGGGATACCTACCAATCTGACCACGAAGACGCCAACGGACAATATGAAATCAATTTCGTCTACGATGACGCCTTGGTAACGGCAGACCGCTACACCTTCTTCAAGATGATGTCCAGCCAGTACGCCCAGAAGTACGGGGCCATCGCCACCCACATGGCCAAGCCCTTTACAGACCGCACCGGCAGCGCAGGGCATATCCACTACCACCTGGCCGACGCCCTAACCGGGGAGAACGTGTTCCTTGACGAAGAAGATCCCAGAGGGCTGGGCCTCTCGGAGACGGCCTATCACTTTATCGGTGGCATCCTCGCCCACGCTCCGGCTCTATGCTGCGTGATGTCTCCCACCGTCAATTGCTACAAGCGCCTCCAAGTTGGCCCGGCGTTGATGGGTTCAACCTCAGGGTTTCTGTGGACACCAGCCTTCGTTTCCTACGGCGACAATAACCGGACTCAAATGATTCGCACCGCCGGTCCTGGGCATCTGGAAGACCGGACAATGTCAGCGGCCTGCAACCCCTATCTGTCGTTCGCCGCCTACGTTACGGCGGGCATGGACGGCATCCGGCGCAAGCTGGACCCGGGCGAACCTAACCTGGGCAACCTATACGACTTGGGGCTGGAGGAAATCCGGCGCCGGGGAATCCGCCTGCTGCCACAGACCCTAGCGGAAGCCCTGCAAGAGCTAAAGCAAGACGAACTAGTTCAGTCATCATTGGGCGTAATCTACGACGAGTTTACCATGGTAAAAGAGGGAGAATGGCGGGAGTATCACCGCCAGGTTACCCAGTGGGAGCTTGATCGATATTTGACGATGTTTTAGCGGTCTCCAGAGATATGGCTTTTCTTCTAAACTGCCCCAACTGTGGGGAACGAAACGTCCATGAATTCCGCTTCGGCGGCGAAGCAACGTCCCGGCCTACGCCCAACAGCACGCCGGACGATTGGATCAGGTATTTCTACAACCGAGGCAACGTGGCCGGCGTGCAGCGAGAATGGTGGAACCACCGCTATGGTTGCCGTAAGTGGTTCTTCGCCCTGCGCGACACTGTGAGCAACCAGATACAAGAAACTTTGTGGCCGTGAGCAATCGCGTGCATTGTATTCGCCGAGGCGGAAATCCCCCCAACACCCCTTTAACAAAGAGGGGCTTCTAGAGCTATGGCCGGCGATAGCCACAACCAAAGACTCAAGCCCCAGCCCACTGAGTTGATTGACCGCAACAAATCTTTGGAGTTTCAGTTTGATGGCCGGCGAGTCAACGCCCATCAAGGCGACACAGTTGCTTCCGCTCTCCACGCCGCAGGTGTGGCCATCCTGAGCCGGGGCTTCAAGTACCACCGGCCCAGGGGCTTTCTGTGCGGGGCGGGCCGCTGCCCCAACTGCCTGGTTAACGTGGACGGTGTGCCCAACGTTCGCGCATGCACTCAGCAGGTCCGGCAGGCCATGAATGTCCGGCACCAGAACGCTTGGCCTTCCCTAAACCTTGACTTCCTATCTGTCCTAGACCGCCTGCAATGGTTGATGCCGGTGGGCTTCTACTACAAAGCGTTTCACCGGCCGAAGTTCCTTTGGGGCCTGGCCCAACGAGTTATTCGCCGGGTCGGCGGGCTAGGGAGCGTCGACATTGATGCAGATCCGGTCACCACCTACCGCCACCGGTACCACCACTCAGACGTGGCGGTGGTCGGCGGCGGTCCGGCTGGATTGGCGGCCGCATTAGGAGCGGCGGAGCAGGGCGTAGGGGTGACCCTGATCGACGACCAACCTGAATTGGGCGGTCACCTGCTCTTCAACTCCAAGGACTTCAGCGGTCTTCCAGACTTGGTTGACGGTTCCGGTCCGGAGGTCGCCAGCAGGCTGATTCAACGGGTAATAGAGTCGGCCAATATCGAGGTTATTGCAGGGGCAACGGTATTTGCCCAATACCAGGACAATCTGCTGACCATTCTCCACGGCGATGAGCTAGTTAAGGTCCGGGCCAAGAGTGTCGTATTGGCCACCGGTACCTACGAAGTGCCTTTGCAGTTCCAGAACAACGACTTGCCGGGCATCATGCTGACCACAGCCGCCCAACGCCTGATTCATCTTTACGGCGTCAAGCCGGGCAACACCGTGGTGGTGGCGACGGTTAACGACCAAGCTTACCAGGCTGCCCTGGACCTGCTGAACGCAGGCGTGGAAGTGGCTGCCGTCGTGGACGTGCGGCCAACATATTCCCACGGACTGGAAGCCGCCACTACCCTAATTTCCCGCGGAGTGCCGTTATTAACTGGTCACGCCATAACCCACGCCACAGGAAAGAAAAGAGTGAGGGCAGTGGTTGTGGCCAGTGTGAGTCCAAGAAGCCCTGATAGCCCTGCCCGCCGCATAACCTGCGATCTGGTTTGCATGGCCGGTGGCTTCCAGCCCGCCAACGCGTTGCTCCAACACGCTGGTGGTTCGCTGGATTACGACGAGAAATCGGGCGAGGGGATTCCCCATGATTTGCCTAACGGCGTTTACGTAGCGGGCGAAGTAACAGGGGTCCACGATTTGGCAACCGCTTTGCTTCAAGGTAGGCTAGCTGGATTGGAGGCCGCAAGGCTGGTTTCAGGCCCGGGTTCCAACCAAGAAGAGATTGGCCGGGTCCGGCAGCGGCTAAACGGTTTGGAGACCGAACCAGGAATCATACCTTCATCGCCGGTCTCAGCTCCACCGGTCGAGGCTCCGACAGAAAGCCGGGGAAAGAAAATCTTCGTCTGCTTCTGCGAGGATGTGACAGTCAAAGACATCTCTCAAGCTATCGAAGAAGGGTTCGAGGACATCCAAATGCTAAAGCGGTACAGTACCGCTACCATGGGTCCTTGCCAGGGAAAGATGTGCCTGAAAGCCCTGGTTGGCTTATGCGCCCAACAGACCGGACGCACCATTGGCGACACGGGCGGCACCACGGCTAGGCCCCCGGTACAACCAGTACCACTAGCCGCCCTGGCCGGGCCCTCCCACATGCCGGTCAAGCGAACGCCCATGGACCAGAATCATCGAGACCTGGGCGCCTCAATGGTTGATCTTGGGCCCTGGCAGCGGGCCCACAGCTACGGCTCTCCCCAAGAGGAATGTCTGGCCGTTCGCCAACGGGTCGGCATCATCGACGTGACCACCTTGGGCAAGTTGGAGGTCACCGGCCGTGACGCCGGCGCATTATTGGATAAGGTGTATACCCACCACTTTTCCAACCTCCGAGTCGGCAGAATCCGTTACGGTCTGCTTTGCTCCGACAACGGCACCATCATGGACGACGGCACTGTGACCAAGTTGGCCGAAGACCGTTACTTCGTGACCACTACCACGGGCAACGTGGACCTGATTGAAGAGTGGTTCAACTGGTGGCAGGCCGGTACCGGCTCCTGTGCCCACGTTACCAACGTCACCTCGGCCTACGCTGCCGTAAACGTAGCCGGCCCCCGGGCCCGGGATACTCTCACCAAACTAACGGACGTCGACCTCTCAGCGCAATCTTTCCGGTACATGAGATCGGCGCAAGGGGCCGTTGCCGGGGTACCAGCCATCTTATTGCGCATCGGTTTCGTGGGAGAAACGGGATGGGAGATTCACGTTCCCGCAGAGTACGGCCAACATGTTTGGGAAACCATCATGGAGGCCGGGAGGGAATTTGGCATCGCTCCGTTTGGACTGGAGGCACAGCGCATTTTGCGGCTGGAGAAGATGCACGTGATTGTCGGCCAGGACACCGATGCTGCCTCCAATCCGCTGGACAGCGGCATGGACTGGGTTGTGCGATTCGACAAGGAAGACTTCATAGGCAGAGAAGGCCTGAAATTGGCATCGGAACAGGGCCCGCGCAACAAACTTGTGGGCTTCATCATGCAAAATTGGCACGTGCCTGAGGACGGCGTGCCCGTGGTGTCGGGCGGCAAGCCGATCGGCAAGGTAACTAGCGCCCGTTTTAGTCCCACCATGAACAAGGGATTCGGCCTAGCCTGGGTTCCGGCAGAACTCGCCCAAGACGGTACGCAGATCAGCGTCCTGGTTAATGGCGTACCCCAGCCAGCTCAGGTCGCCCTTCAGCCCTTCTACGACCCGGAAGGGGAACTTTTGAGGCAATGAGCATTACCGCCCAAAACCAGGCCCAGTTCAATCCGATCAGGCGTAGCGCCATGCACCATAAGCACTTGCTATTGGGTGCGTTAATGGTGGAGCGTGATGGTTGGCAGCAACCGGCACACTTCGGCTCGGCAGAGGCTGAAGCAAAGCACTTGCGGGAAGCGTTGGGCATTTGCGACATCAGCCCACGGGCCAAGTTCGTCATAAAGGGGGACCAAGCGGAACAACTTGTCTCCCGGGTTTTCCCCACAGCCTTGATTCCGGACGTAGGCGAAATAAGCGTGGAAGCCCATGCTGGCGGAATCCATGGCGCGAATGCGGCATTATGCCGACTGGCCCAAGACGAAATTATATGCGTGGCAACTACCGGATTGGCGACATGGTTGGCCGACGGCTTGAAAGACGATTCTGGGCAATGCGTTCATTCCCTGGACATATCGTCCGCTTTGGCTGGAGTGAGCATTGCCGGCCCCCAGGCCAGTCACTTGCTAGCTATGATCTCTGAGTTGAACACGTCTGACGCGGCATTCCCCAATCTGCGTTGCGCCCAGTCCAAGTTTGCCGATATCCACGGCACCTTGCTCAGAATCGACCTTAGCAACCTGCCCAACTACCAATTGTACTTTGGGAGGGAGTTCGGAGATTACATGTGGGACGCCTTAGTGGAAGCTGCCGAGGTTTGCGGCGGCGCACCCGTGGGCTTTGAGGCAATGGATCAATTACAAGGCTGACGGAATTTCACCGCAGGGCACGCCGAGATGGAAGACATATATGTTCCAGATATTTGCAAAGAATAGGATGTGGCGGAAGCAGCCACTGAAGCACCGCTACGAGGTGGTCATTATCGGCGGCGGCGTCCACGGATTGTCTACGGCCTACTACTTGGGAAAGCTGGGCGTGACCGATGTGGCGGTGTTGGACAAAGGCTACCTGGGCGGAGGGGCTAGCGCTCGGACCACCGCTATTATCCGCTCCAATTACCTGACGCCCGAAGGGATTCCCTTCTTCAACGAAAGCGTCAAGCTGTACGAGGGCTTGGCCAAGGAGCTGAACTTTAACCTGCTGTTCAACCAAATGGGCCGTTTGGACTTGGGCCATACCGACTCGGCGGTCTACGGGTTGAGGATGCGCACCGAATTCAACCGTATCTTGGGGGTGGACAGCCGCCTGATCGGCCCAAAGGAGATAAAAAAGCTTGTTCCATCCATAGATTTGAGGGAGGGCAAGCACTTTCCCATCTTGGCAGCCCTGTACCACCCGCCCTGCGGCGTTATCCGCCACGATGCCGTTGTTTGGGGTTACGGTCGTGGCGCCGACAGACAAGGTGCGGAGCTACACCCCTTTACCGAAGTTACCGGCATCGACCGCACCAATGGCCGGGTAACCGGGGTGGAGACCAGCCAGGGTCTGGTAAAAGCCAACACCGTGATCAGTGCCACGGCGGGATGGAGCTCCACGATCGCCAAGATGGTCGATTTGGAATTGCCCATTACCACCCATGCGCTGCAAGCAATGGTTACCGAGCCACTAAAACCGTTCTTGGACAAGACCATATCTTCGGCCAATCTCCACGCCTATGTGTACCAGACCGACCGGGGTGAGGTGGTAATCGGCGGAGGCGTGGACCCCTACCCCAGCTACAGCCAACGCTCCACCTTCCAACAAATGGAGGAACTGGCGGCCAACACTCTGGAGATGTTCCCTTGTCTGAAAAATGTCAACGTGCTACGCCAATGGGCCGGGCTGTGCGATATGACTCCCGACTACGCGCCTATCTTGGGCTCGGTGGACGGCATTGAAGGCTTCATCTTGTCCTGCGGTTGGGGAAGTTGGGGTTTCAAAGCCGCCCCGGTGGCAGGCAAACGTATCGCTGAGCTTATTGCCACTGGAGAGACGCCGGAGTTGATAAAACCTTTCTCTCTTTCCAGATTTCGAGAGGGAAATCTGGTCAACGAAAGGGCCGCCGCCCCCGCCGCAGCGATACATTAGCCGGCGATTCCTCCTCCCTTCTTCTGGGCAAGAGTGTTGTGTCGATGCGCCCGATGCACCACTTCGGGCTACGTCGCTAATGTGCATTACATGTGTTCAGACGGCCAAGTTTCATGCCGCCGCGCATCAGTGTCCCTGACAGGGCCAGCAGCCGCGAGGCCTGCTGTGCATCGAGGGGCTGGCTGGGGCAAGAAGGTAAGAGGAAAACACTAGTCTAACTCCCCGTCCACTAAGCGATATTAGCTAGGTTAATGATCCAATCATCGATCCCGATTACGGTGATGCCGGATGCCAATAAAACTTGGGTATTGGGAGACGGAGTAGAGTCCAACCGCCCAGCAACTAACTTCCCAGGAGTCTCGGTGGATTCAAATCGGTTCGATCGCTTGGTTGAAAAGAGTGGCTTAGGAGTCAAGCTCCGCCGGTTACAAGCCCGATCTAACCAGTCGGATTGGGTATATCTAAGACGTAGCGCAGTGGCTAGCGCGCTTCGTTCGGGACGAAGAGGCCGGTGGTTCGAGTCCACTCACTCCGACCATTTTTTTTACCTAATTTGTCGAGCACTAACAATATTCAATGAACTCCGGGGCAAAACCCCAGCGTCGTCCCATGTTCAACGATCATCTTCGTTGGTCCCTCCACGTTTGGAGGGGCTTTTTATACCTAAGAACCACTGCTGATTAGTATCTAATGACACTGTGGGATCGAACCAAGGGCCTACTGATTAAGAGTTATTCGGTTAACGTGTTCAGGCGTGATACATAGTGCTTTTGGGTTTCATCATGGAACCTGGGAACAGTTATAAACGCCCATGGACAGACTATAAACGAGGGCAAATCAAGGGCGTTTATGGGTCGCCAAGAGGGTCCCAAACAATACTTAAATCAGAAATACGTTATGGTCCCTCCGAAAGCGGGTTTCCAGTCAGTCTAACGATCCTCCGTCATATCAGTTCCTCGATATCAGGTGGTAGAACAGTAGGTGCATTATCCGAAAGATCCAACTCTTCAAGTTTGGCCAACCGATTCATTCTGACTGGCACCCCGGTCAATTGATTTTGACATATCTTCAATGTGGACAGCCCAGTTAAGTCGACAATCCCGGGCGGCAGCGCCGTCAGCTGGTTGTTGCCCAACTCCAGCCGTGTCAGGTTGGTCAGTTCAGCTATCCCGGGCGGCAACGCCGTCAGCTGGTTGTCGGACAGGTACAGATAGGTCAGGTTGGTCAGTTCACCTATCCCGGGCGGCAGCGCCGTCAGCTGGTTGTCGGACAGGTACAGCCC
>CATMOE010000067.1:0-17418 GCA_950072105.1 uncultured Dehalococcoidia bacterium
GGGCACTGCCGCTGGATATTGGACGTTGACCTGAAGTTCCTTCTCCGTTGGCTTCACGGCTACCAGTTCGGCGACCTCTCGAACCACCGATTCCAAGTTGAAAAGGACGGGCTCAATGGGCAACCGGCCTGCCTCGATCCTGGAAATGTCCAAGATGTCGTTTATCAAGCCGAGCAGGCCTTCTCCGCTGGTGTGGACCATAGACATCCACCTCGCGCTGATCTTCAGTCAGAGAGCTGTCGAGCAGCAAGCTGGCGGACCCAATCATGGTATTGAGCGGAGTGCGTATCTCGTGGCTCATGTTGGCCAGGAATTCGGCGGTGGTCCTTCTCGCTTCCAACGCGGCCTCCCGGGCGGCGTTGGTTTCAAATTCTAAATGCTTGCGCTCGATGGAATACCGGATGGAGCTTTTTAGAATATTAGTATCTATGTGCCCTTTGATTAGGTAATCCTGGGCGCCCAACTGCATGGCCTCAATGGCAAAGGCCTGAATGTCCAGACCGGTCAGGATAATGGTGGGCACGGTCGAAGCCTGTTTGTGGGTTTCGATAAAGCTATCAGGTCCCCAGGAGTCGGGAAGACCCAAGTCCAACAGGACAACGTCAAAGCTATCTTCGGCAAGACGGGAAAGGGCATCGCCCAGCCTCATAACGTGGGTTAGACCGAACTTGATCCGTTCGCTCTGGGCCAACGTCCTTTCAATTAACCGGGCGTCGGCCGGGTCGTCCTCCACCAATAGGACTTTGATCTGGTTTTCGTCCATTCAGATTTCCCTCCTGGGAAGGATTACCAGGCTGAGCCAGAAATCTTCTATCATCTTGATGGTTCTGACAAACTCGTCCATGTCTACAGGTTTCTTGGTGTAGGCGTTGGCATGATGGTTGTAAGTGTCTAAGACGTCCTCTTCAGCGTCGGACGAGGTAAGGACTATGACGGGTATGCGTTTCAACGCGGGGTCCTTTTTAATCTCTGCCAAAACCTCGGCGCCGTTTTTCTTGGGAAGCCCTAAGTCCAGCAGTATGATGTCCGGGCGCGGCGCGTTCGCGTATTCGCCCTGGCGCCGGAGGAAAGCCAAGGCTTGCTCGCCGTCCCGCACTACGCTGACTTGTTTCGTCAGCGTACCATTCTTCAATGCCCTCTCCGTAAGCCGCACGTCAGGCAGGCTATCTTCGATCAGCAAAATTTCAGCCTGTCTATTTTCCAATGCTACGTTACTCCCGACGCCTCGATGGTGAAGAAGAAAGTGCTCCCTGCTCCAATCTTGGACTTAACCCAGATCTTGCCGCCGTGCCGTTCCACGATTTTCTTGCAGATGGCCGAGCCCATTCCCGTGCCTGGGTATTCTTCCTGGGTATGCAGACGTTGGAACATGGCAGAGATTCGCTCCACGTGTTCCGGATCGATGCCTATACCGTTGTCGCGGACCGCAAACAGCCACTCCTTTTCGTTTCGTTCAGCAGACATATGCACCACCGGTTGGGCCTCGCCATGGAACTTGATGCCGTTGCTGATCAGATTTTGGAACAACTGCACCATCTGGGTGCCGTCCGCCATTACTGTTGGGAGGTCATCCCTGGTAACCGCTGCCTCCGCATGATCGGAGTCCATCAAAAGGTCGGTTTTCACTTGGTCGAAAACTGCTGAGCAATCCACAGGTTCGAAAACTTTCCCCTGGGTGTCTATCCGGGAATAGGCCAATAGGTCGTTGATCAAAGACTCTAGCCTGTTGGCTCCGTCCACGATGAATCCCAGGTGTTCGTCAGCTTCCGCGTCTAGCCGGCCCGTATAATCATTCACCAATATTTGGGCGAAGCTTTTCATCGCCCTAACCGGCGCCCGCAGATCATGAGACGCGACGTAAGCGAACTGAGCCAGGTCATGGTTCGAGCGCTCCAGGTCTTTGGTCCGCTCCGCCAGTTGTGCCTCGACCACCCGGATCTCCCTTAGTTGGTCCTCGACGAACGACATTTCCCGCTTGTCGAACCGGCGTATGACCGCGCTGCCCAGGAGGAATATTGCGAACAGAATAATGATGAAAAGTCCCGCCAGCAGCAATTCCGTGGGCCAAAGAAAAGTAGGTCCGGCGACAACAATCTTCCCTGATACATGGAAGAGGCCGTTCTCTAAAAGGCCGTCCCAGGCAGATGCGTTTTCAAGAAAGCCGTTTAACATAACGAAAGCCGGATTTTGGCTGGAGGGTTGCTTTGCGATCTCATCAGGTCAGTTCTGGGTTTCCGAGACTGGCTGTTTGATATTTTCATGACGTGCCCACTCGGTCGGTTACATTATAACGGACATGGCATTTCTAATCACATTTGGGTTGAGATTGGGGTGCGGACAGGGCCGATCGGGCGTTATTCTGAGTAGCGGCCATTTGGCGCACGGTGGGAAGCAGGACCGTTTCTTGGTAGCAGGCCGGGATGCCTTAGCCGCTGAGCAGCTTGGCGATAAAACTCGGGCTGAGGGGTAGTTGGGTTATCTGAACGCCCAGGGGCGCCAGGGCGTTGCTCACGGCATTGGCCAGTGTCGCTCCGGTTGCCACGATTCCACCCTCGCCGGCTCCCTTCACTCCCAATGGGTTCAACGGTGAGGGCGCCTCTTCCAGAACGATGCTCTCTATCGGTGGTACGTCCGTGCTGGTGGGTAGCAGATAATCCATGAAACTGCCGGCCAGAAGTTGTCCGGAGTCGTCGTAGACTAGTTCCTCCAATAAGGTAGCGCCGATGCCCTGGGCAGCGCCCCCCACTGCTTGACCGTGGACCATCAACGGGTTGATGGCGCGGCCGATGTCTTCCACCACCACGTAACGAATGATTTCTATCTTGCCGGTTTCCGGGTCCACGGCTACATGGGCGGCGTGACTCCCGTAACTGAAGGTAAGCTGGTCCGCTTCAAAGTAGGCTGTTATCTCCAGAGTCCCCGAGCCTTCTTCATTGAATCCAGGGTTCTCGGCTAGACCTGCGATCTCTCCCAAGCTCAGCAAAGCCGGTCCCTGCTCCGCGCCCTTACGAAATATCTCGCCTGTTTGTAAGACCAGGTTGGCCGGCTCGGTGTCAAGATACGTGCTGGCCAGGCTTAGGATCCGTTCCTTCATATTTTGACAGGCCAGGTGTACGGCGTTGCCCCCCATCACCGTGCCCCGGCTGCCGTAAGTGCCGCCGCCGAAGGGTATATAGTCGGTGTTGCCGTGGTAGATGGTGACGGCATCCATGGAGACGCCCAAGCTATCGGCGCAGATCTGGGCCATGGTGGTCTCATGGCCCTGGCCCATGGTGGTGATACCTAGATATACGTCAACGTCTCCCGTGCCGCTTATCACTATTCGGGCGCCTTCGTAGGGGCCCCGGCCGGTATTCTTGACGTATGTGGCGATGCCGATGCCGTGGTAGCGCCCGGCATCATCCACCCATCGCTTGGGGTTTGTTTCCTCGTAGCCTATTTCGTCCAACGCCCGGGTCAATGCTTGGGGATAGTTGCCGCTGTCGAATATAGTGTCGCCGTCGGCCCGGGTGCGTCCCGCGTTGTAAGGCATCTGGGATGGCTGAATCAAGTTTTTGAAGCGCAATTCCGCCGGGTCTATCCCCAGGTCCGCCGCGGCCATGTCCAGTAAGCGCTCCCGGATGAAACAGGACTCGTATCGACCCGGCGCTCGAAAAGTCCCCACGCCGGTCTTGTTGGTTATCACGCAATGTACGCCGCACTCGTAGGCCGGCACGTTGTAAGGGCCCATCAGCAGGCCCGCGGTTGAAGCGGGCACCAGGCTGCCATGCGTCCGGATGTACCCGCCCATGTCGCCGTAGACCTGGGCCCGGATCCCCAAGATGGTGCCGTCTTTTTTCATGGCGATCTCTATGTCGCAGAGAATATCCCTGGAATGGTTGGCGGCGATAAGGTGCTCCAGCCGGTCTTCCGTCCACTTTACCGGCCTGCCCAGCCGGATCGCCGCGAAGGGGACCAGGAAATCTTCCGGATAAAATTCCCCGCGTATGCCAAATCCCCCACCCACGTCGCCTTCAACGAAGTGCATCTTCTCTTCGGGGAAGTCCAGAAGAGAAGACAATACCTCCCGGTTAAAGTGGGGTACTTTGGTGGCTCCCCAAACCGTCAGTTCGCCCGCGTCGTAGGCCACTACCATTCCCCGGGTTTCCAGCGGGTTGCCCGTGTGGCGGTTGGTCTTGAAGCGTTCTTTGCGGGTATATTCGGCGTCTCTAAATGCCTGATCGATATCGCCGGTGGAGACAACGTAGTGCGCTGCCAGGTTGGTTCCCGGCGCCTCGTGGATGATAATCTCATCCCGTAGCGACTCTTCGATGTCAACGACGGCCGGCAAAGGCTCATAGGTCACGTCTATGACGTCTAGGGCGTCTTCGGCCAAATAGCGGCTATCCGCGATCACGATTGCCACCGGATCCCCCACATATCTGACCTTGTCTTGAGCTAGGGGATATTGTAGAAAGGGTTCCAGGCTTGGTAGTGGGTACAACCTGACCGGAATAGCCTTGGCCATGCCGGCGATGTCGTCGTAGGTAAAGACGGCCACGACTCCCGGCATGGCCAAGGCTGCCGTGGTGTCGATGGCTACGATCCGAGCGTGGGCATGGGGACTGCGCACGAATGTGGCATGGAGCATGCCGGGCAGCTTCACGTCGTCGGCGAAGGTTGCCCGTCCGGTTAGGAATCGCTCGTCCTCTTTTCTAGTGATTGAGGCGCCGATATATTGTTGGACCATAGCATTCCCCTTTGAGGGACTCGGTTTAGGGACGGGGGGACTGGCGGAGGGTCCGGGACCGCTTTATCCAGCCTCTTGGCTGACGTCCAAAATGGCCTGAACGATCGGGGCATATCCGGTGCAGCGGCAGATGTTTCCGGAGATTCCCTCTCGAACCTGCTCTTCGGTGGGATTGGATGTATCTCTGAGAAATTCGTAGGCGGTCATCAACAGACCTGGGGTGCAAAACCCGCATTGAAGAGCGTGATTCCGCTGGAATGCCCGCTGAAGCGGATGAAGTTCCGGTCCGTCGGCCAGTCCCTCCACGGTCATCAGGCTGGCCCCATCGGCCTGGACCGCCAGCATCAAACATGACCGCATGGCGCTACCGTCCACCAAAATAGTACAGGCGCCGCAGACGCCGTGCTCACAGCCGACGTGGGTACCGGTAAGGTCTAGTTCGCCTCGAAGGAAGTCGACCAAGGTCATCCGCACCGGCACCAGGCTTTCGTATGCCTTGCCGTTGACTGTCAACCTTATGTTGCGTTCAGTGGTCATGCGGCGTCTTCTCCTTCATTAAAGGGCAACGCTTGGGGGAGCAAGGCCTGCTCCAGTGCCCGGCGGACCATGACGCCGGCCACGTCCTGGCGGTATTTGGCGGACGCGTGGATGTCAGAGATGGGATCCAGGGCATCTGAAACCAACCGGGCGGCCTCCGACCGGTCATCCGTGCTCACTGAAGAGCCGGATAGATACACTTCCGCCGCGTCCATCCTCATCGGTGTGCCTCCGGCGCCGAATGTCGTTATCCGAGCCTCAAGGCAGATGCCTTTATCGTCTAGATGTAACATGGTGGCCGCCCCCACCAAAGCGAAGTCTCCGTCGCGGCGGCAGACTTCTTGGAACCCCCATCGCCAGTTCCCTACGGTTTGAGGTATTCGGATCTGAGTCAGCAATTCCACCGGCTCAAGGGCGGTGGTCAGGTGGTTCAAGAAGAAGTCTTCCGCCTTGACGGTACGTTCCCCGCCACTGTTTGCAAGTTCAAACTCGGTTTCTAAGGTAAGGCAAACCGCCGGAATCTCCGCGGCGGGGTCGCTGTGGGCCAGGCTGCCGCCCACGGTGCCCCGATTGCGTATCTGGAAATGTCCGATGTAAGGAATGGCCCAAGACAGCAAAGGAGCTGTCTCCAGAACCAGTGCCGACCTCTCCAATTCCCGTTGCCTGGTCATTGCGCCGATGGCTAATCCGGCATCCCGCCTGGGCGAGATATGTGACAGGCCGGCTATTCGGTTGATGTCAATCACAACTTTCGGGCGAACAAGCCTCATGTTCATCATGGGCATCAAGCTCTGTCCACCGGCCAATATTTTGGCGTCGTCGCCGTATTGGCCGAGCAACTCTAGAGCTTCGTCTCGAGAGCTTGGAGAGTAGTAGTCGAATCTGGCTGGTTTCATGTCTGACGGGCTCGTTGAATCATGGTTGTAGGTACCGGTTTGGTCTCATTAGCTCCCGCTACGCGAACCGCGAAAGGTTGGGTCAGGCAGATGAGCAAGCGGGAGAGGCTAGTATAGGATACGACCGTAAACACGGGCGGAAATCCACCGCGGCTAGACTTGGAAATCGAATTCTGCGTACACTTAAGCCCACGGAGTATAACCCGGCGGATGTTCCGCCGCAAGAAATTTATGTTAGCAGCCAAGTGTCAATGGTAGGTAGCGGCGCCGCTGGATGGAACTGGCGCCTAAGCCGGGCTCGTTTTCGGATATCTTTAGCGAATCGATCTGTTCCGATTGCGACGATCGCCCGGACCGCCTCCGCAAAGGAAGCGTATTACATAACGTAACGGTATTAGGCTCAGACGGTTGGCATAGTAGCACTCTTCGTCGTAGAAGAACCCAAACTTGCTCGAAGTTTCAAGACTTTTGGTCTAGACAAAGTGTAGACTGCCAAATCAGATATATAGCTGGGAGAGGTTTAAACACCAACCATGAGGAAACTCAATATGAATTCGCAACAAGGGTTGCCGGGGTTGTATCGGGACCAAAGGGGAATCACGGGTCTTGAAACGGCCATCGTACTCATCGCTTTCGTGGTGGTTGCTTCTGTGTTTGCTTTCGCCGTTCTAAGCACCGGTTTGCTCAGCTCAGAAAAGAGTAAAGAGACGGTGTTGGGCGGGCTGGAAGAAACCTCCTCTACATTGAGTGTACGCGGCGACGTTATCGGCGACGCCAACTCGGGCAAAACCGCCTTAGATACCGTCAAGTTCACCCTGCCCAGTGCCGCACAAGCCGCGGACGCGGTGGACCTTTCCAGCACCGGCGTGGTAATCACATACCTGGATCAGGACCAGGCCCTAAACTGTACCAACGCGTCGGGGTCGGGAAATTCCTACTGTTTCTGGACCACGTCCTGGATCATCGGTTCCGGTGATCTGGTGGACCCCGGTGAGCAGGTAGACGTAACCGTTGACCTTTAAAACATGACACCGGTCCTAGGACTTAAGAAGGAATTCACCATACAAGTTAAGCCCAACAAGGGAGCGGTGATCATCGTCAACCGGATGACACCTCCTGAATTCAAGGCGATCCAGGCTCTTAACTGACCATGGCGAGTCGTTGATCGATCAAAACTCCAGGCCAACGTAGTGAGATTATTAGGAAAGGTTGCAAGAGGTACCATGAGGAATCTAATAAAAAGACCGTTAGGTAGAGCGGCTGAGTTGCAAGCCAACCAGAAAGGAATCACCGGTCTTGAAACGGCCATAGAACTCATCGCTTTCGTCGTGGTTGCCTCGGTTTTCGCTTTCGCCGTCCTCAGTACGGGACTGCTCAGCTCGGAAAAGAGCAAAGAAACCGTGTTGGGAGGCTTGGAGGAAACTTCGTCGACCATTAGCGTAAGGGGCTCGGTCATTGGCGACTCCAACAGCGCCAAGACCTTCATTGATACCGTTAAGTTCACACTGAGCAGCGCCGCCCAAGCGTCGGACGCGGTGGACCTCTCCACCACCGGTGTGGTGGTAACCTACCTGGATGACAACCAGGCAATCAACTGCGAGAACCCCCAGAGTTTCGACGGGGATGCTGACACCGCCGAGTGTTCATGGGCCACCAGCTGGGTTATCGGCTCCGGTGACTTGGTGGACCCGGGTGAGCAGGTAGACATGACCATTACGCTGACTAACCTAAGCCCCTTGCTCCCCAAGAGCAGAGAATTCACCATTCAAGTCAAACCCAACAAGGGAGCGGTAGTCATCGTGAACCGGACTACCCCGCCCGAGTTGAAAGCCATCATGGAGCTGAATTAGACAGATTCCTCAGGAAACTGTTTCCGAACCAGGCGCCGGCCCGTTTTGGATGGGCCGGCGCCTCTTTTGTTTGCTTGCCGTAATTGGGAGAACACTATACTCTGAGCTTTCTATCAGCCCATATCCTAGGAGATAGCGATGAGTATGGAAGGATTGGTGGCGGTGGTCACCGGCAGCAGCCGGGGCATCGGCAAGGGTATAGCAAATATATTTGGTGAGCAAGGCGCCCGAGTGGCGGTGGTGGCCCGCAGTGAAGAGGAAGGGGGCAGGCTCCCCGGCAACATCCATCTCACCGTAAAGGAAATACAAGACGCCGGAGGCCAGGCAATGGCTTTCCGTTGTGACGTGACCGACGAGGAGCAGGTCGAGGCGCTGGCGGCCGCGGTGGTGGAAGCCTACGGGCGTATCGACGTACTGGTGAACAACGCTGGGGTTCAGGTAAATGTCGGCCTTTTGGATCTTCAAACACGCCATTGGGACCTGACCATGCGGGTGAACCTGAGGGGTCCTTTCCTATGCTGCAAGTATCTGGCCCCCATCATGGTTCAGCAGAGCAGCGGAAGTATCATCAACATCACATCCGGGGCGGCTGAGAGGGTCCGGCCCAACGGCATAAGCTACTCCGTAACCAAGGCAGGCCTGAACATGATGACCCTTGGTTTGGCCCAAGAATTGGAGGAGCACGACATAGCGGTCAACGCCCTGAATCCAGGCGGGATCAAGACCGAGGGCGCCGTGCTGGTGCGTCCAGCCGATTTCGATTGGACCGGGTGGGAATCGCCGGAAGTTGTTGGAGAGGCATCGGCCTGGTTGGCCATCCAGAACGCCAAGACTTTCACCGGACGTGTGGTGGACCGGGCTGAATTCGGCAAGACCTGGGGCGTCTAAGCCGGGGATCTAAAAGAAAAGCCGAATGGCCGCTACCACCACCGTTCCGCTCTGATCATCGAAGCTTCGACTCCCAGATTGCTCACCAGGACTGAAAGATCGTCTTGGAACGAGGGGGGGCCGCAAACGTAGTACAGGCTGTCCTGCGTCGGAGCGTGCTCCCGGAGCAACTCCAGGTCTATCCTGCCCACTCGCCCGTCCCAAGCTCCCCCCTGGGGGCGGGATACGGTGAAAGCGCAGCGTATCCCGGTATTGCGGTCTGCGATGGCTTGGATCTCTTCCCGGAAAAGGAGTTCCGAGGGCTGGCTGGCGCTGTAGATCAGTTCGACCGGATTTTCCAGACGGGATTGGTCCACGTAGCGCAATATGCTGATCAATGGGGTGATGCCTATACCCCCGGCAATCAGCACTAATGGGCCTTGCCATTCCGGTTCGAAATGGAATCCCCCGGAACCTCCGCGCAGCTCGACCTCATCTCCTACTTTGGCGTGATCGTGAAGGTAGGCTGCCACCCGGCCTTGGGGTAATCTCTTGATCGCAAGTTCGATGATTCCTTGCTGCAAGGGCGTCGAGATTATGGAATAACCTCCCACCTGTACCGAGAGGCCCGTGTCGACGTACAGGTCCACCCATTGCCCCGGCAAGAAATCAAGTTCTACTCCCCCCAGGTCGAATCCAAAGACCTTTACGGTGGGAGAGATCTGCTGAATGCTTGTTATGGTGGTGACGCCTTCCATTGTCTGGCTCCCTACCGAGTTGGAGAGTGTAGATCTAGACCGCTAGGAGCTTGGCCATGCGGGCCTTGTGGTAGATAGCGTCCCCAAGGTAATGTTGCAGTGTCCGCGCCCGCTTGGTGTATTGGGTGAGGCCGAACTCCAGGTCTGTGCCGATGCCTGCATGAACGTGGTGAGAAGCTTCACATGCGCTGGGGAACCCGGTGCTAGCCACTGCTTTGGCCATTGAGATGGACAGCGATGCCCCTGGATCATCTTGATCCAGTTTCCATAGGGCCTCATAAGCGGACCATTTTGCGGCATCCGCTTCATTCAATGCGTCGATGACGTGGTCCTGGACCCGCTGGAAAGTACCGATGGGCACGCCGAAAGCGATGCGGGTTTGGCTGTAATCCCGGGCCATCTCGAATACTTTTTGGGTCCCACCGGCCATATAGGCGCACAGTAAGGCGGTGCCTCGGTCCAACGAAGTGGCAATGGCCGGCCAGGCGCCGTCCACCGGACCCAAGACATTGGATTCGGACACTGACACATTGGCAAAGTTGACCTCGCAGACCTTGGGACCGATCCAACCGGTTTGAACCCGCACCGAGACCCCTGGCGCGTCCTTATCAACTATGAAGATGGAAATGCCATGTTCGGGGTCCGCTCCGGCGGTGGTTCGGGCCACCACCAGCAGCCGGTCGGCCACGTTGGCGTCGGGAATGAACAGCTTGTCGCCTTCCAGGGTGAAAGAGCCGTTGTGGCGGGTGGCTTGGAGATGGACCGTGTCAGCGCCCCAACCGTACTCAGGCTCGGTCAAGGCTAGAGAGAATATCTGCTGGCCCGACGCGATCGGTGGCAGAAGTGCCTGTTTCTGCTCTTGATTTCCCGCCTCGAGAATCACTTGGGAACACAGAACAGCCGACGAGAGGTGGGGGCTAGAGCAGGCGTAGTAGCCCATCATCTCGTAGATCACGCCCAGGTCGGTGAAGGAATTGCCCGATCCGCCGTACTCTTCCGGCACGGCCATCCCGGACCAGCCGATACCGCACATTTTTTCCCACAGATCTACGGCGAATCCCGACGGACTGTCGTCGATCTCCAAAACCCGCGACTTTGGCATCTCCGCTTCCATGAACTCACGGGCAGAGTTCTGGAGCATGGTTTGGACTTCATTCAGGGCTAGGTCCATGACGGTCTCCTGATGATATTTTGCGTTCTTTGGCTTCCTAGGGAACGGCCGATTTTCTCTACAGGCTATAGGCTGGATTAACCGGCCGAACTCCCAACTCTTTCTGGTTCCTGGCTAGCCAACCCCAGCGCGCGGGCTATAATCTTCGAGTCGCTTCCGGAGGCGCTACTATTAGTTAAGGCGAGTCTTTGTTGCAACTCGAAGTTTCCGTTATTGGGCGCTCTGGGGTCCCGATGGTCCAACAGGGCGTAGACGCCCAGGACTTCCCGCGTGATCTCGGACAGACGGAGCGCCGAGCGCTGTTCCCAGAGTCGGGTCTGGGCGGCGTGATAAGTTAGGGCTGTTCCCGTTGACCTCATCCAGGTATCCCGCATCCGGAACAGCCGTTGGATGCCTCTGTTGATGTAGGCTTCCATAAGCAGTTGTTGGCGGACCGGCTCGGCGGCTATGGAGACGCCTTGGACCGTGGTTGTCCTGGCGTAATCCAACAGGTCGTCCAGCGGCTGGTCTTGAACCGATGTGTAGGCCGTCGCGAATGGGATAGGGAAAGTGGACTGGGCAAGGTCCCATCCGTCTTTTTCTTGACCCAGCAGACAGTGGGGCGGCACACGAACCTGGTCGAAACATATCCGATGGGCCGGGTCCGGTGACATCCGCCGAACAGGATGGATGGAAATGCCGTCCAGATTCGGAGGAATCAGAAACGCGCTGAATGCTTGCTCAGGATCACCTTCAGGGTCATGGACCGCCAAGGTCCACAGGTATCCGGGAGCTGGGTCACGTCCCTGAAAAATGCCCTCGCCGTCTAGAATCCGATCGTCGGCGTCTCGGGTTACTTGGATCCCCCAATCGCCGGGGTCCAAATCATCTATGGAGTCAATCTGGGACCGCCAACAACCTATCCGGCCGTTCGCAATGGCGTTTGCCCAAGATTCCCGGTCGCCCTGGGCGTCACATCGTGCGATGGCTCGTAACGCACCGGCAGTCTCTTCCAAGAGCCATCCTAGCCCCCTGGCGTCCAGTTCCTCAAAAAGGACAGTCGCATCGGCGGGGTCCAATCCCTTTCCGACCCGCTCCATCGGCTCCTGGGAGGCTAGCCAGCCTTTGGCGCCCAACTTTTCACGGAGGGCGGCGCACACTCCCCAACTAGTCTGGTCCAGCACCGGTTGGCCGGAGGAGTCTTGCACCTCATGGGGCAGATTGGCTTTCAGCCAGGACTGGACCTCGCCCCGAAAACGTTGCTGCCCATCGGTGTATTTATAGGTAAAGTCCACCGGTAATCCTCAGCGCTCCTGCCCGCCCTCTTGGCGGAGGTACTCATGGATGCTTTCCACCGTTCCATCTTCCGAAGGCCGGTGGGCAGCGCCGCCTCGCTCTTCTTCCAGTATGGACTGGGCGATCTCCCAACCCTGGTAGGGCAGGCCGACCAGGCAGTTGCCGGAGACACGGACCCCGTCTAGGACGACTTTTCGCTCGCTGCCCGTCAACAGCCGCTGGGTGGTTATCGTGATTCCCGGGGAGTTGGCATCCACCATGAACAAGCCAAGGTTCAACCGCCCCGGGCGGTCGGGGTTGGTCACCACCAGCGTCCACAGATAGTCCGGGTCGAAGCGGCCGGTGATGAACGATTTCTGGCCGTTGATCAGAAAATCTTCCCCGTCGGCGACGGCCTGGGTCTGGATCGATGCCAAGTCGGAGCCGCTGTTGGGCTCATTGAACGCTTGCCAGGTGATCGTTTCACCCCGCAATGCCGGAAGGACGTATCGCTGTTTCTGGTCTTCGGTGCCCCAGACCATAACGGCCGGGATCCAGCGGCTGTTGTCGCCCATGGCCGGCAAGCCGAGGGTTTGTATCTCTTCCTGTATAACCTCGGCCAGGGCGGGATTTAGCCCACCGCCGCCGTATTGTTTGGGCCACGTAGGGGCGAGCCAGCCTTGAGAACCCAATGCCCGTCTGAAATCTTTTACGCGGGTTTGGGTCTCCGGTTGGAGAGGGCTGCCGTCGGGCGGGATGCGCAAGTCACCGGGGGAGTGTTGCAGCAGCCAATCCCGGACCACGATCCGAAAGTCTTGCTGAGATTGGGTATAAGGTCTTTCGAATTGAATGGTCCACCTCACGCGGCGCCGGACTGATTCAGGTCTTCGGTGTTTAGACGCCCTGAACGCCGGATGTGGATGGCGTGGCGGCGGCCCGCTCTCTGGTGCGGCTGATGCCCAAACGCCGGCTGATGATGAGTTTCTGAACTTCCAGCGTGCCGCCGGGATGGGCGCCGGTCAAGCTGCTGCGCTGATAGACCTCGGGCTGTCCCCCGAAGGGCGCCCGAGGGTCGCCGACGCCTAACAATGAGTACATGTTCATAATGTCCCTGGTCCGGTCCGCATTTCTGATACGGAAAGTCTTGCGGAACAGGTCGCTCTGGGACCCGTGGTAGGTCATTTCCTGGCGAGCCTGGTACATCCAGTAGTTACGCTGGGCGAAGAGGGTGTTGATACGCGAGTCGATGTAAGCGTCCGCCGCCAGTTGCTGTAGCACAGGGTCGTTTCCCACCGGCTCTCCGTTGCGCTGGATCTCCTTGGTGTACTTCAGCAGGTTTTCCAGGGCTTCGTCGATGGGAAGGGCGATGCCCCGTCCCCCGTGCTCAATCTCCAGGGTGGTTTGAGTGACTTGCCAACCTTCCAACTCACCGCCGATCAAACAGTCTCCGGGAACTCGAACGTTATCCATGAAGATAAAGCTCTGGTCGTGCCCGGTAAGCAGGTTCAACCGGGTTAGCTCCAATCCCGGCGACGGGCAGGGGATGAGGAAGTACCCCAGGTTGCGATGCCTAGGGGCGTCGGTGTCAGTGACGATGGGGCCAAATAGGTAGTCCGGGTCTCCGTGGCCGCTGATAAAGGTCTTCTGCCCCGATATTATCCAGTCGTCGCCGTCGCGCACCGCCCGGCTCTGAAGCGAGGCCAGGTCTGAGCCGGCATTGGGCTCGGTAAAGTTCTGGAAGGCCACTTTCTCCGCTTTCAGTATGGGAGCAAGGTACTTCTGCTTCTGCTCTTCGGTGGCCCAGACCAACATAGTGGGAAAGATATACCGGTTGGTGAAGTCGGGGACTACCCTGAAGCGCTCGAACTCTTCTTGGATAATGGTCTCGTGTTCTCCTGAGAGTCCGCCGCCGCCGTACTCTTTGGGATAGGTGGGGTACAGCCAGCCCTTCTCCGCTATCTTCTGATGGGTCTCTCGCCAGAACCGGTGGTGCTCTTCGGTCAGGTCAAGCCGGTCGACCGGCGCCTTCATCGCAACGGGAACGTTCTCTTCCAGCCAGGAGCGGACTTCTTCGCGGAAGTCTTCCTGTTCCTGAGTGTACTGATATTTGAAGTCCATGAACCCCTCTTTGGATGTAGACCGGAGTGCCAGACTACCCGGAATTTCCCCAACCCCGAACACCAGATCGGACGGCGAAAATATATCCGGTACGCATTTCTTTGTCAACAGCGACCGAGTGTGGAACAAATGATAGCACAGCAGGGGTTTTTACGTGGTCTCAATCTTGGGCCATAACATCCAATCTTAAAAAAACCGGAGCCCAATTCCAGGGCTCCGGTTTAGAACGCTGATGGGTCCAGGCGCTGGCTACAGGTTGAATTGGGGGTCGTTGTAGCCGGTGTCCTTCTCGTATATCTGCAACCGTCCCCGATGGGTGTCGCACACGATAAGCCGGTTGGTTGGCTGGTCGAAGATACAGGCTACCGGCATACGGAAGTAGTTCTGTACTTCCGGATTCTTGACCCGGCGCCGGGCCAGTCCCATGTCCGGGTTGGAGTTTATGGACATCTCCGCCCACTTGGATAGGCCCCGGGCTTCTCCCCTAAGGGTAGCCATGGTCTGGCCCTCGGCGTTGAAGATGACTACCCGCTCGTTCATCCAGTCCACCACGTACACATCGCCCTCGCCGTCGACCGCCACTCCGGTGGGGTGGTTCAAATCGTTGGGGTTGGCTTCAATCTCCCGAACCGTGGCATGCATGTACGGGGTGCCTCCATCGGGGGAGACCCCGGTGGAAATTCCCGAGCCGAAGGTGCGCAGATGGGTGCCGCCGGTGGAGAACTTCTGAACGCGATGGTTGTTCCAGTCGGCGATATATACATCGCCGTTGTTGTCGATGGTTATGCCCCAAGGCATGTCCAGTTCCCCTTCAGCGCTGCCCTTGACGCCGAATCCACCCAGGTGGTTGCCGTCTTTGGTGAATTTTTGGACGCGGCTGTTCAAGCTATTGACGATCCATATGTTGTCGTCGGCATCAAAGGCCAGGCCGGACGGTCCGCTGAGCTGACCCTCCCCATCTCCTGCCTCGCCCCAGGTGTTGAGCAGATTGCCGTCGGCGTCGAATATGGTTATGCGGTTGAGCCACTCGTCAGCGACGTAAACCCTTTCGTCCTGGTCCAAAACGATGGCGGTAAGCCAAGTAAATTGACCCTGCTCATCGCCCCCGCGCCCGAACTCGCTGATGAAGTCTTGGTCTATCGTCGCTTTGGTGATCCTCGGCGAAGCCCGGTTGGCGACGAACAACACGCCGTCCTTACCGGCGGCCACTCCCACCGGCTGACTAAATCCCATTCCTGCGGTGGCGCGCCGGCCCACATAGTGGCTGTACTGCCAGCATCTGCCTGGCGCTAGTGTTATCTCCGACATGTACCTTCCTCCCTTGCCTAAGTCAGGTTCTACCCGGAGACCATTCCGGCCTCTCAGGTCAGCTAGTCGTTTGATTGGACGGCCTAGAGGAAGCTGTGCTTCTCGAAGTCGCCGTTAACGATGGGCTTAGCGTCCAGACCGAAGTGGTCCTCGACCAGGGTGGTGTACAGGCCGCGGAAGTCGTAGTTGGGAACCAGGTCGCCCTGCTCCAGGTCCTCGGGCTTGCGCGACGGGTACTGGCCGTACATGCCGCCCTTAACCGTGTCGCCGATGGCGAAGGCCACGCCGGCTGCGCCGTGGTCCGTCCCCGAACCATTGTCGCGAACCCGGCGTCCGAACTCGGAGAAGAGATACATCACTACGTTCTCACCCTCGCCGTGGGCGTGCAGGTCCTCGAAGAAGGCCGCGATGCCTTCGGAAACGTCCTGCCACAGCTTGGGGTGGGCAGCGGCCTCACCGGCGTGGGTGTCGAAGCTGGCGTGCTGGGTGTAGAAAATCCGCGTCCCCAGGTCAGCCAAGTGCACCTGGGCGATGTCCTTCAAGTGGGCCGCGATTGGGGAGTTGGGATACTCAACGCTGGAGGAATAAATCTCCGGCGCTACCTTTACGATGTCGGCGCCGGTCATGGCTTCCATGCCGGTGGAGCGCAGGTAATCGGTGACCATTCCCGAACCGATCGCCGGGGAGTACATCCGGGCGAACAGGTCAAGGGCCTTGCTGCGCTGGGTCTGGTCGGCGATGCCGGTAAGCACACCGTAGGTGCTCAGATCGGAGATGGCGGCGACGGGGACGCCGGGCACCACCAATGCGCGGGGCAGGCCGTGGCCGAAGTTGATGGCGGTCAATACGTTCTCTTTGTTGGGGTCCAGTTCCCGGGCCAAACGTCCGGCCCAGCCCTCGGTGCCAACCTTGTCCGGTTCGCAGGTGTGCCAGATGTCCATGGAGCGGAAATGGGACCTAGGGGAGTCGGCATAACCGACGCCGTGGAATATGGCGACCTTACCCTGGTCGTACAGGCCCTTGATCGGACCCATGGTGGGCATGAAGCCCAGTTCATCGTCAATCTTGATGATCTGGTCCTGCTGGTACCCCACCGCCGGGCGGTTGTCGTAGTAAAGGGAGTCGTTGTAAGGAATCACCGTATTGAAATAGTCGTTGCCGCCGGTTAGCTGCAGTACGACGATGACCGGGTCTTTCTTGGTTGAGGTCATTCGATTTCTCCTTTTCCTTATTGAGTCCCTTCCCCCTTCATGGGGGAAGGCTAGGATGGGGGTGATACCCCCCACCTCAATCCTCCCCCACAAGGGGGGGAGGAGGCTATTTATCCAAACTGGTACTCGGTGGTGGCGCCGACCAGGGCCAGCATCTCGCCTACCCGGGTACCTGAGGCGCTTTCGTCGCTCCAGTTCATGTTGCCTTCGCTTTTGGCATGGTCCAGCAACTGGGACATCGTCACATCGCCAACTTCCAGGAAGCCCATATATTCCAGAGACGCTCCCACCAGTTCCTCGGGAGTGTTGACCCCATCGTCCTTGATCCGGTCGATGATTGTCTGTATGCCGGGAAGGCTGGTGTTGGCCACTCGGTCGGCCACGAAGTTGATCCGGGCCAGCAGGGAGCCGCTGTTGATCCATTCCTGTCCCGTGTACCAACCTTCAACGCTGGGCGGGTCAAGCAGAGACTGACCCATGTAAGTCGATTCGGGGCCGATGTCCGGGATGGTGGGCTCGGGGAGTTGATAGGTGCCGACCATTTTCAAAGTACTAGCTACCACTTCAGCCGGGCTCTTAATTTTGGAGTACCGGGCATTCTTGAAGAAGTCGGAGTTGAACATGGTACGGAGCACCGCTTTGATCTCGTAGCCCGACTCCTCGAAGGCGTTAATCATCATTTCCAGCGCGTCTTCGTCCCGGGCGTCCTGGATGGTCCA
>CATMOE010000068.1:0-17227 GCA_950072105.1 uncultured Dehalococcoidia bacterium
ATGGCAGTGGACGACGACTTTACGTCCGGTATGTCCCAGCTCCCTTTGGATCGTGTCGGAGACCAGGTCCACCGTCTCTCGTTGACGTTCTACGTCTTCGACGTAAGGGTCTATGGGTATGCAAGCGTGCGCGTCATTGATGATCTCCTCGGCCACGTTGATGACGAAGCAACCTTCCTGGAGTAGGGCTTCCTCCGCCCCACCCACGGATGTGATGGCTACGTCGCTGGTGACCCAGCTTATCGTGTCTACATCAAAATCTGCGGGTATCGGATAGTAGCGGGATATCTCTTTGAGTTGCTCTTGTCTTTCTATGTTGTTCATATATATTCACCTCGTTATGATCGCCCACAGGTGCCGATCGGCGGCTGTGGGTTGTTTGGTCTGTCCTGGGATCGTTGATGGGCTATCTGCCGGCCAGGAGCTACTCCAAGCCGCCGGCCTCGCGCCAGGCAAGGAGCGCTTCCCGGTCCCTCTCCCGTACTTCCCTTTCCCGTCTGGCGCTCTCCTCGGCCTCTTTCTTCTCGCGCTCCATGCGAGCCCGGTATTCCGCCTGTATGGCGTCTTTCCGTTTCGTGGACAACCAGTCGCACTGCACCAGCTCCTCCACCATGGCCTCGTATTCCGTGGGGTAGGAAGTGAGCAGGCTTCCGTACGACACGTGGGAGGCCCAACGGGGTTGAACACCGCAGACCAACTTATGCTCCAGATCAGTCAAGCCGGATATGCGCCCACGCTCGCTCCATGAGGTGTTCTTGATCAGTTCCCTGAGGAAATCCGTCTTCACCCCACGGATGTCGTCCGCCTCGATCTCTACTCCATATGCCATATCACCCTCCTTTATCATCTGACCGGGTTATCCCTCCGCCGGACCACATCAACACCACACCGGCATCCCCCGGTCTTCCGGATGTCTTAAGCTTGGGCCGCGGTCCGGAGCTATCACCCCGGGTCTCCGCCGATGGTCCCGGACCGGGCCGGGCAAGAACCGGGGGACAGCCGTTCGTCTCGTTGCCCATCCTTCTGGCAGAGGAAGCAACTGAATATGTCTGGCTCCCTGATGCCGGGGTCAACCAGTACTATTACTGCATCTTTCAGTTCTTGCCTATGGATGGACTGGGCCAGGGCTTCGATATGCTCATGGCATGTAGGCATGCTTCTCGTCTCTGGCTGCTCGTGCGCCTCTCTCAAGAGTTTGGTGTAGGGGGTTTCGCCAGGATGTAGCCTCGTAAGCACTCTTCCTCTCATCCTTTCACCGCCCTGGCTACCTTGAGCGACTTGTTGGTGTTGATGACGGCCCGGGCCTCAGCTCCGCCGTCGTGGTCGTTGACCGTACGTTTCCTGCCGGGCTCACCGTCACCGACCCGTGGCGTTGGCGGCACCCTGTTTATGGGGCCGGTCTTGCCGGCCCTGGTCTCTACCGTGTATCCCATCACTTCCTCCTTCGCTTGGATGATCTTAACTCTGCCTTTTCTACGTGCCGGCGCACCTCCGCCTCGGACGCTTCCCGTATGTGGGTAGCCCCGATCCCGAAGTGGCCGTACCGGGACCTGAATCTCTTTTGGGACCGTCTATCAGCCCTGTACATGTCATTACCTCCTGTGTCTCGCTTCGTTGATGTTGTCCGGTCGCCCTCCCGCCGGCGTCCTGGAGACAACACCTGGCGAAAAAGGAAAAGCCCCGCGCCGTCTCGATACGGACGCGGGGCTGTAGGTCAGCTCGGCGTCCTTTCGTTGCCTATGCAACGCCCATCGTTCCCTTTCGGGCTGGGTCCACCTTTAGGACAAGGTTGGCGTGCGGTCAAAGGGCCAGGTCCCTCGCGCACCTCGGGATGGCTTGTGTTTTGTAGGCTATCTGCGGTCTATGGCTGCTCCGAAACCAGTAGAGTAACTAACGAAACCACTACATATCATTATACATAACGGATCATGTTCTGTCAACTTATGGATGGATTACGACACAGTATTCGCTGGTTTTCGTCAGCCAGTGAGATGTATGCGATCAGGATGGCGGGGGAGCTAGCCGGGTAGGGCCTCATCGGGCCGCGGCTGGCCTGTGTCAACTCTCGACACTCAAGCTTATTACCTTCTAACATCAGATCAGAGAGGGCGATCGGCACGTGTATCTTTGTCTAAAGCCTTAGCGAGTTGGCCTAGGGTTTGGAAAAGGCTACGGAGGATTTCCGCCACGGCGGATAAGCTAAGAGTTCAACTCCCTTCATTCTCCGCTGAGTTCCCTCCCAATCCCAGGTCCATCCGCAGTACGTACATCCGCTATAATCCCCGGCAACAGTCATGTTCCAACGAATCGGCAGATACGAAAACTTCGAGCGGATAGCTGCTGATGGACAGGGTACGGTATACCGTGCCCGGGACACCGTGCTGGACCGTGTCGTCGCCGTCAAGGTCATCAACCAGCCGGTCACTGACGACCCCCAGTACCTAGAGGCCCTCCAAAGGGAGGCCAGACTCGCCTCCAGCCTCGACCACCCAAATGTCACCCGTGTCCATGACTTCCAGGTGGAGGGTGACACTGCCTGCATCACCATGGAGTACGTCCCCGACTCCCTGGACAAACATATCCGTGCGGGACAGCCTCTGTCGTATCAGCGAGCCGTCCAGATAGCATGTACAGGGGGACGTCCAGCCGGTGCCGCCGTAGATGTTCGAGACGGTAGACAAGTGCACGTTCTTAGTTCGTCAACAGGCTGACTCAAAATGATAATAATATAGAGGCTAATTTTCGCACCGCTTCTTGAGGCGAACGAGATAAACAGGAGCAACATGTACGCTGACGCCAACGGAATCCGGGTTCACTATCAGGTCGAAGGCCGAGAAGGCGCCCCATGGGTGACCTTTGTTACAGGTATCGCGAATGACACGACCATGTGGGACGGCCAAGTGCCGGTGCTGCAAGATGATTTTCGAATCCTGAGAATCGACTCCCGAGGCCACGGTGGCACGCAAGCAACCGAGGGAGATTACACCTTTGATATTCTGATTGGTGACGTACTTGGCTTGTGGGATACGCTTGAAATTCGTCGGTCACATTTGGTTGGGCTTGGGCTTGGCGGCTCTACCTCACTTGGTCTGGCGATCGAACATTCGGACCGACTTCTGAGCCTGGTGCCATGCGCCTGCCGTGCGGTCATGGTTACGGAGTTGGCGTCCATATGGCCGGAATTGGTCGAACAGGTAAAGGCCGGTGGAATGGAAGCGATCGCCGAAACCACGGTGCAACGGTGGTTCACCGAAGAATTCAAGGCCGCCAATCCAGATGTGTTGGACTCAGTACGGGCTCAGATCCTAGGCACCAACCCCCTTGGGTACTTCGGATGTGTCGCTGCGTTCTTGAAGTTGGATTTTGGGAACCTAATCGAGCGGATCAGTGTTCCGACGCTTTTCATAAGCGGAGCAGACGATCAGCGAGGCGGGCCACCGACAGTTATGCAAGACTTGGTTGGTATGGTGCCAGGCGCCCGGCACGTATCCGTACCTAATGCTGCGCATATCTGCAACATCCAAAACCCCGATGGGTTCAACGAAGTGCTTGGGACCTTCCTAAGGCAACCGGTCGGGTAGGCTGCCCTTTAAATTCGGGTCCTGTCCTCGAAACGATTTAGCCTGCGTTCTTAACCATGCGACCGACCCGGTTTGTACCGACCGGGATTCTAAGCAAGTTATTTGCTGGGCGCTTGGAATTCACTCCAATTCCAATGTCCTAAGTCCGTTACCGTCAGCCATAATATCAGAGAGAGCGATCGGACCGTGTTTCGGTGTCCAGAGAGTCGGCGAGTTGGCCTAGAGCTTGGGAAAGGTTACGGAGTGCGTCCGCCACGGCGGATGAGCAAGGAGTTCAACTCCGACCCGTCTCGATCAAACTCTCCCCACGAGGACAAGCTGTGTGCGGTTTCAACCGATCTGAACACCTCGGGGAATGATGAGTTACTCCAGATCCGGTTTCGGGAGTAAACTGCTGTACTCCTGAATTGGCCACGTACAAGTTGCCCTCCGGGCTCACTGATATGCCTGTCACGCCACCCTCGGTTTCCCAGGAGGTTATAAACTCCCCATCCCAGTTACCGCAACCCCCGGAAGAAGCCTCGGATGTCCTCAACCAACCTAGTCGGCTCTTCAAGGGCGGCGAAGTGCCCTCCGCTCGGCATGACCGTCCACCGTTGGACGTTATAACAGCGTTCGGCCCACTCTCGGGGCGGGCTATTTATCTCATAGGGGAAGACTGCGATGGCGCAGGGGACATCGATCCGTTCGTCCTTGGCCAAATTCCACGGCTTGCGTCTGTTCTCGTAGTAGAACCGAGTAGAGGAGTTTATAGTCTGTGTCACCCAGTAGATGGTTGCGGTGGTAAGGAGCACATCCTTGGAGAAGCGGGATTCCACGTCGCCGCCGCAGTCGCTCCAACTGCGATATTTCTCCACGATCCAGGCAGCCAATCCGGCCGGAGAGTCGTTCAGGCCGTAGGAAAGAGTCTGAGGTTTGGTGCCCTGGATATGTGAATATCCACCTTCGGCCGCCGTCCACTCATTCCGCTCCCTGAGATGTGCTTCTTCCGCTTCAGTCAGTTCTCTTGAGCCAGGTCCCATGTAAGGAGTAGGTCGAGCGGAAACAAATGTTGAATGGATTCCGATGACGTTTTCGGGGTATGAGAAACCCAGTTTGTTGGTAACCATGGCTCCCCAGTCGCCGCCTTGAGCGGCGAATCTCTGATAACCGAGTCCCTCCATCATCAACTTGGCCCACATATCTCCCACGGTGGCCACGTCCACGCCCCTCTCCACAGGTTGATCGGAGAAACCGTAGCCTGGCATCGATGGGACTACCACGTCAAACGCGTCTCCAGCATCTCCGCCGTGGCTGGACGGGTCGGTGAGCAACGGGATGATCTTGTGCATCTCGAAGAACGTTCCTGGCCAGCCGTGCGTTATCACCAGTGGCATAGGGTTTGGCCCCTTGCCTTTCTCGTGGATAAAATGGATTCCGATTCCGTCAACAGTGGTCTTGAAATGGGAAAAGGTATTAATGAACTCCTCTTGGGATCGCCAATCAAACTCGGTGCGCCAGTAATCGACCAATTCCCTGATGTAGTCCAGATTGCTCCCGTAATCCCAGCCGCTGCCAGGAATCTCGTCAGGCCACCGAGTACGGTCTAGCCGTTCCTTTAGATCTTGAAGGATGTGGTCGGCTACTTCTACTTTGAATGGAGCGATCGGCATCGTTGCCTCCCTGTTTGGCGATCTAAAGAGCGAGTAATCGTCCACGCCATAAGTTAGTCGCTTGGATCTAAGCATTGGAAGAGCTTTTCTGGCTAGTCCAGTCGGTAAATTGTTTTGTGGCGCTGATGCATTATACGATTCACCTAGTGGATTTGTGCTGTGTCTTTGCGGCCGCAATCATTACGGCGAGTTCATCTGTGTCCGTATTGAAAATTCCCCGCAACTATGGTCATCAAATCTTTCAACCAATTCTCACATTAGCTTGAGCGGTCTCACTCGCTGTGAGAGCAGTGGTGATTCTCTAAAGATTACTCCCACCGCGCTCTACCCGAGATATCGTGTCGGGAACTTAATCTAGATTCATAGGGCCCTCGTTTCTAGATATTTGTGTCTGATCTGTATAAGTGGCATTTCTGTAATCTTAGAAACCTACTTCCAGGTGAAAGGGTTGAAGGGGAAGGCCGACTCGAGCGTTTAGCATGTTTTGAAGGTCGGTCTGGAAAGATGCGAACCCTTGACGGGCGAAGCTTAAAATAACGGGTTTATGGCTGGGCTGGCGGAAGGGCACATCATTGATTGTGATGACTCCAAGGAACAAGTCATGGTCATTGCGAGAAATGTGGACTGCGAGGCATCTAAGTAAAGCTAGACAAGTTTTGATCCGTGTCGGACCATCGGGGTTACTTGCGTCGCTATTACCTCGCTATACTGTGTGGCAACGGCGATATTCTAACTTGATTCAGCCCGCAATCAGTAGACCAAGATTGGGTGACTGAATGCTGACCTGGAGGCGCGTCAGATGATTCTCAACATCATCAACGGTAATGTTTTGGACCCGGCAGCGGGAGAGATAATCGGTGAACGTTCCATAGTCGTTGAGAACGACGTGATCGTTGATGTGCTTGAAGGGCAACCCAGTGTCAAGCCGGACTTGGAGATCGATGCCCACGGACGTTACGTACTTCCCGGATTTATCGACGCTCATGTGCACTTGTCGATGACTACCATGAACTTTGGTCGGGCTCTTAGGCTCTCTGAGGTTGAGTGGTCTCTTGCTATGGCGGGTTTGGCCGAAGCAACAATACAGCGGGGCTTCACAACCGTCAGGGATACTGGAGGAGCGATCGGGGGATTGGTGCGGGCGGTCCAGTCTGGGCTCTGTCGGGGCCCGAGAATAGTACGCTCTGGCCGTGTGCTTTCTCAGACCGGAGGACATGGAGACACTAGGCCTCAAGACGTGCCTCTACCTGGGTGCGGGTGTGAGCTTGTTTCAAGCCGTTTCAGCCATATCGCCGACGGCCCTGACGCAGTTCGGAAGGCGGCTCGCCATGAGCTGCGTGAAGGGTCTGATTTTCTTAAGATCATGACTTCTGGCGGGGTTGCCTCACCATCGGATCCCTTTGACAGCATCCAATACACGGCCGAGGAGATCAAAGCCATCACCATAGAGGCTGAACACCGCCATACCTACGTCACCGCTCACGCCTACTCGCCCGAGGCTATCTACCTAGCGGTCGACCATGGAGTGCGCTGTATCGAGCACGGAAACCTCCTTGATGAAACCACAGCTAAGCACCTCGTCTCTCTCGGTGTGACGATGGTTCCTACCTTGAGCACCTACCGGGCTATGGGTGAACTCGGTGCCAAGTTTGGGATGTCAGAGCGGAATCTGGAGAAAAATCGTGGTGTGTTCGAGGCGGGACAGCGATCGATTGATATCGCCCGAAGAGAGGGGGTTGAGCTTGGGTTCGGTACCGACTTGCTGGGCGAAGCACAGGTGCGACAAAACCAGGAGTTCTCGATCCGAGCAGACCTGGAATCTGCAGCCGACGTCTTGCACTCCATGTATGTAGTAAACCCGAGGCTATGCGGACTCGAAGGAAAAATCGGCCTGATCCAGCCTGGGGCGTACGCGGATCTGCTCATTTCTGAAGTAAACCCAATCGAGGACCTGAGCAGACTCAGCGAACCAGAACCTAACTTAAGTGTCATTATAAGCGCTGGTAAAGTGGTGAAGGAGATCCTCGGCTGAACGGTACGGTGTAATGGATTACGATAGTAGATAAATGCACTGTGCCGACGAATTAAGTGATTAATTGGTCGGGGTGAGTGGACGCGAACCACCAGCCTCTTCGTACTGACGTTGATTTAGTAGTATAAATATCAATAGTACGAGGCACACTTGAATTCCGCATCAGCAACCAAAAGGGCTCTAGGCTACCTGTCGGGTCCCCACCCCGGCCAGGTGGGCGGCCAAGGCTTGGAGTCATCGGCCGGGTTGTCGGTCAGCCCGCATGCTTGAAGCCCGCGGATTCCATGGTTAGCGGGTCACCGGAGGTACGATGACCAGCTCCTATAAATTCGCCTAAGAAGATGACCGAGTCTTCAGAGTCCAACTCTCTTCTTGCCTGACATCCCACGTAAGCGAGGGCTTCAACGAGCAACGGAGCGCCGGTAACCCCTGTATCCCCAGCGACTCCGTCGAATTTGGCTGGCCTGCTTGCAGAATACCTCCCCAGCTGTCCTGCCAGTTCACGCTGGTCTGATCCGTACACACTGATCGCAAAAACTTTGTCTTGCCGCAAAAGAATTATCGTCCGGCTGGAGTTCTCTAGCGAGATTGCTAAGAGAGGAAGATCAAACGAACTTTGGGTGACCAGTTGATAGTGGCAGCATGTCCCTTCGGTAGGTCGGAACCGTCAGAGCATACAGCCCATAGGTGAACATTCGAAAGACCGTTTTCTTGGCGTCAACATTGAATATGCTTGAGTCCACTTCTAGCCAATATCTCCGGTCGTCGGTAGTCACTGGACAGGCCAATGGGGCCAGCGTGGGGACGTCAGTCTATTTCAGGGGGTGCGAAAACCGTAAGTTCAGGCACCGGACCCTCGTAGCGCTCAATCTCCACCAGCGTAGTCTGGGCGGAGGTGCTTTGAGCGAGCTTTGATGTCCCCTTATCCATGGTCAGAACGTTGGGATTGCCATGCTTATCCAGGCTGCCTACGGCACCGGGCTCCAGAGGGTCGTACCACGCCCCGGTGGCCAGTTGCACTACCCCGTGCCGAATCTCGTCGGTGACCAGGGCACCAGCTAAACAAGTGCCCCGGTCGTTGTAGAGGCGGACCACGTCACCGTCAAGAATGCCTCTCGCCGCAGCGTCCTGAGGATTGATCCACACCGGCTCTCGCCCTGAAACTTTGCTCGCTTGGCTGACCACGCCGCCGTCAAGCTGGCTGTGTAAGCGGGCCCGAGGCTGGTTTGATATCAGATGTAGCGGGTATTGCTTCGTTCGTTCCGAACCTAGCCATTCGGCGGGCTCAAACCAGGCGGGGTGGCCCAGACAGTCATCGTAGCCGAAGCCGTCGATGGTCTCCGAAAAGATTTCAATCCTGCCCGAAGGTGTCATGAGGGGGTTAGTGTCAGGGTCCTCCCGGAATGACGCGAACAGCACCGGCGGGTCTTCGGGAACCGGAAACTCGACGTGGCCGATTTCCCAGAATTGTTCGAAGCCCGGCAACTCTAGATTGTGCTCGCCCACCTGTTGCCTCGCCTCCTCATACAGATGTCGCAGCCAGGCATCCTCAGTCCGTCCTTCTGTGAAGACCTCCTGAAAGCCCAGGCGTTCAGCCAGTGCCGTATAGATATCGTAATCGGTGCGGGCCTCGCCTATAGGGGGGATCGCTTGCTGCATCGCGAACCAGAACCGGTCAGAAGAGGTGGCGCCGATGTCATTACGCTCCAAAGAGGTGGCGCAGGGCAGCACAATATCGGCTCGGCGGGCTGCTGCGGTCCACCAGGGCTCGTGGATGACGATAGTGTCCGGTTTGCGCCACGCCTGCAAGAGCTTGTTTATGTCTTGTTGCTTGTGGAATGCGTTCCCACCGCACCAGTACACCAGGTGGATGTCGGGATAGGTTAACTCCTGACCGTTAAATTCGAAGTGCGCGCCAGGGTTCATCAGCATGTCGGTGACTCGTGCCACAGGTATAAACGCATTGACTGGGTTACTGCCTGTAGGCAACCTGGGCGAGGGCAATCGCATTTTCGGGCGACCTCCATTACTGGAGCCATAGCCGTATCCGAAGCCGCCTCCCGGTAAGCCGATTTGGCCGAGCATGGCAGCCAGGGTGGCTGCCATCCAATAGGGCTGCTCTCCGTGGTCGGCTCGTTGCACCGACCAGCTGACAGAAATCATGGTACGGCCCGCGGCCATTCGTCGGGCCAAGCTTCGGATTGTCGCCGCGTCAATCTCGGTTATCTGGGCCGCCCAGTCGGCGGACTTGGCCACGCCGTCGACATTTCCTGTGAGGTAGTCTTGGAAGCGTTCGAACCCCACACAATAGCGGGCGAGAAACGCAGTGTCGTGAAGGTCTTCCGTGGCGAGGGTATGCATCAGTCCCAGCATCAGGGCCGTGTCGGTGTTGGGCCGGATCGGCAACCAATCTGCGTTTACGGCACCACCATCTCCCCGCAATGGGCTGATGCAAACGAATTTTACGCCAGCGGCGCATACTTGTTCTAGCCAGTCTGAGCTATCGTGAGCGCCGATGCCGTCCTTGTTGACTTGAGCATTCTTGGGCGACATGCCGCCGAATAAAACCATTAAATCTGTGTGTTGGCCGATGGTAGGCCATGAGGTGATCTGCCCAAGCACCGGCTCCATGGTGCCCAGAATTCGGGGCACGATCACCGATGCTGCCCCGAAACTATAGTTAGTTACTTGACCGACGAATCCACCAAAGCAATTGAAAAACCGTTTCAGTTGACCCTCGGCGGTATGGAAACAACCGGCGCTGCCCCAACCCGAACTGGCATAAAATGCCTGGTTACCGTGGGTGGACTTTACTCGCTGTAGCTCGGCCGCGAGAAGGTCCAGCGCCGTGTCCCACGACACGGCAATGAAGGGCTCGACACCGCGTCCTGCTGTATCGCTTTCACATCCCCGATTCAGCCAGCCCTTACGCACCATTGGACGCATGATCCGGTTTTCAGCGTGGACTGCGCTGGGTATTGCTTCGATGAGTTGGCTCGGATGGGGGTCTTTATGAAAGGGTTCCACATCGACGACCTTACTATCCTCGACGTCGACGGTGTACATTCCCCAATGGGAGCCGGTCTTGACCTTGCTCATCTAGTCTCCTTTAACCGCACAAGATGCGTGTAATGGCTCCTTCGCTGGAAACCCTTGCCGGCAATCTGTCAGCTGGAGCGTAGCCTTGCATGATGATCATTCCAGCGGCGATGACGAAGGCCGCGTCCAATCCAAGATCTCGGACCGTTACGCACTCATTATAGCCGCTGGACAGACCCTTCCCTTGGGCTGTGGGCTTCTTGTTTGGGAACACACGACTCAGCATGGAACTGAGGAAGCTATCCCTATGCCAAATACTGTAGCCTTTCCATCCGATATACAGCCTACTCTAGTTCTACTTCAGCGATCGCAATACCACTTTCTCCGGCCACTGCATAGAGCAGATAGACGTGGTCGTCTTCTACGAAGACGGCCGGATCGCGCAATTGATTCACGTGGCCATACGCAGTGCTGCGCACAGAGGGTTCCAGTGGCGCATCGGCGCCTTCCCATTGACGTTCCGGACGCAGTACCTCTATGGCTTCTGTCTCCTTCCATGCCTGCCATCCCATCGACAGATCGATCGTGCTCAGCAAGATCCGTTCTGGGATGTCACCCACCCGGGTCCAAAACACGTGCAGTATCCCATTCCTTTCCAACAAAGCGGAGTGCCGCATATCTCTGTTGAACAATAACGGGCCTTCTTCAAATGGTGACAGACCATCCTTGGACCGATAGAACTGGCCTGGCATGACCATCGCGTAAGTGTAATCAGCATGAGTGAAGGTTCGGAAATAACTTCTGCCAAGAATCTCAGGGCGGGCTGCGAAATGGATACCATCTGTAGACCTAGCTACCCGGGTTACTTGATCCCCAAGCCCCTGAAGCCCGTGAAAGTACATCACTATAGTCTGATTCTGGGAGTCAACGTGTACGTCGGGTGAGGCGATGTGAGGAGTGGTCAATTCCGTAAGGAGATCGTGGGACAGAGCGTCAGGCCCTCTTGACGATTCACGGCGTATCCTCAGTTCCTCGACTGCTTCCGCCGGGGCATCCGGTGGCTCTGTGAGGAAGTGGGACTCGGCAAGTTGTAGGCTGCCGGGCTGATAAACTTTCCAGGGTCCCCGAAGATCATCAGCATAGGCTAGTCGGATATAGCTCCCTTTGTGATCAGCGAAATACAGGTAGTAGGTCCCAAGCCTAGACTCCACCCAGTCCGGCACGCGGATCAACGACGGGCCTTGGATGTTCTTCCCGATACTCGGATGAAGGTCAGGTGCAATGATGGGGTCATCAAGGAGACGGGTAGCGCGCATATTCACTTCTTCCGCATGTCTATAGTCTAGGACCTACGGTCTCCCTTACATATACGTTAATTACCTCATAGTTGTCTACCGGAGTTTACCATCGCGCATCTAGCTAGCGGTCCTAAGATATCTGATGCGAGCAAGTAAGGTTGCCAAGATTTCTCCCAACAATAGACACCAATCAGTATTTTTAAGGTGCCTGCTTGCAGTCTAGAGCGTTCGAGAGTTGTGCCAGGGCTTGGGAAAGGTTACGGAGTGCATCCGCCACGGCGGATGAGCTAGGAGTTCAACTCTCATTCTCCACTTCCCCAGTATCATGTTTATCATACTAATTCGACTAGACTCCATGGACATCTGAGGACACAAAGTGCTTCATGGTAGAAATTGGGAGTGTCCACCGTTAGGTCTTACAATGCTTTCAACTAAACAAGCCGAAATTTTAGGGGGTTGGTATGACAACACTGGACGAACGGGCCAAAAGAGGCGCGGAGGTTCGGGCAAGGTTTGGTGGTGGGACACCTAGTAGCGGCTCGGTTCCAGCGTCGAGGGAAATGGCGCCTGATCTGCACCGTATAGCTGAAGAAGCGTTGTTCGGATCCATATGGCAGCGGCCTGGCCTAAAAATTGAACACCGGGAGATGATAGTGCTCTCGGTTTTGACCGTACTACAAAAGGAGAACCAGCTGAGGCGGCATGTGGCCAATGCGGTTAATCTAGGGCTGCCAGCCCAACAGGTCATAGAAGTCATGATTCATGCCTCATTCTACGGCGGCGTGCCCGCCGCCTTCACCGCCATGGGGGTGGCCCAAGAGGTATTCACGGCCAACGACATCCCTTTCACACCCCAGTTAGTGTTCGACCCAAACGAAACCCCCGATGACCTCTACCAAAGGGGAGTCGATCGACGTGAAGAACTGATGGGCGCTCCTACCTCCAGCCAAGGGCCTGGTCCGGTTACTCAGGCGGAACGGGAATTCAACCGGTTGACCACCGAATATTATTGGGGATCCGTATGGAATCGGCCTGGCCTAGACTTACAATGCCGCTCGATCTGCACGCTGTCCGCTCTGACCGTGTTAGGGCGGGAGGGCCCGTTGCGCAGCCACATCAACGGAGCGCTGAACATTGGTCTGACTCAAGAAGAGATCATAGAGGTGTTCATTCAGACGACGTTCTACGGTGGTCTGCCTTTCACTAGAGCAGCGATTGACATAGCCAATGAGATCTTTCGCGCAAGGAGCGGATAGGGCAAGCCCGTACACATAAAGAAGGGGTTGCTTAAGCATGATTTGGCTTTATGAGAGGGTTAGGTAACTAAAGTCACCGTGTGGAGTTAGCAGCCCCACATCGTGTTGATATGGTAAATAATCAGACAACTGACGCTTTAAATTGATAGATTAGTCGAGCTGAGTCGTTTTAACTATTAGTCTCTTAATTCAACATGCATTGCTAACTCGCACGCTCTATCGTGCCCCTTTCCTGATTTTAATACTATGATGTTGACCTCTGGGCCCCGAACGAAGCGCGCTAGCCACTGCGCTATACCCTAGTCTACAGGCATCTGCCCTGTTTGAGGGTCTTTATAACCGTTGACGCTAAACCACTCTTTTCAACCAAGCAATCGAACCGATTTGCATCCACCGAGACTCCTGGGAAGTTAGTTGCTGGGCGGTTGGACTCACCTCCATCTCCTGCAAAAACTCCACAGACGTCAACATCGGAGTAAGGCACTCATTAT
This sequence comes from uncultured Dehalococcoidia bacterium, assembly GCA_950072105.1. Lineage (GTDB taxonomy): Bacteria > Chloroflexota > Dehalococcoidia > Lucifugimonadales > UBA3495 > UBA11650. The sequence goes on from CATMOE010000068.1 coordinate 13,350, forward strand.
ATGATGCCAGGTAACGGCCCAAGATGGACTGACAGTCCCAATCCAGACGAAAATAAACGCTCCGGCGCGAGATCAACGATTACTCTTGCTCCAAGAACTCGCGGACCCACTCGGTCATGGGCTCCCTATCACACATGTTATATAGGAGTACCGCGTTTCGCAGAGAATCGGCTTGGAAGAACCGCTCGTAGAGTACCTGCCTGGAACCGAAAGCGCTGCAGCAGGTATCCCAAGCCAATCGAAATATTCTGACTCGCTCTTTGGCCGTCGCAGTGTCCGTGTCGAGATAACGCTCGATTTCCGTGGCTAGCGGGCCGTTGAGGTCAGCCTCCGACGGAAGCGCCATCAAGCTACTGGAGCCGAGAAGCTGCAGGATTTCCACCATCCGGGGATACATTCGGATGAACAAGTTGCGCGCCACTTGCAGCGGCAACTCGGCGGGGCACATTACGCCCCACTCATCGACTTTGGCATCCACCTCAGCAGAACGCAGGCAGGCCTTGGCTACCTCGAGGTTCTCGATGATCTCTGCCAACATTTGCTGCACCTGCGGAAGCTGGCCCGAACCTAGAGTCCTCACCATTAGGTTGGCGAGGCCCAATATGAACTCGCACTTGACCACGTTCTTGGTCACAACTTGATGTCCGGAGTGAAGATGCCGGTTGGTGGCCATCTGCAGGTTGTTGCAAAGTTCCACATCACCAAGCAAAAATACCCGTTCCCAGGGCACGAACACGTGGTCGAAGAAGGCAATCGCGTCCATCTCCTCGAAGCGGGATCCCAAAGGGTGATCGAAGTGGGATCGGCCCAGGTCGTAGCTCTCTCGGGAGAGGAATCGGAGACCTGGTGTGTCACATGGTATCGCGAAGGCAAAGGAGTAACGTTCCGGGGCTTCGCCGGGAAGCATATGTGACGCGGTCGGGTACAAAGCAATCTCCTCTGACAGCGGAGCGAGCGTAGCCAGGACACGGGCCCCATTGACTACTATTCCCGCATCGGTCTCTTTGACCACCGACAGCGCGACGTCAGTCCTGTCTTCTAGGGGTGTGGAACCAGGGGTCCTGCTGCGTTGGAGGTTAAGCAGAGTGTGCGTGAGCACCAGGTCATTCTCACGTATGTACTCGTAGTAGTTCTGGATATTATTTTTGAACTCCGGTCGATTTTGCGCAAAATAGTCCCCGGCGGCGGCCATCGCCATGATGTTGACGTTCATGAAGTCCGGGCTCCGCCCCATCATGCCGCAAGATAGCCGGGCCCATCGTGTCATCATCCTGTTCCGTTTTTCCAAGTCTTCCATAGAACGCGGGGTGATAAACGAAAGCCCCACCCTCTCACCGGTTGTCGGTGAAACGTACGTCATCTCGTCGCGCAACTCGGAATCGTGTTGCAGGTCGTATAGGCGGGCCAGGGTGTGGATTCCATTGCGTAACGCCGGATGGGTCGTCACGTCCTTGACCTTTTCACCACCCATATACACCGCAGGTTGGTGATCCTTCAAGCGCGCGATGTACTGTTCCCCCGTTCTGGTTGGCATAATGCTCCCTCCATACAGTCGGCTTTTCAGAGCAGACCGTCGACTGCTATTTACGACGCTGGGCCCAAAGGCTGCCTGACCAGTTCAGAAACTCGCCAGGGACTTACCGGAGACCTGATGTCGTTCTAAAAACGCAGGAATCAGGTCGGCAGCGCGACACTCCGGGACCTCAACCGCGACGCGATGGACGGCGCAAGAATAACCACACGACCAGGGATAACAGCCACTGAACAGAACAACCGGTCAGCGATCTAAAGCGTCGTTTTCGGTCTTCCTACCGACCTTCTTTGATAAAGTCGGATACCCGCTCACCAATCATGATGGTGGTGGCGTTGGTGTTGGCGCGGATGCAGTCTGGCATAATCGAAGCGTCGGCTACCCTCAGGCCCTCGATGCCGCGCACCCGGCCGTATTGGTTAACGACCGCCATATGGTCGGAGTCGACGCCCATCTTGCATGTGCCGGATATGTGATGGGATGTGCCGGAATTTTTCCTCAACCAGTCATCCAACGTAGTATCGGAAGCCAGGTCTTCGTCCGTGGGGATGACCCGGTCCAACAAGATGGCGCTGAATTCGGGACTCTCCGCCAACCTTACTCCCAGCCGTATGGCTTCCCGCATCCGGCGCAGGTCCTCGGGTTCCTGATAGTAGTTGTAATTCAAGAACGGTTGCACGTGGGGGTCCGTTGACGTAAGGGTCAACTCCCCGGCACCCAAAGCTAACTGGAGGCTGGCGCTCATCCCGATGTAGTTTGCGTCGTCATCAACAACCACTTGCGCGGGACGGTGTTCGCTGGTCATCAACATCGGGGAGAGTTGCATGTCGTTTCGCAGGTCAGAGCCCTCGATGGTGTAACGGAGCCCAACTTGGATGACTGGCGCTTGCAGGTCCGGCTTCTCGCCGGCGGCCCGATAGATGACGGCGGCGGAGGGATGATCGCGCAGGTTTTTGCCCACCCCAGGCAGGTCCTGAACAACCGGGATTCCCAGGCTTTCCAGGTGGGCGGCCGGGCCGATGCCCGACAGCATCAGAAGCTGGGGTGAGGCCACCGCGCCGCTGCTGACCACAATCTCGTCGGCTTCCACAGTGAACACCTCACCGCCGCTCTCAGCCTCCACGGCTACCGCGCGCTTGCCTTCGAATATGATACGGCGGGCCGTAACGTCGCCTCTGATGGTGAAGTTCAACCGGTGCCGGGCTAGGTCCAAGTAATTCAAGGCCATGCTCATCCTAACGCCTTCGATGGTGTTTCGCGCCCGGGGAGAGACCCCAGTGGACTCCGGATGGTTCATGTCTTCGTCTTGTGGGTACCCCTCAGAGACGCACGCTTGTTCAAATGCCAAGGCGTAGGGCAGCCACTCGCTGCGGGGATAGCGGCGGACTGGCACCGGACCGTCAGAACCGTGGAAGTCACCTTTGAAATCTAGATCGGTCTCAAGCTTGTTGAAATATGGCAATACCTTTGTGAAAGCCCATTCGTCGTTCCCCATCGCGGCCCAGCCGTCGTAGTCCTCGGGGATCCCCCGGAAGAGCACCTGCCCATTGACTGCGCTAGACCCACCGGTGGCCTTGCCACGGGGGATGGTCAGATTGGGTTGCTGCGGAGTCATTTGCGCGGTGTAGCCCCAGTTGTGGGGTCCGTAGGCGGAAAGGAATATGTTATTGCCGAACTTCAAGTCGTCCGGTAGCTGTTCAAAATTGGGATAGTCGGGGCCCGCTTCCAAGAGCAGGACCGAGCGGTTCGGGTCCTCGGATAGACGGGTAGCAATGGTGCATCCGGCGGAGCCGCCGCCCACCACAATAACATCGTACTTCATGTTTCAGTATCCTATAATTTCGGTTCAACAGCTTGCATCAATAAACCGGACAGGCGCTGGCATACCGGAATCGCACGGGCATTCTAACCAGACAATAATAATACAACCTCTACGAGGTGCAAGTCACCGCCGACTAAGGGCAGCCGATCAGGTTCCTTAACGGGCCATCGCGACTTACCAATCTCTTCTCCACTTGTGGAGTGAGGACCTCACGACCGTGCAAGAACAAGTCCAGTCCGACGGACGGTATCGGGAGACATTGGTGCACTGGCAATTACCCACCAAATCGTAAGTGGCTTATCCCCCCGGAAGAGTTCTTGCCCCGATGTCCAGTCAGTGCCTCAGGCTCCTCTTTTTAACCAGACGATTGAACCGATTTGAATCAAGCGAGGTCCTAAGAAAGTTAGTTGTTGGGCGTTTGGATTCTACTCTAGCGCGCCACCAGTTAACTTTTTACCACCGTCCCCTTACCGAGACAAACAGCGTTGCCTGGTTGGTGAGAGCCGCCTAGATAGGCTGGGGTCA
>CATMOE010000069.1:0-15728 GCA_950072105.1 uncultured Dehalococcoidia bacterium
TTCCCGACTCCGCCAGGGACTCGCGACGAAGTCGGAGCCTCGCCGCCCTTCCGCCGAAGGGCTGGTGTCGGAATGACAATGTGCGCGGCCAAAGGTTGGCAATTATATTTTCGGAGCAATGACTTTAGTCACCCGCGCATGAAAAATATAGACGTCAATATGCGCAATCGCAGACATAATTGCACCAAGCTACGTACGTTCGCTTATATTCGGACGAGAATGGCGATTCTCATTTCGAAGATCTAGAGATTCCTCTGACGCCCGTGGATTTTGCCCCCCTGCCGCTCCTCTGAACATTGCCCAGTTTCTGCCTGCCACCCAAACCGTCTGGGTAGGAGCTCCCGTAGGGTGGGCGGGAGATGCACCGCATCCAAGGGCAGGAAGACAGATTTTTTGTACCATGCAGGGCGAGTACGAGGTAACTGCCAGTGACGGTACGATACGTGCCTTCCCCGTCGGAAGCGTCATTTTACTCGAAGATACCACCGGGAAAAGACACTCCACCCGTGTCACGAGCCAAGGTGACGCTCTGATCTTCGCTGTCGTTTTGGCGGACCCTGACTGAGGTCCCGGACAGCAGAAAGCTAGGCGGGAATCGGCAAGTCTATGTCGTAGTTCGACAGCACGTCGCGAATCTTCTCAGCCGACTTGTCGTCCGGGGGCACTAGAGGGAGCCTCATCGGACCTACGTTGAATCCCACGTGATTCAACGAGTACTTGAGAGGGATGGGGTTGGAGACGATAAACATCACTTTAAACAATGGCAGTAATCTGCGGTGCTCGGCCGCGGCCTTCTCCAGGTCCCCCTCCAGCAGGTATCCCATCATCTGTTTGATCTGGTTCCCCACCAGATGGGAGAGTACGCTCACCACACCGTAGCCACCGGTGGCCATGATGGAGAAGGTCTCGTCGTCGTTGCCACTCCAGACCCGAAAGCCATCACCGGCCCCATCGATGATCCGCGTGATCTGGTTCAGGTCGCTCCCGGCTTCTTTCACGCCGACGATGTTATCGATGTGACTCAGCCGGATGGTGGTCTCGTCGGTCATGTTCAGGCTGGTGCGGCTGGTAACGTTGTAGAGAAGGCAGGGTAAACTGGTGCTCTCCGCGATGGCTTTGAAGTGCTGGTAAAGGCCTTCCTGAGGCGGCTTGTTGTAAGCGGGCACCGTCAGTAACAGCGCATCGACGCCGACCGCTTCTGCCTCCGCGCTCAGTTCGATGCTTTTCGCCGTATCGTTGTCGGTGGTGCCGGCGATGACCGCGCCCCGGGAACCGATGGCTTCTTTCACCTCGGCGTAAAGCCGGATCTTTTCCTCGGAGCTGAGGGTCGGGCCTTCTCCGGTGGTGCCGGTGATCACCAACCCGTCGCTGCCCGAGTCGAGAAGGGCATTGGCCAGGCGCTTGGCTTGATCGTAGTCCACCGCTCCCTTCTCATCGAATGGAGTGACCATCGCCGTTATTAGCCTGCCTATCTCTGTCATGATCTGGCTCCTGAGCTATCGGATAGATTCCCGGATCTGACCAGCGGCGGCGGCTAGCGGGCCGCGCTGCTTGGTTGCCGAGGCTCGATGCGTCTTCTTGCCACCAATTCCTCGGCGATCTGTATCGAGTTAAGGGCCGCGCCCTTGCGCAAGTTGTCCGACACCACCCACATAACCAGCCCGTTGGGGTGGGACACGTCCCGGCGGATACGGCCGACGAAAACATCGTCGGTTCCGGTCACATCATAAGGCATCGGATATTCTGATTTGGCGGGATCGTCCAGCACGGTAACCCCGGGAGCAGCCTCCAGCACCTCTCGGGCTTCTCCCGGCGACATGGGGCGCTCAAACTCAATGTGCACCGCGGCGCTGTGGGATACGTAAACTGGAACGCGCACGCAAGTGGCCGATATGGCGATGTCCGGCGCGTGCATGATTTTCCGGGATTCCTGCATCATTTTCCGTTCCTCGTTGGTATAGCCATCATCGAGGAAACGATCGATGTGTGGGATGACATTGAAGCCTATCTGCTGGTTTATCGCTTCCGCCTGAACTTTAGCCTTGCCGTCCAGCAACTCCCGGCTTTGCTGTTCAAGCTCCACGATACCAGCGGCGCCGGCGCCGGAGACCGACTGATAGGTGTCGGCGACGATACGTACAATGGGGTTATGCTTCCGCAGGGGATGGCACAACATAACCAATGGGGTTGTGGAGCAGTTAGGATTGGCGATGAGCCCGTTATGCCACTCCACGTCTTGGCCGTTGACCTCCGGAACCACCAAGGGAACGGATTCGTCCATGCGAAAAGCGGAGCTGTCGTCGATCACCACCGCTCCCTCAGCCACGGCTTGAGGCGCCAGTTTCCGGCTCACCTCCGTAGGCACGCGGATGAACGCGATGTCCACATCCCGAAAGGAACCTTCCGTGGTTTCCTGCACGACGATCTCTCGGCCGCCCACCGTAATCACCTTACCAGCTGAGCGGCTGGAGGCCAGCAACTTGATGTTGGGCAGCTTCTCGTAACGTTTCTCGAGAATACTCAGGAATTGTGTGCCCACCGCTCCGGTGGCCCCTACAACCGCTATGGTAAGTTCGTGCACCGTTGACTCTCTTGGATGAAAATGGTTCGACAAGTTGGCCACCAACGGAGAAATCTCCTCTTCCGTTCGTCCTGAGCCTGTCGAAGGACCCGTGGATACACATCTGGAGATGGCCGGAATCCGGGATTTCTCTAGGCCTTGGCTAGAGGCCCAAAATGTTTTCCAAGCCTACCACAAGACCTCGCCGGTTCACAACTTCACGGATGCAGCGCACCACGCCGGGCATATAGCAGTCCCGGCCAAGAGTATCGTGGCGCAGGGTTAATGTTTGGCCCAGAGCGCCCAAAATAACCTCGTGATGGGCGCTCCGGCCGGGCATGCGGATGCTATGGATTGTGACACCGTTGTATTCGCCGCCCCTGGTGCCGGGTAGGTTTTCCCGCTCGGTGACGTTCCGGGTGAACTGCTTTTTGTCCCCGATGCTTTTGGCTAGATTCATGGCGAATCCCGAAGGGGCATCGATCTTGGCTTCGTGGTGGGATTCCACGATATCCACATAGTCGAAATACTCAACCGCCTGTTCAACCAACCTCTTCAAGACAACCGCGCCCAGGGCGAAATTGGGCGCGGCGATCACGCCGATGTTGTTGTCGTTCGCCACCGCGTCTAGCTGCCGAAGGTTGTCGTCGGTCAACCCGCTTGCTCCCAACACCAGATGCACGGACCGCCCTGCCGCCATCAGTGACGCCTCCATGGAGGCTGTGGCATTCGTGAAATCCACCAATACGTCGGGGGTTGTCTCGTGCAGCAATTCTTCCAGGTCGGTTGAGAGAGGCACGTCGGACCCGTCGGACAGGCGCAAGCTGGACCCTCTGGGGGTGTGGCAAGCCGCGCCGACCAGGGTCAGGTCTTCCTCACGGCAGACCGCCGAGACGGTTTCCATACCCATCTTTCCGGTAGCGCCATTTACTAACACTCGAATCGGCGCCATGACGCCCCCTAAGGAAACATGATTAGGACCAAGCTAATTCGATGTTAACACGGTCCGGAAATCAGGAAAAGCAAGACCCAGCTCCGATTGCATCAGGGCCGGGTCTATAAAACTCGAATCGTTTTGGACCGGACTTTCCTAGGCCGGTAACGTCCCTATCGGGCTGGGCTGCCGCCCGGCCTGGGTCCACGGCCAGAACCTCCTGGTCCGCCAGGGCCGCTAGGGCCGCTAGGGCCGCCAGGTCGCCGGTTCCGGTCTTGCGGACCACGGCCGCCGCCGCCGCCGAAGCCTCCTGGCCGGCGCGGGCCTCGGTCGAACCCGCCGGATTGCACCGGTTGCCGCGGGGGAGGCGTAATGGGGCTGCCGTCGTCGCCAAACAAGGCGCGGCGGGAGAGGTTTATCCTGCCTTGAGAGTCGATCTCCTGAATCATTACCGTGATCTCTTGGCCAACTTCAGCTTCGTTCTCAACGTCGCCCATGTCGCCGGACCGGACAAGACCGTCACGTCCGGGCAACAACTCGACAAACACTCCGAAGCTGGTTAGCCTGACGATCTTCCCGGTGAAGATATCCCCAATCTGCAACTCCCGGGTAAGACTGTCCACCTTGGCGCGGGCCTGCTGCAGCATAGCGCTGTCGGACCCGCCGATGGTAACTGAGCCGTCGTCCTGCACGTCGATAGACGTTCCGGTCTCCTCGGAGATGCCCCGGATGATTCTGCCACCGGGACCGATGAGGGCTCCGATCTTTTCGACTGGAATCTTCAGCCGGACCATCTTGGGCGCGAAGTCACTGACGTCGTCCCTGGACTCGGTCATGACTTCGTTCATCTTGTCTAGGATGTGAAGCCGGCCTACCCGGGCCTGTTCCAATGCTTGGCTCAACATGTCCACGGTCAAACCTTTGATCTTGACGTCCATCTGTAGCGCGTTGACACCGTCTGCCGAGCCCGCCACTTTGAAGTCCATGTCGCCGAGGAAGTCTTCTACGCCCTGAATATCGCTTAGGATGGCTTGCTGACCATTCTCGCCAACCACCAGTCCCATAGCGATGCCGGCCACGCTTTTCTTTATGGGCACACCGGCATCCATCAGGGCCAGAATCGTTCCGCAGACGCTGGCCATGGAGGTGCTGCCGTTGGAACTGAGCACCTCGGATACCACCCTGATGGTGTAGGGGAAGTCTTCCTCAGAGGGCAGAACCGGTAGAACGGCCCGCTCCGCCAGGGCTCCGTGTCCGATCTCCCGTCGTCCCGGCGAGCCGACTCGCCTGGCCTCACCGGTGGAGAACGAGGGGAAGTTGTAATGGTGCATGAAACGTTTCTTATCGTCGGGGCCAACCGTGTCCAAAACCTGCTTCATGCTCAGTGACCCAAGGGTAACGATGGACAGGACCTGGGTTATCCCCCGGGTGAAAAGGCCAGTGCCGTGGGTGCGAGGGAGCAGGCCTACCTCACAGGAGATCGGCCTGATCTCGGCGGTGGTGCGGCCGTCGGGCCGAATACCCTGCTCCAAGATGCGGCGGCGCACTTCATACTTCAGCACTGCCTTGAAGCCTTCTTTTATCTTCTGCGAAGTGAAATCTTCACCCAGTTGTTCCAGCACTTCGCCTTCGATGCGGTTCTCCCCTTCTTCCAGGACCATCTTGTCCGGGTTGCCCTCCAGCAAAGAGGCCAACCGGCCATCCACGATAGACTGGATCCGGGTCTCCAATTGCTGGGCGTCATCAGTATCAACCTTGGCCTCAACCTTGGTGTTCCCAGCGCGGCTAACCAACTCATTTATCATGCCGATGGTTTCTTGGTTGGCGTCGTTAGCCCTGCGGATGCATTCCAGAATCGTCTCCTCCGAAACTTCATCGGAGCCCGCCTCAATCATCATGATGGCGTCCGGGGTACTGGATAGGATCAGGCTTAGCTGGCTGTCTTTACTCTCCTGATAGGTCGGGTTGACGATGTAATCTCCGTCTTTAAAGGCGACCCTGGAGGAGCCTACGGGTCCCGCGAACGGAATCTTGGACATGGACAATGCCGCGGAGGCCCCAACCATGGCCAATATGTCCTGAGGATGCTCGGGGTCCGCCGACAGAACGGTTACGGTTATCTGAATGTCGTTATAGAGGCCTTTGGGGAACAACGGGCGTATCGACCGGTCGATCAGGCGAGAAGTGAGGATGCCTTCCTGTCCGGGGCGTCCCTCCCGGCGGAAAAAGCTGCCCGGAATCTTGCCTGCGGAGTAAAGTCTTTCTTCAAAATCGACGGTCAACGGCAGAAAGTCCATTTCAGCCGAACGGGGATTTTCGGACATCACCGCAGTGACAAGTACGATGGAGTCGCCGTATCGGACCGTGACTGATCCGTGAGCTTGACCGGCAAGTTTACCGGTTTCGATGATTAATTTTTCACGCCCTATGGCGCGTTCGAGTGTTGTGGGCATAATAATAGTTAAAAGACCTCGCTTAATTGAGTAAGGACGGTGACCAAATAAGAAACAGCACCCTGGGGAGGGTATTGTTGAGAGCGAGTTTTTTAGCGGCGCAACCCTAGACGGGCTATCAGCGATTGGTAACGTCCGACGTCTTCTTTGGTGAGATAGTTCAGGAGACGGCGGCGCTTGGACACCATAGTAACCAATCCGCGCCGGGAATGAACGTCCTTTTTGTGGACACGCAGATGGCCGGTAATCTGATGGATTCTCGTGGTGAGTATCGCGATCTGTAGTTCTGTGGAGCCGGTGTCTTTTTGGTGGAGTTGGTACTCTTGAGTTACCTGCGCTCTAGTTTCACCGTCAAGCATTCGCTTTGTATGACCTTCGTCCTTCTCTTCTTGTTGCCAAAAATTATAGCACGGCGGCAACTATTGCCGCAACGCAGGCACCCCCCCGATGACGCACCGGTAAGCTCTCGTCATTCGGGCAAAGGCCGGGATCCGCTGAGCCCTGTTATCGTCTGATGTTACGCGCCCAGATTCAGCCTCCATGACGGAGGGGCTTACTGCTACAATACGCACCACCTACGCCAAGGGTGTTGAAGATGCGAGACAAGGATACGATCCGCCAAGAAGTCTGGTCCGCAATGCTGGCGGAAGGCGCGTACAAAGGGGGGCGGAGTATATATGACCGGATCCCCGACTTTCACGGTGCCCAGGAGGCAGCGGACCGAGTGTTCGAGTTGCAGGCATGGCAAGCGGCCCGAGTGGTGAAGAGCAACCCGGACCTGCCGCAACGTCCATTGCGCCGGAGGGCATTGGAAGAGGGGAAGATAGTCTACATGGCGGTGCCCCGGCTTCGTGAGGAGGAGTGCTTCGTCGAACTGGACCCGGCGGCGCTGCAGGTATCTCCCGCCGGCGCATCCACGATTGCCGGAGCATTTCGCCACGGCAGGCTGGTGACCATCGAGGCGATGCGCCCGGTGGACTTGGTGATATCCGGATCGGTGGCCGTGAACCGGAGCGGCACCCGAATCGGCAAGGGCGGCGGGTATGCCGATTTAGAATACGGACTGGCGGCCGCCGCAGGTATCGTTGGCCCAGACACGCCGGTGGTCACCACCGTCCACGCCATGCAATTACTGGATGAAGAACTACCCTGGACCCACCACGACGTACCGCTAAGCTACGTGGCGACGCCCCAGGAAATCATCCGCTGCGAAGGTGAGTTACCGCGTCCGTCCGGCATCTATTGGGAAGACCTGGATCAGTCCAAGATCGACGAGATTCCCGTGCTAATTAAGCTTCAGGCCCAGCGGTAGAGCGCCCTTTTCTGGTGACGAATAGCTTGTCGAACCGCATCATGCCGTGGCAGCGGCACTTCTTTCCGTTCGTGGTGAGCTTGTCGAACAACAAACCCGCGCCTACGCAGCTATTTCCTACCCCGACGCCCTGCCGCCAAATATCTCAGTAAATTCATGAACCCTGTCGGCGCACTGCTGCTTGAAACCGTCTGACCTGTTAGAGGTCAAGAACTCCAGGTGACTGGTTAGGTCAACAAGCTGGGCACGCTTTGCCCAGTCGTCGGGCAGTCTCATCCCGCCCGATTCCAATCCTGACTGAATCAGGCCGTGGTATTCCGCCGGTGTATGCCGGAGAAGATTGCCGATGTCCATGTAGGGCGTGCCTGAATGGCAGTACTCCCAGTCTAAGACACCGCTAACCGCTCCATTGCTGATCAAAATATTGGTGGGATTGAAGTCCCCGTGGACCAGCCCGCACTCGGATTCCAGTTCTTCCAACCGCCCGGATTCCACTTTCACTATCTGCTCGATCCGGACCACGTATTCCTCGCCGATCCATGCTCGCACGCCGGCCTTGTCTAGACATTCGGCAATGAACCCTCGCACCCCACCGAACGGGAAAGGAGAAACAGACCCGTCCGAATCGATCCAACCCGGCTTTTGGAACACGGTTGAGGATAACCTGGCCAGCGCATCAGCCGCCGCACCGGAATGTTGGGGCAACCTTTCCAACAGCTCCCCGTCCATGAAGGAAAACACTGACCAGTTTTCTCCCCGGTGAATCTCTTGGGGGACCGGAACTAGATCACGGGCCAAGCCCATCACGTAGACTTCACGCTGGGCATCGCCGTGACTGTAGAGACGCAGGACGAATCGCTGGCCGTCGCCAAGTATCAGCTTATAATTTGTGTTGGACTTACCGGCTGCCAAGAGTTCTACCGATGAGAGCTCTCTGCCTTGCAGGAAGCTCTCTATAAGGGACCGGTCGAAGGGCTTATGAGGATTGCGCCTGTCCGCCGCCATGGCGTTGGCTCAGCGCCAACCCAAACCGGTTACCATGCCTCGAAGATAACTAACCTGTCCGATGTGTTGTCCCGAGTCGCTCAAAACGCTGACCAACGCGCTCCATGCAGGGCGCTCGTCCTGGATGTAGCCAACCGGCTGGTCGAACTGATCTTGGGTGAGACCGGAAACCCGCTTCACGGTGGTCTCATGCACCGCTTCGGCGTATCCCAGAAGCAGATCACGGTCTACCCGGAAGGCTTCAACCTGCTCAGGCGTGTCGCCAAGTCCGGTACGTTCGGCTTCGATGCCAAACTTCTCTGCCCAGCCCCCGGACACCCAAATCTCGTCCTCAACACAGATCCTTGAACCGATGCGGTCCCGCCAACGGCTTAGATGCCATATCAGCCAAGCGATCGAATTGGAATCGGCGGTAGGACGGTAATGCAGCTGGTCGTCGGATAATCCGTCGGTCGCTGTTTTGATCCAGCGGCTCTGCCCTTCAAATTGGGCCACGATAAATCCGTTAAGGTCGATGTGGCTGGTAGTCATGTTTCCTCCATCGTGAAGACCTATTTCATGTCATGTAGTGCAACCTGGAACGCCAGCAGACTAGATCAGCCAACCAAGTTAAACCCTTCCGGCAGTGATCTGCGGCCCGTGACGGCTAGAATCAAGTCCGCCGGCTTACCCGACTCCAATGCCAGGTCCGACAGCAAGTGAAGGGTTACCTCTGTAGGAGCCCTGGGAGGCTCATTCGCGACACCGATGACCGACGCCAGGTCCAGCCCATGAATCACCAATTCGAATATACGGGTCGGCAAGTAGTCGATGAGGCGCATACCGCCTACCGGCAAGGCCAGAACCAAGTCGTCGGACACCTGCTCCAATCCAACCAAGACCCTTCCGGCAATCTCGCGCACCGTTTCGGCCGGATCTGGCCCTAAGTCTTGGCCCGATTGGCGTCTCCGTTCCGCCACGTCTTCGGGATTCGCTATCGATTCCATGGCCCGCAGGAAATACGACACCGGTGTCTCGACTTCCACCTGCTCGCCGGGCTGGTTGCAGTATCTTTCCAATGTGGTCATCGCCCGGCTGGTGTGGCCCACTAAGTCTCTAACCGTCCAAACGCCCAGACCGGCAGACTCCCAGCCATCAACCGGGACTTGATCGACCAAGAACAGATAATAGTCAACTGCCTGGCGAAAAACCGTTCGCATTGGGTTCGCTTTCATATGCTTTAAAGGATTAAGTCAGAGTCTTTCTATCGCCGTCTCGACCAACGGCTTAAGAGACCCGCCCACGCCATTTGGCTGGATCGCGGGCGGTGTGTAACACTCCGTATATTGTCGCCACGCCTCTGGAATATTCATAGAAGACCGCATAAGGGAAGCGGCGCACTAAGGCACGCCGATAGCTTTCATGCACCGCACCATACAATTGGGGTCTGCGGACAATCGTTTCAATACAGGCGTCCACGCATCCCAAAAACTCCGCTCCCAAGCCAGGTCTCAAATCCTCGTACCAGGCGTATGCTTCTACCAGGTCTAGTTCTGTATCCGGCGCTAACACTAACTCAGTGGTCAAAGCGCCTTTCGACCTTTCGTTTGACCGCTTCCCAGGTAAGTCCGGCGGCTGGATTCTTGCTTAAATTGGCCTTCCGGCGCGCTAGCTCTTCCTTTTGCCAGTCGTGGACGGGTACCCCTTCAACGCTCGTTGCAAGGTCGTCCCATAGATCCTCGACCAGTTGGAGTTTTTCTGAAGGGCTCAGATCGAAAATCGATGTGTCTCCCGTGTCCATCTAAACCTCCCTGAATCCTCTTCAAAGTCCACTAAACAGTAAAACCGACTCGCTATGACGGCTGCCCCACTGCATCTATTACACCTAACTCTTCCATCATCGTAGTGATCTGCTGCCAGGTTTCCTCTTCCACGTCGATACCGTCTCTACGCCGGGTCTGCTCCGTGCGGTACTCCGGCTCGCCGGGATACATGACCTCGGAGAACCCGGCAGCAGGCGGCGAGGTTTTGACGAACTCGGCGAATTCCTTGACCTCTTTCTTGAACTCGGCCAACGGCCTGAAGTGCTCCACGTTGTACACCGTGATGAAGCAACCGTCATTGTGCCGGGCAAGGGGGTCTAGGCCGAACCCAAGGCCCGTAAGCAGGCCTGAGAAAACCTCCACCATGAAGGATAGCCCGTACCCTTTGTGGCCCTGGTCCGCGCCCACGGGCAGGATGGCTCCACCGGCCCGGTAGTCTTCAGGGTCAGTGGTGGGGTTGCCATCCTTGTCGATGATCCAACCCTCAGGCACAGGCTCCCGCCGGTTGCGGGCCAGGGCGATCTTACCGGCCGCCACGGCACTGGTGGCCATGTCCAGCAGCACCGGGCCCTCCAGGTCGCTGGGAATGCCGATGCAGATGGGGTTAGTCCCCAGCCTACGGGCCCGTCCGCCAAAGGGCGCCACCGCCTTGGGGCCGGCCCCGGAATCCGCGGTGACCATCGCGATCATTCCTTCCTGTATCGCCATGGTTGGGTAGTCTCCGAGACGCCCTATATGGCTCTGGTAATGGACGGTGATGGAGGCCACTCCGTTCACCTTGGCCTTCTCAATGGCCATGCGCATGGCCTTTTCGGTGACCACGAATCCGAATCCCCAGTTACCGTTTATCACGGCGGTGCAGGGAGCCTCCTTTTCCACGACGAAGGGAGCGCCGGGAACGATATGCCCCTTGTTGATACGCTCCACGTACTCGGCAATATGGATGACGCCATGAGAGTCGTGGCCCACCAGATTAGCCTTGACTTGGTGGGTGGCCACCACCTCGGCCTCCTCGTGGGAAACTCCCTTGGCCCTATAGATGTGATAGGCCACCTTGTGCAGATATTCGGGCGTGAATACAGGCATGGGGGATACCTCCTTGCTGGATGTGGGAGATGTTAGGACTGCTCACCGCAGAGGCCACAGAAAGCGCGGGGTTATTTTTTGTTTCCGTCACCGATGCGGTTATTTGGATGGCTTATAAGTTAGGTGGTAGTCTATCGCCGGGCTGTAGGCTTGTCTACTTTGGCGTCGTGACAGCCGCCTCCGGCCTCAAGTGGCAACGCGGCGTCAACTTGTTGGCCCGGTCCGCCCATGATATTCTTACTTGTGCAAGCCCCTGTAGCTCAGTGGATAGAGTGCTGGCCTCCGGAGCCAGAGACGAGAGTTCGACCCTCTCCGGGGGTACCATCGGACACCACTCCAAATCGCCCATCCGTCTTTCTACACGGAAGGCAGGGTGATTTCCTCCCCAGGAGAGGACCGTTCCCATCCTGGTGATACAAGTCGGGGCGTGGCCCAGCGGCAGGGCGCCTGGTTTGGGACCAGGAGGTCGGCAGTTCAAATCTGCCCGCCCCGACCAGATATAACTCAGGCGTGAATTGGTTTCCGCTGTTTTCCACGATAAACCAACTATTGCCGCAATTGCTGCAGCAACCGGGTGAAATAGCCCCTCGTTACATTCTTGGTAACCGTCATCGCTTCGCCACTTGGTCCCACCGCACCCTAAGCATTCTCTCGCCGTCCAGCACCACATGATAGCCAGCGGCATACTCGTTGGGATGGTCCACGGTCTTCTGGAACACAGCACTGTACCTAGAGCGCGATTCCAGTAGTATGCGAGCCAAAGGAGTGCTTGAAAGCGCGCAGGTGAACATGGTCCAAGGGGGGAATTAGATGATGATGGCTATGTACGCGGGTGTGCAAGGAATCGCAACGGGTCCGTGTTTGATTCACTGACGGCAGTTTGCGCCAATAACCTATGTAATTCCCCTATTTGCCTGTCTTTCTCTTTCAGTTGATCCCGTAGGACTTCCAGCAGGGCGTTGTCGCCGTTGCCGTTGGGCCGCGAAAGATTTTGCTGATTGTCAGGGATGTCGATTAGCCAGCGGTATCCCTGCGCTGTCTTCTGTTTCGTACCTTGGATTAATCCTTTAGCTAACCGTCGTCTAACCGTTTGGGTAGATATGTGTAGGGCGTCAGAGGCTTCGTTGATTGACACTCGCATGGTTGCAAGTTTACCTGGTTGGGTAACCAGTCGAGTACCTGGCGGCTATGCGGTGTTTATCGGGTTTCAACCTAGTATGTCCGTGGTTAGCGCCGACAGGTAGCGGCTCTATGCGACAACATACCTCTGCCATGGCGCGCCGGTTGGAGACCCAGGTTACTCCCCCAAACCGGCATGGATTAGGCATCTTGGTGTCCTAGTGATTGGTCGTCGCCAACGTTTTGGAACTGAACCTCTGTGCTGACTGGTGATTGGGGCTAAATGCGATAATCAGGACGGACAGCCCTACACATTGAGGGATTGCCGATGAGTGATAACAACGGCGGTAGCAGCATGGAAATGGCGCTGCCTGCCGGAGCCGCCCAAATAACCGCCAAAGAGGAACATTCCGCTTAACTTTTAGCCCTGTAAAGACTCAATCAATCAGCAGCATACCGGGAGTCCCCCACCGTTTCGCCTAACAGCAGCCCGGCTACTACTTGGATTAACGCTTCCTGACTTGTTGCTAAGGTAGCACCAAGGATTCCTGAGCTAAGCCCAACGGTTTGATTTCTACCCCCTCCGCATACATCCTAAACTTGCCCCTTGGAAAATCCTGCTCCCGACTGCTATGCTTTCGGCATATGCCCACTGGGCACCGGGCCTGCTGGAATTGATCCGGTAGGGAGGCATCGCCAGACTTGCTGATTTATGGTGACAGGATAGGTAAACTGGGGAGAATAGTCACCGCGTGTGACGCTGTCATATTCGACTCTCCGGGGGAGAAGGTGTTGCTTACCCGCCGCACGGACAACGGCCGATGGTGTTTGCCCGGGGGAGCCATGGACCCCGGCGAAAGCGCATCCGAGTGTTGTGCCCGGGAGGTCCTGGAGGAGACTGGATTGGTTGTCACTGTCGGCAGGTTGATCGGTGTTTACTCCACTCCACACCGGATCACCGAATACGCCGACGGGAATCGAAAACAGGCGCTAGACTTAGTTTTTGAGGCGGTGCGGATCAGCGGGGAGCTCAGTGTCTCTGATGAAACGACGAAACTCGGATACTTCTCACCAGAGCAGATGAAGTCCATGGATGTGATGGAATTGTTCCACGAGAGGGTCAATGACGCTTTCGCAAGACAGGGGCAGGCGTTCCTACGCTGATCTGGGCATAATCAGAAGAGGGGCTTGAACATCGTGACTACGTATAAGCCTACAAATGCCAGGTATTGGTGCGTTACCGACTTAGAATGTACCGGCCTTGATCCCGAACGGCATGAAATCATCCAGGTTGCCCGAGTCGTGATAGACACGGTCGACGGGCAGATAATCCCCGATCTGACGATGTCCGAGTACATCCAACCCACCCGATGGGATCAGCGCGACAACGTGGCAATGAAAGTCAACGGACTGACTCTGGGAAAGCTTCAAGCCGAGGGAATCTCGGCAAAGCTGGCGTTGGAAGACTTTGGCCGTGGTGTGAACTGGAATGAAACCGTGCTGGCCGCTTGGGGCGCGGATTTCGAGACTAAGTTCCTCTGGGATGCATTCCGGCGGATCGACCGAATCGTGCCGTTCAACTTTAAGGTGATCGACGTACGAAGCCTGGGGCACTTTCCACGGGCTAAGCAGGGTTTCACCGAATACCTGGGTCTTGGGGAATCATGCGATTATTACAGCGTTCCCTTCGATAGCGGCAAGGCCCACGATGCCCTGTATGACGCCACCAAGACTGCGGAATTGGCCCTGGCGTTGCTGAAGTTGGACGAGTGATATTCCCTTGCCTCGGCCCGACCGGCTACAGAGAAGCCAGCCCTGGACAACCAAGGGCGATAATCTTATGGTTCGGGATCAAGAGTTGGCGATTCATGTCTGCCCGTACCGGCCAGATGGAACCTCTAGGTATGGTTTGTCAGCGGCTAATCCTGTCCATCTTTGGCCAACAACCACTTATACAGGAGCCGAGAATCTCCAAAGCTACTCCCACCGGCTGCTGGGTCGCGCCGGTTCAAGGAAGAGCGCTTAGGGAGTCGACAAGGCGTGTCGGAAATAGACTAGGCCGGGGCGTGAAACAACCAAACACCAACAGCCATGAGGTATTGCCATGACCACCAAGCGAAAGTCGTTCACCTATTCTTGGGGTAGCGGGTACGTCGCCGAAGAAGCCAGGGTGGAAGGCGAGTATCACGTCCCCACGCTGCAACTACTGAAGTACACCGAAGGTGAGGCCGCCGGCAATTTGAGCGTTAGGTTCTGCCACTACGGCCACGCCGGCAACTTCCGGCGGTCGCCGCTGATGATGTCACCTGACGAAATAGACATGATGCGGGAAGCACTGCACGAGACGCCGGAGCTGCGGGAGTTGCTACGCAGGTTGGTTGGGGATTAGGCGAGTACTCGGCGCCATCGGTAACCGGGCCGTCCTACGTCTTGGAGACGCTTAGATTTCATCCTCATTAATCTGGGTTTGAGCGATTTCTTGGAAGTTTTGAAAATCCAGTTTCCCACCATCCGCATATGCCACGGCGATCAGCAGGTTAGGGTTCATCTTTTTCAAGACTATGTGCAGATTCCTTTGACTGGTGGGCAGGTCACAACATCCCCCTACTCTTCCCGATACCCAGCCGTTACGACCTGCCCAGTCTACTTTTCCCAACGCGCTCATCTGCCTGCCGCCCGTGATTCATCTAGGCCTGCCATCACATCTTGAGGAGCGGATCGGCTCCCACTACCCGGTTTCTCACCCCACGTCTCGTCGAAGGGATCCACTTTCTGGTGCTTACGTTCCAGCGGCACGGCCGATGGGCCAAGACCCTTATCTAAAGTATCCAGCGTTTGGCAGGGGTAGCTTTCCATCACACACATTATGTTAAGTTCGCTATTTACTAATACCATCTTATATGGTATAAAGTCCGTTGAATGAACGATGTTCAAGTATTGGTTGCCAAACTTCAAGGCAAAGGCTGGACTTTGACCGCCATTGCCGATGAATTCGAGATTAGCCGCAACGCAGTGGATTCTTGGCGGTCAGGGAAACATCAACCGCGACAGTCTCTTATTGTGAAGCGTGAACTGGAACGGCTGTTGGACCGCAGGCGAATACCTAAAAGGCGCAGGATGGTCAGAAAATCCAGTTAGAACCGGTAACAAGCGATCAGCAACAGTCAGACATGGTGCTAGCACCATGGTGAAAACCCGGTCCGAAGATTAGGCGACCTCTATTTTGCAATGGCATGATGTTTGGTAATCTTAAGTTGGGTGGACGTGCGGATGCGAAAAACACACCGGATTGGTGTTCACAAGGAGGACACAGAATGTTTGCCAAGACCCTCATAAGAGACCAAAGATGAATCACCGGTCTTGAAACGGCCATCGTACTAATCGCTTTCGTAGTGGTGGCTTCGGTGTTTGCTTTCGCCGTTCTGAGCACCGGATTGCTCAGCTCGGAAAAGAGCAA
>CATMOE010000070.1:0-15610 GCA_950072105.1 uncultured Dehalococcoidia bacterium
TCACTCGGCTGGCCATGCTGCTGACCGGCGAGGCCGACATCGCCTCCCTGTCCCGGGACCTACAGCTGGAGGCCCTCAGGCGAGGGATGTCCATTGCCGAGGCCGGTGTACCGACCAACTACCTTTCCCTGTACTTGGGCGGTATGTACTTTACCAAGGACAGCCCCTCCTTCGACCCCGCCGTGCCCTGGGCTAACCCGGACACGGGCAAATTGGTCCGCCAGGCCATGAACAAAGCTATCAACCGGCAGGAGATGCTGGACTTCGTGCTGCGGGGTCAAGGCGACCTCTTGCTCAACACCAGCTTCCACCCCATTCTGCGAGGTTGGAACCCCCAGTGGGAGAAGGACTGGGAAGAGCTCTACGGCTTCGATCCCGACAAGGCTATTGAGCTGCTAAAGGAAGCCGGTTACGGGCCTGATAACCCCTTCGAGTTCACCATCTGGAACTACATCTCCTCCGACGAGCCGGAGACCCCGGTGATGATAGAAGCCCTTATCAACTACTGGGAGCCGGTGGGCATCAAGGTGAGCCTGAAGGACACCGAATGGGGGACGGTGCGGAAGTACTACCGGGGGAAGACATCTCAGATCAAGGAAGGTGGTTGGGGCAACGTGATTACTATGCGGTCGCTGACCACCATGTTTCGCCTTTGGACCAGCAAAAATACCCACTTTACCCAGACGGACCTTATGTTCGAGAATCAAGCTACATACAAGAACCTCGAAACTTTAGACGAAAAAATCATTACCGGCCTGATCAGGGAGATTGGCGACCAGCGATTCTACAACTTCCACGATATCCCCATGTTCTGGTTCCGGCTGTCGGTAGCCTTCAACCCGGACGTGGTGGAAGGCTGGACCTTCCCGGGCACGTCGGGATCCAAGACCAGCCACTGGGACCTGATTAAGGCGGCCCGGTAGAGAAGGAAAATAGCCTGTACCGCGGACGGCGTTAGCCGCACCGCATGGCATATATAAAGGTGCTAAACTGGCCTCCTGGGGAAATCCCCAGGAGGCCAACTCAATGAATAAGCAAACCTAATCGGTCAGACGATAAATGATGGAGGCGTGATGGCGAGCAGCACTCAAGAAATAAAGAACATGAAGTTGATCTCTCACCATGACCTGAACGGTTATGGAAATATCGGCGAGGGCGTGGCCATACACAAGACCCGGGACGGCCGGCGGATCTTCTACATGGCCCACGTGGCCGCGCCCAAAGATATCACCAGCGTGGACGTAACCGACATCAACAATCCCAAGCTCATCGCCCAGACCGACTTGGAATACCCCCACCTGCGGTCCAACTCCCTCTCGATAGTTGGCGACACGATGCTGGTGGCCTACCAGTCCACCGACCATAATCAGCCCGGCACCGGGGTTGGCGTTTACGACATCTCCAACGCGGAAGAGCCCCGCCGCATCGGATTCTGGAACGCCCAGGGTCCTCAGTCCAAGGGCTGCCACTGTCTGTGGTGGGTTGACGGCGAATACGCCCACCTGTCATCGGGAACACCGGATTCCCGTCCCACCAACTCCAAGGACGACCAGTTCTACGTGATTCTGGACGTGAAGAACCCCTCCAACCCCGTTGAGGCCGGACGCTGGCATTTCCCCGGCACTCAGGAAGGGGACAGCGCGCCTCCCTTGGCCAGGCATCCCCAGTTCGATGCCGGCCATAGCCTCCACAACGCCAACGTCTACCCCGACCGGCCGGACCGGGCCTATTGCGCCTGGAAAGATTCCGGAGTGGTGACCCTGGACATCTCCGACAAATCAAACATCTCCATGATCGCCAACGTGAACTACGCTCCGCCGTTCCCTGGGTTCACTCACACGGTGTTGCCACTGTTCGACCGTGAAATGCTGGTGGTCACCCAAGAAGCCGTCAGGAACGGAGGCGAAGACTATCCCAAGTTGGTTTGGCTGATGGACAACCGGGTGGAATCCAACCCAATCATAACCAGCACTTTGCCAATGGCCGACACCGAAGACTTCTTCAACCGGCCGGGCCGATACGGAGCCCACAACATCTACGAGAACCAGCCGGGCGAGACCTCGCTCATCAGCGAAGACCTGGTATTCGGAACGTTCTTCAATGCGGGCATCCGGGTGTTCGACGTCAAGAATCCCTTCCAGCCCGAGGAAGTAGCCTACTTCGTGCCCGAGATACCGGAAGGCGCGGAAGCCAACGGCATCAACGACATCCACGTGGACGAGAACGGCATCATGTACGTGGTTGACCGGATCAAGGGCGGCATGTACATCCTGGAGCTAAACATTTAGGCTTTCGGACTTGCTCTGTTGACATCATCCGTTCGCCCTGAGCCTGTCGAAGGGCGGAGGCGCAGGGAGTGGTTCGACAAGCTCACCACGAACGGGGTTTGTGGCGCTGTGTCCTGGAAATACTTAGCAGGCAAAAGCAACGGGGGAGGGTCCTTGGTGGACTCTCCCCCGTTTTTGTTCAGGTTGGCTTACCCAGTCTATTTAAAGAGAGCCAGGCACTTGGGCGCGTTGAATATCCATGTCTCGGCCCACTCCAACACCTCGGGCTTGCGGCCCAGTTCTTCCATCGCCCCCACCAGGCAGAACCAGTTGAGCACTTCTTGCTGCCCCGAATCCTCTATCTGAGCTAAGGAATAATCCCGCCACTTGTCGTACTCCCCAGCTTTCAGGTGCTCCAGCAATACCCGGTCGGCGGGCAGGTCTGGGTAGATCCAGTTGTTCTTCTTGGTGAGGAAGGCGTGGGACCAACTGGAAGAGGCCATCACCACCACCCGGTACGGGCTGTCCATCAGGACCTGCGCCGTGGCCTTGCCGATCTCCATGCAACGCTTCGGGGTGGGAGACGGAGGGTCGGGCTCGTCCGAATGCTCGTTGGAGCCGCCCCGCATGCGGATAATGTTGCTGCCGTAGCAGTTCACCGCCACCGGCAAGATGGGATAGTCGAACCCGCTCCGGTCCTGGTCCAGATACAGCAAGGTATTGGCGAAGGCGTGGCCAAGTCCCTCCTCGTGGAGGGGCTTGTAGGCGTAGGACATGTCCACACCCTTGTTGATCAACCCGGTGACCAGGTACCGGCCGGCTTCCTGGTGTCCCGGCGACCGGAACACCTTGTCTTCCGGCTCGCCCCAAATGTTGGGACGTCCCCGCGTGCGTTTGAACGGCTGGAACTCGATCTGGTCGTAGGCCAGGACGCAGAAGGGCGGGATAATGTCCTCTTTGAAGTTCTCGTACTGGTCGTCTCCCCAGATCAGAACAAAGTCGGGATTGAATGCGTCTATCTCATCGCGGATCTTCTGGAAGGCCTTGAGGACCTTGGCCCGATGGGCCTTGTGGGAGGTTATCCCCTCGTCATCGCCCCACTCCTCCCGCATGGGCGCGGGCCAGTTGGCGGGGTCTTTCATGTGAGGAGGGATCCGCTCATCGCTCTCCAACATCCTGACCAGGGGCCAGGGCTTGTATTCGTCCGGCACCAGACCGGGCGGGTAATGAGTCGCGCCGACACCTAGTATTTCTCCCATGGTTACACCTCGCTAAGGAAATTCGTATCGAGTTTGAAACCATAACAAGCAACAGGCTCCAAAACTCGCCGTTACTTGCTCACTTTCGTCCGTATATTGTGCGGGAGTATACTGTTCTACGTTTGGCGGGTCAACAGGTTCGCCAAACGGCAATGGGGGATTCTAAGCAAAGCATGCAAGAATCGGAAGCGGAATCAAGCTCGGCCACTACGGAAGAAGCCGTAAGCTCACCAGTAGAGCGCAACATCATTCTGTGGCTGACCAACGTCTCCCACGGGGTTAATCACTTCCAGAATCAGATGATGGTGGTATTGTACCCCGTCATCATGCCCGAATTGGGCTTTGGCTACGCCGAACTGGGATTGCTCCTGGCAGTCCAAAGCATGCTTAGCGGCGCGACCCAGGGCTTCTACGGGTTCGCCACTCCCTTCCTACCCCGGACATGGCTACTGGGCATCGGCAATCTCGTCCTGGGTTTGGGTACATTCGCCACCGGCTTCGTCAACTCCTTTGGCGGAATCGTGGCAACCCGGGGTGTGGCTTCCGTCGGCGCCAGCGCCCAACATCCAGTGGGCTACAGCATGCTGGCAGGCTACTTTCCCAACGCCCGCGGCAAAATAATCGGGCTGAACAGCAGCATCTCCAATGTCGGCAGTCTGCTGGCGCCCCTGACCGCCGGCGCAATGTTGGTGATCATGGGTTGGCGGCAAGTGTTCATGATCGTCGCATCTCTGAGCATCGCGATGGGGCTCATCTATTTCTTGTTCCGAAAGCGGGTCGATCCGGTCACCAGCCAGGCGTCGACCAGCAAAGAAAAGCTGATTCAAAGCACTTCCAGCTACCTGAGGGTCTTTCGGAACAAGAACATGATCTTGGTTTCTCTGGTCATGATGGTTGGCGGGGCTGGAAGGGGCGGGGGAGGCATGGTGGCCTTCATGGCCGTGTATTTCGCCACCGACTTGGGGCTATCGACGTTCATGGTGGCCGTGGCCATCACCACTTTAGGGCTGGGCGGAGTGATCGGTCCCATCGGATTTGGCTGGCTTTCAGACCGGCTTTCCCGCACCGGCATCCTCCAATTGTCCCTTGGTCTCTCAGCCTTGGCAACAGTATGGGTCGCCTTTCAGGGAGCGTTCTTGCCGCTCCTGCTATTGAGCTTGGTGCTATACGGCACGGTGACTCGCTCCCGAATGACTTTGACCCAGGCTATCGTGGCCGACTCCCTTCCCGATGCGGACCGCGACGCCGCGTTTAGCGCCTTCTTCTTCGTGGGCTTCGCGTCCGGGCCCGTCTGGTTGCTGGTGGTGGGGTCTCTTATGCAGACCCTGGGGTTCTCAGTAGCCTTCTCGGTTCTGGCTGTTTCCTATCTGGCGGGGATGCTGCTGATGCTATTCGTAACCGGCACCAGGAGCGCCTCCAAGGCACAACTGCGGATGTAGTACAACAACCAGTAAATTGTGGTGGATGCAAATCACCTCCTCTCTGACTCTCTGCCATAAAGGGGGCGGGGACAAATCCCTTCCCTCTTGATGGGGAAAGGTTAGGATGGGGGTGCTGCTCCACGCATCAAAATCATCTAGAAACAGTACAAATCAACCCGACCGGAACAGCCACAACAGTTCCTACCTCGGCGGAATAACTTGACGGGCCTTTTCGGGCCAGGCGGCGGGGGCGCCGGCCCTTTCCAGACGCTCCTCGATGGGCAGCGACTCATCCCAGAATTGACCGATGAACCGGCGTCCGTTGGTTTCTGACGACGCCTCCGAAGCCAGCCAGACCACCGGCGCCTTCATCACATCTGTTTGTATCAGGATATCGCGGTCCAAATCGGGCCTGGGGTCGATCAGGTTGGTATTGGACGCGCCGCCGGGCACCAGGATGTTGGCGGTGACCCCGGTGCCCTCCAACTCCTTGGCCATGGTCGATACCAAGGCTTCATGACCGGCTTTGGAAGGGCCATAGGGTGAGCCGTATTCCCGATGCATGGTGTCGAAGCTGGTGGTGACGCTGATGATCCGCCCCCACTTCTGGGCCAGCAAGTGGCCCACTACCGCCTGGGACATGAAAAAGGGTCCGGAGAAGTTGATAGAGACAACCCGGCTCCAGGCTTCGGCCGACGTCTCCCAGAAAGGCACCTGTCCCCCACTACCCAATCCGGCGGCCCTGGGGTTGGTCCCGGCGTTGTTCACTAGGATATCGAGGCCGCCCAGGCCGTCGATGGTTTTTTGAACGGAAGCTTTGGCGTCATCGGGACTGGACACATCGCAAATGATGGGTAACACGCAATCGTCGCCGCCGACCTCGCGGATGTCGTTGGCCGTCGACTCCAGCCATTCCTCGTTGATGTCCAGCATGGCGACCCGCGCCCCGGCCCCCACCAGGGCCTCGGTCATGGCCCGGCCCAGCCCGATGGGGCTGCCCGCGCCGGTGATAATCGCAACTTTTCCTGCCAACGGTTTTTCCTGCATATACTTTCCCCCATCTAACAAGTCGTTATAAACCCGAATCGTTCGCCGACAGTTTAAACCATACCCGCAACATCACCCTGCCAACCTAAAAACTTCTCCGTCCCTCCGTGTCTCTGTGGCTATCAAAGATTTGCTTCCCACACGCCTCATGGCTATCATAGCCGTCAAAGCTTGACACCGGGAGGTGTGTGATGCCCTACGTAGGCCAGCCCGTAAAGCGGTTCGAAGACGCTCCGTTGGTGACCGGTCAAGGCCGATTCCTGGACGACGTATCGCTGCCCGGCATGCTTTACGCCGCCATGGTCCGTAGCGACTACGCTCACGCCCGGATCAGGTCGATTGACGTCTCCGCCGCCCGCGACCTGCCGGGTGTGGTCGAAGTGCTGGTGGCCTCGGACATCGCCGGTACTCTGGAGGATATACCCTCAAGGCCCATGGCGGGCGAGCAGATGATTCAAGAGATGAACCCGCCTACCCATCCCGTTCTGGCCAAGGACAAGGTGTGCTACGCCGGGCAGGCCATCGCCATCGTGGTAGCCCAGGACCACTACATCGCCGCCGAGGCTATCGAGTTGATCTCAGTGGACTACGAACCCATCCCACCTATCATGGACCCCGACGAGGCGGTCAAGCCAGAGTGCCCGGTGATCCACCCGGAGTTGGGCGCCAACGTGTCGATCCGTCTGAAGACGGAAGGGGGCGACGTGGCGGCGGCATTCGCCCAAGCCGATCACGTGGTCCGGCAGAAATACGACTCCCAGCGTATAGCCCCGGCGCCCATGGAGCCTCGCGGGATCCTGGCCGACTTCCAGGTCGATGACGAAACCTTGACTGTCTGGAACTCAACCCAAGCGCCCCATCGGGTCAAGGGCTACCTTGCCGAGGCGCTGAATGTGCCCGTTGACAAGGTGCGGGTGATCGCTCCTGACGTCGGCGGCAGCTTTGGCATGAAGGATTGCATCTACTCGGAAGACTTGTTGGTCCCCTATCTTTCGATGAAGCTGGGCCGTCCCATCAAGTGGCTGGAGAGCCGGCAAGAAAACATCCTATCCTATCATGGCCGGGGTCAGAGCCTGGCCATCGAAATGGCGGTGAAGAAAGACGGCACGATCCTCGGGATGCGCGTGGAGGTGGTCGCCGACGCCGGAGCCTACTTCCTGCTGACCTCTCCCTCTCCCATATTCAATACGGTGCGCCGCATCAACGGTCCCTACGTCATACCGGCGGTCAGCGTGGAGCTGGTGGCCGCCGTGACCAACAAGACCCCCACCGGCGCTTTCCGGGGCACCGGAGGACCCGAGTCCGCGTTCTGCTTAGAGAGGACGTTGGACTTGGTGGCCAAAGACCTGGGATTGGACCCGGCCGATGTCCGCAAGAAGAACTTCATCCCTCCGGAATCGTTCCCCTACCAAACCATCACCGGCCCCACCTACGACTCGGGAGCCTACACCGAGGGTCTGGACCGGGCGTTGGAACTAGCTGATTACGACGGCTGGCGCCGGAAAGCTGCCCAGCGAAGCCCGGACCAACCGGCCATAGGCATCGGCCTGGCCACGGTCCTCAAATCCTCCGGGTCGTCCGGTGACCACCGGATAGAGCATGCCCAAGTGAAGATAGACCTCTTCGGCGAGATCACGGTATTAACCGGACTGTCACCCCACGGACAGGGCAACGATACCTCCTTCGCTCAAATGACCGCCGATGAACTGGGAGTCGACCCGTCCCAGGTGCGGGTGGTGCACGGCGACACGGCCCTGTTCCCCAACGGCGTGGGCACCAGCGCCAGCCGGGGATTGATCGTCGGGGGGTCAGCGTTGTACGGGGTGCTTCAGGAGGCGCGGGAAAAGCTGGCCTCCTTGGCGTCTCAGGTTATGGGCTGCTCCACCGAAGACGTTGGGTTCGGGGAAGGCCAAGTCTACAACCGGAACGATTCGGATAACGGCATGACCATCGCCCAACTGACCGCCGCGGCGCGGGAAAGGGAGCTGCTGCCCGGCGGGGGTGACACCGGTCTGGACTTTACCGGAAGCTTCACCCTGCCCCGTCCCGCCTACTCCTTCGCCGCCCACGTGGTCGTGGTGGAAGTCAGCCAGGAAACCGGCCACGTGAATTTCCTCAACTACGCCGGGGTCCACGACAGCGGCCGCATCGTCAATCCCATGCTGGTGGAAGGCCAGATCCACGGCGGCATCGCCCAGGGTATCGGCCAAGCGTTGACCGAAGGCATGGCCTACAACGAGGACGGCCAGCCCCTGTCCGCCAGCCTCATGGACTACGCCCTGCCCCGGGCGGCCCATATACCCGATCTGATCATGGAAAACATCGACACCCCATCCCCCACCAACCCCCTTGGTTCCAAGGGCGTGGGGTCGGTTTCCACGGTCCCCTCCCCTGTAGCCGTAGCCAACGCCGTCCTAGACGCCCTATCCAGCGCCGGAGTCCGCCACATAGACACCCCGCTGACGCCAGAGAAGATTTGGCGGGCGTTGCGGGGGTAGGGGGGATGGAAGATGTGACCGGTACGGTCGGGATGCCGAACTAGCACTGAATCCAGTTAATTGTGGTGGGTAGATCGGGTGACAGGACCTATCTGTGGTAGGCGGACGTCATGCTGAGCCAGCCTCAGCGGCGAAGCTCCGACTTCGTAGCGAGTCCTTGACGGCGTCGGGTCATTTGGGCCGGGACCGGCCGCGCCATCCCCAGATTTCTCCATACGATCGAAACGACAACATTCCCTTCTTCTGGGTGCTACACTACCCGTCCAAATCCCCGCCAATCCGGTCAACCAGGCGTTGCACATCCGACGTGTCGGCTCCCGGTGGTGAGGTGGCTAGGTAGATGCGTAGGTCTTCTAGGGCGGCCTGGTGGTTGCCTAGTTGGTAGTGGATCAGACCCCGGTCCCGGCGCTCTCCGATGATGTTGGGTTGGAGGGACACTGCCAGGCCGGCGATTCCCAGGGCGCGCTGGTGGTCGTGTTGGTTCAGGTAGATGCCTTTCAGGTTTCTCAGGATGCGGGCGATGAGTTCTCGGTTGCTGACGGTGGTGAGGTAACTCTGGTCCCACGGGACGGCGGTCCGGGTGGCGTCTCGCAGCAGTTGGGCGCATTCTTCTTCTGACAGCAGAATACCCCGGTGAAAGGGGTCGATGTAGATGCCCGGCTCGTCCCGGTGCCGCAGCAGAAAATGCCCCGGCATCCCCACGCCCTCCAAAGGGACCCCCAGACGCTTCCCAACCTCGATGCACACCAAGGATAGGGTGATGGGAATACCCATCCGGCGGGCCAGCACCTCATTGAGGTAGCTGTTCCGGGGGTCGTAGTACTCCGAATCGTTGCCGTGAAACCCCACCTCGTCGAAGAGATAGGCGCTGAGGTTGTTGACGCTGGACAAAGGGTCGCCGTCGTCGCCCATCCCCTTGGCTGCGCCGGCGGCTAGACTGTCGAGGACCTCCATCTGCGCTATCACGTCCAGTTCGGGATACTCGGAGGCCGCGATCAGCAAGGCCGCCCAGGCCAGGTCGATGTCGTCCTCCGGCATGCCGCCCAATTGATCGAATTGTTCCAGGATATCTGCTCTTTCCATAGCGTGGAAAAGAAACCCTCCGTTGCACGGGTTCATATGGCTGGGACGATAGGATAATTCTACCATCGCTCAGCGCCCTTGACCGTCGAGAGTTGGCGGCGGATTATGTAACCCCATAATCAACGAGATAAGGAGACGCAGACAGATATGCCTACCGAACTAGAGGACGTTCAGAAACAGACCGCCGCCGCCAACCGCATCCTGACCGACCTGGGGCTGGCGGTGGGAGTCACCTCGGCGCTTGGCCACGTCAGCATGCGGGTCCCTTCCGAGCCCAACAAGTTCGTGGTCAAGGGCCGGGAGTACGAGCTAGACGCCCTGTCGGAGATGCAGGCCGACGATATGGTGGTCTGCGACACCGAGGGATTCAAGGTGGGCGGACGTCCCGAACTGACCCAGTGCTCCGAGATCAAGATACATTCCTGCATCTACAAAACCCAACCCCAGGTGAACTCGGTGGTCCACGTCCACCCCCGGTACACCGTTCTCCTCAGCATTCTGGGCGTGACCATCGTGCCCATGTGCCAGGAAGGGGCCCCGCTGGTCCGCAACCCGTTGAAGGTTTATCCCCACGTCAAGACCATCCAGACCGACGAGGAAGGGATGGACCTGGCCACCCTGATGGGCAGCGACAAGGCGATCTTGATGCAAGGCCACGGCGCGGTCACCACCGGAAAGGACCTGGAAGAATCGGTAACGGCCATGCTGCAGCTTGAGGAGCAGGCCCGGATGAACTACCTGGCCTACAGCGCCGCCGGCCGCGACTACCCGAAGATCCCCCTGGAGTTGGTTGACGCCATGTCCAACCGGACTCCCCTGCATGAACTACCCCATTTCCGGGACGTTCTGCAAGGCAAGGAGCCCCAGCGGGGCGGCATATGGGCCTACCGGGTGGCTCGGGTTTCTTAAAGGGTGGATGGAGCGCCAGGATGATGCCTTAGCCTAGTGATTTTGATGAAGTACCCACCCCCCACCTTAATCCTCCCCCGCAAGGGGGCAGGACGAAGGGATGGGGGTGCGTTCGGCGAATACCCCTAGCTCTGGGCTTTAGGCTCTAAACCTGCCGCTTAAGTCCAGGTGGCAAAGCCCATGGCGCAGCCGGTGCCGGCGGGGGAGCGGTAACAGGGAACGTAGTCGACCAATTCCATCTTCAGATGCTCGGTGGCTCCGGTGACGGAGATCCAGTTCCTGATCTCCGAGTTTCCGGAGTGCAACTTTTCCCTGGGAAGAGCGCCCAGCTTAGCCACGCTCCTTTCTTTCATGCCGTCCAGGGCCATCTCGTCCAGACCCTCGTCGACGACGAAATGGCTGAGACCACCCGAAGCCAACACACCGACCCTAGCGTCGTTGGGCCACGCCTCGATGGCGCTGCGAACGGCCCGGCCCAGGTCGTAGCACCGCTTGGGAGTGGGCTGGTTCGGCGGGTAATAGGTGTTGACCATGATGGGCACCGCGGGGATGACCTTTTCGGTCATGATACGGTGGTAGACGTAGCCGAAGGCGTGGCCGATGCCGCCCATCGCTCTACCGCCCTTATTTGGGTCCAGGGAATTGGAGCAGGCCACGTCGAACTCGGATTCCACCAGATACTCGATCAGGTGCAGCCCCAGGGCTGAATGGGTGGGGACAGTCCTGTCTTCGGCTGAGTAGCCTATCAGCGGTTGACCGCCGTGGACTTTGACCTCGTCTCCCCAAAAGACGCAGATACCGGGCATGTTGTCGTCTAACAGGTACTCTTGCTGGTCGTCGCCCAGCATCACCAGAATATCCAGGTTCGCTTCGTACAGCGCCTTGGACAGCTTGGCGATGCTCTTTTGATTGCGTTCGTGACGGTCCAGCATCTTCTCCGGCGTGATTTCTTTGGCGATACGGTCGACGTCCGCCTTCTCCATCAAACCTTCGAAGTCGGTTACTTGGCCGTCGATCCCCACCAGTTGCTTGTGCCGTTTGTCGTTCTCACCTCTGGCCAGCCAACCCTCGGACGCGGTGCTTAACTGGGGGCTGTGGGAGCTGCCGATACCCAATACTATGCGTGCCACTGCGCTCCTCCCGATGCTGTATTCTTGTTGGCCGGACACCGCCAACCGGCGGTCCCAGGGTCGATAGCATTACAACCTGCAGGGAAGTTCCTGTCAACCCGCGTCGCAGGACGAGACAGGCCTTGGCAACTCGGCGGTCAAGGATCGGCCGGACTTGGGGAAAACACGTCCTTCGACTTATCGGTCAGGTTCACGACGATAGCACCAACAGCGGTTACCAGATCTTGCGGGGTTAGCAAGATCTCCTCTCCCCACACTCCGGCTCCAACGCCCAGCAGCTCTTCATCCATCAGGCAGGCGTCGAGAAAAGACCGGAACCCCGCAGTCTGCCAGTGAAAAGGCGGGATAGACCCGATCTCGTATCCGGTGACTTCTTTCACCGTATCCGGGCCGGCCAGCTTGATGTTGCGGGAGCCGATGGCCCGTTTCAAGTGGCCGGAAATTCCGTTTTTGTCGCCCCCAAGCATGACCAACACCCGCTCTGCCGCTCCCGTCTCAAAAATCAGGGTCTTGACCATCTGGCCCGGTTCATATCCCAAGGCGCGGGCGACACCGGCCGCTCCTTTCTCCGTATCCGGAGGAAAGCTGAGCCTCTGATGTGGTATGCCAAGTCCTTCCAAAAATCTGTGCGCCGGTAGGTCCATGGCTAGTCCTTAAGTTTAATCAGTTTACCGTTCGTAGATCACTACCTGCCATATCAGTGTCTTGCGGCGCGAGACGGGCCGCAGACCGTTGGAGCGGGCAACCCAGTCGATGACCGAGTCGGGATGTATAAAAACACGGAAGGAGCTGCGGCGTAGCCACATGGTCAGGTTAAACAGGCGTGCCGCAATCTTGGATGCCCAATTCGTCCGGGGATAGACCAACCCGTAAACCCGGTCGGCCAGCCGGGAAGACAACTCCACCAAGTTTTCCACATCGGGATAGCAGCAAATCACTCTTTCCAGAGTGACTATGTCCGCGCGTTCCAGGTTTGGCGCGATGTCAACGAAGTCGCCATGATGGTAGGTTATCCGGTCTCCATAGCCCTGCCGCGCCGCTTCCTCTTTGCAGGCATCGATGTAGGCCGTCGACGCCTCGACGCTATCGGCCCGGGCTACCCCCGCTCGCAGCAACTCGTGCTGTATCGCACCGATGCCGCCGCCCACGTCCAAGAGAGAATCCCCTTCTATCCCCTTCTGCTTGACCGCCTCGACCAACATGCTCGTAGTTTTGCTTGGACCGGACTTGCGGTAGGAGCTAAGTTTTCTGCCGGCTTCCCGTTTATCGAAGAATCCTTCGATCGCCTGGCATTGAGATCAAACCATTTCGTCCTCCCGCGATACCCGTGTAGGAATTACACCTTCAGTCGCCGAAGAGTGGGCCGCCACAGGCCCAGCCAAAACGCGATTAACAGGTAAAATACCGCGCCGCCGGTGATGGCGATGGGCCAGCTCACTGCATCCGCCACCATGGCCATGGGCAAAGCGCCGACAAACATCAGCCCGGCGGACAAGTACCACAGGCTCAATACCCGGCCCTGGAACTCGGTTGGCACCGTTAACTGCAGAATGGTGGTTATCATCGGAATCATGCTGGTGCCCATGCCGACGAACAATAGGGTCAACCACGTCGCCCAGAACCATTGGGTCCAGGCAAAGACGAGCAGGCTTACTCCAAACCCAAATATGCTGATCAATAAGACGCGGTTCTTGTGGGGAGAATCCCCCAAAGACGCTAGTATGACGGTGCCCACTAAAGAGCCCACCCCAGCGCCGGTGATCAGCAGCCCCGCCTCTCCCGCGCCGGCCCCCAACACGTCTTTGGCGAAGGCCGGCAATATTTGAACGTAGGGCATCCCGAAGAAGCCCATGGCAAACCCAATGGTTATCATAGTGAATACGGCCGGCGTCTTCCAGTAGAATCTCAATCCCTCGAAAAGATCGCCGAGGATAGAAGTCTTCCTCCCCGGCCTAATCGCTGACACGTGCCGGACCACCACCAAGGACACAACGCTGATCAGATAGCAGAATGCGTTGACGTAGAGAGCGACGCCAATACCGTAGAGCTCGATAAGGCCCCCAGCCAGGGCCGGCCCCAAGATGCGTCCCGAGTTCATAACCGCCGAGTTCAGCACCACGGCGTTCATCAGGTCATCTCGCTCCACCAGATCGGACACTATCGCCATCCGGGCAGGCATATTAATTGCCTGCAGGGTACCCAGCAATAATGTGGCGGCGTACAGATGCCATATCACTATCGAGTCTGTCACCATCAAGGTAGCCAGGATGAAGATGATCGCACTGACGGCGGCCTGGGTGCCGATCAACATCTTGCGCCGGTCTATGCGGTCGGCGATTATTCCGCCGAACAGGACAAATGCCAGGTTGGGCACCCCGTACAGGAAGACGACCAGACCCAATTGAGATGATGAGTCGGTGAGAACCAGCACCAGCCAGCCCAGGATCAAAAACTGCATCCCCCGGGCCGCCGCTTGGGCGGTGGTGCTGAGCCAGAACCATCGGAAGTCCCGATGCCGCAACGACCGGAAAATCTGCACCCGGTGTCGTACGGAAGTCAGCTGAGCGAGTAAGGCAACCATTTTTGCTAGCTATCAGCCATCAGCATTCAGCTGTCAGCTTTTTGGGATCATCGACATCGATAAGTCTTGGACTGGTCATATTCTCCTGATAGCTGGTTGCTGACGGCTGACGGCTGACAGGTTCCGAATGTGGCTGGTGTATAGTAGCACCAAGCCAGGCGCCGGTGTACCGGATATCATGGCTTTCTAGGAGTAAATAACGTGAACATTACGGATTTCAGCGTCACAATGTCTAAGTGGAGCAGCCCCGCTTGGCAAACGGCCACCGCCGCTTTCGGCAGTGACAAGCTGCTAGGCGTGCTGACTCTGCGCACCGACGAGGGCGTGGAAGGCCACGCCTTTCTAGGGTCTTCCCGCCAGGGCGCTGACGCTTTCGTGGGTCCGCTGATGCAGTTCGTGAAACCCAT
Organism: uncultured Dehalococcoidia bacterium; assembly: GCA_950072105.1. Taxonomy (GTDB): domain Bacteria; phylum Chloroflexota; class Dehalococcoidia; order Lucifugimonadales; family UBA3495; genus UBA11650. The sequence continues at coordinate 14,603 of CATMOE010000070.1, forward strand.
GGTGATGGCCGCCAACCCCATGGACATCGGGGGCATCTGGGCCAAGATGTGGCCGATGACCCGTAACGTTTCCACTAACGCTATAGGCGCCGTTGACATCGCCCTGTGGGACATCATGGGCAAGGTCGCCGGGCTCCCGATCCATCGCCTGCTAGGGACCTGCCGAGACCGGATACCGGCTTACGCTAGTTCCGGCTGGCTGGCAACTCCCGAGGACTACGCCGAGGAGGCGCTGCACTTCCGGGACCTGGGGTGGCCGGCCTATAAGATCCACCCTCACGCCAAGGCCAAGGAGGACATAGAGATCTGCCGGGTGGTGCGCAATGCCGTTGGAGACACCATGGACCTGATGCTGGACTCCATGTGGGCGTATTCCTACGAGGATGCGCTGCGGGTCGGCCGGGCCGTGGAGGACCTGGACTACTTGTGGTACGAAGACCCGTTGACCGAGGAAGACATCTATAACTACGTAAAGCTTAAGAGCCGCCTGGACATCCCCATCCTATCCACCGAGTACGCCCCTGGACGGCTTTATGGCATGGCCCAGTGGATAGAACAGAGGGCTACCGACAAATTGCGCGGGGACGTTGCGGTTACCGGAGGAATCACTCCCTTGATAAAGATCGCTCACCTGGCCGAAGCATTCCGCATGAAGTGCGAGATACACCATGGGGGTAATTCGCTGAACAACGTGGCCAATCTGCACGTCATCATGGCGATGAACAACTGCGACTACTACGAAGTGTTTCCCGCCAGCGGCGCCAACAAGTTCGGTCTGGTGGAGGACGTGGAGGTCGATAGCCAGGGATTGGTATACGCGCCGGAGCAACCGGGCCTGGGTTACGAGATCGATTGGGAGCTGATAGAGCGGGAGAAGGTGGAGGTAGTCAGCTAGGGCTGGCGATTGCCTGATAGGTCGAAACAAGTAATTTTGAGGTGGACCCGGAAATTCGGACAGGTAGCTAAGTGAGGGACCCGCTCCTAAAATAAGCGCAGCTGTTGCTGTGA
>CATMOE010000071.1:0-15576 GCA_950072105.1 uncultured Dehalococcoidia bacterium
CTTTGTTGTCGTGGCTGGCCATATTAGTCAGCAAATGCGAGAGGTCCCTTAACGGGTAAAAACTTAGGTTTAGTCTATCTTGGTGCCAAATATAATATCACCACATCAGGAGTATAACCGACGGCCACTAAGTGGACTTGGCATTGTGTCATTTCCTTCGGATCAGCGCGTACAACGCCCACCGCCAGTCAGGCCGGTGGCTGATATGGTGTATTGGATTGTGAATTTTCTGAAGCCAACTGGCGTCCTTCCGGCGGCGCGGGCCGAATCGGATATTCTAAAGGCGTGTCTAACAGCATAGAACAGCAGCACCGGTTTCAAATTGCGATGCCGGCGCGAGACCGCTTGGATGATGTGAGTCCTTCTCCTCTATAGTCCCAATCTCCAGGCATACAGGACCGCGGAGACAGCGGTGGCTAGGTTGAGGCTGGATACTCCAGGAGACATGGGAATGGAGACACAGTGGGCGGCTCTGGCCATTAACTCCCGGCTGAGTCCTTCCCGCTCCGCGCCGAAGGCAAAGATGGCATTGGATGGCAACAACCCCTGCCGCAACGGCTCACCGCCGGGGTCGATAACCACCAAAGGCCGATGACAAGCAGGGAGGGAATCGATCCGGGCTACCGGTATCGCATACTGCAATCCCGTCGCGGCGATGACCGCCGCCGGGTTCCAAGGGTCCTGCGGGCCGGTGGTTAACACCCCGGCCGCTCCCGCCGCTGCCGACACTCGGATCGCCGCGCCGATGTTGAGAAGATTCCTTGGGTTCTCCAGCAGCACCACGGGAGCAGGATCCTGATCGTCCAGCATCTGGACCGGGGACACTTTGGGACGCTTTGCGATGGCGATAACGCCCGTGGGGGGTGTCACCGGCGCCAGCTTGGCGAAGACATCAGCGGGAATTACCCGAACATGTTCATCGACCTTGGCAGCGGTGTCGGGAGCATACTCCGCTACAAGTTTTTTCAGGTCTCCATCTTCCGCGGCAACGACGTCCATTAATTCCGCGCCGAAGCGAATGGCGTGTTTCAGAGGGTGAAACCCTTCCAGAACCACCAGGGTGTGGTCGCCGCGAGCGCTACGAAAGCGATCGATGCGAACCTGGTGGTTCATGGTACTCGCTGCTGCCTTAGGCCGATCGGCTACGGCCGCCGGAGGGACGCTGCCGATTTCCCGGCCTCGGTCCTCTGGGGACGCTGGGCGTGCCTGAAGAGATTCCCACTGCCAGTCCCCGCCTTCGCGTGGCTTGGCCACTGGCAGGTCTGCGGTTACCCGGATTGCCGCCGAATTGGCGGCCATTAGTCTGGGGCTGAATGAACCGGTCTGGCGGGAATTGGGCTTCAGGATCGAAGTCGCCATAGTTGAACCCAGGCAACCGGCGCCGTTCAATCTTGGCGTTCAAGACCTTCTCCACCACACGCACCATGGGCCGGTCATCCGGCACGGCCAGGGTGAAGGCTTCACCGGTTTGTAGGGCCCGGCCGGTACGGCCGATGCGGTGGGTGTATGCGTCTGCCGTATCCGGCATGTCGAAGTTGATCACGTGGGAGAGGTTCGGCACGTCGATACCGTGGGATGCGATGTCCGTCGCCACTAGGATGTCGAACTTCCCTTCCCTGAATCCGTCCATCGATTGCTGCCTTCGGTTCTGAGACAGATTGCCCTGCAGCGACGCCACCCGGTATTTGTGGTTCGCTAGGTCTAACGCAAGCCTTTTCGTGCGATGCTTGGTTCGGGTGAAGATCAATGTACGTCCCGCGGGCGTCTGTTCCAATAAGGCAAGTAGCAGGCCCCTTTTAAGTGCTTCAGGAACCGGGTACAGGGCATGAGATACGGTTTTCGCCGGCGCTATGGGGTCGACTTGCACCGTGGTGTGGTCATGTAGGATGTCGACCGTCAGCTTTCGGATATCTTCTGGCATCGTAGCCGAGAATAGAAGAGTTTGGCGCTTGGTTGGCACCAGCTTGAGGATGCGCCGGACGTCGGGTAGGAAACCCATGTCGCACATGGTGTCGGCTTCATCCAAAACCAACACCTCGATCCCAGACAGGTCGATGGCGCCATCGCCGACGAGATCCAGTAACCGGCCGGGGCATGCAACCATGATTTCCGGGTTGCGCCGCAATCCTTTTAGCTGCGGGATCTTGCTCACGCCACCATAGATCGCGATGCTGGTCACTCTGGTATCCTGGGCAAGGTCTCTGCACGCCTGGTGGATCTGCTCGGCTAGTTCACGGGTTGGCGCCACGACAAGCACGCGTACTTTGCGTGTCCCGGGATTGCGGATCAAATGGTGGATGATGGGCAACGCGAAGGCGGCCGTCTTGCCGGTGCCGGTCTGGGCTAGTCCTAGAAGGTCTTTCCCCTCCATGATAGAGGGAATCGCTTGTTGTTGGATGGGGGTTGGGGTGGTGTAGCCTACGGCTTTGACACCGGAGAGAATAGCTGTATCGAGGTTGAATTCTTGGAAACTCACAGAGGGTGGTTGCTCCTTGACCGCTTTGAGCTAAGCCACACTCTCAGCCCGATATTCGCCGTCATTTCGATTCGGTCATCACCATGATGCCGTTTAACCAGTATAGCAGGTGCCGCAATCCGGATGATACTTGGCTAATCTCCCGGTAACCGGCTAATATCTAGGAGTTATTAAAACTCTCAGCTTTGGAACGGAGTGACGGATGCGGTATGACACGATAATTATAGGTGCGGGTTCCGCTGGTTGCGTGCTTGCGTCACGCTTGACGGAGGACTCTGGACGTTCGGTATTGTTATTGGAAGCAGGGCCAGACTATCCGGACCACGAATCGATGCCAGACGAGATTAAACACGACGCCAACCAAAGAGCGTCCGAAGATAACGCCGCCCACAACTGGTCCTTTGTCGGGTCAGCAAGCCCTAAGCGTCTCGACTTGGTGTCCGTGCCTCGGGGCAAAGTCACCGGAGGCACCAGCGCGATCAACCACCAGATATTTCTTCGGGGCACGCCCGAAGATTTTGACAATTGGGCCTCCATGGGAAACGATCGGTGGAGCTTTCTGGAGGTGTTGCCTTACTTCAGGAAGCTGGAAACCGACTTGGATATTCGCGACGACTTTCATGGTTCCCAGGGGCCGATCCCCGTGCGCCGGCACCCCCGCGAAACCTGGTTGCCGCTTCAAGCCGCCTTTCACGCCGCTTGCGTTGCAGAGGGATTCCCCGTAGACCAGGACATGAACAATCCGGAAGCTAGTGGAGTTGGACCGATCCCGCTGAATTACATCAATGGTGTGCGCGTGAGCACGGCATTGAGTTACTTGGACTCTTGTCGGCACCGCCTCAATTTGACGATCAAAAGCGGCGTTCTTGTTAAAAGGGTACTGTTCGACGGCAAGCGGGCCACTGGTATCGAAGCGGAGAGCGGTGGTGAAAACTTCACGGTCGAAGGCGATCAAATCATTCTAAGCGCGGGAGCGGTAGCTTCACCCCAGCTGTTGATGCTGTCAGGCGTGGGTCCGGGTGGCAATCTCGCTAGCGTCGGAATCCCCTTGGTTCATTGCCTGGAGGGGGTAGGGCAAAACATGAAGAACCATCCCTCACTATCCATAAGGTTTCAACCCAAAGAAGGGTATTCTCTGCCACCCGAGTCTCCCCGGAACCAAGTCGCCCTACGGTTCTCGGCCGCCGGGTCCACTACGCGGAATGATATCCAGGTCCAACCCATCACGTCGGGTCCGCTGGGGAAAGAAGCCGACGAGATTCGGGTTGGCTGCCGGCTAGAGTTACCCTTGAGCGCCGGAGAACTCACCCTCACGTCCGCCGAGCCCCAGATCCAGCCCAAGCTGGATTATCATTCGTTGACCGAAACGCAGGACCGCGAGCGCTTCCGCGAGGCCGTGCGCACATGTGTCCGTATCTTCGGGCACCAAGGCTTTGATGACATCATCCAAGAACGTACCTCGCCCAGTGAAACCGACTTGGCTTCCGACGCCAGCTTGGATTCATGGTTAGACAGTAACGTAGGAGTGGCGGGACATACCTGCGGCACCTGCAAGATGGGACCTTCATCAGACCCATCGGCGGTGGTTGATCAGTTCTGCCGGGTGCATGGGCTGGATGGTCTGCGGGTGATTGATGCCTCGGTTATGCCGGAGATCACTCGGGCCAACACCAACGCCACAACCATCATGATTGCGGAGCGGGCCGCCGATTTTATCCGGCATGGCGATGAATAGCAGTAAGCTGACTCGCGAAGTTGCGGCCTCAACCCAGCGATTAAAAACCCGCCCAACCGGACAAAATGACCAGGAGGAAACATGACTCCGGCGCCTAAAGACGAATGGGTAAATCTGAACGGACTGAGCTTCCATTACCGGGACTGGGGTGGGTCCGGGCAACCTATTGTTCTGTTGCACGGCCTAGCGTCTAACTGCCATATCTGGGACATGGTGGCGCCCATTCTTGCTAAGGACAATGCAGTGGTCGCGCTGGACCAGCGGGGCCACGGAGTCAGCGCCAAGCCCGATGACGGCTATGACTTCGCCACGGTCAGCAACGATCTCCTAGACCTGATCCGGGCCAGAAACATGGAACGCCCGATCGTTGTTGGACATTCGTGGGGCGCCGACGTTGCTCTAGAGTTCGCCGTCGCCTACCCGGAGATAGCCTGTGGGATATGCTTCGTCGACGGCGGTATGATTGAGCCGTCGGCCCGTCATGCGGACCTGGCAACGGCCAAAGAAGAGATGGCTCCGCCAATCTTTACAGGAGTTACTAAGGAAGCCTTCTTGGAGCGGTTTCGGTCTCGAGGCAAGGACAGGTTCAACGGTAATGACGTTGAGGACATAGTCCTGGCCAACTTTGAAGTGCTGCCTGACAACACCATCCGGGCCAACCTCAGCCGGGACAACCACCTACGGATAATAGAAGCCCTGTGGGACCATCACCCCCCGGCCCTCTACTCCCGAGTAACTTGCCCGGTGTTAATGATGCCGGCCAGACAAGAGAGCGACCCAGCAGCCCTGGAAAGAGGAGACCGGCGGGCCAAGTCGTTATCAGTGGCGCAGAGTCTATTGCCGATCAGCAAGATCAAATGGATGGAAGACAGCGTCCACGATGTCCCCATCCAGCGGCCGGAATTGGTGGTGGCGACCATTAAAGAGCAGATTGATGGGGGGTTCTTCGGCTGAGTTGATCCTGCGACGGTCTTGGACCGCGTCTACAGCTATCCCCCTTGGAAAATTTGCCGTCGCTGGCATCAACTATGGCCACTACCAACGTATTGCCATTCTATTTCTTAGCCGGCGGGTTGTTTCCCCTTCCCTGACCCGACGGATTGCCAGTCCTACTCGGAAAGTTGGGATTGGGGCGGCTGCCACCCCCTTTCGCTCCGCCCTTTCCACCGCCGCCCTTTGCCATCGTAATGAACTGCTGCATGGATATCTCTCCTGTTTCGGATGCTCACGCCATCTCACCTATTTATGTGGTAGGGCCTCAGTGGCCATCTCGACGACCTCGACCGGAACTGTGGCGTGGCTCCAGATATATAGTCAATACGTTCCCAGTTGTGAAATGGACGCGTCTCCGCACGTTAGGAGGAGCGACGGTGCCAAAGGAGAATTTCGTCGTCCTACTCCTGAAGTTGGGTGGCACCGCCCGCCGCGAAGTATATCGATAGAGTTTTGCTTAAGTACCAGGCGGCTGAGATGTGCAGATTCTACCCCGTTACCTTACCGGATAGGCATCGGGAAGCTCTCTTGTAAGGGGGAGAGAAAAGCTGGTGGAGCTGGAGGGACTCGAACCCTCTACCTCTTCAATGCCATTGAAGCGCTCTCCCGGTTGAGCTACAGCCCCACTAATAAAGTAGTGGTCGTCGGGGCGCTCTCCCGGTTGAGCTTTAGCCCCAAAGAGCGCACCCGTGCGGGTGCGCTCTTCCAATATAGCAAACGGGCTGTGCGCCCGCAACTGCTGAAGGTTGCTCTTTAGCTCTTTCTGGTGAACTTGACCACGGTCCGGCCCTGGCTACCCTCGTAAGGTTCCACCACATAAAGGTCTTTGTGGGAATCAACCCAGATGCCGTGGCAGGAGCGGTGGGTGAGGTCGCCCCATTGTGTCAGTATTTCCCCGTCCAGATTCAGAATGCTGACCAATCCTCCGTTGTGCTCCGCGACGTACACGATATCCTCGTCGTCCACGTACATCACCGCCGCCCCGATAAGCTTGCTGGGCCAGGTGGTGATGTACTCCCCGTCCTGGGTGAAGGCCTGGATCCGGTCGTTCTCCCGGTCCGCGATGAGCAGCCGTCCCTTGCTGTCGATCCAAGCGCCGTGGGGAAGGTTGAACTCGCCCGGCCCGGATCCCGGACCGCCCCAAGACTTGATGAACTTTCCATCGGCGGCGAACTTGTGGACCCGGGCATTGGCGTAGCCGTCGGCGATGAACACCTCACCGGCGTCGTTCACGGCGATGCCGGCGGGCAGGTTAAAGGGGTCTCCACCGTGAGTGACATCCCCGTAGCCGGTGGAGCTGAACACGGTATTATCGACGCCGGTGTCCGACCGGAAACCCTTGACTCCTATCGTCATCAACAGCTTGCCGTCAGGGGTGAATTTCATAATCTGGCAGTCGTTTCTCTCCACCAGCCAGACGTTGTCGTCTTTGTCCAGAATAATGGCGTGGGGAAATAGGAAAAGCCCGGCTCCCCAAGACGATAGGTAATTACCCTCCCGGTCGAAGATCATTACCGGATGGTCCGGGTCCCGGTTGAAACAGTAGACCCGGTCCTGGGAATCTCCGTACACCGCGCAGGCCGGCATCTTCCAATCTCCGGGCAGCTTGGCCCAGTGCTCGTCCATCTCGTAGGTATATTTTCCGCTGCCAACCGTTTTGGTCGTGGTCATTAGTCACACCTCAAAAGTTTGTTAAGGATCCTTAGAATGCGACGATGCCGGGTGTTTTGACCCGGACGCTGTACACTGAGTCGCCGGGCGTGGTGTATAGGGTGCGTAAATCGGCATCGCCAAAGGCGATATTTCGCGGCACCGCCGGGCCCTTGATAACGCCGACGATCTCTCCGGTCGGCTCTACGACCCAGATACCTCCGGAGCCGACGCAGAAAACCCGGCCCGAAATATCTACCTTCATGCCGTCGGGCACGCCCTCTTCCGCCGAGGACATGTCGCAGAAAACCCGGTTATTGCTCAACGAGCCATCGGCGGCCACATCGAAGGCCCTGATCTTCCGGTGATTGCATACCGCGCCCGTCTCGGCCTCTTCGAAACACCGCTCATCCAACCGGCTGATCGCCACGTATAGTATCGACTCGTCGGGAGAGAAAGCCAGGCCGTTGGGGTACTCGCACTCGTCGGTGGCCACTTGAATCTCGCCACCGGGAGAGATACTGAACACCCCGTAAAAGTCCATCTCCCGCAATTCAGGTTCAAGCCGTAGGCCCGGGTCGGTGAAGAAGACAGTTCCGTCGGACCGGCAGACCACGTCGTTGGGCTTGTGGAACCGCTTCCCCTGATACGTTTCGGCGATGGTAGTGACTGACCCATCGGCGTCCATCCGGGTGACCCGCCGGTGATCGGCGCCCTCACACATCAGGAGCCTCCCCTCGCGGTCCAGGGTGCAGCCGTTGCCCTCTCCCGTGTTCTCTCGAATCACCGTTACCCCGCCGTTGGGGTCCCATCGCAACAGACGGCCATTCAGGTCCACGAAAGTTAAGTAGCCCTCTTTGTGCCACAAGGGACCCTCGGTCCGCCCCATGCCGCTGGCAATCAGAGTGTGCTCCCCTGTTTTCAGGACGCTGGAAAGGTCGTCAGGCATGGACTCCTCCTATGGTGATGGAATGGGCGGATTATACCAGCAGCCCCAGTCTGGTGTACATCGGTGGTTAGGCGGGATGTCGGCCCCGATTGACCAGGCTATGCGGGTACACTACAATTTGCCTCTCCGGGACCACGGTTACAATCAGGTGTTAGTAGAAGGAGCCGCAATGAGCGCCAAGCCAACCCATGAAGAGTTGCTGCGGGATATTACCGATCGGGCCAAAGCGCTGTGGGGCGAGGCCAAGGCTGCGGAAATGGCGGCCGCACTGGAGCGGACGGCCACGGAGATGGAAGAGATCGACCGGGCCATGCTCAAACGGGACGTGGAACCCGGATATTATCAATAGATTTCCAAAAAAGGATTAACCGAAACTAGTTTTCGAAAGCCATTCAGTTCGCCGAAATAACGAGGTAAACACATGCCAGAACCCTATCAGCTTTCCGTTGCCGAAGCCGCCGGGGAGATCCGAAGTGGGAGCCTATCTCCGGTAGAGTTGGCCCAGTCACTGTTGGGTAGGATAGATGCCCTGGAGCCTTCTTTGCGGGCCTGGGTGACCATCGACCGAGAGGAGGTCTTGACCGAGGCAAAACGACGGGAGGATGAACTCGGGCAAGGCGGGCCGAAAGGTCCCATCCACGGAGTTCCGATTGGACTGAAAGATATCTATTACACCGCCGGAATGAAGACAGCGTGCGGTTCTCGTATCAACGCCGACTTCGTGCCCGACTACGACGCAACGACTGTTTCCCGGATCAAGGAAGCGGGAGGGGTGATCCTGGGGAAAGCGGTAACCACCGAGTTCGCCATGGGAGACCCGTCCCACGCCATAAATCCCTGGAACCCGGCCCATACTCCCGGCGGCTCCAGCAGCGGTTCGTCGGTGGCCGTGGCTTCCCGGATGTGCGCGGCCGCTTTGGGTTCCCAGACCGGCGGGTCAACCTGCCGGCCGGCGGCCTACAACGGCATCGTGGGTCTTAAGCCTACATATGGACGGATCAGCCGTTACGGCGTGGTGCCGGTAAGCTGGTCGCTGGATACAGTGGGAATCCTGGTGCGCACCGTCGCCGACGCCGCCATAATGCTCCAAGTGATGGCCGGCCACGACCCCCAGGACCCTGGCTGTCCCGACCAACCCGTTCCCGACTACTTGGAAGCGATGAGCCGTCAGAATGGTCCGCCACGCATCGGCCTGATAAAAGAGTTTTTCTACGACAAGTCCACGCCGGAAGTGCGCAGCCACACCGATGCGGCGGTGGAAAAGCTGGCCCAGGCTGGAGCGATCATTCAGGAAATCAGTCTGCCCGAAAGCTTCGCGTCAGCCCATAGCTGCCAGAGGATAGTCAGCAACGTGGAGGCCGCGGCCTACCATGAAGAATCGTATCGGGACCGGGCTGACGAGTTTGGTCCGAAAGCACGTTCCAGCATCGAGATGGGCATGCTGATTCCCAGTGTTCGCTACGTCCAAGCCCAGCGCGCCCGCCGTCAGTTCCGGGTCGACATGATGGCGATGGTCCGTGAAGTGGATGTGGTGTTAACCCCGGCCATACAGGCTCCCGCGCCCCGCGACCTGAGCACCACGGGTGACGCCATGTTCCAGCAGCCCTGGACCTCGTCGGGTTTACCTAGCATAGTGGTGCCATCGGGGCTGAGCCAGGACGGTCTGCCATTGGCCATTCAGTTGGCTGGGCTGCCTTGGGACGAAGGGAAACTTCTAGCCGCCGCCGGTTGGTGCGAGTCCGTTCTTGGGATTAGCTTGTCGCCTCCGGATTTCTCTTAACCGGGCGACTAGCCGATCTGCCCTTAACCTTCACACCACCAAGAACCATTTTCCGCCCACCCGCATCTCACTTATCGGGTCGGCTCTCTGGCGGCCCGCGGCAGTTTTACCATCGCCCGATCCGGTAGACGTGGCAGGGATGAATGGCCAACGGTGAATACGACCTGATAATTATCGGGGCCGGCTCGGCGGGGCTTACCGCGGCCGGTTTCGCCGCCCAGTTGGGCCTGAAAGTGGCTCTGGCCGAGAAGAACCGGATCGGCGGGGACTGCACCTGGACCGGTTGTGTGCCCAGCAAGTCGCTCCTGAAAGCCGCCAAGATCGCCCACCAGATGCGCAATGCTCACCGCTTCGGCATCGCCTCGGCCGAACCGGAAGTCGACCTGAAAGCGGTGATGGCGCGGGTAAAAAGGGTGGTGGAGGAGGTCTACCAGGCGGAGTCTCCCGAAACGCTGCGGGCGTCGGGAATCGATGTGTACCTAGGCCCCACCCGCTTCCTAGATTCCCACACCATTGAAACCGGAGACGACACGTTGACTGGGCGGCGATTCCTCATCGCCACCGGGGCACGGCCTTCCGTCCCTCCCATTTCCGGCATCGATGACGTTGATTTCTTGACCTACGAGACTCTGTGGGACCTGGAGGAGTTGCCCCGGAGTTTCATCGTCATTGGCGGAGGCCCGATTGGATGTGAAATGGCCCAGGCGTTCTGCCGTTTGGGGTCTCACGTAACTCTTTTGGAAGCTGGTCCCCGAATATTGCCCCAGGACGAACCCGAAGCCAGCGACTTGATCGCGTCATGTCTGATCACTGATGGAGTTGATCTTCGGCTCGGAGCAATGGTTCAAAGAGTATGGCAGAACGGTGATACGATTCATGTGGGGATCGAAGGACGAACACTAGAGGGGGACGCGCTTCTTGTAGCCGCTGGCCGCCGCCCCGCGTTGGAAGACCTGTGGCTGGACAAAGCCGGTGTGGTATACGGCCCTCACGGGATCGAAGTCAACACCCGGTTGCGCACCAACCGCCGGCACATCTACGCCGCCGGCGACTGCTTGGGTGGTTATCAGTTCACTCACTACGCCGCCTGGCAGGGATTTATGGCTGTTCGCAACGCCTTCTTGCCATCCGGTCAAAGCGCCGTATTGGATCAAGTACCGTGGGCTACTTTCACCGACCCAGAGCTGGCGCATACCGGGTTGACGGAAGCCCAAGCCCAGTCGAAGTTCGGGCAAGAAGCGGTGGTGTGCAACTGGCCATTGGATCAGGTGGACCGTGCTCTGACCGAGGGAGACGCCATCGGATTCGTCAAGCTGATCCACCGGCCCAACGGGACCATACTGGGCGCCACTATCGCCGCCCCTAGGGCTGGGGAGATGATTCAAGAGTGGAGCTTAGCCATTGACCTGGGATTGAAGATTGGAGCGCTGGCTAACTCGATACACGTCTACCCGACATATGCTACCGCCAGTATGCAGGCAGCCGCACACATCAAGGTTCAACAACTTCTAACCGGTACCTCGGGACGCGTTATTCGAGGTATGGCCCGATGGGCACGCTGAGCATCGCCGCGGTCAGGAGTTAAACCTCGGTTGGTATGCGTCGGTTGGTATGCGGTTGAATCATGGCCGCCGCGCTATCATTCCCTCGAGCGCCGATTTGGCGAGGACCGGATCGTAACCGAAGTCAACTGCTCGAGTGATGATTCTTTGGGACTCTAGGTCCCTGCCTTGCCAGGCATAGACCAAGCCCTTACCCATGTAGGCTTCCGATATGCCCCGCAGCAAATCATTCAGATTTTGCGACACACGTCCGCTAGCCAGCAGAGACCTAAGGTTGATGGCCTGGTTGTAGTCCACCACGGCGTGGCCCAGGTCTCCCTTGGCAAAGTAAGCGTCGCCCCGTTTTTGGTAAGCCACAAGGTTGTCCGGATTTATCTCTGTAGCCAGGTCATACTCGGCTATGGCTAGGTCCAATAAGCCTGCCTCATAGAGCTGAGTCCCGGAGTCTAAATGGGTTAATTCAGGTGGGATCTCCAAGGGTTGTGGACGGATCAAGAAATATATACAGATAACTAGGAACGGTGCGCAGAATACCCCCAACATCATCGCTTTGATCCCCAAGAGTGGCTTCACCGTTTACTGCCCTTTCCCTTCAACAACTCTCCCGGCGTCTTGTGACTAAGACTTCATAGTCGCGTTGGTTTGACGGGGCGAGGACTCAATTTTTTCCGCGTTGGTCCACGCCACGCCACAAGACCGGCGCTCTCTATAGACGTTGGTATTGCGCCACAGATGTATATTCGGCACGTTAACGGAATTCTTAACATCGATAGGCGAGCGGTTGGCGGGTTATGGGCGATCTTGGACGCGCAAAAAGTGCAGGACCGCACCGAATAAGGTGAGCCCTGCATGCGTATTCTGCGGTTAGACTATCCTTGATCAGGGTTCAAGGTTCACTAGAAAACCGCCATCGGGTTGACCGGCGAACCGGTGGTATTGTGCAGGGCCAAAGGCCCGATGGATATGAGGAACTCCCACCGGTTCCGTTGGCGGCAGGCTTGGGCCACTTCTTCCAGATCGGCGTTGTCCAAGATCCAGATCCCCATCGCGGTGATGCTAACCTGATGAATGGGGCTGGCAGGCTTGACGTATTGAGCCGGTCCGACATCGTTGCCGGTGTCCGAGCCCAGCATGGCTATATCACGTTCGTGGAAAAGGGGCAAACAGGCCGCTTGGCAGGCGGTGGAACCCGCCGAGCGATCCACCGGACCCTCGACGTTGCGGCGGTGTAGCTGCCCAGTACGTATCAGCAGCACGTCGCCCTCCCCCACCCGGAATCCGCATCGCTCCTCCGCGGCCAGAATGTCCTCGGGCATAACTCCCTCGCCCCGCTCCACCCAGTCGATGCCCCTGATCATTGGGACATCCACCAGCACGGCCCTGGTCATTATTCCCTTTTTGGCCTCTTCCACCGAGCCTACAGTTGCGCCCATGCTGGTGGAAACCATGTGGGCCGGCTTTCCGTTGAAGGTTTTCCCCTCCCAGAAGAAGTGGGCCAAGCTGTCCACGTGGGTTATTGTATAGCCGTGAAAAATCATGCCGAAAAAGTCGGATGCGGCGGCGGTGGCCCGGTCGGTGACTTTATCTCCGCTGGCCCAACCTTCGCCGCTCTCCACCATAAAGTGGACCGGCGGATTGGGGGCATCGAGGCTGGCTTCGAAATGCACCGTCCGAGACAGGGATATTCGCTCCCCTTCCTGCACCAGGGCGATGGCCCGTTTAACTTTGTCCGGAGTTATGAGGTTCAGGGCGCCAAGCATGTCATCGGGCCCCCAACGGCCCCAATTGGACAGGGACTTGAAGTAACCCAGCACTTCTTCTTCTGTAGGGATATTGGCTTGCATGACGGTCCGCCTCCTTGATTCTTAGTACCGCTGAAAGTTGATAGCCGACAGCTGGTAGCTAATGTTTGACGGCTAATTCTGATTTACCGGTGGTGACAATTCCACATCCAGCACGTTCTCGCACCATCGGGCCGCGGCCAGCAGCTTGGGCTCGGAAAATGGAGCGGCGGCAAGTTGGATGCCAAAGGGCAGACCCGAAGCCGCCAATCCCGATGGGATAGTGATCACCGGTAGTCCACAAGATGTCCACGGTCCCTGAAACATGGTGTTGCCGGTATTCGTGATGTCGGCCAAAGCAGGTGTTGGCGTAGAGGGCGTTAGCAGTACGTCGGCCTTTTCGGCCAGCGCCTGCATCTCCGCGGTGAACTGCTGGCGCCGTTCCAAGGCCCGGGAATAGGTTGGACCGTCAGTTTCTAATCCCCGCCGCAACATCTCGCGTAACATGGGCTGGTAGTCTTGGGACTGGCGTTCGTACATGGGTTGATGAAAAGCCGCCGCCTCCACCGCCATGATGATCCGTTGGTCTGCGATGGCCGTATCGATGCTGTCAGGCAACGAGATCTCCTCCACCGATGCTCCGGCGCGGCTAAGTTGCTCCACCACTCCGTCGGTGTGTTGCCGAGTCTCTTCGTCGGCGTTGTCGTAGAAGAAGCGGCGGATCAGGCCGATGCTGGGCGCCGCTGGCGACCCCAACCCGGACATGAAGTCGCCGGAGGGCTGGCGAGCGGTTATCGGTTCCTGCGGGTCGGGCACCGACATGACCTGCATGAGCAGGGCGATGTCTTCCACCGAACGGGCCATCCAACCGACATGGTCTAACGACCAACTGACCGGTATCACGCCGTAACGGCTAACCCGTCCGAAAGTCGGCTTGAAGCCCACGACGCCGTTATATGAAGCCGGGCGCAAGACAGACCCAACGGTTTGGGAACCCAGTGCCGCCGGGCACATTCGAGTCGCCACCGCCACCGCCGAGCCGCTGCTGGAGCCGCCGGGGGTGTGAGCCGGGTTCCAGGGATTTTTGGTTGGTGAGGGGTCCATGCAAGCGAACTCGGTGGTCACCGTTTTGCCCATCATGATTGCCCCGGCTCCTTTCAGCAGAGCAACCGTGGTGGCGTCGTATTCCGGAACAAATCCCTCATAGACTTTGGAGCAGGCGGTCGTGGGTATGCCCGCCGTGTAGTAGATATCCTTCAGGCCGATGGGAACCCCGTGCAGGGGACCGATGCTGCCGCCCTTCTCAAGTTCCTCTTGCTTCTGCTGGGCGTCCGCTAGGACCGCTTCCCGGTCCAGGTATACCCAGGCGCTTAGGCCGGGCTCCAAAGCGTCATATTGGCCGAGCAGCGATTCCACCAACTCAACCGGCGACAACTCCCGGTTTTTGATACGTTTTGCCGCCTTGGCGGCGGTTAGGTTGAAATGTTGTGGCATTGGGGGTCCTCCTTTTGGGTGCTCTGACGTTGTTGCGTCCCTTAAATAGAACTATGCTCGCTCGATTTTATTTATTGATTGCCCGAATCTGATAATAAAGGGTTACGGATCTCCCAAATAATGAAGGCCTATTTTTGAATACGAGATGATGTAAACCACTAGACTTGACCAGGAATGAGCCGCCAGATTCGAATTTCCTTGAGGACTGCAACTCGGAATCTCCTGCAGGGTCAACTAAATTGAAGTCGACGTTCCTGTGAGAAGATTCGACCCAATAGAACTCTAATCTCATGCCTGGGTCAAGTGGGATTTCTAGCTGTCTCTCGGATTCTGCCCCTTGGATAGTGAGGGCTGAGAACTTATGCTTTACGCCGAGGACGCCCTTACCCCAACACGTTGTATCGTCCCGTTGCCATATTACGCTTATATTCTCGCCAGGTGAAAGATCGCGCACAACCCGGTCCAAGTCATCTCTAGTAGTAACAGGTGTGCTATTGATTTTGAGAATCATATCTCCATGGATAAGTTCCAATTCCCGGGCAGCGGTAGCAGGTGTTGTATCAACTACCAGTAGTCCTTCTTGGAATTCGGCTCCTAGGATTGCTGTGCCATCACGATAGTGAATTGGCGAGGAAATCGCCCCTTGGGTAGGCCGGGCGTTTTCCGCCGCGTTCGTTGCCGGAACTGCGTGGCATATTGGTGTCGGCGGTACGGGCGTATTAACAGGTACGATGCTACAGGAAATTGCAAACCAGGCTCCGCCAAAGAATGCCAAGCGGAGTGTCGTCAAAATGCTGCGAAAAAAAATGATATTGTTGTGCAAGACGCGGCTTGTTGCCTGAGGGAGGCGCCCTTATTATCGGACCGCTGACCGCTAAATCGGAGGCCTGCGGGTATGCCAATCGGTGGCCTGCTCGTATGCGTGGGCCACCCGGAACAAAGTACCTTCGTCAAAGGGTTTGCCCGCTATCTGGAATCCGACCGGTAGTTGCTGGCTGGTAAAGCCGCAATTTATGGACAGGGCCGGGGTGTTGGCCACGTTGAAAGGGGCGGTAAAGCTGCGGCGACCGGCTAATCCGTCCAGCACCTCCTGTTTGCTGCCGATTCCAGCCTTAGGTGGTATCGGAGAGGCTGGTATGGAGGATGTGGGCATGAC
>CATMOE010000072.1:0-14956 GCA_950072105.1 uncultured Dehalococcoidia bacterium
CACCAGGAGTCCAAACCCACCACCACTCTCATGTTTTTCTCCCCTTAAAAGTGTCCCATTATCCCTGAACGCCTACAGAGACTCATCCCTTCGCCGGCTTCAACCCGGGCAAGATCTTCTAAGAACCCGGATATACTCATCTCGTCGTGTCCTGAATCGCCGCAAATTTCCCCTTGCGCCCGGCCTCCCCATACCCGTACCGAACCCTGATTGCGCACAGAATAATGTGCGGCGCTGGCCATCAACTTGATCGCATACTCCAAGGTAGTGTCCTTACCTTCCCCGTAGACGTGGGTCGTGTCGTATAGCAGATCCAGTGTCGGGTCCTGGGCGTCTTCGAACTCCTTGACCATGAGGCGCCCCATCCGGGCCGTATTTCGCCAGTGGATATGGCGGCGGGGGTCACCGGGGAAGTAGTGGCGGGATCCCATCGGGTCCTTGTCCACCGGTCCGTCGTGGAAGACCTGGGGTATAGCGATGTCACAGGGTACTGAAATTTGATCGGCCATTATCAATCATCTCCACTAACGGTTTTGAATGGATCCGGCGCGCTCCCTCACCCTCAGGGGAAGGGTGGCCGAGACGGAATCGAGGCTGGGGTGAGGGCCTACTTAGCGGCCAGCATATCGCAGGCCAGGCCGAGCATGATTTTGGTCCCGCTGACCAGGCTCTTGATACCGACCGACTCGTTGGTGCCGTGGGTGAACGTGATCATGGGGTCGTCGTCAGGATGGGAGCCGGAAAATCCGTAGGTTACGATCCCCAATGGCCTGGTGAAGCGGGAGTCGGTGAACCCGTTGCTGATGGCCGGTACCCATTGTATGTCGTCCGTTTCCAGGGCTTGTGCGGTCACCGACTGGATGCTTCGGGACAGCGCGGTGTCAAAGGGCGACGAGTTGGGTTGGGCCATATAGTCGATCTCAAAATCGATACCGGGGATTCCCTCCAACACCTGTTCAACCTGCTCCCTCACGTATTTCTCGTCCTGATGGGGCAGAGTCCTCACGTCGCAGGTGAGCCTGATGGACTCCGGCACGCTGTTGGACTTTATACCGCCCCGAATCATGGTAGGGGTCAAAGTCATTCGGGAGAGGGCCTTGAGCAAGGAGGCAAAGCGCGGGTTTGTCGGCTCAACCTCGGCAATGATCTCTTCTATGTTAGATGGCGAAGGCCGGTGCTCGATGGCGAAGGTGGACAGGTGGTCGAAAAGGCCGGTAGAGGTGTCCAATTCCGGCTCGAATTGCTCGATGTTGCTCAATGCCCGGCTCAACCGGTACATGGCGTTGGTGCCTTGCCAGGGTACCGAGGCGTGAGAACTGACTCCCTTCACGTCAATCTCTATCTGAAGCCGGCCCTTTTCCCCCACGCCCAGAACGTAAGTAAGGGCGCCCGCTGTTTGGATGGGCGCCCCGCCGCCCTCGTTGACCGCGAAGGGAGCCGCCAGCTTTTCCGGATGGTTCTCGGCCAGCCATCCGAAACCGTAACGCCCCCCATGCTCTTCATCCGCCCCCGACGCCAGGATCAAACTGTCATTCAGCTCTATGCCGTTCCGTTTCAACAAACGCATGGCCATCATTTGGGCGGTGAGCAACCCCTTGCAATCCGACGCCCCCCTGCCGAAAACCCGGCCTTCGGCGATCGTCGCACTGAAAGGAGGGAACCGCCATTTGGATTCGTCTTCCACGGGCACCACGTCGGTGTGGGACATGAACATCAGCCCCGCTTTACCCGACCGGCCTTCCATGCGGGCGATCAAGTTGCCCCGGTCCGGGTCGCGGCCTAGAATCTCCGACTCAATGCCATCCTCGGCCAGCCAGTCCCTCGCGTACTCGGCCACGGCGGTCTCGTTTCCGGTGGGCATGGATCCGGTGTTTACCGAGGGAATCCGGACCAGGGCCTGTTCGAGCGCCAAAATGTCATCCAGCGCTGCGTCAACCTGGGCGTATAGATCCTTCATGTTTGGCATGGTAAAGCTCCTTATTGGGGTTCCCAATGGCTCCTGCAGCCATCGGGGAGTGTAAACAGGCCCTTGTTCCCTGTCAACGGCATCGTTTAGGCGCTATCCACATTGTGGTAGGAAACGCTTAGGCAATGTCAATTATCCGATGATCGAACGGCCGCAGGCGCCGTCTCTCGCCGGGGTGGCGAACTGGCTTTTAAGAACACCCCGGCGATGGAGACCGACAATGCGCCGAAGCTCACAATAAAAAGGGAGAATCTAAGATCCCCGGTCGCTTCCTGCAGCAATCCGGTGACCAGCGGCCCCAAAGTCGTGCCGATGGAACTCATCATCATGATGAAAGCTATACCCATCGCCAACTCTCGGGGCCTTATACCCGGCAGGTGGAACGGGACCGAATAAAGAATGGGCCAGAACCCCCAGGCTATTCCGTTGATAAACGTGAGAACGATCAACAGCGGGATGCTGCCTGTTAGCGTCATTCCGGCGAAGGAGGCTGCCATCAATGCGCCCAGAGCCAGCAGAATGGCATTGCCCCGGTTGGAGACCGTTACGGCCCAACCGAATCCCAATCCAGAGATACCGCCCATGAATATACCCAGAGCCAGAATGCTGCCCGACCAACGTAAGGACACCTGATGGTCGTTCAGCATCATGGTTGGAAAGAAGCTCAAAAAAGCCGACCAAGCCGTGGTGGCCCCCACGAACCCCAAACCGCCGACCCACAGGTCCCGATGGCGGAGTGTCCCTCGTAAAATGCTGATGTCTTGGGAGGCGGCCAGGCGGCGAAAGTCTGTGGTTACCCGCTCCCGGCCAAAAGCAACCCACAGGATGGTCAATACGGCGAACAGGCCTCCGAAGAGGTTCAGTGTAGTTCGCCAATCGTCTCCCAACGCGCTCAAAATGAAGGGGGCCGCGGCCAATCCGCCCCCAACCACCAGACCGAACATGGCGTTTGAGATGCTGTTTACCAGAAGGACCTCCCGCTGCGGGAACCACTGTTGCATCAGAAATGCCCTGGCCGGCTGCCGGGCAATTATTGTGGTTCCGAAGGCCAACCGGCCGATAAGGAGGACGGCGAACACAGGCGCCCAGCCTTGCATGAAAAGAAATACCGTACCAAGAAGCAGGGTGACGGTGGTCAGTATCTTGGGCCCATAGCGGGAAGTCCACCAGCTCAAGGGGATGGCCAAGACCAGGTTGCCCCAGAATGCCGCGGAGCCCAGCAACCCCTGTTGGGTGGGGGAAAGGTCCAGGTCTTCACTGATGGCTGGTAACAAGATCCCCAAGGTCGACAGGATCATGAATCCGGAGACGCTGGCGGTCAGCCAGACGCCCATGACAACCCAGCGGTAAGCCGGAGCTTGGTCCGAGGTCTCAGTCATTACCACTTATGGGATCCTCTTAACTCTGGCAAGTACGCCCCTGGCCGCGCTTCAATCTTTCGCTTTGCAAGAATACAGCACGGAGTCGTATCGAAGTATCCGCATTGTATAGTCCGAGGCAGTTTAGACGCACCTTGCTTTGACCGTCGATCGCTCTTAGCCGCCCGACTGGCACATCACCCCTTAGCCTGGTTTCGCCCAGTTTCCCTAAGATAATGTAATATACGACTTGGCTCCCTTGAGTACGGTTTATCTGGTGAATAAATTATCCCGGCTGCCGTCCCAGATTTTCGGGAAACTGCCGGATCTAGGAGTAAAGGTATGAATTACAGGACTTTGGGCCGGACCGGGCTAGAGGTATCGGAGATCGGGTTTGGCTGCGGCAACGTGGGCGGACTTATGGTGAGGGGAGAGAATCGTGACCAGGTCAAGGCGGTGGCCCGCGCCATGGAGTTGGGCATCAACTACTTTGACACCGCTTCTCAATACGGTGACGGCCAGTCGGAAACCAACCTAGGCCGTGTTTTGAATGAACTGAACGCCCAGGTCTACGTTGGGACAAAATACCGCCTAACCGCCGATGACGACGCCGATATCAAAGCAGGAATTATCGCCTCGGTGGATGCCTCACTTGCTAGGATGGGGCGTGAGCACGTGAACCTGATTCAGCTTCACAACCGGTTGGCCCCCCAGCGGGACCTGGCAGGGGGAACATTGAGCGTTGAGGACGTGCTGGGTGAGGTGGTGGAGGCGACCGAGACACTGAAGTCCCAGGGAAAGATCGATTTCTGGGGATTGACCGGGGTGGGTGTTCCCGAATCCCTGAATCGAGTCGTTGACTCGGGAGCTCTGTACTCGATACAGACCGTTTACAATCTCATCAATGCATCTGCTGGGGCGGACGTAGTCCCCGGTTTCGACATGCCCGACTACAAGCGAATGATTGACAAGTCCAAAGCCGCGGGCATGGGTGTCATCGTTATCAGAGTATTGGCGGCTGGGGCTTTGAGCGGGGTGGCCGAGCGGGACCCGGTGGCGGTGCCCACGGTGGCGCCCATCGGGTCCGGACGGGATTATCAGCAGGACTTCGACAGGTCGGAAGGGTTCCGTTTCTTGGTCGATGAGGGTTTTGCCGACGATCTGGTGGAAGCGTCGGTGCGTTTTGCTCTGAGCAACACCGGGGTTTCCACTGTCCTGGTGGGTTACTCAAACTTGGACCACTTGGAACAGTCAGTCCGGTTTTCGGACAAAGGCCCTTTACCGTCAGAAGCATTGGACCGGTTGCCTCAGGTGTGGTCCCAATTCGTCGGGTAGATCGAATCAGCCACAGAGACACGGAGAAACTAAATAATTTAACTCTGTGTCTCTGTGTCTCTGTGGCAAAATCAGGATCAGCTATGATAACTTCCCAATTGGTCACTATTCCGGCGCGCGGCGGCAAAGCGGCCTTCGTTGAGGCAGGCCAGAGGGTCTGGGTGATCAATACCCACGGGCAGCAGGTTGTGGATACCTGGGCGTTTCGCCGCGACGAATTGACGGAGTTCATGTCCATGGAGCATTCCAGGACGTTTCTGAGCCGAATCATGGCGCGGGTGGGCGACAGCATGGTCACCAATCACCGCCGGCCTATCCTGACCTTGGTGGAAGACACCACGGTGGAAGGCGACTCGGCGGGGATCCACGACACCCTATTGGCCGCTTGCGACCGGTATCGCTACGAGCTTTTGGGCTGTGAGGGTTATCACGACAACTGCACCGATAATCTGGCGGCCGCCCTGGCCGAGTTGGGGTTGACGCCTCCGGAGACACCCAGTCCCTGGAATCTGTTCATGAACATACCGGTGGCGTCTGACGGAACTGTGTCTTTCCAGGCCCCGGTGTCCCGTCCGGGAGATTCCGTTACGCTGCGCGCCGAGATGGACTGCGTGGTAGCCTTCTCCGCCTGTCCCCAGGACATCGTCCCCATCAACGGCGTTGATTGCATCCCCACTGAGGCCCACTTCCAGATTCTTGAAGCCTAGGCTATAAGCTTGGTTACGTGATTTAGCGTGACTGAGGTATCCGTTCGAAGGGCGAGGGCATCTTTCCCACCGGAATTTCGATCAGGGTCGGCGCTTCGATAGCCAATGCCTCTTTGATCGAAGATTCCAGCTCGTCGGGGCCGTTCGCTCTAACACCTCTGGCTCCGTAGGCCTCGGCGAGCTTCACAAAGTCGGGGTTGTGCAATTCGGCCCCGATCGTCCGGCCGGAGAACCGGTTCTCCTGGTCGCGCAGGACGTTGCCGTAGGCGTTGTCGTTGAAAACGACAACGACCGCGTTGATTCCGTGCTGGACCGCGGTAGCCAACTCCTGGGAGTTGAACAGAAAGCCGCCGTCCCCGGACAAAGCCACTACCGCCTTGTCCGGCTGGGCCACCTTGGCGCCCAGGGCCGTGGGGTAGGCGTAACCCAGATTGCCGAAGTAGGATGACGTAAGGAAGGAGCGAGGCTCATAAACCGGGAAATAGGCCCGGCTGTAATACCCCAACTGGGTCATGCCGGAAATCAGGATGCCGTCTTCGGGCATCGCGGCGCGGACCGAGGCGATCAGGGAGTCCTGGGGTTCGACCCTGATGGCGGATTCGGCCCTGGTTTCCTTTAATCTGTTGATCCCCTCTCTGTTCTCGGGACGGGCTGGCGCCGCCGCCGACAGGGCGTTGTACAACCCTTCTAGGGAATCACGGGCGTCGCCCTGGATGCCCATCGTATTTTCGTAGTTCCGTCCCAGTTCCTCTGGGTCGATGTCTATCTGGATCACCCGCTGCCCGTTGAGGTAATGGGGTGTCGCTATCCTAGTGCCTACGGCAAGAATCACGTCGTGGCCGTACTGGGATTCGCCTAAAGGGTCGTCCCGCAATCTGAGGGCGCCCAGGGCAAGATGGTGATGGTCCGAGATAGCGCCCTTGCCTTCGGCGGTCGTAATCACTGGGGCTTGTAGATGTTCCGCGACCTTTAACAGGGCGTCGGACGCGCCCGACGAAATGACTCCGCCACCGGCCCAGATCAAGGGCGCGGTGGCCTGGCTCAGAACTTGAGCCGCCTCCTGCAACTGCTGGGCGCTGCCCACCGGCCGAGGATATTCCTCTGGTTCCAGCAGTTCCACGTTCCCCATCTCTGCCAGGGTCTCGGGCGGTATCTCGATCTCCACCGGCCTGGGCCGGCCTGTCTTCAGATTGAAAAAGGCTTCATGTACTGCCTCGGGGACCTCCGCCGGGTCCAAGATCCGCTTAGTCCACTTGGTGATGGGCTTGATGCAGTCTATCTGGTCGTCTACCTCATGGAGCATCCCCCGATTAACGCCGATCAGGTCCCGTTCTATCTGCCCGGAAAGGACCAGGATGGGAGAAGACGCCGAGTAGGCGGTACCGATGGCCGCGGCGGCATTCAAAAGCCCGGGGCCGGGGACCATTAGAGCCGTGCCTATTCCGCCGCCGGCCCGGGAAAAGCCGTCCGCCATATAGGCAGTGGCTTGCTCGTGGCGCGTGGTTATGAACCGGATGCCGGGCTCATCGTACAGAGCGTCCATGGCGTGATACAACTGCACTCCGGGCAACCCAAAGATGACGCGTATTCCCTCTCGATAGAGAGACTTCATCAGCGCTTGTCCACCGGTCATTTCGGTCATTAATTACCCCTTTTGTCCACACACGAGATTAGGCGAGAGCGTAAGCCCGCCCTATTCTAACACCGGGCCGGTGATTCCTCACCGGGTATATGCGCATTCTGGACCCAGGTCTCTTCGCTGGCTTCATCCCTTGTTGGCCGGTATGCAGCGCAAACGGTCTGGGTGTATCAGGGTTCTGAGCCTACAAAGGCTTTGACTTGCCAGCGGCAAACATGTAGCATAATTCCGCCGCGTCGGGCTTACATAACTGGTGAGTAGCGACACGGCTGAATACGTGTGGATTGAGTAGGGGGATTCCCATTGGATAAGTCATCATGAGTTCGGAACGCCAGCAGCAGAGTCTCCTGGCCGCTCCGGACGTCAATCCAGAGTTTCTGAGAGAATTGGACCAGCTGGTGGGATTGGCCAGGAGTGGCCAGAAGCCGGACAGCCGGTATTTCAATCCGCCCAAGGAATGGTTGTTTGGCCATATGTCCGTTTTGCAGGATCTTCCTGAAGCAGAACGGGCTCAGATTATGACTGAGGCCCGGCAGTTGGAGAAGGAAGCGGAAGAAACCAATGCGGCGGGTAGAGCTGCCACCAGGGCTTGGCCGGGCGTAGTGGTTAGGCTAGACAGCGGAGGACTGGCATTTTTCAGTCAATTAGGAGTGGTTCGGCGTCCCGACCTGACCCAATATTTCATCGAGGGGTTTCCCAAGAATCGTGATGCCTTGGCTTTTAGCGAAGAGGCGCAGAGCCTTTTTGCGGAGGTGTTCGCCTATATCAATCGGTACATGGAGAAGCAATTCTCCGCCGGAGACGTGATTGTCCAGTCCGACCGGCAGATCTGCGACGCCCCAGACCGGTCTTTTCACGCACGCCAGTTGCTGTTTGGCACTCGTTATGTGCAGATACCCATCATGTGGCGGCAACTAACCTTTGACCTTCCCCAAGATCAATATACCAGCTTGCCGGACATATTAGAGGTTTCAATACCCCACTGGCTGGAGGACTTGGGTCTGCCCGATGATCTGAAGGCTCGCATCAACGAATCAGGGTTGACCAAGTTGGTGTTCAAAGCTCCTACCAAGGGACTGTCGCTTCATCTGGGATTCGATTACGTGGGCGAGCACAAGATGGGCCCGCTGTCCATCGCGATGTTCTTGGTGAAGCAGAAACAAGGTCTGGCTATCCAAGCCGCATTGAGCATGGCGCGGGTTAATACTTTGGCGGGGGCGGTTAAAAACACCGCGCTGATCACCGTGGGACCTTCCCTGCACGGCAAAAGCACTCTAACTATCATGATTGAGCTGGCCAATAGTGAATTGGCACAACGCCTCGGTTTGGTGGAAGACCCTAAGGAAGGCGTCTATCCAATGAACGATGACATCGTCCTTCTCCAGCCGCTCAGCCAGCCCATTGAAACCACCCGCCAGGGCAAGAAAATCCGGATCACCCACGGCATCGACGGCACGGAAAACAATTTCTACGCCATGCCCTTTGGCCTAAACCAGGAAGACGACCCGATAACATACGAGGCCATCCGAGGTACCAAGGAAGCCCCTAACGATCAGGAGACCTTGGAAAACGTTCCCATCAACATCGAGGAAGCCACGCCTAACTACCTGTTAAACCCTGTCCGCAACATGAGGGTAACCCTGTCCCGGCCTCGGCTCATCGCTCGGAAGAACGCCCAACATCTGATAGAAACCATCACCGAGGGAAGACTGAAAGACTCGGTCCACGTGCCCATGGAGAACACGGACCAAATATTCTGGCAAGCGGTGATGCGGCAGAACACGGTGATTCCGCCGTTGCGCCGACTGAGCATGGAGCAGTACATTCGAGTCCTGATGTACGGGGAAGCTGTTCAGATGGGCGCGGCAGTAGGTGCGATAGGACAGCCTTACGTGGAGTACTTTTCAGATCCCTTTATCATTGGCTTGGAAGACGACAACGCGAGTCTGATGCACAGCATATTAAAGGAGATTGAGCAGGGGGGGATGGCTCAAGAGTATTACGTCTTTAACACCGGCGGGGTGGGAGCGGATACTAACGAGGAAGCCAGCGGCGCGAAGTACCGGAAAATCCCCAGGGAGTTGACCCTGCTACTGCAAGAGGCCTTACTTCGGGAAGCCGTGAGATTCGAGCATGACCCAACGCTAGGTTCGGACATCGCGGTGGCGGTGGTGAACGCCCAGGGTGAAACGGTCTTAGACCTTCGAGAAGAATGGATCCCCAAAGAGATATATGGAGAGGCGGATTACGTCAGCCGAATGCGTGAGTTGAGCCGCCGAAGGTATTACAGCCGCGACTCTGAAGATAAGGCCGGGATTCTGCGGTATACCAAGGTTGCGGACGATCTGATAGACATGGCGGATATTCCTTCTCCCACCAATGAGCGGGAGTTGGCTTGGCTGCTTTCATTTTATTGGCACGTGGATCAAGCCTACGAAACTTTGCCGGAGTTGGCATCTCGATTGGAAGAAGGGCGGCGGCCTGGGGCCGGGCGGTTGGCCGCTATACAGACCATGTACGAAGCCGGGATATCCCAGGGACTGGAACTTCCGGAGAGCAGTGAAATGGCGCTCCAGCAAGCCGGCATCGGCGGCTAGCCTTGCCGCGACGTACCGGCCGCCCGAGTAACTAGGTGGGCTGCCTGATATTTCATGCCATCTCAGGCCATTAGCGGCTGCCATTCCCGGAGGGCAAACATTGAACGAACCGGGAAGTGAAGACTCATCCATCTCGACGGTAGAGCGATGGGGCAGTTGTATCGCCCATGGCGGCGCCCTGTTCATCGGTGTTCCATTAACTTTTTTCCTACATGAATTTCCTCTGTTCCTTGCGCCTTGTCCTCTGGTGGCATACATGATTTCACGGTCGTTCCGGCGCCGGCGCCTGGCTTGGGGAGCTTTCCAAGGGATGCAGGCTGCCGTGGTGCAATTTGTCATCCTGCTATTGGCCTTGGGCATGGACAACACAGGCGCGACGCCCCGCCTGGCAATGGCATTCGGTCTCGCCGGTTTCCTGATCCTCCTTTATTCATTGTGGGGCGCTCTGGACACTTTCATGGGCATCGATTTCCGCTATTTCTACATCGGGGACATCTTGAACAAAGTGTCTCAGGCCAATCTAAAACGTACTGAACGGCGGAGGGGTTGGTTCGGATTAGGCCGTTCTGATAAAACCGGGCGGGATCGATGAGATTCGTTATGAAGGCGGCTGGGCAACTCCTAGTGATTTCAATATTCTTCACCATGGACAAATGTTATAAAAAATCAGCGTAGCGCGATATGCATCGCTTTTATCCTTACCGTATTTGAGGATTCGGCTAGCTCTTCGCGTGCCGTTTAACCGCGACAAAAGCCGAAATCGCAACATGGTATTCGCGCTACCCAGTTCCTTGACAGCTTCTTGCAATGTGATGTATTCTCAGGCGTCGCTACGGCCCACTGTGTAGAAAAGGCCGCGTACCCAAGAAATAATTCCCTTGAGGAGGCGAGCGATCTGATATGAAATCTCCAATCAAACTACATCCAGGGCGTTGGGCGTTAGGCCTTATCGCTCTTATGACAATGGCGCTCGTCGCCTGTGGCGGCGGAGCAGAGGCGCCCGCGGCTCCGGCCGCTCCCACGCCAACCGTGGCAAATGTGATACCGGCGGTGCCGGCAATAAAAGACACGCCGGTACCCCAGGCCCAGGCAACCGAGGCCATGGCTGCTACGGAGGTCCCCGTGGCGGTCAGCGCCAGGGACACGGTTGTGATCGTCAGTAACGAGGAACCGCTCGCCCTGGGGTACTCCGGTGGCGGCTGCCAAGGCAATATCCAGTCCACTGCGTGCGAGGAAATGATTGGCGAACCCTTCACCTGGATCGACAACAAAACCTTCGAAGTGGTGCCCCTGTCGCACATAGAGGGCTGGGAGCAGGTCGCCCCCGACCGCTGGCGTTTCAGCCTGCGGGAGGGCGTCAAGTTCCACAACGGCGTCCCCTGGGACTCCGCACAGGCCAAGTTCTGGCTTGACTGGTCTGGTGACGAAGAGACCGCCGGCAACGAGGGCTCCAACAGCTTCGGCTTCCATGGTGTCATCGGCGGCGAGGTGGTGGACCCGCTGACCGTGGACATCACCTGCGGCAAGGCCTGCCCCATCCTGCCCCGCACCCTCATCTTCACCAAGGTCATGGAAATGGGCTGGTGGCAAGCAGCCAGCGAGGACGAGAAGGTCTCCAACAACATTGGCCTGGGCCCTTACAAGCTGGTGGATTGGCGCCGGGGCGTACAGGTTGAGCTGGAGGCCTACGAGGACTACAAGCCCAACAAGGCCTTTGCCGCCCAAGCTCCCATCATCCAGAACGTCCGCCAGGTCTGGCGCACCGAGGCGCTGGTGCGGGCCGCTATGCTGCAGGCGGGTGAGGCCGACTGGGCCGAGATCTCCCTAGACGACCGGAACCGGGTACCCAAGCACGTGGTCGGCACCAATAACGAGGCCTACCTGTTTGTCATAGACACGGTTCACCATCCGGAGCTGCGCAAGAAAGATGTCCGGGAGGCCCTGACCCTGGCCGTCGACTGCGAGACCCTGATGGAGCAGATCTTCGACGACCTGTTCACGTGCTTCACCGCCATGGCCCAGACCGGCACCGAGGGCATTACCGCGGAGAACTCGCGCGGCTATGACTTCGACCCCGAGCGGGCCAGGCAACTTCTGGCGGAAGCCAACTACGACCCGGCCAACGTAATCAAGCTGCACATGCGCAACCAGCGGATTCCCAAAGACACGGAGTATGGCGAAGCGGTGGTGACCTACTGGAAGGAAGTGGGCATCAACGCCGAGTTGCACGTGGTGGAGTCGTCGGTGCACACGAACATCGGCCGGTCCAACTGCGGCCACGGACGCAGCAAAACGGATTTCGCGGATGCGGCTGGCGATACCCTGGTCGAAAAGTGCCGTTCACTGGGGCCGGGTAAAACCACCTTCCAGTCGATGCACCTGACCGCCCCGGCCACGTCCACCGAGTCCCTGGACTTCGCCTCCCGCCAAGGCAGGCTGCGCCTCAGCTGCTACGGACGTAGCAGCGGCGTCTGCGACGACACCCTCCAGGCCATGACCGACGCGTGCGTCGTCGTTAATTTCGGGCCGGAGCGGGTGCAGTGTAATACTGATATAGCGGACTACGTCCGTGATAACTTCCTAGTCTATGGCAACTTCGTCAACGTGGCCGTGTACGGCCTGTCGGCTGACCTGGAGTGGGATCCCTACTACTCTCCCCGCATCCGGGCCAACACCTTGAGGTTCAGC
The DNA here is from genome assembly GCA_950072105.1 of uncultured Dehalococcoidia bacterium. Classification (GTDB taxonomy): domain Bacteria; phylum Chloroflexota; class Dehalococcoidia; order Lucifugimonadales; family UBA3495; genus UBA11650. Next base: position 12,291 of record CATMOE010000072.1, read on the forward strand.
AAGTAACTAGGGCTATTCCAAGAGAAGTCACGCAACAACCGTGCCCTGGGAATCCCTCGGGGCACGGTTGTTGCGAAAACCGGCGTGGCCTTTCCGGTCGTAGTATCTAGTAACCGGGACTCGCGGTAGCCCGAGGTCTCCGCCGAAGTCTCCGGTAGTCGATGGTAACGAGGAACCGCCTTGCGCAACTACATGATTCGGCGCTTGGGCCACTCGGTTTTCATAGTCTTGGGCCTGATGGCCCTGCTCTTCTTTGCCGTCAACGTGCTGGGCGACCCGGTGGAGTTGCTGGCGGGCGATGACGCCACCCAGGAAGTCATCGACGCAATGCGAGCGAAATACGGGTTGGACCAGCCCATGTACGTCCGGTTCGGCGATTTTTTCTTCAACTTCCTCACCGGGGACTTTGACCGCTCCATAAGGTTTCACATCGAAGCACGGAGTCTGGTGTGGGACCGGCTGCCCAACACGGCGGCCCTGGCGGCCGTGGCCTGGGGCATAGGAATGCTTGGCATTCCCATCGGCATGCTGGCGGCCAGGCGTCCCCGGGGAATAATGGACCGCACGGTTAACATCCTGTCTTTTGCCGTCATCTCCGTACCGGACTTCTGGCTGGCCCTGATGCTGATCTTGATCGTATCCATCCAGTTCAACCTATTGCCGACCTCGGGATTCGACGGACTTGGCCCCGAGGGCTGGAAGTTTATTCTTCTACCCGCCATCGCCCTTTCCCCCCGGGTGTTGGGACGCAACGCCCAGATCACCCGGGCCACCATGATAGACGAGCTTGGGAAGCAGTACGTGGCAACTGCCAGGTCCAAGGGTCTGACGGAAAATACGGTCCTCTATACCCACGTTCTGAAGAACGCCGCCATCTCCATCGTTACCCTGATGGGAGACGAGTTGGCTGGCTTTATGAACGGGGCCACCATAACGGAAACCATCTTTGCCTGGCCCGGATTGGGTAAGCTGCTCATCGATGCCATCAATGCCCGAGATTTGCCGGTGGTCACCGCTACGGTCTTCGTGGTAGCTCTGATGGTTATGCTTATCAACTTGATCGTGGACCTGGTTTACACTTGGCTTGATCCGCGGATCGCCTACGAATAGTTTATGGGAATGGTAAAAGGGAACCGGTTATTGATCTTTAGAAGGAAATAAGGTCTTAGTACGGCCATGCAGGACTCGACGACAACGATACAGCAACGGGCAAATCCGCTCGTGGCTTTTTGGCAAAAGCCGCTGGTACAAGCCTTCATTAACGACCCGGTCACGTTAATGTCGGGCGTCTTCCTGGGCGTGGTCCTAATTGGGGTAATATTCGCTCCCTTGGTTGCCCCCCATGGATACCAGGAGCAGCAGCTCAAGCTGAGGCATTTGGCGCCTTTCTCTTCCGGCGAAGCGATCGTAAAGGACACCACCGCCAGGGATGTCACGGAAGAGCGGTACTACTTGCTGGGCACCGACCACTTGGGCCGGGACATGGTCAGCCGTTTGATTTACGGTGGCCGCATCTCCATTACGGTCGGAGTTCTTGGAGTTTTGGTTTCCGGCACCATCGGGATCTTCCTCGGGCTGTTGGCCGGTTATTACCGGGGGGTCGTAGACGACGTTATCATGCGGGCAGTGGACGTTTTCATGTCGGTGCCGCTGCTGCTGCTGGCTCTGATGGTGTTGTTTATTTTAGGGCCCAGCTTTACCAATATCATCATCGTGTTCGCTATAGCCCGGTGGATGCTTTTCTGCCGGGTTACCCGGGGCGTGGTCATGTCCTTGCGAGAGCAAACCTTCATCGAGGCCGCCCGGGCTATCGGTTGCAGCGACCAGCGGGTTATCAGCCGGCACATCATCCCGAACCTGATCACGCCCATACTAACCCTCGCGGCCCTTGACGTCCCCCGGAACATTCTGACCGAGTCGGCGCTGAGCTTTCTGGGGTTCGGAATCCAGCCGCCGGAATCCTCATGGGGACTGATGCTGGCCTCGGGGCGTCAGTACATCACCTCGGCGTGGTGGATAGTAGTTTTGCCGGGGCTGGCCATATTCCTGACCGCCTTATCCTTCAACCTGGTGGGCGTGTGGCTGCGGGCCGTCAGTGACCCTCTGCAGCGATGGCGTTGGCTGAAACAGACCAAAGAATCCAAGGAGGCCGGCATCACGTTTTAAAACCGATTGGGACTTTCTAATATTTCCAATGGCCCCGCTGGCTTTCGGCGAGGCTCTCTTTCAGTTGGCTAGAAACATCCATCATAACCGCAGAGACGCAGTGGGATAAAATAAAGGTAATTATCCCTTGACATCAAAGTGTCGCTTCATCAACAGGAAATGGCAACCCAGCTTTGGCACCTAGCAGGGTCCATGCGGGTGTGTTGGATTTGAGGTGAACCCGAGGCTGAATTGCACCCCGGATTGCCTTCTCTGATATCGTAGATGGATACGGCTTGGGTATAATAACCCGCAATGGCTGCCCAATTCAAAAGTGTGACTGCTTTACTAGCTGCTCTACTGGTAGTTACGACTGCGGGTTGTACCAGTGAGCCTACACCCGACATCGAAGCCACAGTGGAGGCTAGGGTTAAGTGGGAACTGGCGGCTCAGAAATCCAAAGACGTAAAGTTCGATCCCGACTCCCGGCCCGAAACCGACGTCCGCATCGGCTGGTATAT
>CATMOE010000073.1:0-14764 GCA_950072105.1 uncultured Dehalococcoidia bacterium
CGTCGACGTGTTCCACACCGCCAGGCCCAGGTCGACCGCCGCGTCGTCAACGGCGTGGGCGTTGGGGCCGTCGACCAGAATAAAGGTCAAGTGAGCGCCTTTGCTGATCCATCCGCCCTGAAAAGTGCACCCGTGGCTCTGTAGCACCTCGGTCATGGTGGCGTTCATCCGCATTACCCGGTCTCGGATCTCGATGGCGACGCCGGGGCATTGGTCGGGGGTGTGGCTCAGCGACATCATATACAACATAGAAGATCAAACCTCATTGATGAATTCTCTGGACAAACAGGCATGAATTATATACCTTGCTATTGCTGAATTAAGTTGAAACCGGCGCAGACTGGGGCACCCCCCACATTAGTCCTCCCCCGCAAGGGGGGAGAAGATAAGTCCCTTCCCGCTTTGAGGGGGAAGGTTAGAGCCTGGCCTGAGCGCAGTCGAAGGGATGGGGGTGAAACCGTACTGGTCAAACCTGGTTGGATCAAGTAAAGCATCCATTCAGAACTCAAGAGATTCCTCACTTCCGCTACGCTACAGTTCGGAATGACAGAAGCGCTGCAGTTCGGATTGACAGAAGAAGGAGTATCAAATGCCATACGCCAATGTTAACGGAACGAACCTGTACTACGAGGAATACGGTACCGGACCGGCGGTGATGCTGACGCCGGGCGGTCGCAATGACACCAACGGGTTGCGTCCTATCGCCGCCCTGCTGTCTCCCCATTGCCGGGTCATTCTCCACGACCGCCGCAACTGCGGAAAGTCCGACATCGTCATCGGCGGCGAGTTGTCGGAGCAGCATGCTTGGGGCGAAGAGATGGCCGGTTTGTTGAAGCAGATCGGCGCCGCCCCGGCCTACTTGGCAGGCGGCTCGGCCGGCTCCCGCACTTCCATAACGGTGGCGGTGCGGCACCCGGAAGTGGTCAAGGGCATCTACGTTTGGGAGGTTAGCGGAGGACCGATCAGCGGGACGTCGATGTCCCCCGGATATTACGGCCAATACATCGACGCGGCGGAGCAAGGCGGGATGGCCGCCGTCGCCGAGACCGATTTCTTCGCCCAGCGGATAAAAGACAACCCCTCCAACCGGGACCGTCTGATGTCCATGGATGTTAAGGAATTCCTGTCGGTGATGCGGCGCTGGCAAGCGGAGTTCGCCCGTGCCAACCCGGTAGGTGACCTGACCGAAGAGGAGCTGAGATCAGTCACGTGTCCCACCGTCCTCCTTGAAGGCAACACCCCCGACGACGTTCACCACGTGTCGGCGGCGGAGAACGCCCATCGCTTGATGCCCAATACCGAGCTTCGGCCATCGGCGTGGACCCACGAAGAATGGGACGTGATCGGTCAGCACGACCATACTTTCGCCGGGATCGCGGCCACCAACCGATACTCCATGAAAGCGCCTTTTTACGCCGCGCAGATCCTTGAATTCGTCAATAAAGTCGAGGCATCGGAACCCGCCACGGCCCAGGTCGGCGACTAAGCGGGTATCTGGTCGTACTTTTTCAACGTATTAATGTTGCACGGCCACCACCCCCATCCTAACCTTCCCCCATCGAGGGGGAAGGGATTTATTCTCGCCCCCTTTACGGGGGAGAGTTAGAGAGGGGGTGAACCGCGTAGGAAATGTTTAAAGGATCAAGTCGACTGAATACCAGCACAGGAGCGGCTCGTGGCGCATTCTGACGCCGATGCCATTAGCTTGATAGTCGTCGGCGCCGGAGGGTGCGGGATGATGGCCGCTCTGGTGGCTGCGGGGAAGGGCGTCTCTGTCCTGCTGTTGGAGAAGACGGACCAGCCAGGCGGCAGCACCGCCTTCTCATCCCGGGGCATCCGTGCCTCCGGGTCCAGGTTCCAACGCGCGCTGGGAATCGACGATAGCCCGGAGCAATACGCTAGAGATATCTTCGGCAGAAACAGCAACGAAAGCGACGTTGCCCTGACCAATCGCCTGGCCGAGGTTTCCGGACGGGTAGCCGACTTCTTGGCCGACGTAGCCCGCATCAATTTCAGCGTCGGCGAATTCGTTTTCGGCCACAGCGCCCGCCGCGCCCACTCCTGGAAAGAAGACAAAACGATCACGGACTTTCTGTTCGAGGCGGTTGAAAGGGAGTCGAATATCCAGGTGCGTTTCTCAACCTCCGTTCTAGGATTCCAACAAGCAGATGACGGGACGGTTAACGGAGTTGTTACTGAGAGCGGCGTCATCCCGGCGGCTAAGGTCATCCTCGCCAGCGGCGGCTTCGGAGCCAGTCAAGAACTCCTGACCCAGTACATTCCGGCGGTGGCGGACGTACACTTTCCCGGCCATCACGGTAGTACCGGAGATGGCATAGGGATGGGCCTATCGGCGGGGGCAGCTCTTGAAAACATGGCGTCTTTCCAACCTTATCCCGCCCATATAGGTCCGGGAATGCGGTCGGTGTCGCCGGAAGTGATCATGGGCGGCAGCATCATGGTGGACCCGCAAGGCAAGCGATTCGTCGACGAAACCAGGTACCCCGGTGGACTCAGCAACGGGATACTACAACTTCCGGACAAACAGGCGTACGAGATTCTAGACCAGCGATTGTACGAGTTGCTTCCGCACTACTTGGAAGAGTTCCTCACGGAGGGACTGCTGCACCGGGCCCAAACTCCAAGGGATCTGGCCGGAAAGTTAGGAATCGACGCCGAAGGTTTGGAGCAAACGGTGGAAGAGTACAACGGGTTGGCTGGAGCGGGGCCGGACCGATTCGGGCGGACTCCGCCGGAGCCATTCAAGGCTCCGTACTACGGCATAAGAGTTAAAGCCGCCCTCTACCACACTCAGGGCGGACTCAAAGTCAACACGGACGGCCAAGTATTGCGCCCCGACGGCTCCATCATTCCCAACCTGTACGCCGGGGGCGGGGTGGCCACCGGAGTATCCGGAGCAGGGACGGAAGGCTACCTGCCGGGCAACGGCCAGTTGGCCTCGTTAGGGTTGGGCATGCTGGCCGCCCAGCACGCCGCCGCGTCCCTCATGGCGTAACCCCCATCGATTCCGGCCGCTAGTCTAGAAGCTCAATCTCGGTGAACCGTATCTCCTGGTCACTCAGGTTGAAAACGTCGTGCTCCACGCCCTTTTCCCTGGCGTAGGCGCCGCCCGCCTCCGTGGGGAACTTGGTGGAATTGCTTGCCGCATCGACGATGGTCAACTCGCCGCCGGTCAAAGGCACGACAACATAGTCGTATTCATGTATGTGATGCCCGGTGGATTCGCCCGGAAGCAGCCGCCTCTCCGTCACCCGCACCCGGCCCGTTTCAACTTTCAGTATCGCTCCACTCATTTCTCACTCCGTCCGATCGGGATCACCAGTCTCTATTAACTCTGTTTTACTGTCGCGGCAGAGCCTAAATCCCTTCCCCCTCGACGGGGGAAGGTTAGAGCCTGCCCTGAGCGCAGTCGAAGGGATGGGGGTGGTCCGGTATCGGCAGTGGCCATTGCCCGTGTATTTAGATCGTCTAACCCACGAACCTCTCCGGTCCTTCAGACCATTAGCTAAGCCGAGTTTCGTAAATCCGCCTCATTGAGTAGTAATTACTCCACCCTTAACGGCAACGAAATGCTATCATAGAAAGGACACTACTACGCCACCGATATCGCCTTGCGCGGCTAAAACCCGTTAAGCCGGGGAATACGGGGCAGGATTATCGACCCGGAGCAGCATGGAAAACCATTTTAATAATAGCGTACGCAACCTAGCAATCATCGCCCACGTCGACCACGGCAAGACCACTTTGGTCGACGCCCTGTTGAAGCAGAGCCAGGTCTTTCGCGAGAACCAAAACGTTGGCGTACTGATAATGGACAGTAACCCCCTGGAACGGGAAAGAGGCATCACCATCTTGGCCAAGAACGCCTCAATCACCTACAAAGGGGTCAAGATTAACATCATCGATACTCCGGGCCACGCCGACTTCAGCGGCGAGGTCGAGCGCATCATGAACATGGCCGACGGCTGCCTATTGCTGGTGGACGCCGTCGACGGCCCTATGCCTCAGACCACTTACGTGCTGAAAACGGCCCTGAACCAGGACGTCACCCCCATGGTGCTCATCAACAAGACTGACCGGGCCGAGGCTCGGGTCCCGGAGGTTGTCGACTTAGTGCAGGACCTGTTCTTGGAGTTGGCCACCAAGCCGGAACAACTGGACTTCCCCGTGCTGTATGCGTCGGCTCGCGATGGTCACGCGGTAAGCGACTTGAATGACGAACCCCAGGACATGCAGCCACTTTTTGAAGCCATACTGGAACATGTTCCGCCTCCGTCAGGAGACCCGAACGCGCCACTTCAGATGCTGGTGGCTGCCCTGGATTATGACAACTACCTGGGCCAGGTGGCCATTGGCCGGATATCCCGTGGGACCATCCGCCTGGACGACCATGTAGCCCTGTTGGGCCGGGACGGTCAGACCTCCCAGCACAAACTGGACCGGGTGTTCGTCTTCCGGGGCCTAGGCCGGGCGGAAGTAGAGGAGGCCCGGGCTGGGGATATCGTCGCCGTAACCGGGGTCGACAACGTGGCCATCGGCGACACCATCGCGGACCCCGAATGCGCCGAAGCTCTTCCCACCATCCACATCGATGAGCCGACGGTCAAGATGACCTTCGGCGTCAACACCTCCCCCTTCATGGGCAAAGACGGGATCCACTCCACGTCGCGAACGCTTTACGAGCGCTTGATGAACGAGCTTCGGACCAACGTAAGCCTGCGGGTGGAGACCACCGACACCACCGACGTGTTCCTAGTGTCTGGGCGTGGCGAACTTCATCTGTCGATCTTGGTGGAAACCATGCGCCGGGAGGGGTTCGAGTTCCAGGTGTCCAAGCCCGAGCCGGTGACCAAGATTGTGGACGGAAAGGTCCACGAGCCATATGAGCGGCTAAACATCACCACCAAGGACGAGTTCATCGGCGCACTGACCGAATACCTTTCCGGCCGCTTGGCCCAACTGGTAGACATGAAGTACGACGACGCCGGCAACGTGGACCTGGAGTACTTGATACCTACCAGGGGACTGATCGGCTTTACATCCTTCTTCCTGCGCACCACCCGGGGCAACGGGCTGCAGAGCAGCGCGTTTATCGAATACCGGCGGATGGAGGGGGAGATAAAGTCGGCTAACGCCGGGGTCCTGGTGGCCTGGGAGGCCGGCGTGGCCGTGACCTACGGACTGCTGAACGCCCAGGGCAGGGGCGACACCTTCATCGACCCTGGCACGCCGGTTTACGAGGGTATGATCGTGGGCACGCACCGTCGTGAAGGGGACATCCCGATCAACGTGTGCAAAGAAAAGCACCTGACCAACATGCGCTCGTCCACCGCCGATATAACCCGGCGGCTCAACGCCACCGTCCGAATGAGCTTGGACGAAGCCCTCGACTTCATCGCCTCCGACGAACTGGTGGAGGTCACCCCACAAAACTTCCGCATGCGCAAGAAAGTGCTTTCCACCTCAGGCCGCTCCCGCCACCGCGCCAACTCCGCCCGGGATAGGGCCGGGGCGGTTTAGCAAGGCCTCCATCGGGTCTCGGCGAGTCACCGATCCGTCTCGCTGTTATGAAAAGGAACTTCTAATGGTGCTGGAAGTCGCCATCCTGGACGTAACACCCGGCCTGTCCCACGACTTTGAGGCTGCCTTCACCCTAGCCCAGGTACTGATCTCGTCGATGAAAGGCTACGTCTCCCACCAGTTGCAAAAGTGCCTCGAGAAGCCTAACCGGTACATCCTGCTGGTCAATTGGGAATCCCTAGAGGACCACACCCAGAGCTTCCGAGGCTCACCCGAATACCAGGAATGGCGCCGCTTGCTCCACCACTTCTACGACCCCTTCCCTGAGGTGGAGTATTATGAGGTGGTTGCATCAGGTTAGACGGCCAGGCTTTTCGGTGCCCACGCTCCCCAATATCGACACCGCTCCCCCCACCCTGTATCATAGCTGCCACCGTGTTTTATCCTTATCCGAACTTGCAAAAAAGAGGAGATACCCATGCGTGAAGTTGCGATTGTTTCACCGGTCAGGACCGCTGTGGGGAACTTTGGGGGCGGCATGCGTGATATTTCCGCCGCCGAGTTGGGCAGCATCGTCATCAAGGAATCGTTGAGCCGGGCCGGCTTGGACGCCGAGAAGGTGGACGACGTTATTCTGGGTCATGGTTATCCCAGCGGCGAGAATCCCGCCATCGGCCGTTTGGTCTCCCTGAAAGCCGGACTGCCCATCGAGGTGCCCGGTTACCAGTTGGACCGGCGCTGCTCGTCGGGTCTCCAGGCCATCCTCAACGCCGCCATGCTCATCCAAACGGAGAACGCCGACGTGGTTATCGCCGGGGGCGTCGAAAGCATGAGCAACGCCGAGTTCTACTCCAACGAGTCCCGCTGGGGCGCCCGCTTCGGCTCGGTCACATTCCACGACCGGTTGGCCAGGGCCAGGGAAACAATCTCACCTGAAGAACGGTTCGGCGTCATTTCGGGCATGGTGGAGACCGCCGAGAACCTGGCGAAGCAGTACGAGGTTTCCCGGGCAGAGCAGGACGAATACTCCCTGCGCAGCCACCAACGGGCCGTCGCCGCCTCCGAGTCTGGGAAATTCGCCGCTGAGATCGTCCCCGTTCCCATTCCCCAGCGCCGTGGCGACCCGGTGCCCTTCGATAAAGACGAAGGTCCCCGGAGTGACACATCTATGGAGGTCTTGGGGCGGCTGCGTCCGGTGATGGCCGACGGCACAGTGACCGCCGGTAACGCCAGCAGCCAGAACGACGCCGCATCGGTGTGCCTGGTCGTCGCCGCCGATAAGCTGGAAGAGCTGGGTCTGACGGCCATGGGCTACCTGAGGGGCTGGGCCGTCACCGGTTGCCATCCGGCCTACATGGGTATCGGCCCGGTGAGCGCGGTCAGCAAGGTCATGGGCAAGATCGGCATGTCTCTCACTGATATGGACCTCATCGAGCTGAACGAAGCCTTCGCCGCCCAGGTCCTGTCGGTGCTAAGAGAGTGGAAACTGCCCAACGACGACAAACTCAACGTCAACGGCTCCGGGATATCCCTTGGCCACCCTATCGCCGCCACCGGTGCCCGCATCCTAACCACCCTGCTACATGAGATGGAACGCACCGACGCCCAATTCGGTCTGGAAACCATGTGCGTGGGCGGCGGACAAGGCGTCGCGGCGGTATTCGAGCGAAAAGCCTAGCGGCGAGCTGTCAGCCTTCAGCGGTCAGCCGTCAGGAAAACCATCCCCTGCAATCATTGGGGGCGGGGATTGTTGAAAGCTGAAAGCTGACCGTTCCTCCGAGGAGATTCAATGGCCATCAATAACAATGACATCGCCGACGTCCTGGTGATCGGAGCCGGGGCGTCCAGCGCGGCTTTTTGCTGGAGCCTGAGCCAGGCGGGTATCAACGTGGTGTGTCTGGAGCAGGGCGGATGGCTTCCCCAGAACGCCTTTCCCACCTCCGATGCCGACGCTCAACTTCATCTGCAGACCGATTTTAACTTTAATCCCAACGTCCGCAAGTTGCCGGAAGACTACCCGATCAACGAGTCGGAAACCCCCATCGCCCCCTTGATGTGGAATGGGGTCGGCGGGGGTACTATCCACTGGGGCTCTCACATTCCCCGGTTTCACCCCTCTGATTTTCTCCTCAAAACCCAGGACGGCGTGGCCGACGACTGGCCGCTGACCTATGAGGAGCTTGAACCGTATTACGACCTTAACGACCGGATGACCGGGGTATCCGGCCTCAATGGCGACCCGGCTTATCCTCCCAAGCCGGAGCGGCCCTGCCCGCCCCTGTCCATCCGAGCCAGTGGGAAAGCCCTTGCCAAGGGTTTCGACAAACTAGGCTGGCACTGGTGGTCTTCGGACAGTGCCATATCGTCGGTGACCTACGACGGCCGGGAGCCGGATGCCGTCGGCCACCTGCGGTCTTCGGCGGGGGCCGACCTCAACTACTGGCCGAAAGCGGTGAACCAGGGCACCAGGCTGATCACTTACGCTCGGGTCCGGGAGATCTCGGTTGACCGATCGGGCAAGGCCACCGGCGCGCTGTATTACGACCGCGAAGGAAACCTGCAGGAGCAGCGGGCCAAGGTTGTGGTGATGGCCGCCAACGGCATCGGTACCACCCGGCTGTTGCTCAACTCCAAGTCGGTTTTGTTCCCCAACGGTCTGGCCAATAGCTCCGGACTGGTAGGCAAGAACTTGATGCACCACCCCACCGGCGTGATCCTCGGCATCTTTGACGAGTGGCTTGGAACCGATGAAGGCGCCCGGGGCAGTTCCATGCTAAGCCAGGAGTTTTACGAGACCGACCTGAACCGGGAGTTCGTCCGCGGCTACGAGATGCAGATCCTCAGCCAAGGGTCGGCCCCGTTGACCGCCGCTTTGGGAGGCTCTCAGGGCGAGAGGGTGTCCTGGGGCGCCGGCCATCACCGGGAGTTCCAGGAAAGGTTCGGCCATATCGCCGGTATCATCATCATGACCGAAGACCTGCCGGAAGAGCACAACCGGGTTACTCTAGATCCGGAGATGACCGACAGTAACGGCATACCCGCCGCCAAGATTCAATACACCATCAGCGAGAATACCGACAAGATGCTGGGTCACGGCGTGGAAAGAGCCAAGGAAGTGATGGACGCCGCCGGGGCCAAGAAGGTGCTGTGGTCCCACCAGCGCCGCAACGCCGGCTGGCACCTGTTGGGCACCGCCAGGATGGGTGAAGACCCCGCAACCTCGGTGGTTGACCGTTGGGGCCGCGCTCACGATGTCCCAAACCTATTTATCATCGACGGCAGCATCTTCGTTACCGGCGCCTGCGTCAACCCGACACCCACGATCCAGGCTCTGGCCCTGCGCACTGCCGACTACTTGAAAGGCGAGGGAAGGTCTATTTTGGAGTAGCGGTCTACGCCAAGACAGGAGCGAATCATGCCACGCGTTGTTCACTTCGAGATATATGCCGATGAGCCCGACCGGGCCCTAGGATTCTACACCGAGGTTTTTGGCTGGACGGTCCAAAAAGCGGAGTTGCCCAGTGGGGACTATTGGTTCCTGACCACCGGCCCTGACGACGAGGCGGGCATCAACGGCGCAATCATGCCGCGGCCCGACCCGGCTGCCAAAACAACAAATTACGTGGACGTGCCCTCGGTGGACGATTACACGGCCAAGATTCAGGCTGCCGGCGGTACCGTGGCCACGCCCAAAATGTCCATTCCAGGTTTAGGCTACGCTGCCGTCTGTCTGGATACGGAGGGGAACACCTTTGGGCTGTTCGAGGACGATCCTTCCGCCCAGTGACGCCTGCGTATTCCCATTGACACCCCATACCCGACACTTTAGGATTGCATGGCGCGTGACCACCCATCGTTCCGTGTCCATCGGGCGATGATTTATAAAGATAGCGAGGTGATTTCTGATGGCCGACGTTTTTGGCACCGGTGAATTTCTTTACACCCACGTACCCGATTGGGAGAAGCTGCCCGATGGTATGACCTTCAAGGAGTGTCCCGGAGTCGCGGTGGACTCCCGGGACAACGTTTATGTCCTCACCCGTGGCGAACACCCCATCATCGTGTTCGACCAGGAAGGTAATTTTATCCGCACCTTCGGTGAGGGTCACTTTAGCGCGAACCGCACTCACGGGCTGTATATCGCTCATGACGACTCCTTGCTAGTTGCCGACGACGGTCTCCACACCATCCAAAAGTTCGGTCCCGAGGGCGATAAGCTGATGGAGATCGGCGAGAGGAACCATCCCGCCCCGGCATGGAGCGGCCAGGCCTTCAACCGCCCTACTTCGGCCGCCATCATGCCCAGCAACGGGGATGTGTACATCTCAGATGGGTACGGCAACTCCCGCATCCACGTCTACTCCGGGTCCGGCGACTACAAATTCTCTTGGGGCAGTCCCGGCATCGACGCCGGTCAGTTCATCCGCCCGCATAACATCGCCGTGGACAGCGACGATAAGGTCTACGTAGTGGACCGGGAAGCCCACCGCATACAGATATTCGACTCCCGGGGCAACTTCCTAACCATGTGGAATAATATCCACCGCCCCGACTCGATGGTGCTGTGGCAGGACCATATCTACGTCGGTGAATTGAACGGCATGGGCGGAGTTGACGAAGCGCCCGGCCTGGGCCACCGTGTCACCGTTTACGACTTGGACGGCAACCGGGTTTGTATGTTCGGCAGCCCCGAAGAGGGCGAGGGCCCCGGCCAGTTCATCGCTCCCCATGGCATCGCGGTCGATTCCAAGGGTGACGTGTACGTATCCGAAGTGTCCTTCACCATCCGCGGCTCCAAGATGGACCCGCCCAAGGTGTTGCGCAGCTTCTCGAAATACGCTAGGCAGTGGTAGGCGAACGGTAAGCGGTTGGACGCACCCCCCACCTTAATCCTCCCCCGCAAGGGGGGAGGAGATTAGTCCCTTCCCCCTTTACGGGGGAAGGTTAGGATGGGGGTGAAAACGCTACGCTGGGCCCACGTAAAAATACCAACCCGCTCCCAAGACCGGCAGGTGAACTGAACGCTGAAAGCTGACCGCTATTTCCCGGAGGAGATTTCTATTGCAAGATGTTGGTGAAACTACCACCGTTGTTTGGAACGACGCTTTAGAAGCCATTGAGCGCTGCTATGAGTTGGGCTGGGGCGACGGGCTACCCTTGGTGCCGCCGACCCAGGGCCGGGTAGCCCAGTTCTTGGAGGCGGCGGGCAAGGCATCGGGCGAGGTAGTCGGAGAGATCCCCGAGCGGCGCCGGGAGATCACGGCGGGAAAGGTGGCCGCCAACGCCGTGATGGCCGGGTGTTTGCCTGAGTACATGCCTGTGGTGCTGGCCGCTACCGAGGCGATGCTGGCCCCGCCTTTCAACCTGGTTGGTCCTTCTTCCAGCATGGGCGGATCCGCGGTGCTGGTAATAGTGAACGGACCGGTGGCGCAAAAGATCGGCGTCAACTCCCGCAACAACCTTTTCGGGCCGGGAAACCGGGCCAACGCCACCATTGGCCGGGCCATACGGCTGATTCTAATGAATGCCTGCGCCGCCATCCCTGGACTGTTCGACCGGAGCGTTATCGGCCATCCCGGCAAGTACACCTACTGTATCGCCGAGGCTGAATCCGAAACCCACTGGAACCCACTGCACGTGGAACGGGGCTTCAAACCAGACCAAAGTACGGTCACCGTATTCGCCTCGGAAAGCCCCCGCCAAGTCCGTTCGGTTGGGCATCCCGAGGCCATCTTGCACGCCCTCGCCGACACGGCCTCCTCTCTGGGAACCAACATGTCAACCTCGGGATCGGTGGGTAGCCGGGACGCCGGGGTTCGGCAAGGGGAGATCGTGGTCACCGTCGCCGGGAATTCTGCCCTCTGGCAGGACTGGACCAAGAAACGGGTCAGGGACCACTTATATGCCCGCATCCGCCGGTCGGTCGCCGATCTGAAAGCGGCCCAGGTATTCCCCGGCGAAGTCGAGCCGGGAGACGAAGAGCGTTATGTCTCCCTGATTCCGGAGCCGGAGGACATCCTCTTGATCTTTGCCGGTGGCGAGGAGTCCAACATGTCGTCGGTGATTCCCAGCTGGGGACCGAAGGTGGGGTCTACGGCCGTTACCAAGGAAGTGAAATAGCTGGGGGAAATCCCCCCAACCCCCCTTTACGAAAGGGGGGCTTAGATTGCTTATAGCTGAATGCTGATAGCTCTTGGAGGTTTCTATGACTCAGAAGAACGAGTATGTTTTAGTCGATCCGACTACCCAGGCCATCGTCGCGCCTTTTGATGGGGCTCCCCGATTACCTACCGTGGCCGGGATCAGGTTGGGAATCATTGATGACAGCAAGCGCAATGCCGACGTTTTGTTGGAGGAATTGGCCGAGGTCTTGCGCACCCGCTATGAGATCGCGGACGTGCGCTGGCACCGTAAGCCCAGCGCTTCCAGGCCTGCCGACCCGGCGGCCATAAGGGAGTTGGCGGAAACTTGCGATGCGGTGGTGATCGCCATCGGGGATTGAGGGTCCTGCAGCGCGTGCAGTGTGCACGACGGGATCCACGTAGAGAACGCCGGCATACCATCGGTTACCATTTGCACCGACCGTTTCATCCCTACGGCCAAGGGGATGGCCAAGATGTGGGGGTCTGAAGACTACCCCACAATATTCACCCAGCATCCCATTGAGAACATGAACAGAGAACAACTACGGCAGCGGGCCGAAGAACTGGCTCCTCAAGTGGTTGGAGTGCTGGTCGGCGGGCAATAGTCCCACCGGTGACCAAATGCACCGGAGAGACGTCGAGGACACAGAGCTTAAAAACTAAAAAATCTCTGCGCTCTCGGCGTCTCCGCGGTTAATCATTAACCCCGCATCTCCGGTGGTAACAGGTTGGGGATGGCGTCGTCGATGGGATAGATCTCGTCGCACTTGTGGCAGATTAGAGATCCCTGGATCACTTCGTCTCCTTCTTCGGTTTCCACCTTCAATTCCAGTTCGCTCTTGCAAACCGGACAGGCCAGAATGTCCATCAGGTCCTTCTTCAAGTCTCCTCCAGCAAGTTTGCGGCGTTCAGCCATTGGCTGTCGGCCATTTTTTAGCTACGTGCGGCTTTCTCGAACAGGGCGTTGAGAACGTCGGACAATCCCAAGATTATCACACCGTAAATCAATAGTGCCCCGGTGCTCGTCATCCGGTCCTTAGCCCTTCCGATGCGGCTACCGCCGGCGTTAGCGCTGTCGGGGTAAACCCGAGGCCGCAGGAAGCGCACCACGTAGAACATGTACAGAGCCAGGACGATCTTAACCACCAGCACCGCTACGTAGGGAGTAGTCACGGCGTTGTCGGTAAGGCGAGTCGCCGAAAGCACTATGCCCGTTACCAACAATACCCCGATGGCGGTGTTGACCAGGTCCCGAAATTCCTCCCCGATCGACCGGCGAGTTGCGCCGCCAGTCTCATCGGACCTCCCTAGGGCGGGCCGCAAAACTAATATCCAGAACATTCCCCCGCCAACCCAGGCGACGGCAGCCAGGAGGTGGAACCAGCGGATGGCTGTCAATATCCAATCTAGGACGTTCATGTTTCCACGTAATCAGGCTTTTGCAAGAGGTGGTTCGACATGCTCACCACGAACGGTGCGACCCACGATGTCCATTCGTCCTGAGCCTGTCAAAGGACCGTTTCAACCGTTCCATAGCTTAAGACATGTCCCGGACGATTCGGGTGATTTTCTCCGCGTCTAGTACGCTGATCTCCGAACGGAATAACCTTCCTGCCTTGTCGATAAAAATCGTGGTAGGGAAATAAGCCAGCCGGTATTCTAGAGTGATCTGGGCCATATTGTCGGTGGCAAACTGGTACGTGAGACCCAACTCCTGTACGAAATCCCTGGCGTCCTGCTCGGAATCGAAGCCTTGAGGGACGAACAGCCCCAAGAATAGTACGTCCTCGCCCTTTAGCTGTTGCCAGGCATCTTCGAAGTCCGGCATCTCCGCGCGGCATGGCGGGCAAGAGGGGAACCAGAAGTTGAGCACCACCGATCTTTGGCCGATCTGGTCGGAAAGACGGAAACTGCTGCCGTCGAACAGCGTCACCTCAAAATCCGGCGCTTGCTCAAGTGCCTTCCCCAGGGTGATGCAGGACGCCAACGACAACACTAACAGCGGTAAAACCGTCAGAAAAATAAGTTGAATAGCCCGTCGAAGGCGCGGCGGGTGCTTCGTGGTTATTAGTGAGGAGATGAAAGCGGCCATGCTTCCAAATATTTTATAGGTGCGGCTGTGCAGGGTCAATCTGACGCATACCTAGGTATTGTTTGATTAACCGGCCAACCACGATTAAACTGACGACCTGAGTGGCGAGTCTGTTCCGAGGAGAAACACGAATGCGGCTGGAAAATAAGGTTGCTTTAATCAGCGGAGGCGCGAGGGGAATGGGCGCTGTTGAGGCCAAACTCTTCTCTGTCGAAGGCGCGAAAGTCGTGATCGGCGACGTTTTGGAGGATGAAGGCCGCCGCACCGAGGCTGAGATAAACGAGGCCGGAGGCGAGTGCCTTTTCGTCCCATTGGACGTTACCAGCGAATCCCAATGGCAGGCTGCGGTCGAGGCTGCGGTCAGCCGATTCGGCAAGCTGGATATCCTGGTGAACAATGCCGGTATTTACCGGACCGAGCGGGTTGAGGAGATCAGCGGAGAGTTGTGGGACCAAGTGATGGGAATCAACGCCAAGGGAGTTTTCTTGGGGACCAAGCACGCCATCCCCGAGATGCGGAACGCCGGGGGCGGTTCCATCATCAACATCTCATCGGTGGCCGGGCTGGTTGGTAATCACATATCGGCCGCTTATTCCGCGTCCAAAGGCGCGGTGCGTCTGCTTACCAAGTCCACGGCCATCCAGTACGCCAAGGAAGGGATACGGTGCAACTCCGTGCATCCCGGCACCATCGAAACGCCGATGACCGCCGACATGCTGGCCGACCAGCAGTACCGGCAAGACCGAATGGAAAGAACGCCGTTGGGCCGCCTGGGCACCGCCCAAGACGTAGCTTACGGCGTTCTCTACCTAGCCTCGGACGAATCTTCCTTCGTCACCGGCAGCGAGTTGGTGATAGATGGCGGGAGGACGGCGCAGTAGCGGCGAGGTATCAGCAGTCAGCTTTCAGGGGATACCCCCCACCTCAATCCTCCCCCACAAGGGGGGGAGGAGGCTATTTATCCAAACTGGTACTCGGTGGTGGCGCC
>CATMOE010000074.1:0-14724 GCA_950072105.1 uncultured Dehalococcoidia bacterium
CCGGGAGTCCCAGAACACGGCCATCTCCCCCTGATCTCTCCTTAATAAAAGTGTCCCACTTTTGCTGGTTGCCAACATACCAAGCCAAATCCTTAAAGAACTCGACATCAACAACTCGATGCTTAAGTCCAAGATGTCTCGCGACCTCCCCAGCCGCGTCAATCTCCTTCAGATGGGTTTGGCCATAGTTCAAAGTGATCCCTGTTAGTTCATACCCTCGGTTTTTCGCGAAGGCCGCAACTGTCGTTGAATCTAATCCTCCGGACAAAAGAACGACACCTAAATTCATCGTTTATCCTCTCTTTGCCGAATATTCCGAGTACTGGTTGGGAGATTCCCAGATTCGCACCTTGGAGATCAGAGACCCGTATTGTCCCTGCAGTTCTGCGAACAGGCGCTTAGCCATCACTTCTGCGGTGGGGTTTTCGTTGTGGAACTCGAAGACCTTGGAACGTTGCAGTGACTTGAGCGCCGTGGAGAGTTCCTGGTCGCGATCATTGACCAAAAAGCCATGGTCCCAATGGAGGTCTACCCACTTGCCCACTGAAGCCTTTAACTCGGTGAAATCCAGGACGAATCCCATCTCATCAAGCGAGTCTGAACTGATCATGACTTCTGCTTTGTAGGTGTGCCCGTGCGGGGCGCCGCAGTTTCCGGGGTAAAGCCAGGTGTATTATTTGCGGTTGCTGTGCGATCGACACGGTTGGAAGGAATACTCGATCGCGAAACACTTGGAGCCGAGACTTTGGAAATCTCGATGCCACATTTGTCAGACGCCGACATCGACTCCCTGATCAATGTTTTGGATATGGAGAATCGTCTGGGTGTTCTAAAGGGCTTGTCTCATGCAGATCGCGTGTCAGCTTTCCAAAAAGAAGCCGGTAGACAATTACTCGTGGCGATGATTCAGGCTACGTCCGGCAGGCTATTTCGAGAAAAGGTCCTCGAAGAATTCCAGGAGTTATCGCCTTTACAAAGGCAAATTTACGCGACGTTGTGCCTTGTCTCGTCCCAAAGATGGACCATGGACCGCCAAGAAATCATTTTGGCTTGTGGCTCTTTAGGGAACGAGATGTTGGATGCAGTGGAGTCGCTTGCTCGAAGAAACGTGATCACCCGTCGTGATATACATTCCAACTACGGAGCGAGGCACCGCGTTATCGCCGACGAGATTGTACACGCAATGGAATTTCGCCAATATATGGCCACGGTACTCGAAGGAGTGTGTTTCGCGTTTGCCAGTGGGGTCAATTCTGGTCTACCTCGGAGCAACAGACAATGGAGAAGACTTATTCGGTTTTTAAACCATCAGTTTATTTTGCAAGTCGCTACTCCAGATGTGGGAAGACATGTATACGAGAACGTGGAGAAGATATTGCATTGGGACTATCACTACTGGCTGCAGAGGGCGAGCCTCGAAGTCGAACAAGGTGATTTGAATCTCGCTACCAACTTTCTCGATCAGGCAAGGTCGATCTCTCCCGGAGAACGATTAATCGAAACAGAGTACGCCTATTTACTGATCAAAAGAGCATCTAAATCACCAGAACATGGAAATGCAGAGGAGTGGTTTGCCGAAGGGCGGAAGTATCTGGAAGAGCTCATCGCTCAAACCGGGAGTCGGGACTCATATCCCTACCACGTACTTGGTAGCCAAGGGCTCGCATGGGCCCGGCAAGCTAAGATTCCGGTCCTTGAAAAACGGGAACTTCTCAAAGAGTTGATGGAAATCGTGAAGTCTGGGGTTAGTTTCCATCCTAGATCAGAAGATCTGCCGACGTTGGCGAAAGACCTGGAAAAAGAATGGCTGTTGACCGCCGTTGTGCAACCGGAGTAAACGGATTTGACGAAAAGTTTATCACCATTGAACACACATCGGCATGTATGTTCACTCGCGACCAAAATGTTCCGGCGGCGCCGTTTCGGATTTCGATCCTGCTTAAGGCAAATTCACATCGCGAAATCAACTGACCAAGCATCACAGTTGATCAGGAACCCAATGAGTCAACCGGCCATACCGATTAGCCGTCAGATTCTTCCTCCAACCTCAGATGCCGCGAAGCATACCTTAGCGGAAACACCTGTCATCGGTATGAACACGCCTATCATAGAGGTAGTTCCAGCGCCCGCGGCGGCCGGGATGACTTGGGGACCTAACCGCTAAACAGGCTATCCCAACGGTCCCTGAAAAGTCTGGTCAGCGAAAGTGTCGGACAAAGGCTCGATCGCCTCGGGCCATTGGTCCATCGGCAGGCTGGGCCGGCGCTCATGGGCTGGGCGCGGCTTACCATCCCAGCCGATCTGCTCCATGTAACAGTAGATCTGGATGCAGGTGCCCTCTGGGTCTATCGCATAAGCAGCGTAGTCGATGCCTGGATGTAATTCGTTGGGTATCTCGACGAACTTGACGCCTTTTTCTTTTAGGAACGCCACCCCGTTCTTGAGTTGTTCGTAGCTTCCGACCTCCACTCCGAAGGAAAGACAGGTGGTGTGGCCGCCAAGCCCAAGTTGCCGCCGCATCTCTTTGGGGAAGAGGCCCAAACTGTGATGCTCGGAGCCTACGCGTAGGAAAACGACCTTCTGGTCCCGGTAGTTTATTTCCTCGGTGACCCTGAAGCCCAACACATCCGTGTAATACTGGGCGGAAGCCTCCAGGTCGTTCACAAAAATATTTACGGGGCCAACCTTGGTGATCTTGAATGGGCGGGGCAACATTACCCCTTCAACTTCGAAATCAGCGGGCAAAGTCTCCTCGTAACGGTAACCTGAGTTAACGTCGATGCCCGTCCGGATCGCTTCCTCCAACTCTGTCTGTTCGGACATCTGCGGCAGTTCAGGCTGCTCTTGAAACCCCCGGTAATACATCTCCCTTGGTTTGCTCAGGGCGTTCCATCCAACCTGCTCGATCCCGTAATACAACTCGTTGATATGGCCGTCCGGGTCGTAAACGTAGACGTGCCAGTTGCTGCCCGGCATGTCTCTGCCGGCCCGCAACAGCGGGACCTCTTGCTCCCTGAAATAGTCCGTGCCATTCACTACTTCGGCCAAAGACCCGGTCTGCCAAGTGATTTGGTTGATCGTGACATCGCCGTCGCCGCGCGGAGGCATCAGTGTGTCCATCACCTGGGAGTTGAACAGGACGAAGGAATGGTGATCGCCGCCGTGGTGAAAGAAATAACCGTTGGTGTCGGACATGCCCGACAATTGGCCGGATAGCCCGGGAAGGGTGCTGAAATCCAGTATGTCGGATACCTTGAACCCGAGCAGGTCCCGATAGAAGGTGACGCATTCTTCCAGGTTCGTCACGTTGAAGCCGAAGTGTCCAAGCCGCCGAATCTTGAAGGGCTGTGGCATCCAGACTCCGCCGACGTTGTACCTTTCTTTTTGTACCGTCATGTCCGCCTTTCTGTCTTGAAGTATGGGACCGGGTTATGTTTAGGACACCACATGTAATCGTTCTGGGTCAAACACCGCAACCGGGACGTTTTCGCGGTTTTGTCCCAAAGCAGTTGGTCATGCCGCCGCTCTATTTACCGGCACGTTACCGGCACGCGGGCCATCCCACGTATGGACCGAAGTGCGCGGCCGTGATCGGCTAATAGAGATGGCAGGCGACCTGGTGACCGGAATCGAGCTCCTTGATGACCGGCTCCTGCTCAGCACAGTGCGGCATCGCCACTGGACACCGAGGATGAAACCGGCATCCAGAAGGCGGATTGAGGGCGCTGGGAACCTCGCCGGCGAGGACCATATCATCATCCTCTGTGACATCGTCCGGATGGGACGGCAGAGAGGCGGCGAACAGCGCCCTAGTATAGGGATGTTTCGGGTTATTGCAAAGTTCGAGGCTGTCGGCTGTCTCTACGATCTTGCCCAGGTACATCACCGAGATGCGGTCACTGATGTGCGCGACCGCCGCCAGATCGTGCCCGATGAATATGTAGCTGACCCCAAGGTCCCGTTGAAGGGATTCGAGCAAGGTGAGGATATGGGCCCGGATAGAGACATCCAGGGCTGAGACCGGCTCGTCCAGAACAATCAACTCAGCTTCAGTCGCCAGGGCCCTGGCGATGGCGATACGTTGGCGCTGTCCTCCGCTGAATTCGTGGGGAAACAGACGGCCGTCGTCCGGCTGGAGGCCCACGAGTTCCATGACCTCCCCAACCCGTTTTTTGACCGCCTCCTTGGACAGCTTGGTGTGAACTTCCAGAGGCTCAGCCACGATGCTCTCCACCCGCATCCGCGGACTGAGGGAACTGTAAGGGTCCTGGAATACCGCTTGCACGGATTTCCGGTATTGCATCAGGTCGGCCTTGCCCATGTCCGCCACATTCTTGCCCTTGAAATGAATCGACCCTTCCGTGGGTCTCTCCTGTGCGAGAACCAACTTTGCCGTGGTGGTCTTGCCGCAGCCCGACTCTCCCACCACACCCAAGGTCTCTCCACGTCCAACCTGAAAATCGATGCCGTCGACAGCCTTAACCCACCCTCGAACGCTGCTTAAAATAATGCCCGAACTGATGGGAAAATATTTCTTTAACCCCTGGACTTCCAGCAGAGGGTCAGGCATTTTGCGTTTCCATCAAAGGCAACCAGCATTGGGCGACCCTGCCATTTTTCAGAACGACCTCCTCCGGTGTTTCAAGGGCGCATTTTTCAACCGCATAGGGGCATCTGGGCTGGAAGGAACAGCCGATGCGTTCCTCGGCCAAGTCTGGCGGCTGCCCAGGAATGACATACAGAGACTCTTTATCGCCGATCTTTGGGATGGAGTTCAGAAGCGCTTCAGTGTAGGGGTGTTTGGGATTCGTGTAAATCTCTCTTACCGATCCCTGCTCAACGATCTTCCCGGCATACATGACCGCAACTTTGTCGCACATTTTAGCTACGATACCCAAATTGTGTGTCACAAAGATCAACGCAACACCGGCTTCCCGCTGAATCTCCTTCAACAGATTGAGGTACTGCAGTTGAATGGTCACGTCAAGGTTCGTGGTGGGCTCATCCGCGACAATCAGTTTGGGCCCACCGGCCATAGCCATGGCGCCCACGATCCTTTGGCGCATGCCCCCACTCATCTGGTGGGGATATTCCCGCATGCGCACCTCCGGCGATGGTATCCGCACTGAGGCGAGCAACTGCCGCACCCGTTCCCTGAGACGAGACCGGCGAAGCTGTTGGTGATAATACGCGGGCTCGGCAACTTGATCGAAAATACTGAACAATGGGTTCAAAGAGGCCATCGGGTCCTGGAGGATCATCGCCATATCCCTGCCGCGGATCTGGCGCATCTCTTGAGGGCTCAGGCCCATCAGGTCCTGCCCATCAAACTCGATCGACCCGCCGACCACCTCACCCCCGGCCGGCAATAGGCGGAACAAAGCATGGCAAGCCGTGGTCTTGCCGCAACCCGACTCGCCGACTATGCCAAGGGTTTCTCCAGCATCAAGGGTAAAACTGATGCCGTCTACAGCTTTTACCAAGCGCCTGCCCCGGAACCCCGTGAATTGGGCCTGGAGGTTGGTTACCTTAAGGAGAGGGGAGGTATCGCTCAAGCTCTTATCCTAGAGATTTCTCAATTGTGGGTCTAATCTCACGCGCATCCAATCGCCCAAGAGGTTGGCCGCCAACACTAAGAGCATGATGGCGATACCCGGGAATACGGAGATCCACCATTTACCTCCGATCAGAGGCCCTTTCCCATCGGCCATCATGAGTCCCCACGCAGGTGTCGGCGGCGGCACCCCCACTCCGAGGAAGCTCAGAGACGCTTCGATGATGATAGCGATGCCAATGGTGAGGCTGAACAGCACCATCACAGTATTGACCACGTTGGGCAGGATATGCTTGGTCATGACGCGGAATTTGCTGGCGCCGGTCACCTCGGCCAGTTTAACGAAGTCCCGTTCCCGTAGGCTCAGGACCTCGGCCCGGACCTGCCGGGCATACCTGCTCCAAAAAACCAGGGTCAAGATAAGTACGATGTTCCAAAGGCTGGCGCCTCTGATCGAGGCTAAAAATATGGCGAAAATCAGGGTCGGCAACGCCAGCCAGGCGTCGGTGATCCGCATTATTATCTGGTCCCACCACTTGCCCATGTAACCGGCAAGCAACCCCAGGGTCACCCCTATCACGCCGGCCGCCAGAGTGCCGACCAGCCCCACGATCAACGAAACGCGGGAGCCGTATATCACCCGGCTCAAGATGTCCCGGCTTTGGAAGTCAGTGCCCAGAGGCATTCTCCAGGTGCCGCCCTCCATCCATGCCGGCGGCAACGTGCCCGCCACGGGGTATCCCGTTTCCAGATCTTTCACCGACACCTCCGGATCATGAAGAGGAAGAAGATCTGCGAAAACCGCTAAGAAAACAACCGAAGCAAGAATCAGCGTGGGCAACATCGGAGCCTCTTTGATGAAAGCCCATGCATTTAGGAGAATCCTCAATATCTCGGATTCCCGAAGTTTGGAGGCGCCCGTTACGATTTCAGTCATCGGTATTAGCTAGCCAACCTGATCCTTGGGTCTACGCAGGCGTACAGGATGTCGAGTAGCAAGTTGACGCCTACAATCATGGTGCCGGCCATCAGCAATGAACCTTGGACCACCGGGAAGTCGCGGCCCAAGAGCCCGTCCAGAATCAGGCTTCCGACGCCCGGCCACTGGAATATAACTTCGATGATCACCGCGACATTGATCATCAACACCAATTGAAGTCCAGCCAGTGTGATGATGGGAATCATCGCGTTCTTTAGGGCGTGTTTGGCGATCACTACCCATTCGGGGACACCCTTGAGCCTAGCTAACTTGACGTAGTCGCTGCCCAGCACTTCGAGCATGCTCGATCTCGTCAGGCGCAGGATGGAACCGGCGAAGTACCATCCCAATGCGAATGACGGCATGATCAGGTATTGGATGTCCCAGAAGTGGTCTCCTTTACCGATCACCGGCAGCCAATCCAGCTTTACACCGAAGATCAGGATCAACACCAGGGCGACGAAGAATCCGGGAATGGACAAGCCCAATAGCGCCACGATCTTGCCGATGTTATCCCAGACAGAGTTGATCTTGACTGCCGAAAGGATGCCCAATGGGATCCCAATCACCATTGAAATGAAGAATCCGGCCGCCGCCAACTGGAGCGAGTTGGGCAATCGTTGGAAGTAGATGTCCGTGACGGACGTGCCAAATTGGAACGACCGGCCAAAGTCACCCCTAAACACATTGAAAACGAACTTGCGGTACTGAGTGGGCCACGGCTCGTTCAATCCCCAGCGTTCCCGCTGCGCTTCGAGGTCCGCCTCTGGAGCTCCCGGATACTCGCTGAGCAACTCGGCCGGGTCCCCTGTCAACCGGACCATTGAGAAGATGATTACGGTCAATATCCAAAGAGTGAGTATGCTGTACAGAACCCGGGTAATTATGAATCTTCTCAATTTCGCTATCCGGTACGGGACATGGGATTTTGGAAGGGGCCTTCGTTGAAGGCCCCTCGATTCCGCTGCTTGTTAGCGCCTACTGTCCTGGCTTTAGCCTGAGGTCTTCATTGGGACCTAAAAGGACGTTCATGGCCACGGAGGTATAGTCCGAGGGATTCCCGGCCACGCGAGAGCCTTGACCTAAGGCGAAGGCGTTAATGTAGATGGGCACAAACATGAATTCATCCAGAAGGATATTTTGCGCCTGCTTCATCAAGTCTTCCCTTTCGCCCAGGTCGATGCTCAAGAGATACTGGTCCCATAAAGCGTCGATCCGGTCATCGCACACCAGAGAACTGGCGCCACCGCACCTCGCCCAGATGTTGATGTAAGTGGCCGCGTTGCCCGGGGTCACGGAGATGGCCATGACGATCTGCCGTCCCGGGAACCCTTTGTGGCTTCTATTGAGATCGTCTTCAAAGCCTTCTCTAAGTTTCTCTTGGTACACCGGGCGTTCCATCACTTGCATCTTACTTTCGATGCCGATCTCCCTGATTTGTTCCATGACCCGCAAGCTCATGGACTCCACTGCCGGGAAGGGAGTGAACCAGTCGATCGTGAACCCGTCCTCGTATCCAGCCTCGGCCATGAGTTCCTTGGCTCTCGCGACGTCGACTTTATCAGGAGGCCTCTGGACGACTCCGGGCCAGGAGGGAGGGATGAAGTTCCCGGTTGGAATCGCCAACCCCAGGGTTTCGCGGTCGGCTAGGAACTGACGGTCTATGGCCAGGCTGACCGCCTCGCGCACCCTCACATCGTTGAAGGGGCTGTCCGGGTCGTTCTGGTCGGGGAACATCAGCCAGAACGGGCCCGAGTTGTTGGGGTCCACCTGCAAGTTCGGGTCGTTGATCACCGACTCCAATACATCTCCCGTTACGAAGTAGATAAAATCGACCTCTCCGCTTTTAAGCGCCGCCGCGCGGACCGCCACATCGCGGATGCCTCGGGAGATAAGAGTCTTGACATAGGGGACCTTACGCCAGTAATCGGTGTTGGCCTCGAACGTCACCGAGATGCCTGCCTCTTGTTCCACGAACTTAAAGGGGCCGGCCCCGATCGGTGCGTTGCTGAACGCTTCGTCCCGCTCTTCGTCGGTGCTACCCAAGGACAGGTAGTAGGCCTTGGGAATAATCACTCCGGCCGCGCTGGCCGGGGTGCCGTAATTCAGTAAGAAGTCCAGGAATGGCTTCTTAAAATTGAACTGGACAGTCCGGTCGTCGATCAATTCGACGCTCTCGGTGAATTCCTGGAACAGGGTCGCATTGGCGCCGTGGTAATTCTCGTAGGAAAATTGTACATCTTCCGACGTGATGAGCTCGCCGTTGTGGAATCTAACGCCTTCACGCAGCCTGACAGTGGCAGTCATGAAGTCGTCGCTCATCTCGTAAAATTCCGCCAGAGCGTAAGTGAATACATTGTTCTGCATGGGCTTGAACATATTGTCGTGGACTTTCCACGCCAACTCGTATGACATCAGTCCCGCAGTCATGATCT
The DNA here is from genome assembly GCA_950072105.1 of uncultured Dehalococcoidia bacterium. GTDB lineage: Bacteria > Chloroflexota > Dehalococcoidia > Lucifugimonadales > UBA3495 > UBA11650. Next base: position 8,969 of record CATMOE010000074.1, read on the forward strand.
GAGGGTTCATCCAGCGGGGAGAAATGCCAACGTGCACTCCGATGGTCATTTCACCTTCGGGAACGCGAGAGCGGTCAGGGTCAATGTCCGCCGGTGCGATAAGTGGAGTGCTGGCGGACTCTCCCCCCGAAGGCGCCGCCGTGGTCGCCGTGGTCGCCGTGGCCACTGGAGCTGCCTTCGGGACGGCAGTTGCCGGCGCCGGAACAGCGGTTGCAACGGGTGTGGCGGTCGCCGAGGATCCGCAGGCTACCGCCAAGATTAAGGCGATGACAACGGTAATCAGAATCGCGGATTTCTTTCGCGCCATGAACGATAAGTTCATCGTGGATAAACCTCCCAACGGTTAAGCCTAGTCTGCGGATATGGGCGATTGCCCATCGTGCGGCCGATCTCTGAAAGGGGCGCCAAGACGAAACATCCGGATGTATCTGGAAAAAACCGGCGATAAGGAACCGCCAGTTCGTATTTGCAATGCGCGGGAAGCTAGGGGAAGCTAGCTGGAATGCTACTACTGCTATAAATCATATGTCAAGAGTTTTGGTGAATACATCCAATCATATGAAGAAGTCGTAATATCTCATCGGTTTACGGTTGGCTTTCGGGCGGCTGTATGACGATTTATATTTATATTTGGGGTGCAGTTTAGCCGCGTTTCGTGAGACAAGGGCCGCTTATTGGACTTTCGAATGTATCTTCAGCTTGAAGGGAGCCTTGTCACCGTTCACAGCCTTGTGATAGTCTGCTAAAAATTCGCTTCGGCAGGCGGACAACATGAACGCTTCGGTGAGCACTGTCCTCGAGAGGCGGCTGGTTGCCGTGATTCTGTTCCTGTTCGGGCTTGCCCTCATGGCAGCTTGCGGCGGCTCAGGCGAAAGCCCGGCCCCCACGGCCGCCGGCGAAACATCCCGGGGGCCGTCAGAATCACAGGGCCAAACTTCCACCGTGGAGGGAGTCAAAGTCATTGACGTGCTGACTGCGTTCGTCGAGCCCAGGTTCACGCCGGATCCGATCGTTTTGAAAGTTGGCGAGCCGGTGCAGTTCCGGGTTATCAGCGCCGACACAAGACATACCTTCACGGTGGACGAGTTGAACGTCGATCTGCAGATAGCTCAGAAATTATTGGGGGGAACCGCCATCTCCGAAGTGATCACTCCCCAGACAGCCGGTACTTTCCGGCTTTACTGCCGCATCCATATGAGCGTTTCCTACGGACTCATGAGTGGAGTGATTCAAGTGGTGGACTAGGCTCCATGAAGGATCTTTACGTCCTTCTTGAATTCCCTGGTTTGGGCAGAGACCACGATTCCTGAACCGCACCGGCCGAAAGGAGGCATACATGACCACAAGTTCATCGCACCCAGAACCCAACTACGACCCGTTCCCGCCCGGTGGAAGTCACCGAAGCATGGTTATCGAGATGGATGTCGAAGACATGGGAAGCATGCTGCGGCGGGGCTTCACCACAAGCCACGGGGACTTCACGATCTATTGTGACGAACCGGCGGCGATCGGCGGCAATGGAACCGCGCCGGCTCCGTTGCACTACTTCGCGGCCTCCATACTCTTTTGAGAGATGACGCAGATTGAGAGGTACTCTCAACTTATGAAGGTCAACATCGGCAAGGTCAGCGCCCACATCGCGGTGCATTTCGATCTAACCGGATCTGTGCTTGGGGGAACCATCCAAGCCGGGGCACCCAAGGTGGTCACCAGCTACGTCGTGGAATCCACGGACGACCGCGCAAAGGTGGCGGCGGTGCTGAAGAACGCCCGGAACGGTTGTTGGGTGAGGGCGGCGGTGGCGAACCCCACGCCCTTCGAAGATACACTTACTCTCAACGGAGAGACATTTAATTTCGACTAACGTCGACTCAGCGGGCCGCCTTGCGTACCGCCCGGCTGAAAATGCAGCGGCCAGGGAATCAGGCCAGATCGACCAGAAGACCGCCGGAACCGGTTCCGGCGGTCTTCTGACGTATACATCTCACGGCGCTGAACGGCCCGAAATCTCCCGGGCTCCGATGACGGTCACCATCCCAGTTCTTCCTGAATCAATATCAGGTTTACGCGTTCCGGCGCCGTTTCGTACTCCATTATCATCAGCTTTCCGATGGGCGACGCCGATACTCCCCGTTCCTCCAACCATTGGTCATGGCGGTCAACCGTGTACCCCCTGACCCTTTCGATCGCATCCGCCAGATCAGCGCAGATTTTCTGAGTTCCCGCCACTAGGATAACGTTTTTGGCCCCGAAAGCGTAGGCGCTGATCTGACTGCCTGAGGCACTGGCGATCACGATCTCCCCCGTTTCCGCTATGGCCTGCACGCTGCCGATGAAATATTCGGCGATCGACGAATCCCTCCGAATGTTTTGCTGGGCGGCCGGGTCGGATGCTTGTTCCAGCGCGTCGTGCAGGTTGGTGTAGCGAGGGTTGCCGCGCACATAGTTGGAATAGCCGATGTGGTCCAAGGTTTCCGACGTGCTGTTGAAAATTTGGGACCCCTCGGGAATCATCTCGATAAGCCGATGTTTGGCGGCTTCTCCGCTCGTGACTACTTCGGCATGGACGTTCCGCCGTGCCAGAGCGGAAATCGTGCGCTGGATGGAGGCACTGTCTGCTAGGTAGGTCGGTCTCTCGGCGGTCAATGCAGCTACTCCTTCATCTGTTCGCAATGCTTGAGACCCAACTGGGGGCACACAGGTTCTGCGACGGCCCCCAGCGGTTTCTCCTCTCCGGCGCTCCCCGGAGCGCTACTGGAGGGGCGCCGCCGCAATCACCCTTGCGGCCATTTCCGTATCGATGCCGCGGGGCCATTCGCGCTTGGAGGGATCACTGATATAAATGATTAGCGGTGGGCCCAATCCCTCTATCTCCATGCGTAACTCGTCGCCGTCTTGGACCGCCCCTATCTGCTGGTGGTTGACCCCAGTGGCAATCACGTCCCCGGGCTCCAGGGTGGTTACCTTTGAGAACTCGGAGATCAGCTCTGGTATCTTGTGGGCCATGTCGCTGGTGGGGAAATCGTGACGCGGCTCATTGTTGTTCCACAGCCGTACCTTCAGGTTCTGCGGGTCGTCGATCTCATCGGCGGTAACAAGGGCGGGGCCCATGGGAGCGAAGGTGTCCCAGCATTTGCCCAGGAAAAAGCTGTTGCCAACCGCGCCCTGAAGACCCCGGGCCGACATGTCTAGAAAGTTGGTGTAGCCAAATACATGGGACATCGCGTCGTCTTGGGATATTTTTGAGGCGGTCTTGCCTATCACGAGCGCCAATTCCGGCTCATGATGAAATATCGTCGCGGGTGCCGGCGGAAGTTCGCAGGTGTCGCCGCTCCCGATGATCGCCGTTGGAGACTTTAGGAAAGCGTCCAACACCGCCGGCTCGCGCTGGCCGAACTCCAAGTAATTGACCGCCGCACAAATCAGTTTCCGTGGCCTTGGCACGGGCGCGCGCAGTCTCACGCTGTCCGCCGGCTCCGCTTCTTTACCTTCGATTGCGAACTCGATCTTGGGCTTCAGTTCCGTCCAGCCTGTTATGACCTCCTCCATCAAGTCCTGGGGACGCCGCAAGTGCAACCCTTCCAACGCCGACATGGCGTCCACTACCTGCTGGTCACGAAGCACACCTAAGCGGTAGTCGTTGTAAAGAACCAATTTCATGTCCATTCCCTCCTGGCGGCACCTTTGTAGACCGTCCACAGACCAACAAAATAATCACACTAAGTGAATCGTTGGATTTGGCCGGTCAGATGGCGAGTCTTATCATGCTGCTGGCGGCATTTTCGCACGCATTTCTAAAAAGGCAACAACTGGTTGATGACGGCGGTGATGCCTGTGGCTGGCTGCGACCTGACTGCCGGTCCCGTTTTAGCCATTCGAGATGGCGATAAATCAATCGAGAGCTTGGTATCGAGCAGGTACAGTTTCCAAAGTATCTCCGGCATTAATTCCGCGTTCAAGGAATTGCTTGATATAGATTTCCAAACAGTGATACGACGCCGGAAAAAAGTCGGCAAACGCCTTCCGGTTCTTGAGCGCCAGTTAAATCTCTTGATTGACTTCCGGCACGGTATTGTCCACAGATTCAACTTAGATTTAGAACTTCGAAAAGAGCACATCGAGGAAATCTTTGATCTCACGACTGCAGTGATTGACCAGTTCGTCGACCACTTGGAGAAGCTTCGAGGTGTTCCCATTCGTGTTCCCAGCTAAAACGGATCTTTATAGGGATTCGCGGGAGTCAGGAAAACTCTCACTAATCGGGACCTGTTCAAACAAATAGGTTAAATCGTCATAGGAAATCTGGCAGGTCAGAGGAAAGCCACGGGGAAATCATTTAGTCCTTGGAGGAGCGGACGGTAACGACAGGTACTACCACATAGAATGCGATCTCACACAAATCCCACATTGGTTTGACCGAGATCGCGATCCGATTATCCGCGAGTAGGAATTGGCATGTGAGGTGGGAGGCGGCAACAATATGGATGACGACGAATCAAATATTGAAAGTTTTAAGACCGAGATATTTTTGGACAAGTTGGGCCGCACTGTTCGATACGCCAAACTTCGCTGTCTCTCGCCAACCGAAATTTTCGACCGCATAGCGGGTCTAGACCTAGATCCTGAAGTGACCGACTATGTTTACAGGATCTCAGAACTAAGGTTGACCGGTTCAAATTTGGAACACCTCCTCGGTGCGATGAAAAATCTTGCGAATAGAAGCGAAAGTTCTTCATCCAAGGTGAGAGCCAAAATCGACCGAATTTTATTAAGGCTGGTCCGTCTGCTACCAACGGACATCGGCAACAACTTCGCTGAGCCATTCGTTGATCACCGGCTAAAGTCCCGAAGAAGATGGGCGTATTCTTCTCTACGCCAGAAGCCGATTTCTAAAATTATCGCCGTCAAGCTTGCGAACGTCTTCAAGCAGCACGGGGATCAGGACGCCCTAAAGCTAATCGCGAGAAACCCTAAACGAGTTACCGACGTCGGTGGGGAATTCTTACTGGCGAATATTAACGAGGAATATTGGCGGGCTCGAGTAGTCGAGGCCTTGCTTGACTATGACCGGCCAACCGCGCTGTTAATAGCGAAGCGTTATCCGTTTGAATTTGCTCATGCGGTTGGGCGCAGCGGTGACGATTCTCTTGTCAGCTACCTCACCGACCTGTTTCCAGCGAATCAAGACGACATGGAATTTATTTCGATCTACGCATTCGCCCTGGGCAAACTTGGTGCAATTGCAGAACTCGAGGCACTCGAATGTTTTATCGCGGTGCGTTATCCCAATTCACAGCGTAGCCAATCCACGGCGTAACCTCATAAAACCTCGTCCGATCTGTTCTAATCCGACGCCTGGCAACATAGAACCACGGATAGGCGAAAATGCTTCGGAAGCAGGTCATTTGAAAATCGGGGCCATTCGGGGGCCATTCCAATAAATAGAAAAGCCCGGATTGTTCAAATCCGGGCTTTTTCGTGCCTAAAATTTGGTGACCCGCCTCGGGGTCGAACCGAGAACCTACTGATTAAGAGTCAGTTGGTGAATCTCGTATTCTTCAGTTGGCTCAGCTTTATATTGCCTGCAAAACGCTACCAATACAACGGAAACCGGAAATAATTTGGTCGGGGTGAGAGGATTTGAACCTCCGACCTCTGCGTCCCGAACGCAGCGCGCTGCCCCTGCGCTACACCCCGACTCTCCCTGCTGCGTTCCCGCTTCCCAGCCGGAATCGGGCCTTGGGCAGGGCTGAGGG
>CATMOE010000075.1:0-14461 GCA_950072105.1 uncultured Dehalococcoidia bacterium
GGGTTCTCCAAGAGCTATGCCATGACCGGCTGGCGGCTGGGCTACGGCATCATGCCACCGGAACTGGTGCCTCACATAGTCAAGCTAGCGGTGAACAGCGTTTCCTGTGCCGCTACTTTCTCCCAACGGGCAGCTATCGCCGCCCTAGACGGTCCCCAGGACGGCGTGCAGGCGATGTTGGCGGAGTTCACTCTTCGGCGCCGTCTGGTCACCGATGGCTTGCGGGGGATTCCAGGGATCACGTGCCCCGAGCCCGAGGGGGCCTTCTATGCCTTCCCCAACATCAGCGGCACCGGCCTGAGCAGCGCGGAATTTGAAGACCGGGCGATGAACGAAGCGGGCGTTGCCCTGCTGGCTGGGAATGCCTTCGGCGAATTCGGCGAAGGATACGTTCGTTTGTCCTACGCCAACTCCCAGGAGAACATTTCCAAGGCCCTGGAGCGGCTGGACGCCATGGTCAGAAGTTTGGGCTAAGCGTTACCAGGGATTGAGGCGGCAACCCCATTCAGATATACTAGCGGCTCTCAGAATGACACGATCGAGGCTATTCTACTGACATCTAATTTGAAAATCGATTCGGAGGTCCCACGATGATTTCGCAGCTTCGCAGCTACACCGTTAACAAAGGAATGATTGACCAATGGGTCAAGCACTTCACCGAGGTGCTGGTGCCCATGCAAGAGAAGCATGGCATCAAGATCGGCGGCATGTGGGTCAACGAAGACAAAAATCAGTTCATCTGGACTCGCAGTTTTGCCGATGCTGAAGACGTGACGGCCAAAGAGGCCGCATTCTATGGGTCAGCCGAGTGGAGCGGGACGGTGGACCACACTCGTAGTCACATCGCCAGGACCGTAGTTCAAGCCATGGCGCCGGCCACGAAGGTGGAAGGCGACGGCCTCACCATAGGGCCCGAAAAGGTGTCCCAGCTTCGGATGTACACGGTGAACGGGGGCATGATGGACCAGTGGGTAAAGTTGTTCTCGGAAACCCTGGTGCCCCTTCAGGAAAACCTGGGGATGAAGATTGACGCCATGTGGGTCAACGAAGATAAGAACCAGTTCATATGGATCCGGAGCTTTGCCGACGCCGAAGACTTAAAGGCCAAAGAGGCCGCGTTCGGCGCGTCGCCAGATTGGCAAGCGATCAGAGAAAATGCAGGTAGTCATCTTGCCCGGCTGGACGTCACTACCATGAACGCCGTGGCGAAGGTGGCGGTAAGCGCATAAATCCTGACGGCTGGTACGTTTTTGGATTAATTAGGAGGAAAGAGTATGGACCTGGGTCTCAGTGAGGTCCAGCAAATGCTGAAGAGCAGCGCCCAGGAGTTTCTTTCTCAGGAGTGTCCGCTGACCTTGGTTCGGGCCATGGAGGAAGACCCTATGGGTAATAACGACCAACTATGGCGGCAGATAGCCGGCTTGGGTTGGACCGGCGTGGCCTTCCCCGAATCCTACGGCGGTACCGGCGGACACTTTCTGGATCTGGCGGTTCTCTTGGAAGAGATGGGCCGGGCGCTGTGTCCAAGCCCCTTCTTTTCCACGGTCGTCTTGGGCGGTTTGACCGTCTTGGACGCGGGAAGCGATGCCCAGAAACAGGACATCGTAACTAAGATTTGCGACGGTCAGTTGCTGATGACTCTGGCGTTGACCGAGCAAACCGCTACCTACGAGCCGTGGGGAATCGAAACCGTGGCCACTCGTCAAGGGGACAACTTCGTCATTGACGGTACCAAGTTGTTTGTGCCCGACGCCCACGTGGCCGACCTGTTGCTGGTCGCGGCCCGTACGTCGGACGAAGCGGACCCGTCTCAGGGAATAACCCTGTTCCTCGTGCCTTCAGGAACCTCCGGGCTTACGGTTACTCAGCTAAGCACCATCTCGGCCGACAGGCAGTGCGAGGTGATATTGAACCAGGTGTCGGTTCCCGCATCGTCGGTGCTGGGTGAAGTAGACCAAGGATGGCCGGTTTTGCAACGCGCTCTGGAACGAGCCACCGCTGGCAAGTGCATAGAGATGTTAGGCGGGGCCTCGGCTGTCCTGGATATGACCGTCGAATATGTGAAAGGACGGACCCAATTCGGGCGTCCCATCGGCAGCTTCCAGGCAGTGCAACATCACTGCGCGAATATGGCCACCGACGTTGAAGGCAGCCGGGTCGTAGCTTACCAGGCGGCCTGGAAGGTGTCGGAAGGAGATCCCGCCCAGCGTGAGGTTTCAGTGGCGAAAGCATGGGTAAGCGCGGCGTATCAACGAGTTTGCTCCTTGGCCCACCAAACCCACGGAGCTATCGGGTTCACCAAGGAGCACGATCTGCAGCTATTTACCCGGCGGGCAAAGGTGCAGGAACTGAACTACGGCGATGTTAATTTTCACAAGGACGTGGCTCTGCAGCATATGGAGCGCCAACTGATCTAGCACCGCGCCGGCGCTAACCCGAATCTCCTGCAGCGGCCGATATCGGAGATCAGCCTTAATGAGCACCAGCGAATGTATTTTCTGCGGTATGGCGCGGGACTCCGGCCATAAAGCTCCCATCTACCGCGACGAGCGGGTTTTTGTTCTTAGGGACATCAACCCAAAGGCCCCGACCCACCTGCTCATAATCCCCAATATGCACCTGCCGTCACTGGCTTACATCGGCCCCGGTCAGGTCCCAATAATGGGCCACTTATTCGTGGTGGCCGAGGAGATGGCCCGCCGAGAGGGGGTAACCTTGAGCGGATACCGGCTGGTGTTGAACCAGGGCCCGGATTCGGGGCAGGAGATTGAACACCTTCACTTGCACCTCCTGGGAGGGCAATCGTTGGGGAATATGGGCTGATGGATCCCGCCGCGGTTCAGCGGCGGGTCGATCGATTGCCCGCCGGACTTCAGTCCCACATCTACCGGGTTGTTGAGATTGCCCGGGAATTGGCGGTCTGCCACGGTATCGACCAAGAACAGGCAGCCCTGGCGGCATTGGCCCATGATGTGGCCAGAGCCATGACGGATGGTGAATTGTTGCGCCGGGCCGCGGGCATGGGACTACCCATCGGGGTGGTTGACCGGCGGGTGCCCATACTTCTTCACGGACCGGTGGGCGCCGAGATCCTCCAACAAGAAGCCGGACTAACCGACATTTCTATTTATAAGGCCGTGTACTGGCACACCACAGCCAACCCGGACTTGGATGAGTTGGGCAAAGTGGTGTTCATAGCCGACAAACTGGACCCGGCGAAGATTGACTCCTATCCCTATTTGCCACAGATCCGCCAGATGGCATTCCAGGACATGGACCGGGCGATATTGCATTTTCTAACGCGGCAGGCGATGGACCGGCTCAATCGGGGTGAGTTGGTCCACCCGGTGATGGTGGAGACTCGAAACGCCTTGCTGGCAGCTTCTGGGGTGCCCGAGAATCCAGCCGGAGCCGTCGAATGAAATCCAAGAGGCGCACCTGATCGCCAAGAATCGCATCTAAGGATATAGACGCAGCCGTATCCGAGTTGGGCCGGTAGAAAACAAGAAGAGGTTAACCGATGCGTGTAACCCTGGGCGAAGAAGCAGTGATCCACATCCAAAAGAAGGGGGGACGGGCTGTCGTTGATCTGATCAGCATGTCATCTTGAGCCGGTTCCACTGTGGAGGTGTCGGTCGACACCAACGTTGCACGGCGAAACATCTTGAATTACCGGACGGTTAAGCAGGACGGTGTAGAGTTGCTGGTCTCACCCGACCTGGCTCGCCATTCCGAAAATCTTCACATCAAGCTGAACCAGTTCCTCTTTTTCCGGCACCTTAAAGCCGTGGTGGAGCTAACCAACGGTGTGGTGTTGGGAGCGCGGGCGATGTAACCATCCCGCCGGACGGACTTTATACATAACCCAGATTTAAGAAAAGACCCCGGCGCGACCCCGCCGGGGTCTTTTCATTGTGGCGTCTGTCACTGGGCTTGGATAGGCCGTTAATTCAGCATGCGCATCCGGTAAAGCAGCTTCGCCTCGCACGTCTTCAGGCGTCGCCTCTGCTATACCGCACCGGCCAACGGCGGCCCTTGATTCTCCAGGTATTTGGTTTTTCGTCTTGGGAGTTTCGGAATGGAGTAGAGGTGGAATGATGCGCTTCGGAATTAATCTGGGTGGCGGAAATCTGCTTGAGGAACCCAGGGAAGAGGCCTTGGCAGGCCGGCTGGAGAAGGCTCGACTAGCCGGCGCCTTGGGGTACCATTCCCAGTGGACCGGGGCGGGCTATCTGAACAACGACTTTCACTCCATGTTGCTGCTTGCCCGAGCCGCCGCCGAAGCTCCGGACCTGGAACTCGGCATGGTTTCTTTGCTTCCGCTATACCATCCGGTTGAGGTCGCCGAGCAGGTTGCCACGTTGGACGTGATATGCGGCGGCAGATTCGTTTTGGTCCCGGCATTGGGTTGGCGGGACTTCCAGTTCAACGCCTTCGGCGTGCCCAAAGAGGAGCGATTGTCCCGGTTCCGTGAGGTTATGGTGGTGATGAAGAAGCTTTGGTCCCAAGAGCAGGTCACTCACCACGGCAAGCACTTTTACATGGATGATGTTCCAGGGGCCGGTGGTTTGCTGCAAGGACCCCAGCCTAAGATGTACATCGCAGCCAACCTGGATGTTGGGGTTGCTAGAGCGGCCCGGGAAGGTGACGGTTGGCCGGTAAGCTCCCGGGCCACTTTGCCGACCATCGAAAGACAGGTAAAGCTTTACCGGGAGGCTGCCGGGAAGGCTGGCAAAGTAGGCTACATCTCCGCGTGGCGGGAGATGTTCGTGGCCGAGACCCGCCAGCAGGCCGTGGACATCGTTCGGCCACACGTGGAATGGCTTTATCGGGATCGGGCCGCCTTGGGGCATAATCAGGAATTGCCTGAGGCTGATCGCATCGACGTTTCCTTCGAGCAGGTGCTGGATGGGAGGTTCATCATCGGCAGCCCCTCTGAATGCATGAAAGAGATCAAGAGACACCAGGAGTTGGGCGTTGAGGAGCTGGTGCTGCGTTGCCAGTGGCCGGGGATGCCTAATGAAGACTCGCTAAAGGCCGTAGAGCTTTTCGGACGGGAAGTGCTTCACCACTTTGGGTAAAGGCCAGGCGGGTCCGCCGGCGCGTCTATACGAAGATATGACGGTGTGCTCCCTAACCGCCGGTGAAGCGCTGGATGAAGGCGCTGGCTAGCTCCTGATCGCCCGTATAGGACATCCGCCCGTTTGTGATCGCCACTTCCGAATGGATACGTCCGTACATCAGGAATACGAAGGTCTCTCCATCACATCGAAAAGTGACATGAGCATCATCGCTGCTTGCCACTTCCATGTAGCACCGTTCCTCCGTTACGACTAGGTCCACCCGGTTCTGGGTGGGAGGCTTAACCTCGAACCGATAACGAAGAGGCAATGAAGCAAAACCCGCTTCGGTCCTAAATGACCACCACGTAGCTCGTTGCGGGATGCGTTCCACCATCACAGCCACGGATCCAGGAGACAAGCCCGCTTGCGAATCGAAGCGGGAACGAACGTCCCATCCGTGAACGGCCAGTTCGGAGATTAAGATGTCCACGAGACTTCGGATCGGTTCGGCTCGTGAAGGGCGGAACACACGCTTATCCCAGTCCTGGGGACCGATGTTCGCCAAGGCGTCGACGATCCTTTCACTGGTTTTAATAAATTCCGCCAGGAGGTCTCCGCCCAGCGCCCTTCTTAAGGCGATGGCCTCTTCCGCGTCGGCCACCGGAATGACGTCGCCAAGGCCTAGGCCGGGACTCAGTCCATCGGGAGAAGAGTCGCATTGAAGAGCCCTAAGGACCCTGGAGGGATTAAATCCTCTGGTAAGGGTCAAGTGGGCCACCACGTCGGCGATACACCACCCATCACACGCGCTGGGTAGGTCCCAGGCTTCTTTGGGTAAATCTCTTAGGTATTTCTCTAATGCCTCGGTTTCGGCCCGGAGGATTTCGAGCCGCTCTTCCGGTAACGACAGGCTTCTGCTCCTTTCATCTTCTTCTGTAGGCCGGCCGGCTCAAATCCAGGTGTCCATCGGAATGGATCCCTTTACGCCCTTTCGAGTATCACGGCGGGAGACATCGGGTTACCGTCGGATTCGAACAACTGTTCGAAATTGCCCCTAAATTGCTCGAAAAACCTATTGACGTCTTGAGAACAGGCGTTCTATAATCTGTTTCAGAAATTAGAACACATGTTTGGGAGGCGGGAAATGTCCAACGCAACAGCGGTCAAAACTATGACGGACCAAGGCCCGGAATACTACCATTACGAAGACACCGGATGCGAAGTTTCGCCGTCCTGCCTCACCTGCCCATTGCCGCAGTGCAAGTATGACGACCCCGTGTGGTTTCAACGGCACCGCCGGTTGGCCCGGGACTTGAAGGTCTGGAGCACCATGCAATCCGAGAGGTTGACGGCGGATGAAGCGGCGCAACGCTTTTCGGTAACGGTGCGGACCATCTTCCGGATCACACGCCGCTGCCGGGACGCCATCATGGAGGCTGACGGTGAGGAATTACTAGCCCTGGCCGCGGACTAGTTAGTGGTTGCTGCCAGGTGGTTCGACAAGCTCACCACGAACGACGCCAGGTGTTCCTACCGTTCGTCCTGAGCCTGTCGAAGGGCCGGGTGAGACTGTCTTAGATCGGGGATCTAGCCTCTGGGCAGATCGAGTCCGCGGGAAGCGATGATATTCCGTTGGATCTCCGATGTTCCGGCGGCGATGGTGCCAGAAAAGGCGCTCATCCAGTTTTCCTGTATCCGCCCCTTCAACGGCGCCCACTTGTCGTTGCGGTCCAGGGCCCCGTACATTCCCAGGATGTCCATGCTGGTCTTGGTTACCCGCTGCACGGTTTCGCTGCCGAAGACCTTGCTCATAGACGCTTCTTTGTTGGGCACCAAGCCCTGGCCCTGCATGTAGGCTACGTTGAAGGCCATAAGCCTGGCTACTTCACATTCGATAAAGCGGTCGGCCAGAGCATCCCGAACCCATCCAGTCTCCGCCAGAGGTTTCCCGTTGCGCTTGGTTTCCGTCGCGTATTGCAGCGTTTCCTCCAGCAAGCGGCGGGCATTGGCCGAATAGTCGATTCCCGAGCGTTCGAAGTCCAGCAGTGTAACCGCCACGTACCAACCGCGGTTTTCCTCCCCGACGACGTTGCGGCGTGGCACCCGCACGTTGTCGAAGATCACTTCGTTGAACTCGTGCCGGTTGGCCATATTGATTATGGGCCGCACTTGCACTCCCGGACTCTTCATATCCACCAGGATGAAGCTTATTCCCCGGTGTTTGGGAGCATCAACGTCGGTGCGGGTCAGCAGCATTATCCACTCGGCCCGATGGGCCATGCTGGTCCATATCTTGCTGCCGCTGATCACGAAGTCGTCACCGTCGACCACGGCGCGGGTGGAGAGGGAGGCCAAGTCCGACCCGGACTGGGGCTCGCTATAGCCCTGGCACCATTGAATCTCGCCACGGGCCACCGGCGGAAGATGGGTCTGCTTCTGTTCTTCGGAACCGTGAATCATCAAGGTGGGACCCAGCATGCGGACGCCGAAGATGTCCCGGCCGGGCGTGCGGTTGTAGGTCAGTTCCTCGCTGAAAATGGCCGAGCGTACCTGGGAGGCCGCCTGCCCGCCGTACTCTTCCGGCCAGTGCATGGTAAGCCAACCCTTGTCGGCCATCTTCTTGCGGATCTGTACGGTGAAATCCCAGTCGTCCTCTTCGGGATAGCGGCCACCGCCCTCCCAATCGGGGGGCAATTCCTGCTTGATGAACTCACGCACTTGCTGACGAAATTCTTCGTCCTCAGGGGTAAACCTGAAATCCACGGCGATACTCCTTCTTCAACGTTGAGGAGGGACTACGAAAAATGTGACCTGGAGCCGGGAAAACATAGATCGGCTTCAGGGTCAACTGCCTACGGCCACGCAGGTAACCGTCCGGACCACACCGTCGACGGTGTGGATGTTGTCGGTTACCACGTTGCCAACCACCGTCATGTCCGCGCCGGTGACCACGGTAATGATGTCGTAGGGGCCGGTCACCACGTCGACGGATTCGATGTGTTCCAGACTCCGCAGGGTGTTGGCCACATCCCTGGTCTTGCCTACGGCGGTTTCCACTAGGAGATACGCTCTGGTCGTCATTTTTACTTCTCCCCCCTGTCTCCTTTGGAGACCGACATACAGATTTTTAGTACGGTTACTGGGCTGGAATCATTTTACGGGTGGCTCCTGTAGCTGTCAATTGAGTCTCGTTCCGTGAATGATTCGCGTTGGTATAATCTTGAGCGATGTCACAGCGAATGGAAATCTTGAGCGAAGGCGCCAAGGAACTGGGTATACGGCTGACTTCGCTCCAACTCGACCAATTTGAGACCTATTTTGGGGAGTTGGCCGATTGGAACCAGCGGATGAACCTGACGTCGGTGGTGGGGTATGTGGAGGTTCAAGTAAAGCACTTTCTAGACTCCTTAACGGTGGTCCTAGCGTTCCCCGGGGGACTAGGGGGCTTGGAAAGTGTCATCGATGTTGGCGCCGGCCCGGGGTTCCCCGGATTGCCCCTGAAATTAGTCTACCCAGATTTGAGGCTTGCTCTGGTGGAGTCGGTAGGCAAGAAAACGGACTTTTTGAAGCACCTGGTGTCTACGCTGGGATTATCTGGAGTGGAGGTACATACCGGGCGAGCCGAGCGCTTGGCCCACCAACCTGAGCTACGAGAGGCTTTCGACCTGGTGGTGACCAGAGCGTTGGCCAGGCTTCCGGTGCTGGCGGAATACACACTCCCCTTCTGTGTTACAGGCGGAGTGATGGTGGCCTTGAAACACGGCGGAATCGACGCGGAGCTGGCCGGCGCGGCCCATGCCCTGGAGGCGCTGGGAGGACGAATGAGGAAGGTGACACCAGTGGAGGTCACCGGTTTGACCGACAACCGGATCTTGGTGGTAGTGGATAAGATCGGCAGCACGCCCGAGCGATTCCCTAGGCGTCCCGGAATCCCGGCCAAGCGGCCTTTGTAGTTGGTATGCGGGAGCTAACCGGGGTCTAACTTGCGGAATTCGCCGGTTTCCTGAACATCAACCGGGTACCCCTCGATCATGGGAGGTATCTGACCCATCAGTTCATCGGACTTCTTTATAACGAACACCCTGATGCAGGGTTCGCCGTCGCATAAGCCCTGGGCTGTCCCCACCACGCCGGACATGGTCATAAGGCTATCGGTGTACTCTTGGAGTATCTCTTCAAGGCTTTTGTTCGGCATCGACGGATCTTCCTGTCCAATTTCGGCCTGTTCGCGGCTACAGGACACCATTGTAGCGGCGAACCAAAGGAAAAGGAGCAAACCCAAGATGGCCGGAACACGGGACTTTTCCGCGAAACTTCTTTTATGCCTGGGTGGAGAGCCTTCCTGGGTCGCCGCCATGTCAGATGAGGACCTTCTTATGCAAGCTGTCACGGCGTCCGCTCAGAAAAGAGAGGGGGCCACCCATCGGCGGCCCCCTCATACCAACCTAGATCAACCGCCTATCTGGCAAAGGTGTCGGGATTGTCCGCATCCAAGGCCGTATTCCAGACGAGGGTGGCGTGAGTCAGGCCGGTGACCTGCGCCTCGTAAAGGCCCATGGGTGCCCCGCCGACCAGAGAGAACTTGATACTACCGTTGCTGCCGGTATCCCCACCGAAGTTGGAATAGCAGGTGTCGATACTACAGTCGTCGATCTGATTGTTGCCGCTGGAATCGTGGGTGAGCGTGGCATTGACGTGGGCTGCCGCTACCGGGCTATCGGCGCCTGTCAGAGCGCCATCACCGTCGGAGTCTTGCCGGATTTTGATAATAAACTGCAAGTTCTTCTTTTTGGAACTCCAGGAGATGTCGTACACTCCCATATCCCCTGTGCTTGGCGGGGGAGTAGAGGTCGGCGTCGGCGTAGCCGTGGGATCTGGTGTCGGCGTAGGTGTCGCGTCGGGGTCCGGCGTAGCCGTCGGGACCGGTGTAGCCGTCGGGTCTAGTGTAGGGGTCGGAGAGGGAGCGGATCCTTCGCCATCGATCATGACGCCGAACTCTTCGAGCACCAGGTCGATGCGATTAGCGATCGCCATCTTGCCGGTCGATGTCCCAGCAAATAGGAGGCCGACCGGTTTCCGGTCGTCGGCCCCACCTTCGACCACTAGCAGCGAGCCGGAGTCGCCTCCTTGAAGGTACCTGGGCTTTCGAGACTCAACGATGATTTGATCTACGAACCTTGCCGTGTCGGAATCATAGCCGATATTAAGCGTGGCGTTGATGCCGGTGATTATTCCATTGGTGGTCAATCCGGTGGTGCGTCCGTATTTCTGGACTTTCTGGTTTAAGGTTGCCGATACGATTTCCGACTTGGGAGTCCCATAGCCGTCGGACGGTGTGGCGTTACCCAAATCGCCGAGAGACGAAAGAGCGATCGCCGCGTCTATCTTGTTGTTGGCCAAGATGGGAAAAACGATGTCTTTGAAAGCGAAGAGCGTTCCGATGGTGTCTGCCGGAACACTGGCACCGTCGTAGGTTCCCGGTTGAATCACCTCGTCTCCGATATACGCCAGGTTCTCGTTGGCATATACGTGGTTATTAGTCAGGGCGTAGATCGTCCCGTTGCTATCTTTAACTCTGCTTCCGAAAGTGCCGGCAGTGATGGCAGGGTGGCCGGTTGAAACTCCAATGGGTACCGGCCTGTCCCACCGGTCCGTGGTGCTCTGGGTGCTTGGAATCAGAACGGGAGCCGAGACGCGGCCAAGAGCATTGATCGGACCGGTAACTTGCGCCACTATCTTGACGCCATCCTGCTCCTTGGGAATCCCCCCTACCCCTGACTTGGCGGTGAACACCCTTACTATCGCATTGCCCTCAGAGTCGAGCCCAACGGCGGTTCCAACAACATCCTTGTTGGAAAGTACCTTTTGGTTGACCTTTTCCTGAGCTCGCTTGGCGTTCTCTACGCCGTTCCCGTTGCCGCCTAACGCCGGAGACGCTGCCAGCGCCAGGAGCATTACCGCGACGACGATGGAAACCAACGACAATTTTTTCTTCAACTGCTCAACTCCCGAATGCCAGGTAAGGAGATAGCCACTCATCCAGACTAACAAGAAGGGTGTATTTGAAGTCAATTACTCTGAACGCCCGGCTGGGTCCATTTTAGCGGTCAAACCGGACCGCGGTTGTGGACTAGATGGACCCTTACGGTTCCCCGGCCTTCGCCTTTGGTCCCGTTAGTTCCAACCCCACTTGGAAATGCTAGCAACGGCTCTGGGCCGAGTCAATAGTATTAACCCTCGTTCGTCTGCGAGAGTGCACTAGATCGACCGGAACCGAAGGACCGCAGTGCCAGGGATTGCGCCGCCCGGCCAGCGTTTGTATGATGGACCGGCCTCCCAAGGTGGCCACCGGGCGGATTGCAGCTTCCGTGGCGTATTCCGCGATCTGGAGACGTGTCAATGTCAATAATGGTTACCGGCGGTACCGGATTCATCGGCCAACGTATCGTGCGAAAATTGGTGGAGCGAGGCGAAGAAGTGGTTTGCTTCGACTTAGCTCCGCCCAGAGCCAACATGGAACCATTGCTTGACCGGATAAAGGTGTACCGGGGGGACATGTTGCAGGTGCCTCACCTGCTGGAAGCGATAAATACCCACCAGGTGCACAAGATAATCCACATGGCCGCTCTGCTGCCGCCGGACACTGAAGACCGCCCTCATTTTGGTATGCAGGTCAATATCCAGGGCACCAACAATGTGTTCGAAGTGGCTCGCTGGACGGGAATACAACGGGTTGTCTACGCCAGTTCCATCGCGGTATATGGGGTGCAAGAAACCTTTGGGGACCGGCCGGTAAACGAGGACGATCTGGCGGCTCCGGTAAACGTGTACGGAATGACCAAGGCGGCCAACGACTTTGCGGCGGGGAAGTACATCGACCGGTACGGTTCCGATCTGGTGGGAGTGCGCATCTGCACCGTGTTCGGCCATGGCCGGGTGACGGGAATGACCGGCGTCATCGGGGGTCTCATGATGTCCCTGCCCGCCGTGGGCCAGCCTGTTAGCATGCCCTATCACCAAGACGAACCGTCTCCCATGATTCACGCCGAGGACGCCGCCGAGATATTCGTGAGAGCCGCGCTCAGCGAAGGGCTGAACCACCGGATCTATATCAGCGGCGGACATCTGGCCACCATCCGTGACATGGCGGACACGGTGCGTAGTTTCATACCCGATGCCCAGATAACCACCGGCGATCAGGCCGTGCCCCACATCTACATGGTGGACAATAGCCGCATGCTGGCGGACATAGGCTACGAGATGGCGCCGCTACGGGTGAGGGTGCTGGAGCACATAAACGACGCTCGACGCGAGGCCGGTATGGACTTGCTCAGCGGGTGACGTGGTGGCATTGGCGGCGGAACCCAGGTAGTGCCTGGTACTGAATGCCTATATAATGCAGAGAGCAACGGTCCTATAGGGGGTAACTATGAGTGTTGCCATCGGGTACGTCCCCGGCGCCTTCGGTCAAGGCGGCGACGACCCTGGATATCTACGCCATCTGGTGGAGTTGGGAGACAGCTTCGGCTACGACTCCATCTGGTTGAGTGATCGAATCGTCAGCGACCGGTTCAGTCTGGAGCCCATGGTGGCTCTGTCGATGATTGCCGGCTACTCCGACCGGCTGAAATTCGGCACCAGCGTGCTGGCCCTCCCGCTGCGCAACCCGGTGGTATTGGCCAAACAGATCGCCACGTTGGATTACCTGTCCCAAGGGCGTTTTTTCCCAGCCGTGGGCTTGGGTCAGGAGGAGCCGGAGGAGTACGAAGCTTGTGGCGTTGGGAAGGAAGACCGGGGGCCGCGCACTGATGAAGCCATAATGCTGATGCGCCGCCTGTGGGAGGAAGATAACGTCACCCACGAAGGGACTTTCTTTTCCTGCCATAACGTAAGCATCACTCCGAAACCCTTCCTGAAACCGTCAACACCCGTCTGGATCGGGGGCCGCAGCCATGCAGCCGCCCGCCGCGTAGGCCGGGTTGGAGATGGCTGGCTGGTTTCCAGCGCCACGCCCAAGGAGATACAGGAAGGCCGGGATATCCTTTTCAGCACCGCCGCGGAATTTGGGCGGGAGATTGAGGACGACCACGTTGGCGTGCTTCTGGGCTACTACATCGCCCCGGACGCTGAAGTGGCGGCGGCTACAGCCCACGATTACATCACCCGCCACCGGCCCGATGCTCATTTCACCGAGTACAGCGCCCTGGGTCCGGCGGAACAGATCGTTCAAACGATCCAGGAGTACATCGACGCCGGGGCCCAGAAATTCGTGGTGCGGCCTTTATGTCCGGCTGAAGAAACTATCGAGCAGCTAGAGATTATGGGCCGGGAGATTCTGCCCCGGTTTCTCAAGAAACCGGTTGCGCATTAGATAGCAGCTAACGAGAGCCGAATCACGTTCAGGATGACGGCTCCGAAAATGCCCGCAAGCAGATCGTCGGCCATGATTCCAAGTCCGCCGTGGAGCCGCTCCAGCCGCCGGATCGGCCAAGGTTTCCAGATGTCCAGGATCCGGAAGCAGATGAATGCCGCAGCCAGCCACGGCAGGGTCTTGGGGAGCAGTACGCAGGTGGCCCACATTCCGATGAATTCATCCCAGACGGCCTGCTTTGGGTCCGGGTTGTCGGCGGTGGACATTTTCCCCGTGGCCCAGATCCCCAGCAGGAATCCGGCGGCGATGAGAACAAACAGCGCTGGGTCATCGCCGGTCAGGGGCGACCACCAGTAGATCGCCAATGCCAGCAAACTGCCTGCCGTCGCCGGCGCCACCGGAAACAAGCCCGAGCCTAAACCGGCGCCTATAACCCAGGCCAAGCGAGCCGCCGGGGCCTCTATGAAGCGATTAATCATTCATGTCAAAGAGATACACTCATAAATTTTCTTGTTTGGTATGCAACGGAGCCATTGCTAGCGCATCGCGGATATCCTAAGAGGCTAGCAGCGGCAGAACTACCGGTCAATCCGATTTGGTGAGCCGCTTGCGTGGACCGGCGTTGGTAACTATGCTGGGAAAGGTTTAGCATCAACAATTTCCCTAGAGAGGAGCGGGCAATGCGAATCGCCGTCGCCGGGGACCACGCCGGATTCGAGCTGAAAGCAATACTAATACCTTGGCTCTGGTCGGCGGGACACGAAGTAGAGGATTTGGGCGCCCACAGCCTTGATCCGGAAGACGACTATCCCGACTTCGCTTTCATGGTGGCTGATAGCGTTCGGTCTAAAAGGGCCGAACGAGGTGTTGTTGTATGCGGTAGCGGGGTCGGTGCTTCGGTTGCCGCCAACAAAGTGGCTTGGCGCTCTTTGAGAGCCTCAATTTCTGACTCACGAACGGATGGGTTCCCGTCCTTTAATGCTTCCAGACGCTTGAGCTCGCGTTGCAGTGTCTCACTGCTTTTTTT
>CATMOE010000076.1:0-14276 GCA_950072105.1 uncultured Dehalococcoidia bacterium
AAAGAGCGTCTCACCCGGGACACGGTGAGAGACGCCACCCGTCAGGAGATAGAACACCTCAAGCGGGAGAACCAAGACGGGAGAACCACGATCTGAAGCAGCTTGTTGCCGACCTTTCCCTGGAGGTCCACCGCTTCAAAAAAACGGCCATCCCAGCTTTTTAACGAAGGATTCTTCCGCGGCTTGGCTGGCGGCGTTGAAGCGAACACCGCTTTCCATACCGGCGTTGACCGCTTGCGTTTAGACGACGTCGTGGGGGAGATAGCCTGGCCCGACGGCATGGAAGATTTCGCGCCGTCGCCCTACGAACGCCTGCAATCAGCCGGTGCGGAAACAGTTGTTTTCGACGCGATCCAACCCGGCGAACTTGAAGTGGGATCACTAACCGCCCCGCCTCCGCGGCACCGGAAGATAATTCGTGGTGATGAGTTCCTGCTGGGCCGGGAAGCTGAAGTCGTGATCGTCGCGGAGCATCTTCTCCCTGCCGAAGGCGGCTTGGTCGACCACAAGAACCGGCTGGTCAATCTTCACGGTGAGGGCGGCATCGGCAAAACCCGGCTCGCTCAGGCCTTGTGCGACCTGCTGGAAGACTACCGCCACTTTCCCGGCGGCATCTTCGAAATCGATTGTGAGCCTGTCCCAGACGCAAACCAACTAGCCGTCACGATGTTGCAGGCCATCGGCGTGGCGTCCGCGGAGCAGATCCCACATCCGGCGGAAATGCTCGCCGCCGCGTTGCAGGAAATTTCCAACTCCAAGGGCGACGTACTCCTAATGTTGGACAACGTAGACCCGTTATTCGACGCCGACAAAGGGGTTGAAACGTGCCGGTTACTCAAGCAATTGTTCACCGATTGCCCTAGCCTTCGGATCTTAACCACGTGCCGGCGGCAGCTTCAACTTGGCGGTTACGAGTCAGACTTCTTGGTCGACCCCTTAGCACCTCAAATTGCGGTCAGCCTTTTCATCCAGTCCATCCCCGATCAGGATGTCCGAAACTCGGTACAGTCGCTACCACCGGAGTCTATGAAACATGTGTTTGAGCTGGTGGCCGCTCTTGGAGGCCATACACTGAGCATCTTCCTGGCGGCCCACAGGATCGTCGCCGGCTTCGAGCCGATCGCCCAACAGTTGGAGCAGGCACCGAAAAGTGTAGCCAAGTTCTTGGCGGCGCCAGATTTGGTGGGTGTGCCTCCACGGCAGCGTTCTCTCCCTGCCTCGCTGAACCTTTCCTATGAGCTGCTTTCCGAGCGGGCTCAAGAGATTTTCCGGAAATCCAGCCTCCTACCCGGCGGGCTGTATCGCCATGTTGACACCTTGGACCAGTTGTTGGGTGACGATTGGCGAAAATGGATAGAAGAAGCTCACAAGATTGGTCTGTTGCGTTATGAGCAGGAAGATCAGAGGTTCTGGTTGTTGAATCCGATCCGGGAATACGCCGAGCTGTTATTGAATGGCGGGGAAGGGAACGATTTCAACGTAGCCGTGGCCAATCACTGGGCCGAGTTCGCCAGTCTCCAGAATTTCCTGCTAAATCCGGCGCAAAACTCGCAGGCGATGGAGAAACTGGACCTTCCAGAAGATACTGAGGAAAAACGAAAACGTCTTGCCCAGTTTCACTCCCAAGCTTGCGCCGCATTAATGTCTGAAGAAGCCAACATTTTGTCTGGCTACCGAATCGGACTGGCAATTGACGTAGCTGCCGGCAGGAGAACCGCAACGGGCTTGACGGATTATCTGAAGCTATACGACAAGCGTCAGACTAACGCTTGGATAGCAAGGTCAATGGTGGAATATTCCGACAACCCAGAGACGCGGGCGGCGGCCCTGAACAACTTGGGCAGCATGCTGTCGGATTTGGGGGACCGGGAGGGCGCGCTGGACGCAGCCCGGGAGTCGTCAGAGATTTCCAGGAAGCTGGCCGAGGCGCACCCTGAGGCTTTTTTGCCAAATCTGGCTACCTCCCTCAACAACCTGGGCATCCGACTGTCGGCTTTGAGGGACCGGGAGGGCGCGCTGGACGCGGCCCGGGAGTCGTCAGAGATTTACAGGAAGCTGGCCGAGGCGCACCCGGAGGCCTTTTTGCCAGACGTGGCTACCTCCCCGAACAACCTGGGAAATATCCCGTCGAAAACTGGGGCCAGGGATCGGGCGTTGGATTGCTTTAGGGAAGTCGTAGAGACGGGTGAGCGGTACCACGCCCTGGGAAGAAATCCTGCCCATATCGTGGGGGGCTCTATTCGCTTGGCTGACTTCCTAGGTGAGGAGAACGACCAAGAATAACTCGCGGCATTAGACCGCTCGGCCACTCCGCTGGAACCGATTCATACACAGAACCGGGCTACCCTTGGGGACATGATCGAGGTCAACCAGAGGCGGATAGCGCTGCTGGAACGGATGGAGCCATCCAAAGTGCGGAATGTCGCTTCGGAGCTAGAGGAGCAGCGAAACCGTTATGCGGAGGAGGGCGAGCCGGTTTAGCCAAAATCGTATGTTTCCTTCGTGATCTGGCCCATGGCCACGTCGGGAATTACGCGGCAACCGCCCCTATAGCCTCAGGTCCCGCCTGGAAAAACCAAAGTACCCGACTGCAAGCAGGACGGCGATGGTTGCCAGAAGGGCGGCGGCGTGAGCCGGATTCAGGCCGTTGGCTAATGGGTTGGCGGCGTTGTAATAGTAGAAGGGCGACAACCACTTGGCCGCTTCCATGTAACTGACGATACCGCTGGCGGCGTTCAACAGGTAGGTGCCGACAGCGACAGCCGCGACGATGGTGACGCTGGTACCTCGACTGCCGGTGAAGCATCCCGCAGCGATGGCCAGGGCACCGAATGTTACTCCCAGCAACACGGTGCTGAAGGTGATTGCGGCGAGATTAAGCACACTTAAGTCAATGTCGATGATAAGGGTGCCGATGACCAGCACTATCCAAAGCACCAAACCAAGGGCAATCGCGTTGGCAATCATAGCCGCGGCTTTTTGAACCACCAGTTTTCCCCGGGCAATGGGCTCGGTCAGCAAGATCTCCAGACTCCCCCGGCCTTCCTCACCGGCGAT
This sequence comes from uncultured Dehalococcoidia bacterium, assembly GCA_950072105.1. Taxonomy (GTDB): domain Bacteria; phylum Chloroflexota; class Dehalococcoidia; order Lucifugimonadales; family UBA3495; genus UBA11650. Next base: position 3,058 of record CATMOE010000076.1, read on the forward strand.
CGCGCCACTACCCAACACAATGCCATGGATCACGAACAACAGTGGAGCCATGAAACCGAAGATCTCGGCGTTAAAAAAGCCAACGGCGGAGGTGATGTCGGTTAGCTCGCTCAAGCCGAACAATGTTTTCAAGTTTTCGGGATAGGATTCCAGCATGACGTTGAAATCGTCGTTCCCCCGAATGCTCGGGAAGAACGCAATCATCATCGCGGCGAACAGACCGAGGCCTGCGCTCCACCAGACCATGGGCCAACGTTCGTCCCGCAGGCTTTTGAGGAACACGTTACTCAGCATCGTCTTCCGTACCCTGGCTCGTGGTCTCTCCGTAATAAGCCAAGAAGATTTCCTCCAAGTTCGGCTCGTGGGTCTTCAGATTGACGACAGCATGACGAGCCGCCGCTTTGATCAGGGGATCAAGGACGCCGGACACGTCGCAGAGTAGCGTATTGCCCTGAGCTTGGACGTTGCGAACCCCTTCCAGCCGGGCAAATTCCTCCTCTGGAACCGGGTCTACGAACTCAATCTCCAGTCTACGGATCGCTCTAGACATGAGGCTGGCGATCTCTTCCACGGCGGCCAGGCGGCCCTCACGGATTATGCCGACGCGGTCGGCCAACTGCTCTACCTCGGGCAAAAAATGGGAAGAAAGGAAAACCGTTCTGCCCTCGTCCTTGGCCTCCCGAACCATGTCCTCGAACTCGGCCTGCATCAGGGGGTCCAGACCGCTGGTTGGTTCGTCAAGGATCAGAAGCTGCGGTTCGTGCATGAAAGCGCGGATGACGGCGAGTTTCTGCTTGTTGCCTCGCGATAGGGCTCCGATGGGCCGGGAAAGGTCACACTGAAGCCGGTCGGCTAATGCTGTAACTTTGGACCATTGAACTCCGCCCCTAATGTTGGCCAAGTAGGTTAAGAAGTCATGACCCGATAGGTTTCCGTACAGGGAAGGATCGCTGGGGATGTAGCCGACGGAACGCCGGACCTCTAGCGAGTCTGCTTTCGCGTCCAGTCCCAGAACCGTGGCTGTCCCTCTGGTCGGACGGAGCAAGTCCAGCAGCAGGCGAATCGTGGTGGTCTTGCCTGCGCCGTTGGGACCCAGGAACCCGAAAATCTCACCGGACTTGACCTCCAAGTTCAGATCGGCAATGCCCAGTTGCTTACCGTAGTACTTGGTAAGTCCTTCCAGGCGGATGACTGTCTCCATCCGGCTCCTCGGTTCGTGGATGACACGGACCCAATCTTAGAAGCTCAACGACACAGCATATCCGGCCGTCGTGGGAATTTTAGCCGGTCGCCGCTACAATAGCCAGGCTCGTGCCCAAGTCTGGCCGGTCCGGGTTACGCCGAACCGCCACCGATAGCTTCTTTCACGAACTCTTTAATGACGTGGACTGGGACCGCCATGCCCACGTCCAGGCCGGCCATCATGGTGCTCATACCGATCAACCGGCCTTGATGGTCAACCAGCGGCCCTCCCGAATATCCGGGCCGGAGGGACAAATCCACGGCGATCCAGTCCCTTCCGATTCCCGGAGACTCTGGGAGGTCTGGACCGGCGCCGATAACTATCCCGCCGGCTGCCGCTCCGGCCACGCCCCAGGGGTATCCCATGGCCATCACCCACTCACCGGGCCGTAGCACCTGTGAGTCTCCCAATTCGATGGGGTGGAGTTCCGGCAATTCTCCATCGGGCGCTTCGATCTGCAGAACCGCCACGTCCAACCCATCGTCCTTGGCAAGCAATCTTGCCGCCACCACCGCACCAGCCGGCAGCGTAAGGCGCAGGTCCCGCGTTGGACGGCGGCCCTTCCCTTCCGAGACTACGTGGGCGTTGGTGACGACCAGGCCATCGGCGCCAAGAATCACACCGGATCCCGAACCGCGGCGCCCCGCCGCCACCTGCACCAAGCTCTTGCGCGCCTTGTGTGCCACTTCACCAAGATCGGAGTTTAGCTGGGATAGAAGAGTAGTCATTGAGTGCTCCTTAAGGATGAACAGCGGGAGTCACGGTCAACTCCTCCAAGCGTCCGCTCCGAAGTATGCGCGCGGGGACGGACTTGCCGATGAGGCCGCCGTCCAATGCGGTGAATAGGTCATCCATGTGACGCACCGTGGTCCCGCCCAAGGAAACCAAGGTATCTCCCAGGAACATCCCTCCCTCCTCGGCGGCGCTGCCCTGCTCCACCGAGACGAGCAATAGCCCGGTTTCTTGGCCCAGTTCTTTGGCTATGCCATCCGGGAGACGGTTCGGTTGGGCGCCCACGCCGAGGTAAGCCCGCCGGACACTGCCGTGTTCACTCAGGTCTTGGACCACCCGGTTGAGGATGGGGACCGGCACTGTGATCGAAACGCCGCGCAACAACGCCGAGGTGTTCAGCCCCACGAAGCGGCCTTGGGCGTCCACCAAGGGTCCGCCGGAGAACCCAGGGTACATCACGGTGTCGGTTTGAAGGTAACGGTCCACCGGTCCACCGGCTGGCGTACGCCAGGAATCGCCTAAAGCCGAACCGATACCCAGGGTGGCCCGTACGTTCTTTCCAGGACGCCCCAAAGCCAGGACCATGTGGCCGACACGTAAGTCTTCCGGGCCGGCCCAGGCCGGGATGCTGGAGTCCCGTTTGGTAGTTCGAAGAAGCGCCAGGTCGGTGGCCGGGTCGCGCCCCACCAGCTCCGCCGTCACTGTTTCACCATCTTCAAAACCAACGTTGATATTCTCGTCTCGCTCCAAAACGTGGTGCGCCGTTAATATCAATCCTTCGCCGTCCCAAACGATGCCGGTTGCCGGCAAGCGTTCCCGCCCTTCCACGCGAACCAAGCCGGCGGCGGCTTTGGATACGGCGTCGGCTAAGGCTTCCGAGAGTTCCGGTAATACTGTTGACATGTCCTACTCCTGTCTCACGGCCCCCTGGCTTATTCGCTGGAAGGCCTACTGCATTTCGCGGTGATCCCACCGCTCATAACTAGCCTACCAACACGAAAAGGACAGGGCATCCCAAATCTGGCTAGTACCGACCCGGAAGAATGGCCAGGTTAAAGAGGTAGGAGGCCCAGTCTAGTGGCCAGGATAACCGCCTCGGTGCGGCTCTGGGCGTTGAGTTTGCCCATGATGGAATTCACGTGGAACTTGACGGTGTGCTCGCTTACTTCCAGGCGGGAGACGACGCCCTTATTGGGCAATCCCTCGGCCAACAGCTTTAGCACATCTTGTTCCTTGGGAGTTAACAGCGAAGCGGAACCTGGTTCGGGAGTGGCCGCGGCAGAGACGCCGGCGAGTGCAGGGTCAGTCACCTGCAGCCCGTGGCTAAGCGCCACGGCGGCCGCGGCCAAGGCCTCCGGAGAGGCATCCCGGCTCAGGAGCGCCTGGGCGCCCGCTGCCCGGGCTTGGGCGGCCTGATCACTGGTGACAGCCAAGGCCAGCACGGGCGGGGCGTCTTCTGGAAGGAGTCCCAGGCTGTTCACGGCGTTCGACGTTTCCCAAGAAACGTCCCACACGATCACGTCGGGCACATAGATGTCCAGAGGCAAGAGGCTGTTGTCGTCCCCGGCTATCTGCCCCACCACGGTGAGGCCCGATCGCTGGTCCAACACCGCCGCCAGCCCGGCCCGGGAGAGGCGGTCCCGGCAAACAACCAGTACACGGAGCAGCGTCATCTCGTCACGCCTCTGGGTTGGCCAAAGGGTCCAACGACAACCGGGGTCTCTTTTACTGGCGTGACCAAGACCGGAGTTATTACGGGAAGATAAAACATGGCAGGGTCATTTAATGATAAGCGATTGAGATCGATTTTACCCGCTTCGATAACCGGGAGCCGAAGCTACTAGAAACTGTTGGGGCGTTGGAGCGATCGAGCTACATTGACTTAGGTCCATGTATCGCATACTCTCATCAGCGGAAACAGAATAGCGTGTGGTGCCCCGAGTTTTTTGGGGAGAATAGGGAAGCCGGTGAAACTCCGGCACGGGCCCGCCACTGTGATTGGGAATCCTTCCAGCAAGCGTCAGCGCAGCCACTGCCCTTCATCCGGCGGGAAGGCGCCGGAAGGTGATGACCCATCAGTCAGGAGACCTGCCGCACAGATCTTACCGCTTCGCGGATCGAGCGGGTACTATATGATGTGATAGACCCCCGCACCGAGAATGGCGGGGGCTTTTCTTTGCCCGAACACTGCCGATCGGAGAATAAATCTATGACGTCGACACCTGAATCCTCCATGATTCCGGATGTTTTCCCTCTGGAAGAACGCCAAGCAGTCTACCGGGCCATCTACGCCCGGCGCGACATACGGCACTTTCGCGGCGACCCGATCCCAGATCAAGTCCTAGCCCGGATAATAAAAGCGGCTCACCAAGGGCCTTCCGTGGGGTTCATGCAACCCTGGGACTTCATGTTGATCCGCAGTTTGGACGTGCGTAACCAGGTCAAGGAGCTATTCGAGCGGGAGCGGCAAGCGGCGGCATGCTATTACGACGAGCCCCGCCGCTCCCATTACCTATCCCTAAAGCTGGAAGGGATCCTGGAGTCTCCGGTAAACCTATGTATCACCTGCGACCCAACCAGAGCCGAAGAAGTGCTTGGGCGCAACTCTATCCGGGAAACCGACGTTTACTCTACCTGCTGCGCGGTGCAAAATCTGTGGTTGGCAGCCCGCTCCGAGGGAATCGGCGTCGGGTGGGTCAGCGTATTCAAGCTGCCTCAATTGAGGAAAATCCTTGGAATCCCGCCCCACGTGATACCGGTGGCCTATCTTTGTCTGGGCTATCCCGTCGAGTTTCAGAGCCAACCGTTGTTGCAGACAGAAGGTTGGCGCGACCGATTGCCCCTCACCGATTTATTGCACTACGACGATTGGGAAGGCGTCGCCACACCGCCGGAATGGTCGGAGTTTCAACGCGCGCTTGAAGCAAACTAAAAGGAACAAGGGCCTTTTCTTTACCGACGCTTTACCCTCAACATCCCCGCCCAAGAGCCCGCGATACTGGGGCTGGAATAGCAACCCTGCACGTCAATTCCGAACGCCGAATACGCAACCCCATTTTTCGCCCTTGCCCCGCCCCATATAATGTACCTAGCGCAATATTCCAGCTTGCGTGTAGAGAAGGCGAAATGTTAACATAGGCAGTAATCATATCCGCGCTCAAATCTGGGAGGATAATACATGGCGAATAACGATGTCGCTTCGATGGCTCACCTGATGCGGCGGGCCGGATTCGGAGCCCAGTATCATGAGCTAGAAGCCAGAGCCTCCAAAGGGTACGAGGCAATGGTGGAAGAGCTTTTGAATCCCACGGAAGAATCCCATGGGATGGACCTGGACCTGGGGGAACGGTACTTCATCGAATGGAATCACTTCATCCGGTGCGTTCCCGAATACATCGCTTTTCGCATGGTTAACTCCTACAACCAGTTGGAAGAGAAAATGACCCTCTTCTGGCACGGCATCCTATGCACCGCCGACAGCAAGGGACAGAGCCAAGTCACCGAGAACGCCCAGATGGATATGCTCCGCCGGTGCGGCATGGGCAACTTCAAGGACCTGCTGTTGGAGATCTCCAGAGACCCGGCAATGGTGTACTTCCTGGATAACTGCCTGAGCCACAAAGACTCGATCAACGAGAACTACGGACGGGAATTGCTGGAGCTATTTTCCCTGGGTGTGGGCATGGACGGAAAGTTCAACTACACCGAGGATGACGTCAAGGAGTGCGCCCGGGCATTTACGGGCTGGACCATCGCCAACGCCATCCCCGGACAGCCCTACGGCCGCTACAGTTCCCAATTCGTTTATAACCCCCACGACCACGATGACGGAGAGAAGACTTTCTTGGGTGAGACCGGTAACTTCAACGGTGAGGACATCATCGACATCATCGTCAAGCAGCCGGCCACGGCCCGTTTCATCTCCCGCCACCTGTACAATTACTTCGTCGCCGATGAGGCACAAGTGCCGTCCTGGATGGACACGCCGCCCCGTGACCCTGAGACCATAAAGATGCTGGAAGACGAGTACTTCCGGACCAATTACGACATCCGCTCCATGCTGCGGGTGCTGTTCAACTCCGACGCCTTCAAGAACTCCCGTTTCTCCCGCATGAAGGGCCCCATCGATACGGTGATTGGCACTCTGCGGCTGGTGGGCGACTGGACGACCCCTAAGCCCGGCTTTGAGGCCATCTTCGAGGAAATGAAGCATATGGGTCAGGAGATCCTGAACCCGCCTTCCGTCGAAGGCTGGCACACGGGCAAGGAGTGGATCGACGGCGGGACCCTGCTGCGCCGGATCAACTTCATCGCCGACTACGTGGGCGATGTAAGCTACCCCGGCATCCAGAGCATCGTTGAAAAATTGGCCTCGGAAGGCCCCACCATGTCACCCGAAGGCCTGGTGGACGGTTGCCTGAGGCTGTTAGGACACTACGAGGTTGCCGATCAGACCCATCAGGAATTGCTGGAACACGCGCGGAAGAGCGGCGATCTACCGACCAATACCCGGGAGTTCCCGAAAAAGGTTGGCAAGATGCTTCAGCTAATAGTAGCTACCAAAGAATACTTATACGCCTAGCCGACGAATTCGGCATCGGATTCCTGGCCGCCGGTAGGTTTAGGGACCACAACACATTTTGGTAAGGAGAATCTATGACCTCCAACAAGAAAGACCCGGTGCTGGTAGTTCTTCAGATGACGGGGGCCTATGACGCCCTGAATACCTTCATCCCCTATAGCGACCCCCATTACATGGACTACCGGCCGGTGGTGAATATCGCGCCGGAAGACGTCCTGGCCGTCGATGACAAGGTTGGGTTCCACCCGGCCATGGCCCCGATAAAAGATATGTACGACCAAGGGAAGGTCGCGGTCCTGCAGGGCATCGGCTACCCCAACCCCAACCGCTCCCACTTCCGTTCGTTGGATATTTGGCACACCGCCGAGCCCGAAAAGATGATTTCTGAAGGCTGGCTGGGCAAGGCCATCCGGGACCTGGACCCCAACAAAGAAAACATCCTGACCGCCGTTAACTTTGGCCGGGGCCTCCCGCGGGCGCTGGCCGCATCCGGCGTATCGGTAGCCTCGGTAGGCGACCTGAGCAACTACGGCGTGCTGACCGGCATGCAGGGCGCCGATGACCGGAGCGAAGCCCTAGACATCTTCGCCCGGATGTACGCTCCCATGATTGGCACCGGCCCGGTGAGTGACTACCTGTCCCAGACCGGTTTGGACGCCTTGAGAGGGGCGGACATACTGAGTGCCGCCCCCCAAAACTACTCTTCCAGCGTGGAGTACGGCGGAAGCCCCTTGGCACAGTGGATCAAGAACATCGCCCAGGTGCATCTGGCAGACTTCGGGACCCGGATATTTTACACAGGCGTCAATCCAGGCACATTCGATACCCATGCTAACGAGAACATCACTCTCCCCAAACTGTGGGGCGACGTGTCCAACGCCATCGCCGACTTCCACGAGGATCTGAAAGAGCATAACGCCAATGAGGAAATTGTCATCCTGCTGTTCACCGAGTTCGGCCGCCGAGTGGTGGATAACGGCTCGGGCACGGACCACGGCTCGGGAAGCGTGGCCTTCTTGATCGGTGACGCGGTAAAGGGCGGACTTTACGGAGAGTATCCTTCGCTGGAGCCGGAAAAACTGGACTCAGGCGACCTCCATTGGAACAGCGACTTCCGGCGGACCTATGCCTCTATCCTGGAGCAATGGATGGGCTTGGACGCGAATCCGATACTAGGGGACACCTACGAGCAGTTCGACCTCATCAGATAACAGCGTAAGAAGAATCACATAATTTGTCCCAGACTCAATCCTCTCCCCTTGTGGGAGAGGATTGAGAGCCTGTCCTGAGCGTGCCGAAGTATGAGGGGCATCACCCCCCATACTAACCTTCCCCCTCGAGGGGGAAGGGACAATGTTTAGAATTCGCGGAGGAAACATGGTCACTGAAATAGCGCCTGTGACTTTCCAGTATAGCCACACCATCGGACGGCAAGAAAACCGGAGTGGAACCGGCTTCTTCTATCCTGTGGCGATAACCCTGGACAATGAAAACCGTTTATACGTGCTGAACCGTGGCTCGGAAACCCCGGCGTTTTTCCCCTGCAAACGGGTTACAGTTTTCACTGTAGACGAAGAACTGGTCCGGGAGTTCGGCGAAAAGGTCCAACCGGAAGACGCCAATGATTCCGCCCCTGCCGGTACTTTCATGTGGCCCACGTCCATCGCTCTCGACTCCGAAGGCATCGCCTACGTATCCGACGAGTGGCTCAACCGGATATCCATCTTCAACCAAAACGGCGATTGTACCGGCACCTGGGGGACACTGGGTGACGGCGACGGTGAATTTAATAAACCCTCCGGGCTGGCCTTCGACAAAGAAGACAACCTGTACCTGGTGGACGGCGCGAACCACCGCATCCAGAAATTCACCAAAGACGGCAAGTTCTTAGCCAAATGGGGCCATCTAGGCACCGGTGATGGCGAGTTCGAGCATCCTTGGGGAATAGAGATTGACCACAACGGGGACGTCTACGTAGCGGATTGGCGCAATGACCGGATCCAGAAATTCGCCCCGGACGGCACGTTCCTGATGAAGTTTGGCGTCTCCGGACAGGGTGATGGGGAGTTGAACCGTCCCACCGGAATCGCGGTCGATAAAGATGGGATCATCTACGTAACCGACTTCAAGAATGACCGCCTGCAAGTGTTCGACACCGATGGCAGCTTTATCACCAAGCTGATGGGCGAGGCAACCTTGTCCAAGTGGGGTCGGCAGCGGGTTGAACTCGATCCCAGTATGATGAGGGGCCGGGAAAGGGCCCCGAGCCTGGAAGAGCGGGAGAAGCTTTTCCAGGGGCCGATCGCGGTAGAGGTGGACGATGATGGCCGGGTTTTCGTGGTGGAGACCTCACGCCAGCGCGTCCAGGTTTTCCGCAAGCAGACCGCCATATTCGGTGGCGGACCGCTTTAGGGAAATCTATCCCGACCTACCGCGATAAATTCGTAGCGAATCGAAACGCCCCGGCCTCCTTCGGCCGGGGCGTTGTTTTTTTGTTCCTGAAGGGGCGGAGAGAGACAAGATGTATGTTTACCAATGGTCTGCCAGGTAACTAACGAAATCAGAGGACCTAAAATCGCCCCTCGCTCCTTGGTAACCCGACTTGCTCTTCGACATCTGACAAACAAAATGTGCGGTGATATTCTTTAGCCGGCTAATGTTATGCCGGTTAACTTAATTACCTGGGAGGTATGTTGACCAACCAATCAATAAAGGACAGTGTTGGTTACACTTTGGCCCAAGTCTGCAAACTGCATCGTCAACGGGCGGATAACCTGCTCAACACCATCGGGCTGCACGTGGGCCAAGAAATGTTCCTCACTGAACTCTGGCGAAAAGACGGGATTTCCCAGACCGAGCTAGCAGAACAACTGTCGCTCCAGCCTGCGACGGTGACAAATTCACTGCGGCGCATGGAACGGGAAGACATTGTGGAGCGCCACGATGACTCGGATGATCAGCGGGTCTCCCGTGTATACCTCACCGGCAAGGGGCGCGGACTGGAAGGCCCGGTTGAAGAGAAATGGGGACAATTGGAATCCGAAGCCTTCGCCGGGTTCAGTTTAGAAGAGCGCGTACTGTTACGCCGGCTGCTCCTACAAGTTTATCAAAATCTGGCAGGTCATCCATAGCCTGAACTGACTGAACTTATTTTAATCTATTCATTAGCCGACTAAGCACTGTAATGGGAGCCCGACATGTGATAACTGACTTACAAGGCGCCACTCAGGAATCCACTAATAACCGGTAAATAGCAAAGCGCGGCGCCATCCTTGACCGGATCACTGAACCGAAGCTCGTCAAATCCCGGCTCGGCGTCCCCGGCGGCCCCATCTTAACACGTGTCCTGGCAACGGGAATCGACGCCAAAATGGCAGAGGGCAACGAATGAGACCGAGATGATTGACACTCACCTGTCAGACAGGTGTATATTGCGCTCATTCCATATGGGTCCTGCCCAAGATCCAAACCAACCCAAATGGTAAGTCTCGATTCGAATCCAGGCAAGGAGGCTTCGGAGATGGCAAGTAGCTACAGTATCTTAGTTGGAACCACCGGCGCGGGGCTGTTTCAGAGTCCGGACGGCGGCGAGAATTGGAGCCGAATCCGTGACCCATTCCCCGGAGAATCTCAGATAAGGGCCTTGGCCAGCGACCCCCAAAGCCCCAACGTGGTATACGCGGGCTCCAATAACGGGATCTACCGCAGCGAGGATTCCGGGAGCAGTTGGGTGAAGTTGGACTCGCCCATGGATGGGCTGAACATCTGGTCCATCGCCATTGATCCCTTGGATTCCGATACCGTTTTCGCCGGTACCAGTCCAGGCTTGGTGTTCCGGACCCAGGACGGCGGCAAGAGTTGGAAAGATCTGTCGGTGCCCATCAACCAGGAGTGCGCCATCGGCTCAACCCGGGTTACCGCTTTACTCGTGGACCCGGTCGACCGGGGCACAGTGATGGCCGGGGTAGAGATCGACGGTGTATACCGCAGCAGGGACGGCGGAGACTCCTGGACCCACGTGGACAGTGGCATCACCAACCCCGACATCCATGGCATGGCCATCAGCATTGGCGAACAGAAAACCGTGCTGGTAAGCACACCCCGGGAGATATTTGCCAGCCAGGACGATGGGGAAACCTTCCAGTCTCTGGCGGTTACCACGTCCTTCCCGATGCCCTACTGCCGGTGGATCGCGGTCAAGGCCGACGACCCGCAGGTGCTGTTCGCGGCCAACGGCGACGCAGCCATCGGGAATACCGGCACGATTCAACGTTCCACCGACGGCGGCAAGACCTGGGACACCAGGCCCCTACCCGTGGAACCCAACTCGCCCCTTTGGAACTTCGCCACCCACTACGCCGACCCGGAGTTGATCCTGGCCAACAGCGTCTACGGCGAACTGTACCGCAGCGCCGACGGCGGTGAAAATTGGGAGAAGATCAAGAAGGAATTCACCGAGGTGCGGGCCCTGGCCTGGATCCCGAACTAGCACCATAGACAATTCTAAATCATCGCGTAGCGCTCCGAGGATTGGAGCGTTACGCGATATGTTTGTCTGCCTTACATTTGAATCGCTACGGCTAACTGAGGTGGACCCGGAAATTCGGACAGGTAGCTAAGTGAGGGACCCGCTCCTAAAATAAGCGCAGCTGTTGCTGTGAA
>CATMOE010000077.1:0-13843 GCA_950072105.1 uncultured Dehalococcoidia bacterium
TGCGAAATCGGCTTATATCCCGATGCTACTTTCAAGGCCAAAAGGTATATACGCTTTGTAGACAAGGTACGTTGTATCGCAGGTTGCCAAGAGGTCAATAATGGTGCAACATGAGTGGGCGGTGGCGGTACGCAGCCTCACCACGTCTCCGAATGCTCAATGCAGTTTTATGTATGCCTAATGTCAATATGACTACCGTATCCTACATGCCCCCGGAACAGGCCATGGGGGGCGAGGTAACGCCCAGGTCGGACCTGTATTCATTAGGCGCCATGCCCTACGAGATGGTCACCGGACGACCTCCCTTCCTGGGAGACGACTCGGTAGCCATCATCGGCCAGCACATCGACACTCCGCCAGTGGCCCCCACCTGGCACAACGGCCAGTGCCCACGGGCCTTGGATGCCCTCATCCTGCGCTTGCTGGCCAAAGACCCGTCGGAACGGCCAGATTCGGCCACCGACGCGCTATCCGCCCTGGAAGCCATCGACCTCACCACCAGCGTACAGCAAGTTGCGGCGGGGGTTGACGAGGCACACGCCCTGGACAGCCTGGCCGGCGGTGTGTTTGTTGGACGGCAACAAGAGATGGGAGAGTTGAAAGCGTGTTTGGAAGACTCTCTGTCTGGGCGAGGACGCCTGGTCACTCTAGTCGGCGAACCCGGCATCGGCAAATCCCGAACCGCGCAAGAACTAGCCACCTACGCTGGGTTGCGGGGATGCCAGGTGCTGTGGGGCCGGAGCTACGAAGAACAACGAGTGCCGCCCTACTGGCCTTGGGTGCAGGCCATCCGGACCTGCGTCAGAGAGAAAGATCCCCAACAGCTACAGTCCGAGATGGGTTCCGGGGCCGCAGATATTGCCGAGGTGGTTTCAGACGTAAGGGATAGGCTACCCGGTCGGCCCCCAGCCCCCCGGCTAGAACCGGAGCAAGCCCGGTTCCGTTTGTTCGACTCCATCGCCGCCTTCCTCAAAACAGCGTCGCAACGCCAACCCTTAGTGCTGGTTTTGGACGACCTGCATTGGGCCGACCAGCCGTCCCTAGCCTTGCTCCAGTTCGTGGCTCGGGAGTTGGGCGGGGCGCGGCTGTTGATCATTGGCACGTACCGGGACATGGAATTGTCCCGACAACACCCGTTGGCCGAAGCCCTTGGGGAGTTGACCCGCGAGCGTCTGTTTCAGCGGGTGCTGCTACGGGGACTGACCCAGGAGGACGTGGGACGCTTCATCGAGATGACCTCAGGCAACAGTGCTCCACGAGGGTTGGTCGAGGCGGTGCATACCCAGACCGAAGGCAATCCATTATTTGTCACAGAAGTGGTACGACTATTGGTACAGGAGGGGGAATTAGGCTTAGAGCAGGTCCGAGAGACAGATTCCTGGACTATACGGATTCCCGAGGGAGTGCGGGAGGTGATCGGGAGGCGTTTGAACCGGCTGTCCCAGAGATGTAACGAGGCCCTGACTGTGGCCTCGATAGTCGGACGGGAATTCACGTTGGCCCAAATTAGGCCTTTGGTTGAAGAGGTAACCGAAGACCGTCTGTTTGAGATTCTTGAGGAGGCCCTGGCCGCTCGGGTCATTAAGGAATTGCCTCAGGCGGTGGGTCGCTACCAGTTCACCCACGCCCTGATCCAGGAGACGCTGGCAGATGAGCTATCAATCACCCGGCGGGTGCGGCTACACGCAAGAATTGCCGAGGCCCTGGAAGAATTGTACGGAGACGACGCCGAGTCTCACGCTGCTGAACTGGCCCATCACTTCGCCCAGGCCCAGTCTTTGACCGGTCCCGAAAAAATGGTGCGCTACTCCCTACTGGCCGGCGAGCGGGCTTTGGCGGCCTATGCCTACGAGGCCGCACTTACTCATTTTGAAAGGGCCTTGGTTGCCCGGGACATAACCCTGTCTGGAACTGAGGCGGCTTCCGAGGAAGAGGCCGCGGCCTTGCTGTTCGGCCTGGCGCGGGCCCAGTCCGCCACAGCCATCGGCCATCAGCTAGTGGAAGCGTTCGCCACTCTAATCCGCGCCTTCGACTACTACGCCCAGGCGGGGAATGTCGCCCTGGCGGTGGCCGCCGCGGAGTTCCCAATCGCACCCACAACTAACCGGATTCTAGGTGTCGTCGAGCTTATGTCCCGTGCTCTAACTCTGGTTCCGGCCGATTCCCACGAGGCTGGACGCCTCCTCTCTCGCTACGGTGGCGTCCTTGGGGCTGTTGAATTTGACTACGAAGGCGCTCAAGAAGCGCTGGGGCGGGCGATGGACATTGCCCGGCGTGAGGGGGACGTGGTCTTGGAGATGCAGACCCTGAGTTATGCCGCCGTTGCGAGCGGGGAACACCTCCACTGGCAAGAGAGCGTAGACAGCGGGCTGCAGGCCATCAAACTGGCCACCGGTGTTGAAAACCCCTATTCTGAACATGATTCTCGCTTCTGGACCGCGTTAAGTTTGCTTTATATGGGTGATCTTGACGCGGCCCGCCCCCACACTTTGGTCCTGCGAGACCTGGCGGAGAGACGAAGCACCCCCCGACAGCTTGCTAGTCGCAGCTTACAGGCGATCACGTTTCTTTCATCCCTCGAGGGCGACTGGAAGTCAGCCCGTGAATATAGCGATCGGGGCTTAGAGTTGTCACCCTTAAACACAATTCTCTTAGCGACCCGCGTTCTGTTGGAGCACGAGACTGGGGAGTTCGACCAAGGAGAAGTCTACCTAGAGCGGCTCCTAGAGGCGATGCGCCGGGCCGAATTCTTCGCGTCTGCAAGGACGGCTATGGCTCTAGCCGCAATAGCCCGCATCACGGGTGTCCCCAACCGCTTAGAGATAGCCGAGACAGCCGCCCAATCGCTTCTTTTAGAACAGTCTGTTACGCCTCTGGTCGCCATGTGGGCCAAGGCCGGGTTGGCCTTGCTGGCTGTGCAAACGGGCGACCAATCTGCTGCTGCGGAGCATTACTCTTATCTTCTAGGGCAGCAAAGCACGATGGCATCGACCGTTATATCGGCCGACCGACTGCTTGGCCTCCTGTCACAGACCATGGGGGACTTGGACCAGGCAACCGAGCACTTCGAGGACGCCCTGGTCTTCTGCCGCGAGGCGGGTTACCGGCCCGAGCTGACGTGGACCTGCTGCGACTACGCGGACATGCTGCTGGAACGAGACGACGAAGGCGAAAAGTCGAAGGCCACATCCCTGCTTGACGAGTCCCTGGCCATCTCCAGCGAGCTGGGCATGCGGCCCCTGATGGAGCGAGTGCTGTCCCGGCGGGAGATACTGAAGGCGTAATTGACGTTAGGAATAAGTCTGAGGTGATGTTACGGTGGGGAAAAGAGTCCGAATGCTCTTCATCGGTAATAGTTTCACAACCAAGAATGACCTCCCAACATTGCTGAGCGATATCGCTCAAGCGGGCAAGGGCATCACTATCGAATCCAAGGTCATCTCAGCGGGCGGAGCATCTCTGCGTCGTCATTGGAACGCCGGTGCCGCGACTACGATTACCAGTGAGAAATGGGACCACGTCGTGTTCCAGGAGCAGAGCACGCTACCGGTCAAGAACTCCAATCGTTTCCATGAAAATGTCCGCGAATTCGTGCCCGCCATGAAGGAAAGCGGCGCGAAAATGGTCTTGTTTATGACCTGGGCACGCAAAAAGGAACCGGAGAATCAGGGTTTACTGACCGACAGCTACAACCAAATTGGCAAGGAGCTTGAGGCGTCCGTCGTCCCGGTGGGGACTGCCTGGCAGAAATTGCTTGCCAAACACGACAAACCGGTGTTACACGCTGAAGATGGCAGTCATCCAACTATCGCCGGGTCATACCTGGCAGCGTGCACTTTTTACGCTACTCTGTTCGGCGGAGATCCTACGAAGATCGAAACTGACCTCAGCAATGTGACTGATGAAGAACGAAAACTGCTGCAGCGAATCGCCATGACCGCCTGCCAGAGATGAAATCGTTTTGATACGACTTGGTGCTACCCAAGGTCCGAGTGTTCTTGGCCAAGGGCGTTATTCTAGCTAAAGCCCAACTATCCCGATCTGTACATAGGTGTATACCATGACTCAGCAGCAACCCCGCACCGGCCACCCCTACCACATGTACGACGCCATCCAGCGTCAGCCCCAGGCCATGGCGGAAATGTTGACCAAGCATGCCGAACGGGTGACCGAAGTGGCAGCCACCATCAAGGGAAAACGCCGGCTGTACTTAGTAGGCATTGGTACCTCCTGGCACGCTGCTTTGGTGGGTGAGTACTGGTTTCGCCGGATGGCCCCAAGTTCATTGGAGGTACAGGCCTGGCATTCCTTCGAGTTTCACTCTTATCCACCCAAGGTGGGACATGACGACGCAGTGCTGGTCATCAGCCATAGGGGCACCAAGACTTACTCATATTTGGCTTTGGAGCAGGCCAAGGCCGCGGGGGCCTACACCATTTCCATAACCTCCAACCAGCCAGGAGAACGGATCCAGGCCGCAGACGATGTGCTGAATACCGTGGACCCGGAGGTGTCCGCCGCCTTCACCATCAGCTATACCTCGGCGTTAATGGTCCTAGGCATGCTGGCATCGGCCTTGACCGATGGGGGCAGTGACCGCGCTGCGGCCAAGGCGGGCCTGGCGATGGTCCCCGATGTCGCTGGCCGGGTTTTGGAAGGAGCAGATTCGATCCGGGAAGCTGCCGATCGTTTCCAAGACCGGGAACGATTTATTTGCGTGGCCGCCGGGCCCAACACTGCCAACGCCTACGAAGTCGCCCTGAAGATAAAAGAAACCAGCCGGGCCAACAGCGAAGGCTTCCATGTGGAGCAATTGCTGCACGGCCCTTTCTGCGAAGTGGACGGGCACTGCCTGGTAACCCTGGTAGCGCCGCCTGGCCCCGGCTACCATCGGGCTCTGGACGTAGCCCGGGCCTCGGCCGCCGTCGAGGCACCCGTATGGGCTTTAGTACAAGAAGGGGACACTCAGCTTTGTTCGGAGGCCACCGCGGCGTACCATCTGCCGGTGGTCGAGGAGCTGTGGAGTCCCTTAGCATACGTTCTACCGTTGCAACTGTTTACCTATTACCTGTCCCTAGCCCGCGGCACCCAACCCGACCTCTTTCAGCAGGATATCCCAAAGCAAGCTGCCGCCAAAACCCACTACGATTTGTGATAATCCTTAAATCTATCGGGCTGCTGGGGCTCAGGAAAAGAGAGGAGATGAAAATGGAACGACGAGTCCCCACCAAGGATGAAGTCTTAGCTTATTTGAAAGAAGATCGCAATTGGGGCCGCTGGGGCGCCGACGATCAGGTGGGCGCCGTAAATATGGTAACTGCCGAAAAACGGCTTCAGGCGACCCGGACTGTTAAAACTGGGCGGGCGGTGTGCCTGAGCAGGGAATTCCCCAAAACCCCGGCTCCTAACAACCCGACGCCAGCTTTACATTATATGAAACGGGTGGCCAGGGGGGAGCAAGCCGGGTATTTCGGAGACTTCTATGGAATCTCATACCACGGCACTGCCACCACCCACTTGGACGCCCTTTGCCACGTCTGGAACGAGGACGGCATGTGGAATGGCCGCCACCCAGACACCGCGGTCAATATGGACGGTGCTTTGTGGGGGTCCGTCGATCACTGGAAAGAAGGGATCATAACCCGAGGTGTTTTGCTAGACGTGCCCAAGCACCGGGGTGAGGCCTACGTAACCATGGAAAAGCCGGTTCACGGTTGGGAATTAGAGGACATCGCCGCAGATCAAGGCGTAACGATGGAGCCTGGAGATGCATTGATTGTTTAC
Source organism: uncultured Dehalococcoidia bacterium (assembly GCA_950072105.1). Lineage (GTDB taxonomy): Bacteria > Chloroflexota > Dehalococcoidia > Lucifugimonadales > UBA3495 > UBA11650. Next base: position 5,785 of record CATMOE010000077.1, read on the forward strand.
AGCGGACGGGACAAGTGGGACCAAGACGGCAACCCCCTCTGGGGAAGTGACCCGACGGCCCGACCCGGTCTCCACGCGTCGTGTTTGAAATTCATCCGCGAGTCGGATTGCTGCTTGCTGGTCTGGGACATGATGGACTTTACGCCTAATGGATATGACCTGGCATGGTCCGTCCACGGATCCATCTTCGCTTACGGTATCGGATTGCTGGACAACGCGTTGCTACAGCCGTTAGCGGAAGCGTGTATGGAAGAAGGGCAGTATGAGTTTCTGCTCACCGTCAACCCCCTACGGGTCGTAGGGGGAACCGGATCGCCAGTCAACCCCGTGGCCATCCTGTAATTCTCACCGCGGTATCCCCTTGAATTATCGCCTAAAGGAGACGAGCACATGGACGTAGCGATCCTCGATGATTATCAGGCGGTAGCCGAACAGATGGCTGATTGGTCCCAATTACCCTCTGGTATCAACGTACAGTTTTTCCATGACCATATCGCAGATGAAGACCAATTGGTGGAGCGGTTGAAGAACTTCCAGGTAGTCATGGGGATGCGGGAGAGAACTCCTTTCCCCCATTCAGTACTTGAGCGATTACCGGAACTACGCCTCCTCGTTACGGCAGGGATGGGTAACGCGGTATTTGACATACCTTCGGCAACCGAACTTGGCATCGTCGTCTCTGGAACAGGTGGCGTCGGAGAAGGCCCTACTGAGCTTACCTGGGGTCTTATATTAGCCCTAGTGCGGCGAATCCCGCAGGAAGACCGCCTAACCAGGGAAGGACATTGGGGCACAACGGTGGGGTTTGGGCTGAAGGAAAAAACCTTGGGCTTGCTGGGGTTGGGACGTATCGGCTCCTTGGTGGCCAGAGTGGGCACCGCCTTCGACATGAACATCATCGCCTGGAGCCAAAATCTTACCCTGGAGAGGGCGGCAGAGTGTGGCGCTACTCTAGTAGACAAAGATACCTTGTTCAAGGATTCCGACTTAGTGTCGGTCCATGTCCAGCTTAGTGACCGGACCAGGGGATTGGTGGGAGCCAGAGAGCTAAGCCTGATGAAGCCTACCGCCTACCTGATCAACATATCCAGAGGACCGATCGTCGACGAAGCTTCGATGATTCAAGCATTAACGAGCGGGGCCATCGCCGGAGCTGGGCTTGATACATTTGACATTGAGCCACTCCCACCCAATCATCCTCTCCTGGGGTTGTCCAACACAGTGCTCACTCCCCATTTGGGGTATGTCACGGAGGATGGGTACCGGGTCCGCTATACCCAAGTGGTAGAAGACATCCGTGCATTTACCAGCGGTGAATCTATTAGAGTTTTGAATCCCCAGGTGCTGGAGTCGCCGCAACTGAGAGGACCGGCCTAACGATGACCACCCTGCCTCGATGGCACCCACCGGTTGGCTCGCTCTGGCGTGTCTTTGCCGGGAATCATCGAGGGGGAGGTAACGAATGTCGAGTAACCCTAGTGAGGGCACCCTTGTCGCCAATCATAATGGTCATAAACCTCATGAACCGGGTACCCGGCGATATAACCGGCGAGGAGGGCGCCCCGGCCTAAACGTAGACGCTACGGCGGTTTGTGACGCCTCCTAGGGGGCATGGTAGTGCAATGCGGAGGCTATTTGGCAGGTCTGATGGATGTACCAGGAACCGGAGTTTGTCACAGGGTGACTTGACCCGGGTCTTCGATGGGTTCCGGCCGCACCAACCACGGCTCGGTGTGATGTGAGAAAATAATCGACGATTACGACCGGCTGGCCAGTTATGCGGCGTAGGAGGGAATATGTCGGATGGGCAAGATACCGCCTGCTGCGCGCCGGCTCGGCCAGAGTCGAACAACCCATCGGTGGCCGCCACCGTCCAACCTCGGTCCAGGAACAGATCGACCAGAGGAATGGTTTTGATTCCTGGGGCTGAATATCTGATGGGAAACCAGGACGGAGAAGGTTACCCGGGAGACGGCGAAGGCCCCGTCCGAAGGGTTCGAGTCGACTCCTTTTACATCGACGTTGGTACCGTTACTAACGCCCAATTCGCCCAGTTCGTCAAGTCAACGGGATACAAAACCGAAGCGGAAACATTCGGCTGGTCTTTCGTCTTCCACTCTCTCGTGCCTCCCGGGGTGGCGGAGACAGTAAACAAGGCGGTCTTGGAGGCGCCCTGGTGGTGGCCAGTGGCCGGCACCTACTGGCGGCGCCCGGAAGGACCAGGTAGCAGCGTGGTAAAACGCCCCACCCACCCCGTCGTGCACGTCTCTTGGAACGACGCTGTTGCCTATTGCAAATGGGCAGGCAAGCGATTGGCTACCGAGGCGGAGTGGGAGTACGCCGCCCGTGGGGGATTGACACAGATGAAGTACCCTTGGGGCGACGAGCTAATGCCCGACGGCCAATACCGTTGCAATATCTGGCAGGGGCAGTTTCCCGACAGCAACACCGGGGAAGATGGCTACATAGGCACAGCCCCCGCGCGGTCGTTCCCTCCCAACGACCTCGGGCTATATAATATCGCTGGAAACGTCTGGGAATGGTGCTCCGACTGGTTTAGCGCCACACGCCAATCAACGCACCTCCATGAAAACCCGACCGGCTCGGCTACCGGCACGGCCAGGAGTATGAGGGGTGGTTCGTACCTGTGTCACTCTTCATACTGTAACCGCTATCGCGTCGCAGCCCGAAGCTCCAACACCCCCGACAGTTCCACTGGGAACCTTGGCTTCCGTTGCGTGAGGGATGCCTAACCTAACATCGTTATGCGGTCCCAATCTGCCCCTGAAGGAGTAAAGGTAATGCCGGACAAACCCAATCTGGTCTTCATTTTCAGCGACCAACAGCGGTTCGACACATTGCGGTGTTACGGCAACGAATGGATCCAGACTCCGAACCTTAACGCACTAGCTTCCCAGAGCTTTGTCTTCCGCAACGCTTACGTAACCCAGCCGGTGTGCACCCCCGCTCGGGCCTCAATCATGACCGGCCTCTACCCGCATGCCGCCGGCCCCGTGATAAATAGGGTGATCCTACCCCCCGGCACCCGTACCATCGCTGAGATGGTTTCGGCGGAATATCTGTGCGGCTACTTCGGTAAGTGGCACTTGGGCGACGATGTGATAGCCCAGCATGGGTTTGACGCCTGGGTGAGCACGGAAGACGGGCATCGGGCGGAATATACCAAAAGAGAATACCGTTACCGTTTTAGCGACTACCACAACCATTTAATAGCCAACGGCTTCAAGCCAGGGGCCGATATCCAAGGAGAGAGGCTCTTTGGGGGAGACCGGGGGGCCGGTGCCCAGATCTTCACGGCCAACCAGCGATCTACATTACCAGAGGAATTTCAGATGGCGTCGTTCCTGGGAGACCGAGCAGCCGGATTTATCGAAGAAAACAAAGATCGACCCTTCGTCCTCTATGTCAGCACCTTCGAGCCTCACTCACCTTACACTGGGCCTCTTCAAGACATGTACGATCCCAGCCAGTTACCGGTAGGCCCGGCGTTTCTAAAGAGACCGGACGGAGCGTCGCTGCTGAACCGAGCAAGGGCGGACTTCTACCTGCAATACTTGTCTGGCAGTGGGGACCAGCACGATGACTTCTATATGAGGGAGTACGCCGCGACTGGTGAGGACGTGTCTACCGAAGAGGGGTGGAGGCGGCTGCGCGCCCATTACTTCGCCAACATAACCCTGGTGGATAGAATGGCTGGGAGAATTACCGGCGCGCTGGAACAGGCCGGCATCGCCGACAACACAGTGGTTGTATTTACCAGCGAGCACGGAGACCTGGTGGGGACCCACGGCATGCTGGAGATGCGGACCTTCTACGATCACGCTTCGAAGGTTCCCATGCTCATGCGCATGCCGTGGATGGCAAGCGAGGGACGCAGGGTCGGGGGAAACTTCAGCCAGATCGACCTCGTTCCCACCCTGCTGGAACTGCTGGGCGAGCCGGTCCCTAACGGTCTCCACGGCGTCAGCCGGGCCGGCGTGCTCAGGGGCGACGTGAAGGACGTGCTGCTGCTCGACGTCACGCCGCTCACGCTCGGCATCGAGACGCTCGGCGGTGTCACCACAAGGATGATCGAGCGCAACACGACCATCCCGACCCGGCGCTCGGAGGTATTCAGCACAGCCAGCGACAACCAGCCGGCGGTCGAGGTCCACGTGATGCAGGGCGAGCGCGAGTTCGCGCGCGACAACATCACGCTCGGGCGCTTCTTCCTCGAGGGCATCCCACCCGCACCACGCGGCATGCCGAAGGTCGAGGTCACCTTCGACATCGACGCCAACGGAATCGTGAACGTGGCCGCCAAGGACATGGGCACCGGCAAGGAGCAGCAGATCCGCATCGAGTCGCAGACTTCATTGTCCGAGGATGACATCCAGAAGAAGATCTCCGAGGCGGAGCAGTTCGCCGAGGAGGACAGCCGCAGGAAGGGCAAGGTGGAACTGCGCAACCAGGCTGACAGCATCATCTACCAGACCCGACGCACGCTCAAGGAGGCCGAGGACAAGATCGACGAGAGCGATGTCGAACCGATCGAGGCGAAGCTGGTCGAACTCGAGGAACTGATCGCCAAAGACGGGGAGCCGTTGGATATCGATGACATCGACGAGGCGGCCATCCAGGCGAAGGTGAAGGAACTCGAGGAGTCGATGCACGCCATCTCAGCCAAGCTCTACGAGGCTGCCGCCGCCAACATGGAACAGGAACAGGCGGAACAGCAGGCAGAGGAGGACACCGACGGCGATGTCGTCGAAGCCGACTTCGAGGTCCTCGACGACGAGGCCTGATCAACCTGCTCACTGTTCTGTGAGCAGGTGTGTGAGTGTTCTCACATGCACACCGGTCGCCCCGTGTGCGACCATGTCATTGGTCGAGGTTCCCCAGGCGGTTCCTGCGATGTCCAGGTGCGCCCACGGATACTGCTGCGCATCATCACCCTCGCCCCTCTCAGGAACGAACTGCTTGAGGAAGGCGGCGGCTGAGTTGGCACCGCCATAACGGTCACCCAGGTTCTTCACGTCGGCGATCTTCGAATCCTTCACCTGCTTCTCGAACGCCGGCAGCAGCGGCATCGGCCACGCGAGTTCGTCGACCGATTCGGCCGCCTTGCGCAGCCGCTCGCGCAGGGCATCGTCGTTGGACCACAGTCCGGTCGCCTCGTGACCGAGTGCGACCACGCACGCACCGGTCAAGGTGGCGAGGTCGATGATGAACTCGGGGTCGAACTCGCCCGCCTTCCACAGTCCGTCGGCGAGCACCAATCTCCCTTCGGCGTCGGTGTTCAGCACCTCGACCGTCTTGCCGGAGTAGGTGTTGATGACGTCCCCGGGACGGTAGGCGGTGGAACTCAGGCTGTTCTCCGCCATGCAGGATATGCCGATGACCGGTTGCTGGTGTCCGATCCCGTGCAGCGCTTCCATCAAGCCGAACACAGTCGCCGAGCCGTGCATGTCGAACTTCATCTCGTCCATCCCTCCGCTCGGCTTGATCGAGATGCCGCCGGTGTCGAATGTGATTCCCTTGCCGACGATCATCGGGCAGGGGCCGTCGCGGGCGTCGGGGTTGAGCTCGAAGATGACCATGCAGGGCTTGTGCTCGCTGCCCTTGCCGACGTTGACCAGGCCATCCATGCCCAGTTTCTTCAGTTCCGCCCACTCGATCACGGTGAGTTTCACGTTGTCCTTCCCCTTCGCCCACGCACGCGCACGCTTGGCGTATTCCATCGGGTAGAGCACATTCGCTGGCTCGTTGCCGAGGTCGCGAGCTCGGTGAACCCCGACAGCGATGGCGCCCGCCCGAGCGCAGCCGTCGTGCAGGGCACGCAGGTAGCGGTCGGAGGCCTGGAAGGTGACGGAGTACGGTGAATCGTCGTCATCGTCGCCGTCATCCTTCTGCTGGTACTTGTCGAACTTGTAGTCGCGCAGCATCATCCCCTCGGCGAATGCGATCATCTGCCCTGGACGCCAGCCGGTGGTGAAGCGCACGGTCAGCGACTTGCCGTGCTGCTTTGAGAGTGATGCGAGCAGTTTCGCGCCGGCGTCGCGGGCGTCCTTCTCCGCCAGGTTCTCGGGCAGTCCCATGCCGGCCAAGACGACCTTCTGGCCGCTGTTCCACAGGGTCAGTGACTTGCCCGACTTGCCGTCGAAGTCGTCGCTCACCACCGCTTCACGGACCTGCGCGGATGTGCTGCGGCCGAGCCCCGAGGTCGCCTTGTTGGGTGCCTTGGCCACCTCCTCGAACAGGGGCAGTATGAGTGTCTGTGCGCTTTCTCCGATTCCTTCTACATTCCATTCCATGGGCATCTACACGCGCGGAAGCAAGCGACACTATTCAAAGGGAGTGGGGTGAAAAACACACCTGAAAAGTGGTTTTTTGGCGTCAGTTTCTCTCTTTCTCAGCCGAAAGAGGTGCGTTTCGGCGTGATTTGGAATAAATTGCCCCCACAATCATACAGACGATGCTCAGCGCCGCAGAGGGATATGGCAGCCATCCTTCCTCCTGCTCTTCGACCACCTCTACGAACTGCGCATCGATCGGTTCGTGCACCCATTGCGCGGAGTCGATCACCCGCTTCATGTAGTGCAGCGCGAAGGTGCCGCCCGGTTGCAGCGAGAGGTTGCGCGCATCGAGTGTGACATGCGTCTCGTTGCTGGCGTTGACGCTGAAGTTCTCCGACTGCCAGAGCACCTCCATCGAGTCCTCGAAGACGTACTGGATGCTGGCGTTCTCCGTCGTCGCATGCCCGTTGTTCACCGCGTGCAGCACCACCTCCTTCCCGGGTGTCACCTCCATCTGGGTGACGTTGAGGCGAGCGCGCCAGTACCAGATGTTCGAGATCAGGTAGCGCATCACCTCGAGTTCCACCGACAGGCGGTCGGAGAGCGATTGCACCGTTCCGAGCAGGGTCTGCTCATCGTCCGTCTCGAAGGTGAAGGTGGGGTAGCTCATCACGCCGTAGCCGTAGTCGCGGCTGGTGCCGTGCGTGGGGTAGATGCCGGCGTTGGCGTTGCGCACCGGGAGGTCGGCGTCGATGGTCTCGTGTATGGTGTCACGGATGTGCTCGAACAGTTCCCAGTCTGGGGGCATCTCACCTGTGAATCCCCACGGGTAGGCGAGGATCCAGGTGCCGGTGTGCATGGTGACGTAAAGGTCCGCATCGGTGACCCATTGCGCCATGTAGTCGGCATTGTTGCGCGTCTCGGGTTCGCTGAACGGCCCGTCTCCGCTCGCCGTCTCCTCGGTCGTCCAGTGGTGGTCGTAGTTGCGGTTGAGGTCGACCTGGTTCATGTTCCAGCGACTGTCGGCGTCGTTGCCATCCGCATTGAGCAGAATCATGACATGGAGTTCTGTGTTCTGCAGCACTTCGATGGCCTCCGCATCACCATCGATCCAACCCTCGATGTAGAACTCCGCTGTCAGGAAGGCGAGCTCTGTGCCCAGGTGCTCGTTGCCGTGGTGACCTCCATCGATGTACACCTTCTCCTTAGGAGAGCCATCGGGCTTGGTGTCGTTTGCCCAGTTGCTGATCTGCACAACCCACTGCTGCCTTCCATGGACGGTGGTTCCTGCTGTGGTCAAGAGCACGATCTCCGGATAGTCACCAGCCCATGACTGCACGTCATTGGTCAGGGTGAGATAGGAGTGGTACCAGTGCTCCTGGATGATGTCAGGTTGCTGGGCTGCTACCGGCGCTCCCAATCCCGAAAGCACGAGCACCGCAACCAGAATACCGGCCCTCACGCGCATGGACACCGCTCTGCGGTGTCAGTTCGATTAGTTTAGAGTTGACTCAGACATCCATCAGATATCCGAGTATCAGCGGGAGAACGATGGTGGCGTCGGACTCGATGACGAAGCGTGGCGTTTCGACACCGAGTTTCTCCCAGGTGATCTTCTCGTTGGGCGGCGCGCCGGAATAGCCGCCGTAGGATGGTCGTGACTCGGAGATCTGGGCGAACCATGACCAGAGCGGAACATCCTCTCCGAGATCCTTTCGCAGCATCGGCACGACGCAGATGGGGAAGTCACCGGCGATGCCTCC
>CATMOE010000078.1:0-13693 GCA_950072105.1 uncultured Dehalococcoidia bacterium
GGATCTTCCGCTTTGTAGACCCGGTGGCCAAAGCCCATGATACGGCCGCCATTGTCCAGGATGTTGCGGCAGTACTCAGCGGCGTTCTCCGGCTGGCCGATGTCCAGCGCCATCTTCATAACTTCTTCGGCGGCGCCGCCATGCCAGGGGCCTTTCAAGACACCGATACCCGTGGTGACTGCCGAGTGAAGGTCGGACAGCGTGGACGCCGCGACCCTGGCGCCGAATGCGGAGGCGTTGGCCCCATGTTCGGCATGGAGAATAAAGTCCACGTCCAGTAGGTCGATGGTCTCCTGTTCGGGCATCTCATTGAACAGCATGTAAAGGAAATTGCCCGCGTGGTTGAGGTCAGGGTTGGGCGCGACCGGTTCAAGGCCCTGGCGCAGCCGATGGTGGGCGGCAACAATCGTGGGGCCCATGGCGCTCAATCGGATCCCCTTGCGGATGGTGGCCTCGGTCGAATTGTCCTTCACCTCGGGATCGAAGGCCGCCAAAGCCGAGATGCCGGTGCGCAACGCGTCCATGGGGTGGGAAGCCTTGACCAGATCCAGAACCTGGATGACTTCGTCGGGAAGACGCCGGTTGGCACGCAAAAGAGCATCGAACTCTTGAAGCTCCTGCTTGGTGGGCAGTTTACCGTAGAATAGGAGGTAGATCACTTCTTCAAAAGTGGAATTCTCGGCCAGATCGTGGATATTGTAGCCACGATACAGCAGTTTCCCCTCTTGGCCGTCGATGAAACTGGACGTTGTGGTGTCCAGATATACATCCTTGAGTCCTTTAATGATCTCGGGCGGCATGGACCATCCTCCTAACTGGTGTTCGGCTGGCCGGTGTCGGGACTCTCCGGCCAGAGCGATTTTATAATGAAAATGAGCCCACCACGGGCGTTAATTTTACCTTTGGGACGTGCCAAATTTTAGCATTCGCCCCTAGGGGTGTCAAGCTGAACCAAGCCTGACACCCGGTCTATGACGCACGAACGTCAGCTCGTTCCAACCTCATGGATCAAGTCTTGGCTTAGAGCCAGCGGTTGGGAATTCGTTCGCACAGTTCAGCCTCCGGCCCGTGAGGACGATAAACGGCGTCCACGAAGGCAAGCCACAACCCGAAGGATCGAGTTGCCAGAACTGGGGGGATAAGATGACATATCTGACATATTGGCATAGGATAGTTGACCGGCAGGGTAAACCTGAGCCGGGCAATCTACCGGCCTCGGTATTTCGTAGGTAGGGATTAGCAGCCTCGACTTTGGCTCTTGCAGGAGGACTATCACGTGAATCTGGGTGTGCGGCTACATCGGACAAGCTTGGCTCTGGGCCTGGTATCCCTGACGTTGGCACTTTTTTCACTGGCATGCGTTAATGAGGCGAGCGAACTGAACAAGGCTGGGGTCGCCCTTGAGAGCCGAAACTCTTTGGAAGAGTCGATAGTAAAGTTCGACGAAGCCATCCGTCTGGACCCCAGATTGGCTTTAGCCTACTACAACCGGGGTCAAGCCTATTTCATACTTGGTCAGTTCGAGCCAGCTAAACAAGATTATGACCAAGCAGTTAATCTCGACCCTGAATCCATCCTGTTCTACACCAAAAGAGGCGACGCGTACCTCGCCATGGGCCAGCCCGACCAGGCGGTCCAAGAACATAACGAAGCTATCAGTCGGGACCCGCAATTTGGTCTAGCGTATTACAACCGGGGTAGCGCATACGTCGCCCTTGGCCGGCGTGACGAGGCTATCCAGGACTACAATCAAGCGGTTATTCTAGACCGTCGCATCAGAATAACCACCAATATCGGAGTTCGGTGTAAGCTCTACGATGACCTTTACCCCAAGGACGTCGCTTACCAAGATTGCAGAGGTTTCTCCAGCCACGGGTCTCGGTTTGCCAACGCATTTGGAGAGCGTGCCTTTGAATATTTCGAGCGTGGCGAGTATCGAAAAGCAATTATGGACTACGATCAAGCGATCCGGTTGGATCGCGATCGTGATCTCTACAACGGCCGAGGACTTGCTTATCAGAGCATAGGCGAGTTTGACCAGGCCTTCCAGGATTTCGAGAAAGCGGCCGGCAGTTCCGGGTTTGCTCCGGCCCATTACAACCAAGGAAAGCTGCTATATGAGATCGGTAAATATCGATTCGCCGCGAAAGAATATTCCCTGGCGATCTTGAAGGATCCCCTTTATGCGGACGCCTATACTGGCCGGGCAATGGCTTACACCTTTCTGGCAAAAGATGCACTCGCCAAACTTGACATCGATCGGGCGGTTGAGTTGGGTGTTGATCGAGTTGAGCTGGAAGGGGTGATTCAAGAGCTAGAGAAGCAAAGATAGTTCGGTAAGATCGCTTATAGGTCCTTCTTATACCTTCGGCGGGGTGGGGCGGTGATTCCGATTCGTCAGCTTCGCCCAAGTTCGAGCAACAAGCCGTGGGTCAGGGCCGACGGCTCGCTTACGGTGAGCACAGGCCGTCCTCCGGTCTGTATCTCGATCTTGGCCGACGGCATGTCCTGATCTTCCCGGAACCGTAATACCAGGTCTCCCGAGTTCAGTTGGGTGAGAGCGGCCTGGGCCATCTCTATCACCGATGGGTCTCCCGGCGTCCCGACCACCGTGGCGATGACAGGTAAGGACAGTAACCGGGCCAAGGAATGTCCGAACCCGGCGGCAAAAGCTCCGTAGTTTCGATGGGCGTTGGGGAAGCTTTTCAATGCCCACACCGCTTGTTCCCGGTGTGCCTCTTTGCCCGTCAAGTCAGCCAACTTGACGAAGAAAGCCGCCAGCCGGGCATTCTGAGCCAGTACCTTCATGGGCCGGCTGAGACTTGCCGGGCCGGATATGCTGATGTCGCGGAACCCCCCTTCATGGTCCCGGTGCCGCTGGGCGATGCTCTCCGCCAACGATTCGGCTCGTCGCAAGTAGGTGTCTTCATGGAGCGTGGAGTAGGCGTGCAGCAAAGCTAAGCCGGTTTCCGTGGCATCCCCCAACAGTCCTGGCACTAGGGCCTTGCCGTCCCAATAATGGTGCATGGCGCCGTCGGGGCCACGCAGTGTCTCCCACAGCAGGTCCAGCACTTCCTTCGCCCGTTCCCGGCACCCTTCCAATCCCAAGATCCACCAGGCATCGAGATAGGCCGTCACCGCCCGGGCGTTGGCGTCGCAGTAGAGATAATCATCGATGACTGACAGCATGGCGGACGATGATGAGTCACGATCCTCTCGAACGTAATCCTGACACCCTTGAAAAAGGCCGGCTTGCCCCCTGGACAGGGTGGTATCCAGGTATTCAACCAGCCCTAAAGCCGTTTCCCGGTGAGACGAATCTTGGGTCAGCAGAAAGGCGCGTAGGTGGTTGCTAAGGAGGGCCGCTTGGTCGTCTAGCAGCTTTTCCGGATGGGGCTCGCTCCAATCCGCCTTGGAGGAATATCGGTAAAATCCACCGCATTCGGCATCGAAGGTCTTGCTGCCGCGCATCTTGTCTAAGGTGAATCTAACGTGATCCAGGTGAGAAGACTCGCCGCTGGTCTCGTAAAGGTACATGAGGAAATCATTAGCTTCGGGATGCAAGAATTTGAACTGGGCGCCGTAGCCGCCGTTGACCGAATCGGCCAGGCCTTCCACCATGCCGGCTATTTCGGCTACGATGGCCGGACTCAAGGGCGCCCGATCGTTGTCTGCGGCGCTATCGTCATCGGCACTTGCCTGACCCTCTGTGGGATCGACTATGGCTTCGCCCTGTTGGTGCAGCGTTACCACTTTGACCAGCAGGTTGATAAAAGGCTCGGGTTCCATGAAGTTGACGCTGAATAGGTGGCTGCCGTCGGGGGACATAAAGATGACAGTAGGCCAGCCGCCCTGGTTATACCGCAGGTCCACGTCGGGGCGTTGAGACTCCTCTACGCGGATGGGAATGAAGAAGGCGTTCAGCAAGGAGATGGTGTCGTCTTCCGACAGGGAGGTCTCGTCCATCCGCTGGCAGAACCCGCACCAGAAGGCGGCGAGAAAGACCATCACCGGTTTATTCTGGTCCTGGGCCTCTTGGAACGCCTCCGGTCCCCACTCCCGCCAATCAATCAGGTGCGCCTGGTTGGGGCGAACAGAGAACCGGAACATATCAGGCCTCCCCAGACCGGCCTTTACCGGCCCGGGGCCTCGCTCTTCAGGGCTTCAAGGGCTTGGAGGACGGTTTTCCTCCGGAGTTCCTTTTCCTCATCGGGGGGGAGATCAGCGGCGCCCAAAGGGTGGACGATGCCGGTGCCCTGGACGATGCGGTTGGAGCCAACCATCTTGGCGATGGGAACCACCGAGGTTACCTGGCAAACCGGGATACCCGCTTTTTCCAACTCGGTCGCGATCGCAGCGCCGCTGCGAGTGCTGGTCCCTCAAGCCGAGGTGAGGATCACCGCGTCAACCCCCGAATCCTTCAACTTCTGCGCGATCTCCTGTCCCAAACGGCGGCTGTTGGCTAGTGGATTGGCCAAACCGGAGGTGGATATGAACTCGTCGTGGAGCTTGCCGACGACGCCCTCACTCTCCAATTCCCGCATTACGTCGACCGGAACCATCCGGTCCGGGTCTTGGCGCACGTAGCGTGTGTCGTAGCCCCGATGGGCCACCTCGTAGTCCTCCCCCTTCAAGTCATCGTCCTTGGATATGTCGTAGCTTCCCCAGGTGGTTGCCGCGGTATGGGCGATGTTGTCCGGGTTGCCCTGAGGCACCACCCCTCCGTCGGTGACGATGGCCACTCGGGCCTTAGAGAGGTCAATGACCGGAGGCGGCGCCGGTACTGATGGGAATGTGGTTACTGTCAGTTCGGACTGGAAAGCGGCGCCCTGGGTCTTGGCGTACAGCATCTCAACCATGCGTTCGGCCGCCGACTTTTCCACGAAGCTGTCCCGTAGGATGCCTCGGGGAATGTAGCCGTCTTCGGTGGGCGATCCCATCTCCTGACCCGCCGACAACTTGGCGGCGATAGCAGCCATCTTGATCAACGTGGCTTCCATCGCCGACACGCTTTCGCCCGAATCCACGATGTATAGTTTTTGGCGGTAAAGGTCCACTCCGGGGTTTTCCAGCGCCATTCCCGTGACTGCCGGAATGCCGATCTCAGCGCCTACGTCCACGCACAAAGCAGCAGCCGCCGCACCGTAACGGCCTGCCTCGAAGCACGGTCCGGCTACAAACAACTCGGCTTTGCAGGCGGCAACTTCCTTCAGAACGAATTCCTTCAGTACATCGGGGTTTTCGGCGGCGAAGTTGTCCCCGCAGATCACCGTTTTCACGACCTGCGAGTCCTGGCCGAGCACCCGCTCCAGCAAGCGTCCCGGCCCCACCGCGCCGTCCCGCACCTCGGGCGGAGCATTCGCCACCTCTTCACCGCCCATTCCGCCGAAAAATTGGTTCAAGTAATGTACTACCCGCATTAGTTAGACCTCACTTGGCACTGGATTTTGGCTTAGATTGATTTGGAGCACGATCCCCTCTCTAACTCTCCCCCGTAAAGGGGCGAGGAGAAGTCCCTTCCCCCCTTGCGGGGGACGGTTAGAGCCTGCCCTGAGCCTAGCCGAAGGGATGAGGGGTCGTCCTTTAATAAACAAAACACCGCAGCTTGGAGATCCCTTGTTGGCTGGTTACGCCGCAGATTCCTCCGGCGGGTATCTCCTGGGCCACTTCAAGAGCGGCGGTCATGGCCGGGTTTCCCGCTACCACCTTCTCCACCGCCGGGAGGTCCCAATTCGTGTCGCCGCCGCCAACGTAGACGATGGCATCCACCTCCGGATAGTTAAACAGGAGCGCGGACTCGGCCTGCCGGTCCCGGGACATGTCCGATACTTGGACGGTGGTGAAGATCCCGGATTGTTCGCAAAGGCGGGCCGTCAACGCCATGTCGGCGTGGGGAGCTCCGCCGCCGTATTTTGTGAGAACAACACCATCGGCGGCCAGGTTCCACTTGGCCATCTCCGAGGCGAGCATGCAGTTGCGCTCCCTATCTGAATTGTCGGAAGCGGCCATGGTGGCGATTGTCCCCACTAGAGTAATCTTCCCCTCCCGGTGCCATCGGTAAAGCTCGCTGATGACTGGGTGATTCTGGTAGAAATAGGTCTCCACGCCCATGTTCTGGTAGCCGGACACCACTCCCCCGTCCAGCCATTCGTTGGGGTGTAGCATCACCGGCACCATTCCGGCGGTGTTGGCGCCGTAGAGTATCTGCTCATCCACCTCGGCCACTCGCTGCCTGGAGTGTATCTGGCCGATGTAGGCCACGCGGGGCAATCCGTCTCTTCCGGCCTGAGTTGGTCCATCGGACTGGAAGACTTCCGTTGCGTTGGGCATTTGGCCTAAGGCCGTTTTGGCCAGAAATACCGACGTCTTTACCGACGCCAGCCGTAGCGCGTTCTGGGCGGTGTGCCGTTCCAGGTTTGAATCAGTGTGAGGCACGATGGCCAAATGGTGCAGCACCGAGTAGGGAGACTCTTCGCTGGCCGGCCCGCTCATCTCCACGATTTTGTTGTTGCCCAATGGTGCCGCTTCATCGACCAAGGTCACCGCCGCGCCTCTCAAGACGTGGGTGGTGCCTTGGCCTGCCGTGGCGATGGGACCGAGGATGCCCGGATAATCCGAGCCTGCTCCCGGCTCTTTGACCCTAGGCTCGATAATGTCGAATACAACGCCGATGCGGCAGGCCTCGCCGGGATTGGCGATGTCCATGTCCACGCTCTGCAGGCGTGGGTCTTCCAGCAAGTGATTCGTCAGGCTCTCCCGGTCGACGACCAAAGTAGAACCATCTAGGTAGGTCGAGTCACCGAATCGCAAGTCGGTAATTTGATGTATCGCCAGAGTCAGTTCCAAAGCCTTGACCTCAGGATTACCAGCCCAGATTTTCTTTGATTAGGATAACACGAACCCTATCGTCGGCCACTTCATTTTCGAAAATAGTAAGCTTGCCCATGGGCCTGGCGTTGCGGCCCTGCGCCACCAGCCATTCGTCGTGTTTGTCTACCGTGTATCCTCGAACGCGGTCGATGGCATCGGTCAGAGTGGCGCATATCTTTTGGGTGCCGGCAACCAGGATCACGTATTTGGCCCCGAAGACGAACGCGCCCAGTTGGCTGCCCGACCCGCTGGCCACCACAATCTCGCCCGTTTCGGCGATGGCCTGAACGCTGCCGATGATGTATTCCGAAACCGTGGCCAACCGCCGCAGGTCACGTTGTTTCGCGGGGTCGGTTTCCTCGGCGATTTCGTCGTGCAAGTTGCGATAGCGAGGGTTATTGTGCAGGTAGTCCGAGTAGCCGATGGAATCCAGGGTTTCGGAGGTACTGTTGAATACCTCCGCTCCATCAGGGACCATGTCCTTGAGAAGTTGCAGGGCTTGCTCGCTGGTCTCGGCTACCACCGCCGGCATATTCCGGGCGGCCAAAGCCTCCACCGTTCGCTGGATGACCGCGTCATCAACTATCCGTGTGGAATCGCTGATTGACATGGCGGCTAAACCCGGTTAGGCCGGCCCAGCATCCGCTCCGCCATCTCCTTGTCGATGCCCCTAGGCCACTCCCGGTGTGACGGGTCGCTGATGCGAATGATCAAGGACGGGCCTAGTTCTTTGATCTCCATGCGGATAAGGTCTCCGTCCTGAACCGCTCCGATCTGCTGGTGGTTCACGCCGGTGGCGATGACGTCACCGGGTTCCAGGGTGGTGATCTTGGAGAACTCGGAGATCAGCTCGGGAATCTTGTGGGCCATGTCGCTGGTGGGGAAGTCGTGGCGGGCCTCGCCGTTGTTCCACAGGCGGATCTGAAGATCCTGGGGGTCGGGAATCTCGTCGGCGGTAACCAGCGCCGGCCCCATGGGCGCGAAAGTGTCCCAGCATTTGCCCAAGAAGAAGCTGTTCCCCACCGCTCCCGGCAGCCCCCTAGCCGACATGTCCAGGAAATTGCAGTAACCGAATATGTGGGACATCGCGTCTTCCTGGCTGACTTTGGTGGCGGTCTTGCCGATGACCAGGGCCAACTCGGGTTCGTGATGGAAAACCGTCGCCGGGGCTGGAGGCAGTTCGCAGGTGTCGCCGGTGCCTATCACAGCGTTGGGGGCTTTGAGGAAAGCGTCCAGGATCGCCGGTTCCCTCATGCCGAACTCCAGGTAGTTGACGGCGGCGCAGATCAGCTTGCCTGGACGGGGAACGGGGGCGCGTAGCCGCACACTCTCCAAGGACAGGCCGTCTTTGTTGTGGATCGCCGATTCAATCTTCGACTTTAATTGCTCCCATCCGATGATCAGCTCTTCCATCATGTCCTGGGGGCGGCGAAACTCACGGCCCTCGAATGAATCCGTTGCGTCCACGATCTGGCCGTCGCGAATGACCCCCAAGCGAAATTCGTTAAAAAACGCTAATTTCATTGCCATCGCCTCCTGTTGAAAGGGAAATGTAGGCTCAAATTTAGTTAAAAATAAGGATTTTTGCAATTCCAGCGGACGCCGGGAGTGTAGCACACGGGCTATCCGCCATCAACAAGCCGCGTCTCGTCAATCCGGCGCCGGCTGGGATCCATCGCATTTCGCTTCCTCTGCATGCCCGGATACCAACACCCGCCAGCGTGACGATCAGGTTTTCTCAGATGCTGGCCGTGGAGATTCACGCGCCAGCCTGGGCTAGGCTCGGCATACCGCATGCTACAATACGCCTCGGACCGGGTCAGCAGGCTGGAATGAGAGAGGACATTCAATGGACTTCGGCATTTTCACAATGTTCAGTGCCCGGGAGACCTCGACGCAACACGAGATATTCCACGAGTGGTTCGATGTCGTCCGGATCGCCGAGGAATCGGGCATTGATACCTTCTGGCTGGGTGAGTCCCACTTCAGGCCCCACCGGGCGATGATGGCCTCGCCTCTCATCGGAGCCAGCGCGGTGGCCTCCCGCACCCAGCGCATGCGGGTAGGCTTGGCGGTGCAAGTACTGCCCTTGGCAAACCCGCTAAGGATAGCTGAGGAGGCTGCCATCGTTGACCACATAAGCGAAGGCCGCTTGATCTTCGGCGTGGGGCGTAGTTCTTTTATAGAGTCCTACAACGGATATAACGTGGACTATAGCGAGAGCAGGGCGCGGTTCATGGAATCGTTGGAGGTGATCCAAAGGGCGTGGCGCAATGAGAACTTCTCTTACCACGGAGAGTTTTACGACTTCGAGAACGTGAACTTGGTGCCCAAACCCTACCAGACGCCCCACCCGCCCATTCGAGTGGCCGTGGAAAGCAGGGAAACCTTTTCCCTGGTGGGTGACATGGGATTTCCCATCTTTATCCGGCACCAAATGGATGTCTTAGAACTTCAAGACCTCTTAGGGGAATACGAGGAAAAGCGTCACAAAGCAGGGTTTGACGGTCCCAACGACGTGATCCTGCAGCTTGCCTGCTATGTGGCTGACACTGCGGAGGAGGCTCTCCATGAACCGGAAGCCAGCACCATGCGCCAGAGGCGGCTGGTCGCCGAGTCCCTGAACGCCGCCGCCGACGAGGAAGCCTACGAGCGGCTAAAGAAAATATCCGAAACGACTTACGAAGACGTGCTCACCAGAGTCATTTACGGCACACCTGAAATGGTGGTTGAGCGCCTGCACCAGTACCAAGAAGACCTGGGCATCACCGGCGTGTCGCTGGACGTAAATCCCGGCGGCCAAGTCCCCTACGACCGCGTCGTCAACTCCATGCGCCTACTCACCGAAAAGGTCATGCCCCAGTTTAAGTAGAACATTGAGGCCCGCCGGCTGCGGCGAACTGAGACTCGCAGGAGTTCCATGCGAGATTTCGTCCAAGCGGCGCCGAGTTCTTCGTCTGCCGCCGGCTTAGATGGGAACGTTCTTCCTCAGGCTCGTTTCATGAGTTGTTATTCGTTGTTCCCGCTATTGTCCTGCGCCGCCCCTTTCTGAAACGAAAACGTGATGGCCTTCGTTGTCTTCGCGTCCGGCGACATTAGCTGATGCACGTCTGGTTGGCCGTCTTTGAATCGTATGATGCCCAGATTGTTCTCTTTTCTAATCAGTTCCATTGCTCCGACAGGGGAAATGCCCCACACCGTATCGGTCCAGATGGAGCGGTCGTGGGCATTTCAAGAATCAATCTCGAGCCAAATCAAGAGAGCGAATATGGGACGGAGTAAACGATGAAAGAACCCGACGTCGGAGCCTTCCCTCCACCCGAAGCGATGTTCGGTTCTTTCGGCGATGCGGCTGAATCTCTCCAATATGTCTAGGCCACCCCCTTACCGTGGAGGGGGCTGCTGGTAGCCTGCCAGACTTTCAAGGTTTTACCGTTGCTGACGAATTCCGCACGGTTGGTGAACGAGTAATGCACGTCGCCTGACAAGAATAGACACCAACTAGGGTCTATCCGTGACGTGAGAACATGCATCAAAGCCCCGAACCCTTCCCGGTTTCCGATCCACGATTCAAAATCGACTTCTGCCGGGCGCTTGATTGAGAACCGGACCAGGAATTTCTGCATAAACTCCACAGGCTCGAAGCCGTACACGGGAGATGGGGAGACGATAATTAGGGGTAAATCCTTCTCCCTTGAGTACTCGGGTTGCTGCTTGAGGTCGGCCCACGCGGTTTGCAGCCAACCCAGGCCGTACCGGTCCATCAGCCGGGCGGGACCCCGATTGGAATCGAACTCCCTCTGCGTCCGGGTGTCCAGCACCATGGTGGGAGGATTAAAGGGCACAGTGTAGCCCCAACCGCGCTTGTTCCATAGGCGGCGGTCAAAGCGTTCGGCGGCGTTTCCATCTTGTAACTTGCCGCAAACGTGGTTTGAGATTGCGTCGATCAGCCGGGAAGAAATCCCTTCCGGATAGTTTCCCCAGCCTTGGAAAGCCCAATAAGCGGCCAGAGCGTTGGATACGACTCTGCGCCCGCAGGCGCTATCGCTTACGTGCCGGTACCAACGGCGGTTGAGATTCCAGTCGTCGGTCACATCGTGGTCGTCGAAAATCATGTATGTGGGAATATTTGCGAGGGCGCGGCGTACCTTCGGCAATGTTCCAGCGAATTTCTTTGTGTAAAGGAATTGCTCGTCGTAGATCGATTTGTGCTTGGCCGTCTCTTCATCGTCCATGTGAGGAAATAGGTCTTGGATGTCTCCTCAGTCTGTCAGGCCTACCTCGGTTCCGCCCCACACAGCAAGGTACATAGCGGCATATTCGCCAAAAGTCAGCAGGTGATTTTCCGACTCTCCGGAAGTGAATCCCGAGTTTGCGGCCTCCAAAGCTTTCCCACGTTGAGACAGCGGAATATCCGCTAGGTTTTCTAGTTCCGGAATCGATTCTTGCCAGCCGGTAATCTCCTGGCCCAATTTCATCAATGCCGGCATCAGGGGGAGACCCACGTCATCGGCGTAGATCTGGTCGCCTGTAAGGAACAGAATGGCGGGCCGTTTATCCAATGTTTGAGGCGCCTTGGCGATGATTCGATCGGCAACGGCCAGGCGGTCCTCGGTAGGACCTCCGTCTTCCATATAACCCGCGTGAGGCTTACGGCAAGAACCGTGAGCCAGCGTGCGAAGTTCGCTTGGAAGGAAGAAACTGGGTAACTCCAGGCCATCGTAGGCGATGCTGTATTTGCCTTCTAATAGTTTCAATCCGGCGAGGTTGTCTGTCTCTACCGTGACGTCGTAACCGAGCAAAGTGTCACGGGGGAATTGGCCGTTCTTCGGTGGTTTGACCTCAAGCAGATGAACGAAGAGGTGATCCCCAAGACGAACAGGAGTCTCGCGCCCGCCGCGATCAGGATCGCTAGTCCCGATCGGGTCTTGGCTTTGGGAACCGCTGCCTCTTGGATCAGCGAAGACCTCTCCCCTCACGCCGATCTTTTCGCTGGTAGCGAGCCAGATACATACCCGTCCCGGATCCGCCCGTCTCAGAATCGGTCCGGCTAACACTAGTGGAAGCGGCATGTTCCCTCCCTAGGTTAAGGCAGGATCGGTGGTAAACTCGGCTTTAGCTCGATAGCCACTCATGTTTTCCTGAATCCTCACATAATCGATGAAGGATTCCGTGCGAATCCTGTTAGCTAGACTAGGTTTCGCATATTATCGCCTGGATTGAACGTTACTTTACCATATGTGCGTAGATACGACTGAGGTCATTTTCGTGGCGACGGTTCCAAAAAGGTGCCGAAAAAGCGTCGATACTGGCGCAGATAGCCGAATCGCCCGTGATCTCCGTAAGGCGGGTTGATGGACGATAGTGAATTGGCAATACCCCAGGCGACAAGGGGACTAAACAGATATAGAATAGCCGTAGGAGGGATGGCCGAGCGGACGAAGGCGGCGGTCTTGAAATTCGATGGTGGCTGTCCTACCTTGTGTCATCGTATCTGAGCCAGTATCCTCCAGTTTGAGTTGAATCACTTCGTTGTGTCTGGAAGAACCAACAAGTGTTGTTCCGTATCATTGCTTATGTTGCCAAAAATGTTGCCAACTTTGCTGGTAATTTTCATAGCTGGTTCAGATACGGCTGCGCAAAAAGTAAACACTTCAATTCTCTCTAATACATTTCGCTCGATAGGGCCTTTACCTGCTGAGAATTCCAGTCCGATTCTAATATAACGTAACTAGCCTCCAGGTCGC
Source organism: uncultured Dehalococcoidia bacterium (assembly GCA_950072105.1). GTDB lineage: Bacteria > Chloroflexota > Dehalococcoidia > Lucifugimonadales > UBA3495 > UBA11650. Next base: position 12,618 of record CATMOE010000078.1, read on the forward strand.
CCCAGACTCCTTTGTGCCTTAGTAAAAAAGCGGGAGTGAAAAATTTACCATCTTAAGGTATATTCTCCACGCCTTTTTTCTGGCGCTTTTTTGTATTATCTTCAGATAATATCCACTATTGTGGCATCGCTAGCCAGACGGTGGACAAGCATCACCCACGGACGTAATATTCCCCCATAATGGCTAGTGACCGTATACAGAGGCGAATTGAGCGCCTGTTTGATCAAATCGAGCAGGAAGCCGACCAGCAGAACTGGCAGCTGGTGCGTGACCTCTCGGATGAGGTCCTCAGGCTCGATCCTGACAACGGGGACGCATTGGCCTTTCTGTCGGCTGCGGAGCGAAACCGTGATGTCATCCGCAGCTACCAAGAGGTCTGCGCGGGCGCTGTGGCTTGTTTTGAGGGGTATATAGCCCAAATACCAAGGGAAGAGAGGGGCTCCTAATCTACTTTGGCCATCCTCAAGCCCATGAAGACGATCCTCAACGGGGGGCTGACTACGATGAGTTGGTTGAAAAACTAACCTGATTTTCTTATCGGGGCCCTGTTTGGCCCGACTTTACTTACCGGTATTTCGATACGCAAAGGAGACTAAGCGATGTACCTCTTGAGAAGGATCACCAAGACCCAGCAAGGCAAGGCATGGGATGTGGCCAACCTGATGTCCAAAATATGCGCTGCCTATGAGGAGAATGGGCGTAACAAGGCTCAGGTGTTCGTGTCACAGGGCCTTCCTGGCACGCCGAACGTCGTGTACACCGAGTGGACGCAAGAATCCATAGAGCCCAACTGGCCCTCGAAGGTGCCCGAGGCAGTTAGGACCCTCAACGCGCAGATGTTCCCTATGCTGACGGAGCCTTGGAGCATAGAGTTCTTTGAACTGGTGACGCCTCAGAAGCTCGAGGAGCGGAACCTAACCTAAAATCAATCTCGTCCACTTGGTCTAAGCGTACGTTTACCACCCTCACCAACCAGGGGGACGCTGTAGCTGGCGGAGTATTCCTCCGGAAAGTCCACGGTCTTCTGGAACACGGAGCTGTCCACGACGCCGGTGCAGCCATTGTAGCGACCTGCG
>CATMOE010000079.1:0-13526 GCA_950072105.1 uncultured Dehalococcoidia bacterium
CTACAACCGGCAGCGCCGCGAGTCCAGCAACGCTGCCATATCCCCTTGATCTCTCCTTAACAAAAGTGTCCCACTTTTGCTGGTTGCCAACAGACCTGACCACGTCCAACCCAATCACGACCTTGTTAACCGACAGTCGCTGGCAGTTGGATTGGACTTTCGCCACCCCGGTAGAGGTACAAGCCGGCGTAACAAGAACCCTGGTATTCCAAGCCGAGGCTCTGGTTGCCACGGGCAACTACTCCAGCGAAGGCTACGCCTTCTACCAGGGCCACGGCGTCAGCGTCCACAAAGACTCGACGATAACCGGCGACATAATAGGCGCGATCTCTAAAGTTAAGATCCATAAAAATACGGCCGTTAACGGCAACGTCAGAGCGGGAGGCAAGATCGACCTGAAGAAAGACGTGACCGTTCAATTTGACGTGATTGGCGCAGCTGACATCAAGCTGGACAAGGACGTTAGCGTTACCGGCGACGTTACGGCTGAAGGAGACGTGACGCTGGGCCAAGGCGCGTCGGTAACCGGGACGGTCCTATCCCAAGCCAGTGGGCTGACCATTGTGCCAGCTGACCTCCTGATCCCCTCGACCCTGGCTGCCGACGGCCAGGATATCGAGGTGGCCAAGAACGGCTCTATGTCCTTAAGCCCCGGCAGTTACGGCGAACTTCGGCTCAAACAGAACTCTACTTTAGACCTGGTAGCAGGACAGTACGCGTTCGAGAAAGTAACCCTGGACAAGGATTCGAACATCGATCTCGACCTGACTAACGGAGCGATCACTTCCCAAGCGGGTAGCGCTTCGGACATAAAATTCCGGGCTCAAAGCAGCATCGATCTGCACAAGGACAGTGATCTAGTGGGCGCCTACCTCTCCTTGGGCGGCAAGAAGGAATCCGCCATTACCTGGCCCTCCGCGACCGTAAGAGTCATGGATGTTTTCCAAGTTACGACAACCAACGCCAATGGCGAAATTGGCAGCTTCGAGGCCTGGGTGGGTCTGGACTCAGGGCTGATCAACCGGCCCATAGTGGGCCGCTAAACGCCGGCGAGTCAAAGGTACCTGGATCACGCAAAAAGACACCGCCGGCTCAGTACTGAGCCGGCGGTGTCTTTTAATCTCGTTCATCTTAAGGACCGATCCTTCGAACCTCACCAGTTATTAGTCTCTATTCGTTCTCGCTCCACTCAGTTTCCATCTCATCTTCTACAATGACGTCCTCTTCGTCTTCGTCATCCTCCAGGTCGTCATCCCTGGTGTAGCGGACCAGACTTTCACTCAAGTAGATCCGGTTCTCTGCTTTGGACTTGATCGGGAAGGAGCAAACATTCTGCAAACTTTGGTGGCGATAGGTTTCCCGGATTGTTATCGAGATTCCATCGTCGCGGACACCAATTATCGCCGCTTGGTATTGATTGCCACCGCCCATCAACTTAATGAGCCGTCTTCCCAGCTTGGGTTCTATCTGACCCAGGTAATCATCGTCTTGGGAGTAAACGTTGATGGCATCGTTTTCTACTACGAGTGTGGCCGGGTCGCTGGGGGCTAGCCGGGCCGTAGCTTGGCCGGTAACCGCTTTGATCAAGACTGTAGTGCCTGATTTTCCGCTCTCTTCGATGAACAACTGGAGCCCGCCGCCGACTTTACGAACCTGATTGTTCCCGGCTGGCGTGATTTCCAGTTGAACCAATCGCGCCAGGTTCTTCTTGGCGATGTTATTGTAGGGCGCCAGGGTTGTGACCCGGTCCAAGACCTCCCTGGCCTCGGGGTAGCGGGCCAACTCCATCAGAGCCTTACCCAGCCGGTTCATGGCGTCTACATCGTCTTGCGACAGCTCCAAGATGCAACGGTTGACCTCGGAAGCCTGCTCCCATTTCCCTTTCAGGGCCAGAGTGATGGCGTCCCGGCTCAAATCCCTTACGGATCTGGAGGTGTTAGCTAGATCTGTCACCCCACTATCCATCCCGTCTCCAGTCGCGTGTGCGCTCGAAATGATGAATCCTATGCCTACATAGGCGTGGTTACTGGTGATTTAATAAATACATTATGTAGTTACACCAAAACCACACCATGGGTCAAGCGTTTTCGAAACGATTATCCAGTGAATTCTACACACTACCCTTGATGTCACCAGACTGAACCAATAGGAAGTAATACTCAAGCCGCCGCCCGGATGGCTTAAAAACCGTCGGGCCGCCCCGGCTACGATTCTTCATTGGCCGCTCTCATCAGAAGTTTGATCCAACACGCCGGCACGATACCGGCCCTTCCTGTAACGCCAGCGCATCTTCATAAGATCCAAGGTCATGGCGATCGAATCCCTTACAGGCCGCACCTTGCTGCGGTCCCGGTAGTACCAGTCCACCCCTATCTCTTGAATTGCCATCCCGGCCCGCCGTGCCCGGTACAGGACCTCCACATCGAACCCAAACCCATCAATGGTCTGCCCTTGAAACAGCAAAGGAACGGATTCATCCCGAAAACACTTGAAGCCGCATTGAGTATCGGCCACCCCGGGCACTCCTAGAAACCGCACCAGGATATTATAAACCCTGCCCATCAGGTGGCGCCTAAGCGGCTCTCCGATCCTGCGGGCGCCGGGCGCTTCTCTGGAGCCCAACGCCACGTCAACTCCATCGATCTGGGGAGGCAATAGGCGCTCCACCTGTTCGATGGGCACCGAGAGGTCGGCGTCACAAAGGAGCCGGTACTGTCCTTCGGCGGCCAGCATGCCGTTCATCACCGCCCATCCCTTGCCCCGGTGCGGGAGGCTAAGCAGGCGCACTCCGGACGAACTCGAAATAAAGTCTTCGATCAGTAGGGCCGAATCATCGGTGCTCCCATCATCCGCGATAACCACCTCCCACGTACGGTCCCACCCATTGAGGAAGCCCACCACCTGCTTCAGGGTCTCGCCGATGCGGGCCTGTTCGTTATATACCGGGATGACGATGGAAAGAAATACCGAAGGCAAGGGGCGTACCATCCTCGAAGCTATTGGCTATAGTGGCTTTGGCTGCCGGTCCCCCGGGGGTGCGGCCATATCGAGAAGATTCTACTCGTCCGTGGTGGGGGTCAAAACCGCCACAACGGACCGGCGGCGAACTAAGGCTCTTCGTCTAACTGGAATCCGCGGTGCAACAAACGAACCGCTTCGGCCACCTGCTCCTCTTTGACAACACAGGAAATCCGAATCTCCGAAGTTGTGATCATGTCGATATTGATAGCGCCGTCGGCCAGGATGCGAAACATTCGCGAGGCATATCCTGGAGTGTTCTGCATGCCGGAACCCACCACGCTCACCGAGGCCAGGGTGTCGTCGCTCACCAAGTCCCCGGCTCCGATCTCTTGGACGACGGCTTCCATCTGAGCTAACGCCAGTGGCAGGTCGGTGCGGCTCACCGTAAAGCTGATGTCAGTGGTACGGTCTACACTTGTGTTCTGGACGATGGTATCCACGCTGGTACCGGTCTGGGCTAGAGGCTCAAACAGAGCGGCGGCGATACCGGGCCGGTCAGGCACCGAACGGACGGTGATCTTGGCTACGTTGGTGTCGTAGGCTATCCCAGTGACCTTTATTCTATCTTCCATAGGCCTTTCGTCCGCTTTTTGATGGATGAGGGTGCCCTGGGTTTCCTTGAAGCTTGACGCCACATAGATAGGGATCTGGAACGCCGCCCCGAGTTCGATTGACCGCGGATGCATCTTGGCCCCGTAACTGGCCAGTTCCAGCATTTCCTGATAGCCGATGTCGGCCATTTTCCGAGCCTCGGGCACGATGCGGGGGTCCGCGGTATAGATGCCTTCAACATCGGTATATATTTCGCACCGCTCAGCGCCCAGAGCGGCGGCCAGGGCCACAGCCGTGGTGTCCGAGCCGCCCCGGCCCAGAGTGGTCACGTCCAGGTCCTCCGTGGCGCCTTGAAACCCGGCAACCACGATAAGCCGTCCAAGCTCTAGTTCCTGCCGGACCCGCTCCGTCTCAATACGGTGGATCCTGGCTTTGCCGTGGACCGTGTCGGTGCGTATACCGGCTTGGACGCCACTGAGACTGATAGCCTGATAGCCAAGAGTCCGTAATGCCATTGTCAACAATGTACAGGATACCAGTTCCCCGGTGGAGAGAAGCAAGTCCAGCTCTCTGGGATCCGGCTGGGGGGATATCGTCTGGGCAAGTTCAATCAATTCGTCGGTAGTGTCACCCATGGCCGACACCACGGCGACTACATCCTTGCCAGAATCCTTAGTCGCGCCTATTCGACCGGCGACATTCAAGATCTTGCCGGCGTCGCCGACAGAACTTCCTCCATATTTTTGCACGATCAGCGACAAGCTTTATGTTTCTCAGTTACACAGGCCGGCATTAAGATGCATCCGGAGTTACATGCCGGCGGTCTAGGCTTGGCTCACCAAATGGGCGCCCCTGATGGTGGGCTGAGTTATTTCCAGCCGGCCCGTTACGCCGGCTTGTTTGGCGGCTTCGGCCATTTCATAGGCCACCGTCATCTCTCTACCCTGGGTAAAAGCAAGGACGGTTGAGCCGCTGCCTGAGAGAAACACTCCCAAAGCGCCGGCGTCCTCCGCTGCTTTAAACAGCAGCTTCATAGCTGGGAATAAGGGTTGCCGGTAGGGTTGGTGTAACCGGTCCTGTGTAGCCACTCGCAGATACTCCGGGTGGTTGGTAGTCATCCCAGCCACCAGGAGAGCCGCCCGACCCATGTTAAAGACTGCGTCTTCCAGGCTCACTTCCCTTTTTAACACAGACCTGGCGTCGGCGGTGGCTATCCTATCTTCCGGAATGAACAGAACCGCGTGTATCTCAGGGGGAATGTTGATGGGCGCGGTGAATAGCTGCTGCCCGTCCTGGACCACAAGTTGCAATCCGCCCAGCACCGATGCCGCCACGTTGTCCGGGTGTCCTTCGATAGTCGCTGCCATCTCCAGCAATTCGTTGGGACTAAAGAGTTGGGAGCACATCTCGTTCGCGGCAACTAATCCACCCGATATGGCGGCGGCGCTACTGCCCAACCCTCGGGCCAAGGGTATCTCGTTGTGGCAGCGTATCCGCACTGGTGGCATTTCCCGGTCCGCCTCGCTGAAAAGGAAGGCCATCGCCCGGTGGACCAGGTTGTCGTCACCGGTTGCCAGCTCGCCGGCGCCCTCCCCGCTGATCTCCACCACAGGTCCGCTCATATCGATGGACGGGCCGGAGGTAACATCGATCCGGTTCCACAGGTCAAGGGCCATCCCCAGGCAGTCGAACCCCGGCCCCAGATTGGCGGTGGTTGCGGGCGCTAGAACACCGATGGGTTCCATTATCGCACTGGACTCGATGCGAGCACCCGTTCGAAGACGAAACGGCCCAAGTCCTTGTTTTCCTTGAATTCGAATCCGTCGAAACCGCTGCCGTAGCCGATGATGGGTACGCGCTCCTCGTACAGCGAACCGTGGGAGCGTAGTGTTGGCGGCATGGTAACCTCTTGAGGGTCCCCGAACACCACGTCCGGCGCGCCCAATACCATCAGGTCTCCGATGCGGCCGGACATCAGATGAAACTTCTTCGCCGCTTCCTCACGGGGAAGCGCCTCATCGATGCCGTCGATACCGCGTAGGACCTCCAACGCTTTTTCCTGATCGCTTTCCTGAAGATACAAGTAGATGCAACCGCCCAGATTGGAGTGGTGAACCGTGTACAGGTCCTTAATGATAGGGACTGCTTGCGCCTGGATCCCCCGGCTGGCCAGCTCCCCCGGGAGGTGAATCATACGGCCCTTGGAGGACATCCCATGGTCGGCGGTCACCAAAAGTTGGACATCCGGTAAACTATCCATCAAACGGCCGATAGCGGCGTCTAACAACTCGATGTGCCTGGCCGACTCCGGTTCTTCCGGAGCGTATGTGTGCATGGCATAGTCTGTCGTGGTCAGATATACCAGATCGTAATGTTCTTGGCTTAGGATGTAGCGGCCGGCGTCGATGACCCATTCATTAACTTCGATGGAGTATATGGGCGGTGGCTCACCCACCCCATCCACCACCCACTGGGGTGGCTGCTCCGAGGACACACTGAGGGTCGTCCCCTCTCCCAAAAGCTTTCGTAGCTTGTCCTTGGCGGTGACCAAGAGAGACCGGGCGCCTTGCTTGGTTGCCCGCTGGAACATGTTCTCGGCCAGAATGAACTCGCCAGACTCCATGTAGTACTCTTTGCCATCCTCCCGATTTCGCCAGTAGTTGGAGGTGATTCCATGGGCTTCCGGATAGCTGGCGGTCACCAGCGACACGTTGTTCACGTTAGTGACCGTAGGCATCATGGCCTTGGCTTCAGTCATAAAACCCTGCTTGGCCAGTTGCCGAAGATTCGACATGGGGCTGCTTTCCACGTATTCCGGGTCGAACCCGTCAATCATCACCAGAACTGTCATTAAAGCCACGGTTAACACCTCGACTGAATCTTGGAGAAATCTCAGTTCCCGAAAGGAGCAGATGGGCACTAGGCCCGGCGCGGCCGTCCGGAACAGAAGGATGATTAGACTCTAACTCAACTTCTCTTCGGCGGCAACAAGCCACACTACGCACGATGCTACAACGTAATGGTTGGGGCGTTGGAAGTGGGTTGAACAGGATCCGGAAAGCGGCCGGTTTTAACGCCCCGGCCGCTTTGATCACTCAGCAAGAACTAGCTGGGGACGTCCACAGCCAGCCTCCTGGTTTTAGCAGTCGGCGGCTATTGATTCCGTTGGAGAAGAGATCGATCGGCCCTCGGAAGCCTCGGCGTCATGACCTTTTCCATTGTTAGAGGCGGCCAGACTTGCCTGGGCCACGTTCAAGTAGTCCAACGCTAAGCGGGGTAGTAAGAAGCGCTGCCTAACGCTTTCCTGTGCCGCCTGACCCATCTTCAGCATCGTATCGGGGTGGCTGATAAGATTCACGATTCTCCTGGCACATTCTTCCGGGCTATCAACTAAGTAGCCAGACACGCCATCCTCGATCTGTATGCGGATTCCCCCGACATTCCCGCCGATCATGGGCTTGCCTTTCCACATAGCCTCGGTGACCGTCAGTCCGAAACCTTCTCGCGTGGACTTCTGCAGCAACACCTGAGAAGCCACTTGGAATGCGTTGACAACCCGATCGATCGACGTGGGCAGCCCTTCGCAGGAAAAGTACAGGTGTATATCCGGGTCCTGCTCGGCGTGACCGGCCACGCTGTTATACACTACTTGAGACTCGGGGTCATCGATGGCCTCGCTCAATCCAAGCAGAGCTAATTGCAATCCCGGAACATCCTTTCGGGCCAGTCTAAACGCGTCTATCACACCACACGGGTCCTTCCATAGATCGAAGCGGGACACCTGGGTGATCAGGGGCCTGGCGGTGTCGATGCCCATGGCGGACACGATCTTGAACGCTTCCGGCTCCTGCATCGCTGTATTCTTGGCGCTCACCGGATCGATCGCCGGCGGGGCGATGCGAACTCGTGGGGTACCAGCCAGTTCCTTGGGCACATAAGATTCCAGTGAGAACACCAACTGGTCATAGTCTTGAGTAAGGGGCAGCAATGTTTCCAGAACGCTGGCGTTGGGGGCGGTGAGGTCGATGTGGCATACCCAATTCCATACCCCGCCGCGGTTTTCCCGCAGCATACCGGCCAGGGGCAATAGCTGGGGATCGTGCATGAACCAAATATCAGCTTCGGCGTTGCTAGTTCGAAATTCGGCTGCCACGTCCTCGATGCTGCCGAAATAAACCTTCAACTCCTCGGCGGACAGGGTACCGGGAGCTCCTTGCAACAGGTTGTGGATCCGTTTGGTGACCTGGAAAAACTCGGCGGGCGGATTGATCACGATCCACTCAGTCTCAATGCCCAGGGCATTCATTAGAGGGGTCATCGACTGGAGGATCTCGGCGACGCCTCCCCCCTTGGCGGTGCTATTCACATGGACGATGCGGCGTCCCCGCAACTGTTCAGCCACCCCCGTTAGTTGGTCTGAAAGCTGAGACGAAATCAGTGGGCTGTATTGGCGGAAGTCGACCTCACCGTTATTGGTCGTGGTCAACATTTGAATATAATCCTTCACTCAAACGACGCTTTCAATGCGCCGGTTTAGTTCGATATATAGATACCTTTTATATCATTTCACTTCTTAACATTGACTTCAACCCATTATCGATGAATTGTTGACGGGTTTACCGTATTTGGTGCTTACGCCGGCAAACCAGAAGGGACCCAGGAAGCTTCCTGGGTCCCTTCTGGCGTATTTTGGCCGGTCAAAACGTAGACGGTAGCACACCTAGACTTGATACCGATGGAATACCGTCTTTCCGTAGTCGTACCACCTTAGTTTGTGTTAACTAGCACCCCCTGGCTGCCCGGCACAGCGCTGAAGAAATTGCTGGTGCCAACCACTGGGGAGATAGTGGTGTGCTCTTCGGCAGCCCAGCGATATACCGCGTTGGTAGTGGGTTCCGAAAGTATCGTCTCCGGGGTGATAGAGGGTGATACCGTCACTGAATATCCCGTGGACGTGTCCAAAGACCTGAATGCCTCCAGCAGGCCTTCGCCTTCAGCAGCCACGTCGCCCGTGCCGCTTGTTGAAGAGAGTTCAGTGGTGGCCGCCAATAGTATATCGGCCGAGTTGAAGAGGGTGATCAACCAGGTCTCGGTTGCCTCGTTAGCGTCGGCGTCACTTCCTCGGGATAGTGTAAAGGTCAAACTCCCCGAACTGTCGCTGGTCGGAGGAACGACGCTGATCGCGTGGAAGCGGGTCGCCTCACCCGACGGCTTAAGGTCAAAGCCCGGGTTGCCCGTTTCGAATGACGGATCCTTAGTACCGGAGCCTGTGATGTAATCGTTATAATCCACGACCAACACCCATTCGTTGGACTCGGCTGTGGTCACGATCACTCCGCCGAAGACGACTTTCTGGCCTGGATCAACTGCGTTGTCCGTGTCCAGGGTGACCGTCAGTGTCCCAACCAATGTGTTCGCCAAAGCCCGCCCGCCCCCGGATGGTATATCCGTTGGGGACCTTGATCTCTAGGATCTTGGGCGCCGCCTCATTCTTGCCCATCTCCAACTCGAACACATAGTCGGGGTTGGACGACGGGGTGGCTTGTCTTATGTCCAGCCGGTTGTTGGACGGCTTGATCAGCGGCGAACCGTCCTGGGCAAAGAATACGTTGCCCGAGTTTTCGTCTAGCCGCCAGCTCACCAGGGCCGACGAGTCCGGCAACGACGTGAGGAAGTCTGGGACGAATGTCTTGTTAGGGTCTTGGGGCAATCCCTGCTTAAAGTCAATCTCTTTTATCCCATCGACAGCAAGCGATGATTGGGCGGCTGTCACGTCTTCCACCGGATAGGCTTCGGGGAAGGAGTCCAGGAAGAAGGCGTTGGCCGCCTTCCGAATGCCGTCCCGGTCACCGTCCAGCCGAGTCGACTGGCTCCGGGACCCCAATCCTACCACCGTGCCGGCCACCAGACCGGCCAGAATCCCTAGAATGGCCATGACGGCCAACAACTCCACCAGTGTGAAACCCTTCTGCGATCTATCTCTGCCTAGTACCATGATAAGCCCTCCGTTTCTTAAGCCTCGTCTTCATCCTGGCCGCGATGGCCCGCTTTAGCATCACCCTCATGGGTGCATACTTGGATGATCAAGTTGTTAACCGCTCTCCAGCCTTGAAATCATCGTGAATTCGATTGCTCGGCCCATGTTGAGAGCTGATTTCCGGCCGGTTGGTTCGAATCCAGACCGGTGATATGAGAATACAAACTCCAAGGGAGAGGGAATAGACAGCCATCCCGCATAACATTGGGGGTTGCCACGCAAAATGTTTGTGGGTTCTTCCCTTGCCCCGTCGCCAGGGCGCCTTCCGCCGTGCCTCCAACTCGGGCAATGGGTTTCCCACTAGAAAGGGTGGCCTATTCGTGACTGCAATGGGCCTAGGCCGGTCAAAACTTACCAGAGAGGGGATGATGATGGCCGCGCCCACGACTCCGGGCTGGTGGGTCTGTCTGGTTTCGAAAACAACGCTCGGCTCACCCACTACTGATCTGTACGCCTAGATCGGACTGAGGGGCACTTTGACGTTGTGGCTCTGGTGGGCCGTGAAGGTCAGGGTTTGGCGCCGTATCGGCCACGGATGTGATTTATCTTGCCGTCGGACCGGTCCAACCTGGCTGCGACGTCTTGATGTCAATGGCCCCAGCGAACCTCCCGGTGACCGGAGCATTACGCGGTCCCTTGATTCTGTCCGGTGGCGCCTGATGGCCGGTGGGAAATGATCTATTAATAAAAAAGCGCCCCGGATTTCACCGGGGCGCTCCTGAATCAAATGACCGGCCTATTGCTTTTTCCATCCTTACCGGCCAGCTAAGGGCTATTGCACTCTGGTCGCCCGTTGTGGGCCGCCCGAGAGATTCAGGCTTTCAGGCGGCGTAACATCTTCGAACCAGTAAAACCTAGCCAAACTACTCACCCGAGGAGAACTTCTGGATACGGTCGTTCTTGGTATCGGCAACGTACACATTGCCCGCTCCGTCCACCGCCACGCCCTGTGGGGTATTGAACTCCCCATCGCCGGTTCCAAATATGCCCCACTCGGCCAGGAAGACCCCCGCGGATGTGAATTTCTGGATGCGGTCGTTGCCTCTGTCGGCTACATAGACGTTTCCTGCTGAGTCTACGGCCACACCGGATGGGAGCCGGAATTGTCCCGGATCTGCCCCGGAGATGCCCCCAATAATCAGTACGAGTGCCCCAGAAGAGGTAAACTTTTGGACGATGTCGTCGTCTCTGTTAGCTACATAGATTGAGCCGTCCGACGCCGCGGCTATATCGTATGCCACATCACTGACCCACTTGGTTATGAAGCTACCTGAAGAGTCGAACTTCTGGATACGATCGTTGTTTGTGTCGGCTACGTACACGTTGCCCGCTCCATCCACCGCTACGCCCTGTGGGTTGTTGAACTGACCATCTCCGCTTCCAAATGTTCCCCACATCGTTACAAAGGCGCCAGCGGAGGTAAATTTTTGTATACGGTTATTTCCCTTGTCCGCCACGTATATGTTGCCTGCGGAGTCAATGTCCGCATGCTCGGGCCTGAAGAACTGTCCTGGGCCGGTGCCCTCGCTACCCCAACCCATCACGAAGTTCCCGGATGAGTCGAACTTCTGGATGCGGTGGTTGCTTCTGTCCACCACGTACACGTTGCCTGAGTTGTCCACAACTACCTCACGCGGAGAGTCGAATTGCCCAAAGGCGGAGCCTGAGGTACCCCACTTAAGAAGGAAGGTGCCCGCGGGTTGTGCGGCTTGCACTTCCATGGCTACCGATACCGTCTCGCTTCCGCCGTTCGATGCCACAGTTATGGTGGCGCTGTAGTTCGCGGCAGCTAGGCTGCTCCGGTTCGCCGTGACCGTGATCGTGTCCGTCTCAGACGTGGTGGATCCGCTAGTGGGAGCCGTCCCTAAGAATCCTACGCTGTCGTTGTCGGAGATCGTCCAAGTGAGGCTGCCCCCGCCTGTGTTGGTTATGTCAAAGGTCAAGTTGATCAGACCGGTCCCGAAGTCCAGCGCCGACGTTGAGACTGCCAGAGCCGGTGCGGCTAGCGCCTCAGTCGTGAATATGCTGGTGAAAGGCGTTAATGTGTTTAGCGCCAAATCGGTGATACCACTGGTCAACGTCACCGTGTAGGTGGTGCCATTCGCCAGGCCTACCGACGGATTGAATGTCGCGCTCAGGCCATTCCCGGCAACGGTGACCAATCCCGCTACGGGGTTGGTGAGGTTGTCTTCGATCTTGAACGTGGTTGCATTAACCGTCGACGCAGTTACTTTTTCGGAGAATGTTGCCACGATATTTATGCCCACCGCCACGCCGGTGGCGCTATTATTCGGGGATATCGTACCCATTATCGGCCCTGTGATGTCCGGTACCGGGGTTGACGTTGGGATTGGGGTTGGGGAGGCTATGGGGTCTCCCTTGATCAACAACGCCTGGCCGGCCCGCCACCTGCTCGAACACGTCCTTTACCTGGATGGTGGAGTGTTCCTCGCTGATCCAACGGTATACCGCAGCCTGGTTGGGATTGGTAATCAACGGGTCGTTAAGATTGTTTTCGTCGGGATGGCTGAAAATCTTCAAAACCCAGGTCTCCCTGGATTCGTTGTGCTCCACTAGCGAGCCCTGGGACCGGTCGATCTCCAAGTTTATGGTGCCCGGAGTATCAGTGGTGGCCGGGGAGATTTCCAGTTTGTGGGTCAGCGTTGGACCCGGGTTTCGGGTAATGCCGTCTGCTTGGAGTGCCCCTTTTACGGTGCCCACAACGTTGCCGTCGGCTTCGCTTACGGCCGTGGCATAGTTGGGTGAAACCTCCCACTTGTTGGCTCGTCCCGTCGCCAGGACCGGGGCGGAAACTTTCAATATATGACCCGGTTTCCAGGGATTGTCAACGTCAAAAAAGACATCCAGCTTGCCCACTTCAGCACCGGTGGGCAGAGATTGTCCCCCGATGATGTATCCGGCGGGTATCTGGGTCTTCAAAAGCTCCACCGCCGCCCGGTTTTTGCTCATGATTAGACTAAAGGTTATGGTGGATGTGGCGCCGGTTTCTGTGTCGTCGGCGGCTACGTTCAGCCTGCTGTTGGACGGAAGAATTAAGGGAGCGCCATCGGCAGCGGGGAAGACGTCACCAGTGGTGGTGACCACCCGGTAACTCACCAGGGCAGCCGAGTTGGGGATATCTTTAATATAGTCCGGAGCGAAGGTCTTGGTGGGATCCTGGGGCAATCTGGCATCGAAGTCGATGAGCCTGACGTTCACGTCGCCGGCAGGCAGATGAGGGGAATCCAGACCATCCAGTTCTCCATCGTTATTGGTGTCGGGGTTAACGACCGGGTAGGTTTGGGGGAAGGAGTCATCATAGAACCGGTCGGCGGCCGTTGCCAAGTTTCTTGTGTCGCTCTGGATCTGAGCGTTCTGTCCGCTGGCGCCTAAGCCGGAGATGGACCCGGCGACCACTCCGGCAAGAATGCCGATGATGGCCATTACAGCCAACAGCTCAACCAGAGTGAAACCTCTTTCGCTCCGCATCAAATTATCTCTTGGGCTCGTATAACTGGACATGTAGTTACAATAGTCTCAATCACGCCTATAGGAATCACCCTCAAGGGTGGTTCCTATGATGAAAAATTGGCTAACCCAAATAAATCCACCGGGCCCGGGAAATGGCTACGCCGGGGGTAATCCTTCGATTGGTACCGTGGAACTCTAGAGGGGAATTTAAACGTCTTGGAGAATTTCGCCCGGGGTTAGGCGTGGGACGTTGGACAGAGAGTATCGGAATTTACTGAAACCATCCGGGAAATCGGACATTTAAAGGGACCGCGGTAAAAACGGCTCGGGGCGGAGCCGGCGCCCGGATACCAGGCTATTCAACCGTGACGGACTTGGCTAAGTTCCGGGGCTGATCCACGTCGCAGCCTCGCAGCACCGCGATGTGGTAAGCCAGCAATTGCAG
>CATMOE010000080.1:0-13160 GCA_950072105.1 uncultured Dehalococcoidia bacterium
GGGATGCCACGCTGAGAGCATAGCTCAATAAAGTGAGTTCCCTTCAAAGCGCTTTCCGAAAACAAGACCCCATTGTTGGCCACCACTCCCACGGGGTATCCCCAGACCCTGGCAAAGCCACACACCAAAGTCTCACCGTAGTTGGCTTTGAATTCATGAAACCGGCTACCATCGACGATGCGGGCGATCACCTCCCGGACATCGTATTGCCTCCGGTTGTCGGCGGATATGATTCCGTAGATCTCTTCCGGTGGGTAGGCGGGCGGCTCCGGAGTCGTGACTTCGAAAGGCAAGCTTCGCTTCTTAACGAAGTTCTCCGCGATGTTGCGAGCGATGGCCAACGCGTCCTCGTCGTCCATCGCGTAATGGTCGGCGACGCCGGAGATCCGGGTGTGCACGTCGGCCCCTCCAAGGGATTCGGCGTCCACTTCTTCACCCGTGGCGGCCAAAACAAGGGGCGGACCGGCCAGGAAAATAGTGCCTTGATCCCGGACGATGACAACTTCGTCGCTCATGGCGGGGATGTAAGCGCCACCGGCCGTGCAGGAGCCCATGACTACCGCCACTTGGGGAATGCCCACGGCTGACATCTTGGCTTGGTTGTAGAAGATGCGTCCAAAGTGCTCCCGGTCTGGGAAAACCTCGGCCTGTAGGGGCAGAAAAGCGCCGCCCGAATCCACCAGGTAAAAACAGGGCAGGTGGTTCTCCAGGGCGATCTCCTGGGCTCGCAGGTGCTTTTTTACCGTGATGGGGTAGTAGGTGCCCCCCTTCACCGTGGCATCGTTGGCCACCACCACCGCTTCCCTTCCATGCACCACGCCGATGCCGGTGACGATTCCCGCCGAGTTCTCCTCGTCGTCGTACACGCCCCATGCGGCCAGCGGACTGAGCTCCAGGAAGGGCGAGTCGCGGTCCAAAAGGGCCTCGATGCGGTCTCGCACCATCATCTTACCCCGGCTGCGATGCAGTTCAACCCGCTCCGGGCCTCCCCCTTCCCGCACCGACGACAGCCGGCCCTTCAGTTCTTCGACCAGCGCTGATATTCGTTCACGGTTCTCCGCGAATTGGGGGCTTTGGGTTTGTATTTTAGATTCAATCACATCCATATCAGCCTGCCGGCGCCAGCGCGGGCGCGGTAGATTCATCCATCATCGCCATGTTACCAAACCTCGATGATCCCAGTCTTCGGAAGACAAATCGGAAACCCTAGGCTGTGCGTTATGTCTTTTCGATTTTCATACAGGGTAACGCGATGCAGCGGTTCGAGAACAATGTTTCCATCAACCCTTGGCATTTCTATAGCCTAGTTTAACGCTGGTCCGGCGACTCGGGTTCGAAAGCCGGAATTCCAAAGGCCTAGCGATTCGCTACAATGATTTCAAACCACGAGAAAAGGTGAAGGTGAATGTCCAGCTACTATAATCTTGGGAGCCATCGCCTAACCATCACGACCAGTTCTCCCGAAGGACAGGTTTGGTTCGACCGCGGCTTGTTATGGTGCTACGGGTTCAACCACGGGGAAGCATCTCACTGCTTCCGCCGCGCGTTGGAATCCGACCCGGATTGCGCCATGGCATATTGGGGAATCGCGCATGCCCTCGGGCCGAACTACAACAAACCTTGGGACGCATTCGATGAAGCCGAGTTCAAGTCCGTGCTCGCGGAGGCATACGAGGCGTCCGCCAAATCCGTTGCTCTGCCTGACGTGGTCACCGAGATGGAACAGGCGCTGATCGGGACACTGCCATTCCGTTACCCCACCGCCACGCCGGGACCCGACCTCTCTGGTTGGGTCGAAGATTACGTCACAGAGATGCGCCGGGTCTACCACCGATTTCCTGACCATCCCGACATTTGCACTCTCTTTGCCGAATCCCTCATGAATCGCACCCCATGGAACCTATGGGACCTGAAGACCGGCGGTATTGCTGAAGGCGCGAGCACGGCTGAAGCCAAAGAAGTGCTCGAGTCGGCCCTGCAACGCATCGAAGACGCGGGAGGGCGCTGGCATCCCGGTCTGCTCCACATGTATATCCACCTGATGGAGATGTCGCCGAATCCCGAAATAGCGCTGAAGGTGGCTGACCGGCTGCGCGGCCTCGTGCCGGACTCGAGCCATCTGCAGCACATGGCGACGCACATCGATATACTCTGCGGCCACTATCAAGCGGTCGTCGACTCCAATGACGCGGCGATCATCGCCGACCGGAAGTTTCAGGTGCTGGAAGGATCGGTCAACTTTTATTCGCTTTACCGTTGTCATAACTACCATTTCAAGGTCTATGGAGCGATGTTCCTCGGCCAGTATCGTCCGGCGATCGAGGCCGCCGAGGAGATGATATCGTCGACACTCACCGCCGAGTTGTTGAGAGTAGAATCACCGCCGATGGCCGACTGGCTGGAAGGATTCGTCTCGATAAAAAAAGCACGTGTTGATCCATTTCGGCCGATGGGAGGAGATCATCGTTCAGGACCTGCCCGAAGATCAGGAATTGTATTGCGTCACGACGGCGATGATTCGTTACGCCAAGGCGGTGGCCCTAGCTTCCACCAGAGACGTTCCGGCGGCCGAAAGGGAATCGGCCCTCTTCGATGAGGCCCTGGCACGGGTGCCGGACAGCCGCTACATATTCAACAACACCTGCCTCGACATCCTGGCCGTAGCCCGCGAGATGATGTTGGGTGAGATCGAGTACCGGAAGGGAAACTCCGACGCATCATTTGCCCATCTTCGTAAATCCGTCGAATTAGACGACAACCTACCCTACGACGAGCCATGGGGGTGGATGCAGCCGACACGCCACGCGCTGGGAGCCCTACTGATGGAGCAAGGCCGGGTGGAAGAAGCCTGCCGGATCTACCGGGAAGACCTTGGCTGCGGTGACACCATCAGCCTCGCCTCTCAGCATCCCGATAATGTATGGAGTCTGCACGAGTATCACGAATGCTTGACGCGTCTCGGTCGAACGGCGGAGGCAGCGATAATAGAGCAACGGCTCAGGCTCGCCAACGCTCGAACTGACATCCCCGTGGCCGCGTCATGCTTCTGCCGACTAGAAGCGGATTGACCGATTCGAAGGTGGCAATTTTCATATCTCTTCTACCCCAAGTTCGATCGCGCCCCAGTTGTTCCGGTACATGAATGATAAATCGTTGGCAAAGCACTGGAGAACACCTGTGGCAGTGGATAGGTAAGGTTCGTTTTTTTCGAGCAGAATCCCGATGTCGAATCGAGTTTCCCGCTGGTCGTCAATCTGTCCGATTATCGAAAACCATTTCGCGTCAGGCAGCCTCCTCCATTTCTCGAAGCACTTCAGATAGAAAGCCGAATAGCCGGACGCCGTCGTTGTGGGAATGAAGTCCGTCCATTTCCCGGTCGCAGAAAGGCGGTAAACCTTGCCTTTCTCAAGCGCGAAAGGTGTCCTGACCAGACGGCGATTTGCTTTGATCGTAGCCATTTCTAAGCCCCGCTTGATTTACGATCGTTGGCTGCCCTCGAGATCCCTAACTGAATAGAAGACTTCGCATAACTGCTTGAGATACCAGTCATGGATGGCCTACCAACGTTTATCGTATCCCCAGGAATTATCAAGATTGCGAAGCTCACGCAGCAGCCGGCGAGGCCCTTAATGCTTCAGGATAGAACCAAGCGTTTCAGGGTCATGCTGTGACCACTAGAAGTCCAGGTCGTCTTTGGTGAACTTACCCTCCGGTTCCCCGCTTATAATGTGGCGCAGAATGTCGTTCATCGTATCTGTGTCGTTATCGAAGCCGCTGTGTGATTTGCTGTTGCTGCGTACCGGAGAACCGATGCCACAGTGGATGAGTTCCAAATTGCCACCTGGCGTAATCTGATTTTCAAACTTGGCCATTCCCAGGATAGGTGTGCTCTCAGTTGGCTCTGCCCCTTCAAAAGCATTCGATACCAGATACAGCAACGACTTGCGGTAGAGCTGTGAAACGTTGTCGTCTCTCTCCAACTCATCGGTGAGATTATAGATTTGTATGTTTTTTACCTTGGTAGCAGCGTCAGACGAGTCGTTCCTGGAACGCGGGGCGAAATGGGTATTGTAAAGGGCCACGGTGCACGCTGGAGCCATGAGACTGCGAGTTTCAATAGTGAGCCGAAATTGTCAGAGGCACTCAACAGGTGAGCCATCAACACAGCTCCCGCACTGTGGGCAATCAGATGCACCTTAAGATTCTTGGCAGCCACGGCTTCACGGAAAATTCCAAGAACTGATATACCCGCGCCGTTCCCAATAAACGCCCGTTCCGCGCCTTGCTTCGTTTCGTCCCACACAAGGGTCCCAATCCTGCTGACGCGTTCCTCAATTATCCTGTCAGTACGTTCCTAAATACTTTCCCAAATACCTCCAACGCGCGCTTCGGCACGGTCGGAACTACCAGATATAACGTCGGACAACTCTTCGAAGCGACCAGTATCGTACATGAAGTGGAATGGGTAAATTCCGTTGGACTTGAATACATTCTTCATGCCCTTAACGCGCGCTGCGGAGGACTTTGGCGGGTTCAATCCTCCATGAGCATAGAACACGATATGTCGATAGTCTCTGGTTGAGTCAATAATCTTCTGAGCTGTTTCCCGGACATAGGTCTCGTTGCTGTGGTACTCCTTCTTGTCGTAGAACTTGCCGTCATCGATATGCACGAAGTGACCCACTATCTCGCTTCGCTTTGTTGACTTCTTGAACCACCCTGGCCATTCATCCTTGTTTGCCGACGCCTGGCTCTCAACGCCCAGATTCAACCCGAATATCTTGGGCTCGGGCAGCGCAAGACGGAACACCCATCCATCCATGATATTCTCGGCCCAGTCTTCATAAGTCCAGATGCAGGTACCGTTGTTGCCCCATGTCTTGCCCCAGGAATTTTGCACGCAGAATCCGTTGGACGTGTATCCAACTAAGGCAAAGGCGTGTCCCGCGCCAGGGATCTCTTCGCCTTTGGTCACGCAACCGTCAGAATCCAAGGAATTGAACCAGCCTTGATGAATCTTCGCCGATACAACTACTACCCCTGTTTCGTTGAGGGCGCAGTGGTAGTCAGATACGTTTGGACTAAGCCGATAGTAGGCGCCAACGGTGTTCAAACGCGCCTCCTTGGCCCGTCCAACCGTTAGGTCATCGGGATTTTCCGCATTTTGGTATGGCCAGGCACTTTCAGTGCACACCCCGTTGTGCGACCATCCGCGGATAGCTCCTCGCAAGCTGGAACCGCTATAACCTTCACCAGGCCACTCGTCGAAGCGCTTGGCCATTTCGTAGAGCATCTTGCTTCTGACTTTGTCCTTCCGACCCCATCGTCCGTTGAGAAGGTCAATAGCCGCGGCAAGAGCAAACCCTGTGCAAGCTCCCTCATTAAGTTGGTCGAGAACTCTGAGCTCGTCCTTTTCGGGCATCACCTCGTTGCGAATGCCAATCAAGGCCGGTCTGTAGATCTAGTCCCGGACGTCCGGCGCGTCGGGAGATACCTTGAGACTATCGATGTCAACGGTTACTTCGCCGTTGGTACCCGTGTTTTCACCACGGTCGACTTCAGCCATGGATTTCCTCCTGAATATCGCGTTGAATATTCTGAAAATCAGGTTAATCATCGGATATCGTTTCTCTGAATCTATCTGGTCCGAACCGATTGTGGGGAAATTAAGGCCGAATCTGGCTGTCGACAGAAGGGCGCCGGCTGAATTGAAGATTGAATCAAGCGCCTTCGAATGTGGATCCTAAAAGTGAGACAGACCGGAGGCCGTTGAGTGGGCATCCGACGATATTCGCGTATTCTATCAGTTTTCCAATCGGTAAACAATTATATCCTAACGGAATCCACCATTATTAAAGTAATACTAGTTCACATTTTAGATCTATTGGCAAAACTAGTTTTATGGGAGAAAATGCCCGGGTCGGCCGAGGCGACATTGGGGTCAAGCCACAAAGGAATACGGCAAACTGAAACCGGTTGCCGTTGCGATTCGCTGGTACTAAAATACCGAGTGTATCCTTAGACCTCAGTGTAAAATATCGCGGCGGCTCACCCTAAAAGTCTCCAAGTAACCCAAAAGCGAGGCACTATGACTACCAGTAGCGAAAAGACAACGATACGGATGTCCATGATGAACGCGGTTCACGATCTGTCGGTGCTGGTGGCCCGGGACGAGGGACTTTTCAAGGATGAGGGATTGGACGTGGAGGTCATCGACACCGTCGGCACGGCGCGGGCCAACCCGGTCGGCGAGGCTCTCCACGGGAATGTATTTGACCGCAGCCTGGAGACCCTGTACAACGCCGGCGGCTTGGACCAGTACCGCATGTGTGAGTGGGGAGTGATGAAGCGCACGGTCGAGTCGAACCAGTCGGGCAATCGCCCCGCTAGAATCGTGGCTTTGGGCGCCGCCATGACCAAGATGGCCATCGTCACCTTTCCCGATAGCGGTATCTACGATCCCGAGCAGCTTAAGGACAAACCCATCGCGGTGAGTCCATACAATGGGTCTCACTTCACTACCCTAAAGATGCTGGAAGGGTTTATCGAGAAAAGCCACATCAATGCTATCCACGCGGGCACCATGCTGGAACGTATCGAGGCGGTTCGAAAGGGTGAAGTAGCGGCGGCAAATCTTATGGAACCATGGATCAGCGTGGTCGAGAAACAAGGCTTCCGAGTAATCATGGAGAGCCACACCACCCGGGCCGAAGCGGCCAGCGACGAGTTGGACGGACCCACCCTGGCTGCCATGTTCCGCGCGCAGGCAAGGGCCGCCGAAATGATTAATAACGACCCTTCCAGATACGTTCACTACTTCGTGACGGAATCCAAGGGTCTTCTGGAGCCTCAGGACCTGAACACTACCCGGCTCCTTTACGGCCCCCCAGCGCCGTATACGGCTGAGCGCTTTGAGGACACCTATCGTTGGATGCAGGGTTATCCTGACCTGGTCGCCTCAGGCGGTACGTATGACACGGTCGTGGACAACCGAGCCTGGAATTAAGCCTGATCGCCGGTCGTATCACCAACAACCGACCCAACGACCCACGACCCGATACGACGGGCCGATATAATATCCAACGTTCTCGGGGGGAGGCTTATGGCTACTGAAACCGAACTGAAGAAAGTCCGGTTATCCGTCAGCAACGCGGTCCATTCTCTGACTGTCTTGGTCGCTCATGAAGAAGGCTTGTTTCGTGAGCAAGGGCTAGACGTGGAGATAGTGAAAACTCCGGGCTCGGCTAACGTAAACACGCCCATACGCCCGAAAAATATCTTCGATAGACCCCTGGAAATACTCTATAACAGCGGAGGCATGGACCAGTTCCGGCTGTGTGAGTGGGGGGTCATGAAGCGCGCGGCGGACGGTGAGGGATCTGACCAACGTCCCGCCAAGATCGTCGCCCTGGGCGCGGCCATGTCCAAGTTTGCCATCGTGACCAGCCCAGACAGCAAGATCGTGGAGCCGGAGCAACTGGCCAACACGGAGATCGCGGTAACGATCTTCAACGGTTCCCACTTCACCACCTTGAAGATGCTGGAAGGGTTTCTCCGAAAGGACGAGATCAAAGTCGTCAATTTCGGAACGATGCCGCAACGGTTGGAGGCTGTCCGGAAGGGCGAATTGGCGGCCTGTACCTTCAACGAGCCCTGGATCAGCGTGGCCCAGAAGCAGGGTTTCCGCATCATCATGGAGAGTCACTCCACCCGTAGCGAGGCGGCCGGCGAAGAGATGGACGGACCGACGCTGGCAGCGAATTTCCAGGCCCAAGCCAAGGCCGCGGAGATGATTCACGCCAACCCCGGCAAATACGCCCATTACTTGATCGATGAAACCGGCGGGGCCCTTGAGCCCCACGAGCTGCAAACGTGGCGTTTCCTCTACGCTCCGCCGGCGCCCTACACTAGGGAGCGGTTCCAACGGACCTACGATTGGATGCAGAGCTATCCCGAATTGATCACCGGCGGTGTGACCTATGAGGGGATCGTTGATAACCGGGCTTGGGAATAACCCACGCCCACGATAAGACGGCCGGACTTGGCCACTGAAAGGTAAGGTTAGAAGAAATATGGCGAGACGAATACCGGTTGTCACGCGGGAAGAAGTTGCCCCGGAACATCAGGCCGCCTACGACGAGATCGCGGGTATCCGAGGCCGCCCCCCGGTGGTCGGACCCTCGTCGGTAATGGTCCACAGCCCGGAGATGGCCGTCCGAGTGAACAGATTGTCGGAATTCCTGGGCGAGAGCGACGAATTGCCCGAGACTTACAAGCGGTTGGCTGCCATCATCGCGGCCCGGTCTATGGACTGCCAGTTCATCTGGAACGCCCATGCGGCCGCTTCCCGACGTGCCGGCCTCAGTGATGCCTTGGTGGACGCCATCCGTGATAAGAAGCCCCTTCCGGCCATGTCCTCCGGGGAGTCAGCGGTGGTCAATTACGGGTTGGAGCTTACCGGAACCAACAAAGTGAGCGAGGAGACTTTCGCCGCCGCCCGGGACCAACTGGGTGTAAGAGGACTGGTCGAGTTCAACACCACGATGGGCTACTACCGCATGCTGGCTCTTAACGCCAATTCCTGCACCATCGATCTCCCAGACGAGCTAACTGAACCGATCCTACCCGTCTGAAGCCCTATTCCCCATTAAGCAAAAAAGGTGGTACGGTTCGAATTATGTACACTCACACTGCCAAAAGCCAGGAAAACAAGAGCCGGAATGTGGCCAGCCAACCGTCCAGCAAAGTGGATGGTGGCCACGCCACATTTCAATTAGAAGACAACCGCCCTGAAGCCGTCCAACTCAAGAAGCTGCAAATGATGGCTGACAACAGCCCCCAGGCTGCGAAAGCTGCCCGGCTGCAGGCCATGGCCAACAGCGGTCCTTATTCGGTGGCGCAGAGGATGCGAATAAAAGGATCGTCCGGTGGACCGGTGCAAATGCAAGACGCGCCGGAAGAGGACGAGCTTCAGATGAAAGCCGGTCAAGCTATAATCCAGCGGCAGGGACCGGGGAAGAAGACTTGCTCCAAGGGAAATTCGAGCCGCAGCGACCAGAGGAAAACAAGACTGGAATGCCGGACGAATTGAAGTCAGGTATTGAAAACCTGTCCGGCCTGTCTATGAGCGATGTGAAAGTCCACTACAATTCTTCTAAGCCCGCCACGTTACAGGCGCTGGCGTACACGCAAGGCTCCAACATCCATGTCGGACCGGGACAGGAAAAACATTTGCCCCACGAGGCCTGGCATGTGGCGCAGCAAAACAAGGCCGGGTAAACCCGACTACGCAAATGAAAGTTGGGGTAAGTATCAATGACGATAAAAGCTTAGAGCATGAAGCGGATGTCATGGGGGCAAGGGCCCTCCATATAGGCGCGCCAGCGGATTTGGTACATGAAAACAATAGTAAGGCCGGGGCAAGTGTCGTCACTCAACAAAGGAGTATCAGGGCGCCGGACGGTGTCGCCCAATTGGCAACAATCACTAACGTTACTGTAGCAACGGCCCACGGAGACGGCAATGCCAATCGCAAAAAAGTGGGGATTGGCGAGAAGGTAACTCTGACGGGCGACGTAGCAGGCGATTGGTCAGCAAGCCGTGGGACGCTCCCAGCCGACAAGACCGGGAAACTGAGTGTGACATGGCAGGCGCCAGATGCTGCTGACGCAAGTGCGAAAATAGAATTGAAGGTGGCTGCGAACAACAAAGCGGATGTAACGTTCAATGTCGTAGAACCCTCAGACGCGTTTTTCAAGGACAAGGGTGCATATGCGATATATCCAAGCGATGGAGCGGGTGCATCGTTCGAGGGTAAGAACGCAGAATTTAAACCCAGCGACGTGTCATTCAAAAATGTAGAGCATCGGGAGGGGGGCGGCGTCAGTACAGGCACTGGAGCCTGGAAGGCTGCTGGGGTGATGGGGATGACGCATTCAAATGGTACTTGGACGCAATTAGACGACTCCAACAACGACCAGTCTCCCGACGAGGTAGGGAATTGGTTCGATAGGGACGATTGGAAGAAGACTGATAGTAGTGGTGTAGCGAAAGCTGGAGGGGCCGGGTCGTACGCATGGCCTATAGAGTGGCAGTACCGCGTGAAAACTCCGGCAGGAACGACGGGTCAGTTCATTATCACGCACACGGCGGTAACCGACGCTAACGCGAAGGTCAAGGTAGCGAAGGGCGGTAAAGACGAAGAGCGTGCTGCTCCGGGCGTGGCTTGGGTGACTTAGGTCGCAGGGAGGCCTGCAAGGGAGTGCGGCGTGCTAGGGACGGAAAGGGCCGGGGGCAAGAGTGCAGGGTTACTCGTCTCCGTCTTCAGCTCCGCTCAGATCATTCGCCGCCACGATAATCGGGCCATCCGCAGCTCCGGCTTTCCCATTGGATTATGCCGGCCGAAGCAGTAGGCCGCGAAAGCCTGCTAGCTAACGACCTGCGGAAAGGGGCGGCTCGGGATATCGCGGCGTAATGCCGGGGCCACATCACTCTGGAATAACTCTAGTGTCGCCCGGTGCTGGGCCGGGGTTAGACCAGCGCCGTCAGCGTTTATATTCAGGATCTCGTGCCCCATCTGCTCGTGATACCGGTGCACTTTCTCAATGATTTGCTGCGGGCTGCCGACCAAGGCCGAACTGCGCTCTATCGCATCCTCCAGCGAGTGGAACACCGGATCCATACCCCGCGCCCGCATCCCAGCCACTCTGGCGTCGAAGAACGGGCGATACGTCGCGATGGCATCCTGCGACGTCTTGGCGCAGTAGTAACCGGCGGTTCCGGCCCCGACCAACAGGTCCTCCGGGTCGTGGCCGTATTTCACCCAGCTTTCCCGGTAGTGACGGACCAGGGCGGCGTAAGGTTCGATGGGATTGGTGACGTTAGCTGAGAAGAGAGGGTCGCCCCACTTGGCCGCCAGCTCCACCGACGCCTCGCTGGTCGCACTGCCGTGCCAGACCCGGATGGGTTGCTGCAACGGACGCGGCCAGGTTTCGGCCTCGTCCAGCGACGGACGGAACTGGCCGGACCAGGTTACCTTGTCCTCCCGCCACAATTGGCGGAACAGCTCATAACCCTCGCGGTTGCGCTCCCATTGGTCCTCTTCGGTGACGTGGAATAACTTGGCTTGGGCGGCACCGTTGCCCTTGCCAATCATCAGTTCCAGCCGGCCTCCGCTCAAGTGGTCAAGGGTGGAATAATCCTCGAACGCCCGCACCGGATCCAAGAGGCTCAAAGTGGTCACCGTGGTGAACAGCCTGATCTTAGATGTCCGGGCGGCGATGTGGCTGAGGATGACCGGCGGCGAAGACGAGAGGAAGGGCCGCTCATGGCGCTCCCCGACACCGTACCCGTCAAAGCCCAACTCCTCGGCGAGCACCGCGTTGTCCACTACCGAGCGCAAACGTTCCGTGGTTGAAGGCTGGATCCCGGTGATGGGATCCGGGCCGTACGGGATGAGAGTCATGGCTAGGAACTTCATGCGGGGCCTCCCCTAGATTCACATTTGAGTCTGATTATAGCCGGGCAATGCGCCGTTGGACTAGTACATCATCCAGTTAATTGTGATGGATGCGAATCACCCCCATCCTGACCTTCCCCCGTCGAGGGGGAAGGGACTTGTCCTCGCCCCCTTTACCGGGGAAGGTTAGAGAGGGGGTTCTGTCCATGTATTAAAATCATCTAGAAACAGGACTAGCAGACAACGTTGAAGCGAAGAATCTTGGTTGGGTGATTGGCGGGAGGTCATGACGCGAATCTGTCGAAGAAGTCATCACCCACCCTTGTCAGGCCACCAGTTGTAAATCTTCGCCAGTGACCCGCCCGTGAGCGGGAAACGCTCTGAATCCGAGAGTTAATCGGTGAACTGGAACGCCTAGACGCCCGGCTCGTAGCTCAACAATCCTACGGCCCGGGTCCAGTCGGCCCCCCATAAGCATCGGTCGAAGCCGAACCCGACGGAGAGACCGAATCAGGTCAACAGATCCGGCCCTACCGATGGATCTACGTACTCGCGCCTCCGGCCGTCTCACGCCGGAAGGCCATCTGGCCGCTGCTGAATGGCCCGGCGCCCATGACCTGATGCACCTCCCAGTCCAGCATCTCGTAATTCCGAAATCCAAGCGAATGGAACGGGTCCGAGTCGGCGACGGTTTGGGCCTCGTCCCTGGACATAGCCCGAATCACGTAGATTCCCATGCTGTGATCTGCCGTAGGTCCAGAAAACAGCACGTTGGAGGCTTCGTGCTGGCTTCGCATCCAAGTTAGATGGTCATCAAGGCTACCCATCATCTGCTCTCGGGCCACCACCGGCCGGCTTAGCACCAAATACCACGTCTAAATTCTCCCTAAATCAACTGAGTCCATACCGCGTGTTACGAAATCAGTTCAAAGTAGATACCTTAGCATGTAGGCTTGTCTTCGCGGCCATTTTACTATTAGCTCAACCCACCCGTTACATCGGCTTCGTTGGCCCTCTAGCGAATTCGAGACTTAAGCCTCTGTCTCCGGGAGAGCGTTGGACGCCAAATTGACGACTACGGGTCCAGCCGAAAGGGCGGGTACTCGTCTCGCATCAGGAAGAAATACGCGGCAACTCTGAAGGCCCACCGATTGAAGCCGATCATTAGATAAAAAATGCTCTCTGGATAGCGCCCGGTAAAAAGCAGTGCAACGGACGCGAAGATCACCAATACGGCGTTGAGTCCGCCCGAGCGCGGCCCGAATCCCCCGTGGAGTATTCCAACAACGATGTAGTGGGGTATCCCCAGCAACCACTTGACCAGCACTAGGCCTTTGGATAGCTGTTCCGGCTATTCGACATCAAATTTTGCCGGGTAATCCTCTTCTTTGAGACTGAAAGGCGGATACCGGTCAGTCCCGTTAGCGCCAAAGGTGTAGAAACTCACCCGCCACGACCACCGTAACACGCCCACGTTGAAATCAAAGATTCCTCTGGGGTACTTTCCGGTAAAGAGAATGGCGAAAAACGCCACCACCCACAAGACTGCGAAAGCAACCCACAAAAACGCAAGCACGACGTAGTGGGGAATAGCTAAGAACCACTTAACCAGCCAAAGCCCCCGACTAAGGTTGGGGTCCAATTCACCCTCAAGAGAAACTGGGTAATGGGCATCCATCTCGTCCTCCTGCCAGTTAGGATT